>NZ_JBKQWO010000012.1:0-76346 GCF_052325125.1 Methanoregula sp. | reverse complement strand
ACGTTCTCGGCAATATCCTCAGAATATTCACCCGCCCTGCGGATGCTCTCGGCGATATAACTGATAGAAATCGCGGCAACGGTCTCCTGCTTGAACGCCATGTTGCTGATATCCCCGCAGATGTGTTCCAGCGCCGCGATCGACTCGATGGTCTTGTGGGCTTCCCTGATATCGGCATTGAAAAACGAGATGATACTTTTGTCAAAGATCTGCATGGACAGGACGCTTGCTTTCTTTAACGCAGTCATGATCTTCGGGTCGAGATCGGCATCCATGATCGGCCGGGAATTCTCGGCCAGCCGTACGGCATGGTCGCCGATCCGCTCGATGATCCGGCTGATGAGGTGATAATACATCGCCATGCCGGTCGAGACCTCCATCTTCCGGGACAGGGAGGGGTTCTGCATGATCATGTTGGTCTGGCGTGCGATCAGCCAGTTGAGGCGATCCGAGTCCATGTCCCGGTTGATCACATCGGTGGCGAGGTCATGGTTGTGGGTTTCGAGCGCCGTTATGGCATCCTCGTGCATGTTCCTGACGATCACAAACATCCTTTTTATGGTGTTGTCAAACGGCATCTCCGCCGGGTTGAGAAGGTCTTTTATCGTGATGAGCGTATCGGTCTCCTCGACCACTTCCTGCCCGATGGTCATCTGGGTGTAGTCCCGCACGACCGTGCGGACGAACGGGGGAAACCGCTGTTTCGAACTGACCCGGATCGTAGTAAACCCGGTAATGTAGGTACCGATCAGGATCCTGAAGAGGAACGAGGGATCGGTGATGTGCCCGATATCGATCTCCTTGACCCGCTGGACCGGTTCGTCCGTGGTTTTTTTCGTGACAAGCAGCGTCCCGTCAGGCTGGGTGATCAGGCCGACGGGATCGTTCTTCCTGATCCGCATTTCCGTTATCCAGTCTTTGGGCAGCGTAACGACAAACGATGACCCCCCGGTCATCTGGACCCTGCGTATTTCCATCTTCTTTTCACCTCTTGACTAAAACAATATGATGAATATACATATCTCCAGTTGTTCTTTTTACATATATATATATGTATATTCTATGTCGAAAAACTGTATATTGATATGCGTTAATCACATGATCGAAATCAATAAAATAGCGGATAAGGGGGGGCAGATATGAAAAAAGAGCGCGTGATTTTTATCTGCTCTTTTAATTCGGTCAGGTCCCCCATTGCTGAAGGGGTTCTCCAACAGAAGGGGGGCGGACGGTATGCAGTTGTTTCTGCCGGTGTGGCACCAATCCGGGTAAACCCCTTCGCAGTCAGGGTCATGCAGGAATTGAAAATAGATATCTCAGACCACAAACCTGCATCATTGTACCAGTACCGGAACGAGAACTTCGATTATGCGATCACGCTCTGCGATAATGCCCGCTCTGTTGCAGAAGAGATGTTGCCGAACAGTGACCGGTTTTTTCACAGGAACTTTGTCACCCCCCCGGAAATTGGGAGAGCACGGGATGAAACCCTCGCGGATTTCCGGAAATTGCGGGATGAGATTGCATTGTGGCTTATTGAAATTTTTCCAGAAATTTCACCTGATCAGAATTTACCCTCACGGAAAGGTATAGCATGAATCGCGGTTCTATACTGCTCATCTCCGGGATGGGACAATCAAAAGGTACCTGAAATGAACCGGAGTGGGTACCGGAGACCGATATGACCTATACATCCTCGTCGAATATGATTAATCTGGATGGTCCGCTCATCCAGATATTTTTAGGATTCCTGCTGGCCATCATAGGGTGCGTTCTCATGATCGGTGCACCGGAATACTCGCAGGTATCATATCTCCTGTTCCTGGCTGCCGCTGTTCTTGTGGCACTCGCTATGATCTTCCTGGCAGGAGGGTGAAATTCCCGGGTTTTTCAATAGAGTCTTTGAAATAAATATATAAATTCGAAAACAAACTATGTTGTAAGTTTCTGCGGATTCAGTTAAGCATAAAGTACCCTGATGGCAGGTACTCGTCCAAAAATTACAGTTCCTTGGTGGAAAGAATGATCCGGTTGACGTCAAAATTAACGACAAACCCGATAAACCAGTGCGGGCTTATTGCCGGTGCTCTCGGCGGGGAATCAATTGTGCTCCTTGTTCTGGTCAATACTCTTCTTCTCAAAGCTTTTTCACAGGGGGGATTCACGCTAAGCGATCCAAAGGTACTGGCCTGGAACACCATCTACCCTTTTCTGATTATCGTTATCTTTGAAGGATGGGGGGTATTTGCCGCATGGCTGGGGAATTCCGGGTTGAAAAGCAGAACTGATGCATTACTTGCCGGATTTATTTCCGGCATTATGATCGGGATTCTTCTTGAGGTGATGTGGGTGGCGCAGATCATTAGCCTGATTGCACACCAGTTGGATCAGTATTCCAGTCTTTTTACAGGATATGGTAATACTCTCCTGACCATTGGCATTTTAATTATTTTTGTGGTACTGGGGGGAATACTTTCAGGATTTGGATCTTATATTTTCTATGTCTTCAACTCACCCTCGAACGAACGGGCAGCATCCTGAAATTGCATTCGTGGGAACTTTTAATCGATCAGATGTATGTGGGGGGGAGGTTAGGGTAATGCACTATATAGAAATTATTTTAAGTATATACTACAAGTACAAACTATGTGTTTATGCGTAAAGCCCTACCGGCACAACACAACCCGGTTATGTGACGAATCGGTCCCTTCAGGAAATGCCGAAACAGAAGACCCGAAACGATCGCCCGAAGAGCCCGATCATATGACGGATAATCTGGGTTTGACATATGTCGCTGTCAGAAATTGCGATCTCGAACGATTCAGTGCGAAGTGACGGGGGTTTGAGTCATTCATGCAATGCCAGATCGGGACGTTTGAGATATTATCCCGGCGAAATATCCTGATGGATACCCTTGAAGGCACTCTTTCCAAAGACCGTACTTTCATGGTGCCTGATCCTGAAGATCTCAGGGGACTTCGGGAATGGGTGACTGCAAAAAGGATCTGTGAAGCAACTCCTGATGGAGAATACGGGCGGATCTATTCCGCTCCATGGCGGGTCGGGTAACGAAGGTTTTGGCGTGAACACCTGCCGAAAGTGTTTCTTAAAAAAGCATCTGTGGGGGATTTGCCTTGTGCAAATCAATGAAACGCGTCAAGAAGATAACTCTTCTTGATACTCTATAATTTAAGTAGAATCTCTATAAATAAGTTTCGATAATCATGGTTGCTGAAACGGACAGTTTGGGGAATTTATTTGAGCAGTACAAGCGTTTCTGCTATACATTTGGCCGTTCTTTCGATCGCAACCCCAACCGCGATATCATCAAACTGATCTACCAGGCCGATCTCGAGATGACGCCGGGAATGTTTACGTCCCTGTGGATCGGAACAACCATTCTTGTCGGGTTTGTTATGGTCATTATTGCAGCAATCCTCTTCCTGCTTCCCCAGAGCCCCTTTTCGATACCAGACCCTGCCCCATTTATCCTGCTCTTTGCGCTGATCGGCTCCGCGGCGATCGCTATCGGGTTTCCCTTTTACCTGCAAAACCAGATCGAGAATAAAAAGCGGGATATCGATACCCAGATCCCGTACGCCCTTGCATTCATGTCGATTCTTGCCAGCTCCGGCGCGACACCGCTTGATATTATCAGGAGAATTTCACGGGAGGACTACGGGCAGATCTCCAATGAATTCCGCAAGGTGCTTTTCCGCGTGGATGTCCTTGGCGAAGATGTGGTTACCGCGATGAACGGGCTGGTACAGAACACGCCATCCGATATGTTCCGGGATATCTGTATCGATATGACCAACATTATCTACGGTGGTGGAGGACTGAAATCCTATCTTGAGACCAAGTCAAAAGAACTCATGGCGATCCGACGCCAGACTTACAAGGAGTTTGTGGAGTCGCTTGCCGTGTTTGGTGAAGGGTATCTCGGCGGGGTGGTCATGACGATCACCCTCGCCATTCTGGGTGTCGTGATCTCCGGCGCACTGGGTATCCAGCTGGGGCCCTTTTCAGCGCATGATATGTTCAACTATCTGATCTACCTGCTGATTCCGCTCATCAACGTGGTCTTCCTCCAGATGCTGGCCGTGAAATATTCCACAACTCCCTGATCTGCTATGAAAACGCCTGCAAAGGACTCCCCGGTCCATAAAAAGATAGACGAATTTAACGAGATAATCGAGAGGATCCGGATCAGGTACAACCCGCCACGGGAACTTTTCACGATTGCCCTTCCGGTAGCAGTAGCACTGCTGGTCGTCCTGACCGCATTCCTGATGGGATATACCCTGCACACGACAGAAAAGCAGCAGGCTTCTACTACCAGTGATAAGGAGAAGGCACTGCAGGCTTACCTGGCACAGATGAACACCGATAATGGTAATACTACCGGAGGAGTCGCCCCTGTAACGCCATCGACCCCGGCCACCCCGGCCATGGGGCTTGACGAGATAATGGTATTTGCCCTGATAATCGCCATCCTCCCGTACGCCATCGATATCACGCTCCAGAAAAGGGGCGTCCGCAAAAAAGAAGAGCTCTATACCGAATTCCTCTTCAAGCTCTCGGAACTGATGCGGGGTGGTCTCGATCCGATCAAGGCGGTAAAGGAGCTCTCCAAGACCGATCTTGGCGTTCTCACCCCCCATATCCGTATTGCATCGACATCTATGACCTTTGGGAAATCCTTTGAAGAATCGATGAAGGCAATGGCAAAATCACTCCATTCGGAGCTGATCACCCGGTACACCATGCTCGTTGTCCAGGCCTCTTATTCAGGGGGATCGGTTGCCGATCTGATTCTCAAGGCATCCGAAGACATGCGGAGCATCATTTCCATCGAGCGGGAGAAAGAGGGAAACCTGCACCAGTACGTGATGATCTTTTATTTTGCCCAGGCGATCATCATATTCATCGTCTATATCCTGACCACGAGCCTGCTCCCGTTCGTGCAGCAACTCAGTATCTCAAACATGTTTGGCAAAACCGATATCGGGGACATCGATTTTGCCCGCGGGTTCTTCCACATGATCATCCTCAACTCCATATTCGGGGGTCTCATTATCGGAAAGATCAGCGAGGGCGAGGCACGGTACGGGCTCAAGCACGTGGTGGTGCTTGTGGCAGTAGGATATATTGCATGTGCATTGTTCATCCTTCCTCCGCCGGCAGCACAGACCGGGCCAAAGGTCAATATAACGGTTATCTCAGGGGATCAGCAGGAGGGAATTGTATCGCTGCCGCTCGTCAATTCAATCGTTTTCCAGCTTACGGACACAACAGGCAATCCTGTGAATAGCACTTCCGTTACATTCAGCATAATGCCGGGAGGGTCGGTGAATCCGGCATCGGATACGTCGGATAAGAATGGGCAGGTAATGACGAAGGTGATCCTTGGTGCTGATCCGGGAACGTACTTCATCACCGCAACAGCAAACGGGGCAACAGGTAGAGCAACGGTGATTGCAAAATCAGGAGGAGGTTAACTGAATGGTAAAGAAGGTTCAGGGGATTATATCCCTAGTTGTTTGTATTCTCGCATTCGTAAGTATTTCAGGATGCACTGCATCCCTGCCAGCTTCAGTGATGAACAAAACGGTCGTGGCTTATTCCGACCCTGAAACCGGTATCCAGGAATGGGTGGATGCAGTAAACAATAAGGATATCGTAAGGCTGTATGATCTTGAGCCAAACGAGATCAAGCAGGAAGTTTCTTTCGGGCAATTCGTAACAGTCAACAAAGATAACGCATTTCTCAGTCAAAATGCCACCCTGACGGGTTACGAGATCCTGAATGAAACCAGTAATGCCACTGCAGTAAACATCAGGGTAATGGTGTATTGGCACGGACCCGTTTCTCCCAATTCTACACAAATGCAGACTGTTCCTGTGTTTTACAATTTTGAAGAATCGTTTGAAAATGGGGAATGGAAAGTCTGGACAATTCCATGGTAATAATTATGACGGAACCAGAAAAAAGAGTTAGAAAACCGGGGAGAATTAATCACGCACCCTGCACAAAATGATGACAGCTGGGACAGACCCAGCCAACCGGTATCATCTCCCCATTTTTTGTCGTAGAGAATGTCTGGATCATAGGGGTATTGCACGGGCAGACCGGCCTGGTTGTGGCTGCCTGCTGTTCCATAAAAAAATCGAGTTTGCGTTTCTTATAAAGAGCGCTCTCGATGCCGGCGAAAAGTTCCTGGGTATTGATCGGTTTGACCAGGTAACCGTCAGCTTCGGCCATGACGGCATGCCTGATGGTCTCATCGTCGCTGTACGCGGTCAGGAAAATAATTGGCGTTCCATATAATCCCTTGATCTTTTTCGCGGCCTCGACTCCATCAGTCTCTCCCTGCAGGTGAATATCCATAAGTATGACGTCAGGATACAGTTCCCCTGACATTGCTATTGCTTCTTCGCCGCTCATGGCAATTCCGACGACCGAGTACCCAATCCGTTTGAGTGTTTCCTCCAGTACCATGGCAACAAGCCCTTCATCTTCCACGAGAAGGATTCGTTTTTCAGCGGGGTTTGTGAGGGGTTTTATCATAATCTCGCAGGTAGTGTTTTTGTTTGTGACTATATTTAGTTGTCTTTAATATAGTGTAAAATTACAATATATGTATTAAAGGGATCTCCATGCCTGTTCAGCCACCTGAATACGACTCCTGGAAGGGGACGGATAACCCATTTGTCCGGATCCCCGGGGACCCCGGGATCATACGCCTGTTGATCCTTATCGTTGCCGTCGCCACACTTGCTGTCGCTGTATTCAGCCTGACCCATGGAATTATGGATCTCTACCAGTACCTTTTCCTTCTGCCAATTGTCATGACGGCATATTTCTTCCCCCGGTATGGTATTGTCGCATCCATCGCCATGGGTCTTTCCCTGGTTCTTCTCAATGTCCTCTTTGTCGGTGAGAACCTGCACGTACTCTCCCTGGCGTGCTTCACCATGGGCGTATTTATTGGGATTGGAGGAATTATCACGATGTTATCGGAGAATATATCCGGGCTGAAAAAGCGATACCAGGATATCTTTGCAATGTCGGAGGCAGGGATTGTCATCTTTGACCGTGATACCGGGCATATCGCCGAGGCAAATCCTGGTTTCCTTGCCCCGCTGGGCTATGAATATGAGGTATCGAGCCTGCCTTCATTCTGCGATCTTTTCGAGACAACGGAGCAGTGCCGCGATCTTTCTGACGAAGTGAATGCCGGCGGGGGGGCCGCTCACAGAAAATGCACGCTCCTTACTGCGTCAGGTATGCCGCGCCAGTTCCAGATATCCGCACGCAAATTTTTCGGTCCCTTCATTCTCTGTACCCTCATGGATATTACCGGGCGCAAACAGTACGAGGATACCCTCCGGCAGTCGCTGACAGAAAAAGAAATCCTGCTTAAGGAGGTGCATCACCGGGTCAAGAACAACATGCAGGTCATCATGAGCCTTCTGGAGCTGAATGCGCTCAGGGCTGCAAACGAGTACGAACGCTCCCAGTATGCCGAAATGCAGGGACGGGTGATGACAATGGCGCTGATCCACGAGAAACTGTACCAGTCCCAGGTCTCCGGTCTCATTGGCGCGGAAGACTATTTCTCCGATCTTTTAAAAAATGTTGTTTCCGCCTCGGTGAACCAGGGGACGACCTGTTCTGTGCAGGCACCGGGAATCGTTCTCGACATCGACAAGGCTATTCCCTGCGGGCTTATCATCAATGAGCTTGCGACAAATTCGCTGAAGTACGCATTCAAAGAGCCGACCGGGTCAGAGATTCATCTTACCCTTGCGGCGGGTAGTGACGGTATCTGCGTACTGGATTTTTTCGATAATGGCAGGGGCATTCCAGTGTCATATGATTTTTCCAAATCAGAGACCCTCGGTATAAGACTGACGCATATGCTGGTACGGCAGCTCAAAGGAACGATCACGTTTACGAATCACGATGGGACGCATTATTGTATACGGTTTCCTCTGAGCCCGCATGAATGTAAAGTAAGCCAATCTCCTGCACAGGTTATTGAGCAGACCACCATTTCCAAATGGGGGGTAATCGTCTCGGAATAATTCCGGTCAGGGTATCACACATAACAGACATTTTCCTGAAATAAATGGTTGTCACGGTGTATTGCTAAATATTACAATAGAGACTATAGAAGAAAATATGATATGATTACGACATAAACTCATATTAGGTTCATCGATGAAAGTCCGCACGCGTTCCCGGTTGATTCTTGGGGCAATGACCTTTGTTTTTTTGATAGTCTTAAGTTTCATCACCCAGTTCGTTATCCTCGATTCGTTCCGGACGATTGAAAAACAGGAGATGACGGCAAACGTCGAGCGGGTCATTGCAAACCTCAACGATCAGGAACAGGTCGTTGCGGCCAACTGCAAGGACCTCGCCAGCCAGGATGGGACCTATGCTTTTGCGGGAGAGTTCAACGGGTTCAATAGGTTCAATGTATCCGGGACTTCCTGCACGCTCAACCAGCCGCTCCTGCTCAGTACCCTTGGTATTGACTACCTTCTCGTTTACAACACATCGGGGAAACTGGTCTTTTCTGAAGAAACAAGCGTAAATAATGGAGGTTCGGGCATCAGTGTGGGGCAGCTGGATACGATAATCGGTAACAGCATTATCCCTGCAGGAGTACCCGGCGGGGTCTCGGGACGACGGGGGATGTCATTTGTTAACGGGGTACCTGTCATTCTTGCCGGATACTCGATCCGGGGGAGCAACCAGTCAGATCCTTCGCAGGGTACCCTTGTGCTGGTACGCATCCTCACCGGCCAGAGGATTGACGATATGAACGGCGCCCTCCAGATCCCGGACATATCGATCCAGCCATTTTCACCGACTGGCAATACCGGCGTCCTGAGCGACGGGGATATACAGAAAATGAAAAAAGGCGGGATCCTCAGCCAGCCGGTCAATGACAGCCAGATCGAGGGTACGGCAGTGATTACCGGGATCGAGGACAAGCCGACATTCCTGAGGGTCGATGTCATGACTGAACGCCCTGTGTACATGCAGGTCCAATCATCGATCCTGATCGTTGCGGCAGCCATTATTGCACTGAGTGCCTTGTTTATTATCACTGTCCAGTTGTTATTACAGCGTTTCGTCCTCGGGCCGCTCAGTACTCTTGATAACGATATAAAAATTATCAGCCGGTCGGACGATCTTTCCCGGCGCATGCCGGAGAAAGGGGACGAGGAGATCACCTCGCTTGCCCGGGCCCTGAACCATATGCTCTCCGAGCTTGAGGAAAGACGTGGTGAACTGTCTGTTGCCCGCAGCGAACTCGCACAGCGTAACCGGGATCTTGAGGAGCTTAACCGGAAGGCGAACCTGTATCTGGATATCTACCTGGACGTGATAACCTACGAGATACTCAATGCGATTATGGGCCTGCGGG
Organism: Methanoregula sp.; assembly: GCF_052325125.1. Taxonomy (GTDB): domain Archaea; phylum Halobacteriota; class Methanomicrobia; order Methanomicrobiales; family Methanospirillaceae; genus Methanoregula. The sequence continues at coordinate 66,900 of NZ_JBKQWO010000012.1, read as the reverse complement.
GGTATGCCGAGTATCTTGAAGATACCGCAGGTGAGAATGAAAAACGTTTTCTCAAAAAGATCAGCGCGCTTGCGCAAAAGAGCAGCAACGTGATCCGTAATATCGAGACGATCAGCCGGATTTACAAGATGCAGCCTGGTGTCGTTAACGTCGATCTCTCGGATATCCTGAAAAAAGAGATCGCCGCCAAGCCAAAAATGAATATCGCTCTCGAGGGATGCAACCGTAATGTCCTCGCCAACGATATGCTCGGCGTCGTTTTCGATAATATTTTTTCGAACAGCCTCAAGTTTGGGGGATCCGGTGTTCTCATTGAGGTCGCCGCCCGGGATGCAGGTGAGAGGATGCTTGAGATATCGGTTACCGATAACGGGCCGGGAATTCCCGATTCCATGAAATCACAGGTTTTTGACCGGTTCGCACAGGATTCTAAAACGCGGAGCAGCTATGGCCTGGGTCTTCACATTGTCAAGATGCTGGTGGAAGGATATGGCGGCCGGGTATGGGCTGACGATCGCGTGCCGGGAGAGCCGGCATCCGGCGCTGCGATCCGCTTCACGCTCCATCTGGCGGAATAACCGGGGCTGTTCCGGTAACTATCATTATATTTTCCCGCTGATTCATAATAAAAAAAATTCCTGTAATCCCTGTAATACCCTCCTTTAACTATGAGCGTGGCGTGTGCTTTTTCGATCCCGTTTATAAACCGGTTTCTCCACCATCTTGGATAAAAAGAGACCCGACTTATCAATGGTTTTTCAAGAACGAGCTGAGTTATTTTTCCGGTCCCGGCAGCACAGCTGTGCCAGGAAAAGATGTGTTGTCAGCCGTGCCGTTCACGGGTATCGATCAGGAACCCTTCATCGGTGACCGTGAAGGGCAGCATCTTTTCAATAAGTCGTGCCCCCTGCATCTTGGGGATATTGAGATACCTTTTGATTTTGTCTCCTTCGGCAACGGTCGTGATCTGGATGACCCCGTCTGCCATCGCCCGCAGCAACATTTCATGCTGCTGCGGGAGAATTTCCCGGTCTACGAGCAGGAGAAAAATCCTGCCGGTTTTTGCCGCAGCAATAAGACGGGAAACAGCATCACGGAACCCCACAAGGGAAATATCGATGAAATAGAATGAAAACTGGTCCACGATCGCCAGGTCCCCTTTACTATGGAGGGTAAGCAGATCAAGAAGCGCGTCCGGGTCCATCCTGTGCATCTCTTCGATGTGAAAACCAGTTTCCGGTAAAATCCTGAGATGGGTCATCTGGCTGCGGATATCCACTGCATCCCGGGGCGTGACGTAGCATACGTCTTTTCCGGCAGATGCAGTTTCTGCGGCAATGTACTGTGCATAGATCGATTTAACCAGCCCTGTATTTTCCTCGATCAGGATTACGCTCTTTTCCGGAAGATCCTCACTGCCCTGTACTGACGCCATTATGTATCGTTTGCATTTCTCATCTCATAAGTTCTTTGAGCCTGATTTTTGGGATTCTGAAAAATCTGTACGGGAAATCTCCGTAAAAGGGAGATGTCTGAAGATCCTTGGTAGTTTCTGGAGAATATACCATAATTGCCCTTTAAAACGGTTTGTTTTTTGCAACAAGTATATATAGTAAAAATGGCTTAAATTAGGAATATCCCCCACAGAGATCCGCTTACAAGAGGAGAGTCTCCGGGATGCGACCATCATGCAGATCATCCCAGTCCTGTTCAGGCGCATCTATGATACGCCGGCATACGTTGCCCTCATTCCCTCATTGGCAGTGATACTGGATTATTCCCTCACGTTTTTTCTGGCAGAAAATACCGGAATGATCCTCCAGTGGGAGGCAAGTCCTCTCGTACGGTTTGCCGTTGCCCATAATATTATAGCAGTCTATCTGGTTGCCATTGTTTTATTCTATTATGGTGCAGCCTATGCAGTCCTTCGTATTCTCAGGCCCACCCGGTATTACCAGTACGGCGTTGTCCTGGTACTTCTTGTGAGTGTTACCCATGTGCTGGGCGGGATGTCATGGCAATTCAGGAATGCGTGGTACTCGGATGGCATCTTCACCCTCTCAGTTTTATCCATTATTATTGCCGTCTGTCTGTTTGGATACGCTTTCATCCGGCAGGAACATTTGTCCACGTAAACTCAGCTCTCAATAGTCTCTATAGTAATCAGAGTCGAATATATTTAGATTTCAAAAAGAATATATCATACCCCGGCCATATTACTGGATCGAGCAGGTAGTGCGGGCTTTGAGCAGGGGAGACCCGTACTGAATGGAAATGAGACTACCCGTGAGCAGAACACAAACAGACCCAGGAAAATGCAGATGTAGTATGGGAATTATTCCCGCTGCTGCCTGTCTCATGCTTCTTACCCTAGGAAGCGTATCGATGTATGGGAGTTATGACGTTCTCCCGGTCATTGCAACCATCCTTATCTTTTGCATCCTTTCTCTGGCGATCATGATCGCCGTCCCCAAACGGGCGGGATCGTGACGCACTCTTCCAAAACTATACCTCTCTTTTTAGACAAAATCATCCTGCACCCGGGTTTCTTATCGGTTCAACTGAATGCCGTCTCTGTAGAACCGAGCCTGTACGGATGGGGTAATTCCCACTACGCCCCATGAACGGTTTCTGACGATAATCCTGTCATCTTACAAAACTCTCTAAATATATACTATACAATTCCAAATCTTAATAACTATAGAGATTATACATAATTACCAGAGGCCGGGCAGCCCTGAGATTCACTTCCTGCCAGGAACGTCCGGGGTTTTTGGGGCCATGAACGCATTTATCTTAAAATTCTGTATCCTTATCGGGGCGATGCTTACGACGACTGCCTTTGTCGGTGCCGATATTCATACCTCTTCCTCATCTGCCGCCGGGACTACGGGCGGGCTGGATGCGCAATCGATCTTTGCCTTTGGATCGCAGGTATTCTACAAGGAGGTCGCACAGCCGGGAAACGAGTATGTACAGGCAGGAGTGAGCGGGTATTCCCATGATCTTGTTACCACGAATGCAGAAGATCAGACCTATGCCACCGCGTGGCAGGCCGGGGTATCGACGTTTCTTTCGGGGTATACAAAAAGTACGGGGGCACTGGTGGACCTCGCAACGGTTCCCAGCTTAAAAACGAACGCGGAAAAAATGGCCGTGTGCGATGAGTTTTCAACCGGGGAAGAGGAGATCAACCAGTCGGAATCGTATTTTCTTGCCGCTAAGGCAAGTGCCTCGCCCGCAACTGCGTCCGGTTTTACGATCGCCATGGTCCTTGAGCGGGTTGACGAGATTCTTGCAAGTTCGGATGCTGCCGACCAGTCCTGTATGAAAGCCGTACTTGCCGATCACAATCACAATCCCGGCGAATTTTCCCGGAATCTCAAAGACACCGAAAACGCCGTGCAGGAGATGCGGCGGATCTATCCTGAGCTCCAGGTACTGAGCAGTGATTTCACATAAAAAACGAGAGCCGCGTATGAGAGGGGTAATCCAGATGACGGTAAATTCACCTATCCGAACAGGAAAAATTCTTCCCCGCCATGGGGTGAAGCGCGTATGAAAGTGCCGGACATAAAAGAACTGCTTATTGATGACAGCCCGGTAAGTGATGACGATTTCAGGCGGCAGAACCTGGTAAATGTAATCGGCTCGATCATTTTCATGATTGCCGGCCCGCTTTTCATATACCAGGGGTTCTATCTTCTCACGTGGCCGTATACGGTCAAGTGGGGTGCCCTCGCCATCGCACTCGGGTTCTTTGTACTGTTCTTTGGATTCAGTCTCTGGCAGGACCGGCAGGTGCAGGTCCTGCGGAGGATGTACGTCCGGGATGTAGCAGAGATCAGGCAGATCCTCGGGGAACTCCGGGATGAACGAAAAGAGCAGAAAAAATGAACATGGCTGCGTGTTCTCACTCCGGGAAATTGTCGGGTGGGACCTCCGGCCGTTGTGGTCTGCCGGACATTAGTTTTCCCGGGTTCTGCCAAGGAGGACGACCGGGATGGGTAGTATGACGCTCGCGCTTCTCTCGTGGAACGTGAACGGGCTGCGTACGTGTTACGACCGGAAATATTTTCTGCCGGTGTTCCGGCACAACCCGGGGATCGTCTGCGTACAGGAAACAAAAGCTCCGGCGGAAAAACTCCCGGAAAAGGTCAGGGACCTGTGTGGCTACCATACGTATTTTTCTGCGGTCCGGCCGGGGAGCATCGCAGGGGTCGGGCTCTTTTCCCGGCAGGAACCGTTGTCCGTAAAATTTGGTTTTGGCGATCCCCAGTTTGATAGTGCAGGGCGCGTCCTTATTGCAGATTACGGCACGTTTCTCCTGCTCAACATCTATTTCCCGCTCGGGATCAAACCGATGGGAAACCTCGACAACAAGCTGCGGTTCTACGATGCATTCCTTTCCTACATCAGGCAGGTGCCGGCAAACCTGCCGGTGATCGTCTGCGGCGATTTCAACGTGGCGCACACCGATAAGGATCTCTACAATCCTCCCAAAAAGCCGGTCCAGCAAATTGGCATTTCCCCGGACGAGCGGGGGAAGATCGACTGCCTTATCCAGCTCGGTTTTACCGATACATTCCGGATGTTTCACCGGGAATCCGGTCATTATACCCGGTGGCCGTTCCAGCACGATGCAAGGAAAAAGAACTATGGGTGGCGTCTCGATTATTTCTTTGTGAATGAGCCGGTACGACCGTACGTACTGGACGCAGCGATCATGCCGCAATATATGGGATCGGACCATTGCCCGGTCATGCTGGAAATCAACCTGCCGGAGAAGGATGCATCTTATCCGGTAACAAAGGCATCATGAGCACCGAGTGCCAGATATTCCCGTCATTGCCTTGCAATCCGCGATCGAAAAACCGATCAAACTGTCAGTAAGGGCCGGGACTTTTTCCTGTTGAAAAATAAATTCCGGATTTTTTTGCGGACGAAAAACTTTTGCCGGATCGGGCGGCCCGGCATTTTCCGGAAAAAACGCGATTCGCCCAAAAGGCTTCGTCGTTACAAAAAAAGAGGTGTCAGTTGTACATCCGCCGAGCGGATAATTATCCGTGTCGCGGCAGGCAAACTGACACCTTTTTTTCGGGCCGAAAAATTTTTTGCCGGATTTTTTCCGGTTTGAAAGTTTGATCCGGCCGTGTTATGCTTTTTCCAGCACTGTACGGACAAGGGTGCCGGTGGCGGGATCGGAAAAGAACCGGAACGCGATCTCCCCGTTTTCGGTAATCCGGTACCGTTTCTGCCGGGTGTTTTCCGGGAGAGACTCCTCAAGAACCAGCCCGGTGTCCGCCAGGGCTTTCATGAAATCGGAGAATGTCCCGTGCGTCAGCTCGGTTGCGGGTTTCCGGCCGTGGGTATAGGTTACCACCCTCGCCGGGGCGGCATCCGGTTTTCCGGGTTTTGAACGGGACGGGACATAGACCGACCAGAGTTGTTTGAAGAGGTATTCACGGGAAACCCAGCCCGGGACACCCGTTTCCCCGCATCCTTTTTTACGGGACGAAGGAGGAGGGCAAGGATAACCTGGTAATTGGGGTTTGCAAGCATTGACCGGATCGGCCGGTCCGGCAGCGGGACATGCCGCGGGACTTTTTCATCGAACGTGGAGTACACCTCCCCGCCCACCCACGGGGCAAATGCAAAAAGCGCCATGCAGAGAGGTTTTGCCCCTCCCGAGAGATCGAAGGTGAAGCGGGCCACCGGGACTTCCCGGTGGATCCTTATGAGTATATCGCGGGCGGACGCGTACACGGGCGGGAAGACGAGCTCCCGTGAGAAGGGAATGGAAAGCGTTGCGGAGATCTCCTTTACAGCCGAGGCCGCTTTACGGGTGGCGGCCCGTTTCTTTTCGGTCTCCGGGTCTCGCGATAATTCGTAGACTGCGCTTTCAGCAAGGACATACGTCCGGGTGATGGATGGGAGCGTGCGGAAGATGGCCGGGTACGCGGTGTGGATGTTCCCGCCGGCACTGATGATATGGACGTGGTCCTGCTGCACCATGGATCCGGATCTGAGGGCGGGAGTTAAATGGTTGTAGGTTGGTGAGGAGGGCAAACTAGGTCCCACCTTCTCCTCCGTCCGGGTCCCGCTCCTCACCGCAGTGAAGTTGATCGGATACGTCCCCATCGCTGCAGGTGTGTGCGTCGCATCAGGCCCGGGAGGTGCGATGCCGGTACCGGACCGGGTCCTGCCCCCCCTCAAAATGTACCCCGTCCCATCTCCCCGTCGAAGAACAAGCATCTCTATACCCTATTGGGTTCGCTATATTGCAAAGCCTTAAATCTATATCAAAAGCGCTAAAAATATATAGTCTCAAGTCGATATGCTGATTGGTGAATTGACATCTGTGGGGGATGAATGAACTTCACCAGCAAGAACTCAGAAAAGCACACCAAGAACTCCGAAAGCACACAAGCAATCTCTCTACAAATTTCTCTCCAATCCATCCACAAAAACACCCAAGCAAAGGTGAAACAGCAATGTACGCAAACAAGAAACGCATGAACCATGATATGGCAGTCTCACCGATTGTCGCGACGCTCGTCCTTATCGTCGTCGCCGTCATCGGTGCTGTCGCCGTAGGTACCATTATGGGTACCTTCTCTTCAGATGTATCGAAACAGGCGAATGCAGGTCAGGCAGCATCCGCTTCCCAGACCCAGGTTCTCGTCGCTGGTTCGACCACGCTTCAGCCGGCCGAGCTTAACCTCCAGAGTGACTACCAGAAGCTCAACCCCGGCGTCCAGCTGAATGTCCAGGGTGGCGGCTCTGGTGCCGGTGTCGTAGCAGTAGCAAATGGTATTGCTGACATTGGTGCATCATCATCCGCAAGCGCAATCACCTCTGCACAGGCAGCAAACCCGAACGATCCCAACTTCCAGAACCTCTACTACACGATGATCGGTGGCCGTGGTGTCGTTTGGATCCAGGATGCCAGCAAAGTAGCAGTTGCAGGCAATGTTATCGACGCAGCTGACTTAAACACTGCATACCTCGATGCCTCCACTAATGGTGGTAAGACCACAGCAGCTACCACAGGCGCCGATCCAATCGCATCAGGTGTAACAATGTTACAGCGCGAGGCTTCCTCCGGTACAATGTCAACAGCATTCGGCTGGGCTGGCAGCGCAATGTCCGCAAATAAGACCCCCGGGTTCTCGGGCATTACCACCGAGCCAGGCAATGCACAGATGCTCGCTGCAGTTCAGGCAGGAACCTCTGCAAAGCCCGTCATTGGGTTCGTTGATTCAGGCTACGCAATCTCTGGCGGTATTTTGAGCAACACGTCCGCTTCAGGTATTTCTCTTATGGGAGTTTCCCAAGACAGTATCACCTATGTCCCGACTCACGCCAACATCGAGGCTGCGCTCAAGGACTGGGTAAAGGGTAACTCACAGACTATTTCCACTTCGAACTACCCGCAGAAGCTTACCGGCGGTCTCTACTGGATTACCAGAGGCAACTCGCCCACCGTATCAAACGCGGCAGGTATCATCACAAGCTCTGGGAGCAGCTCTGCAAGCTCAGTTGTTACTAACCTGATCAACTTCGCCAAGGCACCGACCGAGGCAACAGCGTACGAAAACGCCGGTATGTACTCGATCTACGACTTCGCGCCTACAAGCTAAACATATAATCTTTAATTTTTTTTCTTTTTTACCATGAACGGAAAGCCTGATATTCACAAAATTCTCTTTCTCTCCTGTTCTATTGCAACTGCCCTGAGTGTCATCATAATTATCGGGTATATCCTGTTCGCTGCTGCCCCGGTACTTGGACATGAGGGCCTAGGGTTTATTTTCGGATCGACGTGGGACTATCCAAGCCACCAGTTTGGTATCCGGCCATTCATTATCGCAACCCTGATGTTGACAATCGTCACTGTCGCTATAGCGTGCCCGCTGGGTCTTGCAACGGCAATATTCCTTTCCGAGTGGGCCCCGCCCTGGCTCGATCAGATTATGAGTACCATGATAGAACTGCTGGTTGGGGTACCTTCAGTTGTATACGGTATTTTCGGCTTTTTTATCCTGCGCAGCTATTTCGCTGATTTTATCAATCCGTTCATAGGGAAAACCCTTGGAGTTATTCCCCTGTTCCAGTATGAGAATGATAATGGACTCGGCATCCCTCTGGCAGCTACCGTTCTTGCCCTCATGATCCTTCCAACTGTTGTCGCTCTCGCGCGGGAGGCAATGCGGGGGGTTCCTGTGGAACTGCGGGAAGGTTCGACTGCACTCGGGGCAACAAAATGGGAAACCATTCGGCATCTTGTAATCCCTGCCTCACTTTCCGGGATCATCACCGGCTTAATCCTAGGCACCATGCGCGCGATGGGCGAGACGATGGCAGTCGTAATGCTTGTAGGAAATATTGGAATTACCCCCAAGTCGTTTCTTGATGTGGGCGAGCCGATGACCGCCAAAATTCTCTTGGATATTGGTTATTATGTCGTTGAACCTGAAGGGCGGAGTGCGCTTTTTGCCATTGGTGCTGTTCTCATGATCATTGAGATCGGGTTTGTTGTTGTGATCCACATCATCAGTAACCGATTGAAAAAGCGGATGGAAGGCGTCACTTGAAACTCAGATATCTGAAGGGTACTATCATGATGGCGATCTGCGGAGCTGCCGCGCTCTTTGCCGCAGGGATGCTAATTTTCATCCTCGCAGACGTTTTCCTGAAAGGAGTTGCATCCTTAAAGTTGCATTTCATTCTATTCTCAGAGATTAATACGGGATTGGGTCTCGGGACCGGAATCGCAAATGCAATCGCCGGTACTTTCCTTTTGGCCGTTACCTCTACCATAATTGCGATTCCTTTCGGGGTCGGAACAGCTATATATCTCCAGAAATATGCATCCGACAACCAAATCACCCGGTTTTTTCGATTGATGATCGAAGTTCTCTCAGGTACCCCTTCGATTGTCTTGGGGATATTCGGCGCAGCAGTCCTTGTTATATATCTCAAACCCTTTACCGGGGGAGAATCACTCCTTGCAGGATCAATCGCATTAGCGACCCTGATACTTCCGGTGATTGAGCGCGGAACTGAGGACGCACTTATGCGTGTACCTGCTGAACTTGAAGAAGGCAGCTATGCTCTAGGTGCGACAAAATGGCTGACGATACGCAATATCACTATCCCTTCTGCATTCTCCGGTATCATAATCGGAGCTATCCTGGGCTTCGGCAGGGCAGCAGAAGAATCGGCAGTTGTTTTATTGACCGCGGGATATTCCCAGTACCTGCCAGAGTTCAGGATTGTTCTAAATCCCCAATTTCTTCTAGGAGTGAGAATTGATCCCCTCAATAATCTAGTCGGGTCATTACCAGTATTCATATATACTTCTTATGAAAATTCCAATGTCTTTCCCGTATCCTCCATTTTTGCCGCCGGGTTTGTCCTCATTGTCATCGTACTGTTCATCAACCTCTCGGCAAAGGCAATCCTTTTCTATGCCACAGCAAAGACACAGGGCCATCAGGACAGCAGCCTGGTTTCACTTTGCGGATTGGTTTCAGACCGGTTCCGCAGGAAAAAACCAGAGGCTATGGCCTCATGTTTCGATATGGCGACTGCCCCTTCTGCATCGGAGGATTTGATTTCCCGGCCGGAAGAGATCCATACATCCGAAACACCGGCAGATCCTGCACCGGATCGACAAAGTGTCGATGTAATCCCGGTTGTCACTCCTGTTGCCGACCCCAAAAAACAACCCCGGCCGGGGAAAAAGATCCTGTCGGCCGGTGCCGGCATCGTGCGATACTTTCACTCGCTCCGCCAGAGGATTCGCATGCCGGCACATGGCAACAGCGTAAAGAAAACACAAGCTAGCACGGCCACGGTCGGCGCAGATCATGGAGCTGTTCGGAAGCCACAGTCATCCAGTCCCGGGAAGCTTCGAGGCGTCGTCCGTCCCTTCCTCATCAGGCTTGCCCCGTTCGCACTCGTCGCGGTAATCCTGATGGTTCTTACCCTCGTCATACCCGGCCTCTCGCCCGGAGGATCGAACGGGCCGGCAGGACTGCTGACCGTTCTTCCCATCGCCCTCGTCCTGTGCGCGATTGGCACGCTCGGTTCCCTCTTTTTGCTGAGGCTCGCAAAGATACGGACGCGCAACCGCCGGGCCCGGTTGGCCGCGATTGCGCTTGGGGTCTGTTGTATCTTCGTCGCGTCCTGTATCTTCACCGGCCACCTCTTTAGTCCGGCCACTCCATCGATGGATTCAGGTTCATCCGCAGCGCCCGGCCTGCTCGGCTTCCTGCACCTGCCAGGGTCCGCTGCAGCGAACACCACGGACTCTTCCGACAAGAGCGCCCGGCTGGCCGCATTCCTGGCTTCGGAGGGCGGTGGGGATACGGGGTCCTCATCGGTGGTTGCAGCCGCCACACCCCCTGCGTCCACGGTGACCCCGGCATCGGTGCCGGCAGCACCGTCCGCCACATCTGCGGTCCCGGTCAAGGACGCGCTCGACATCGGCGAATCCTACTGGTACGGCGATGACAGCCGCCCCTGTCTGGCAACGGTGTACAACGTAACGACCCTGCCGTTCTATTTCTGGTGGGATATGGACTGGAACCGGTTCGTTGAGCAGACACCGGCTTCAACCGGTGACACGTTCCTTGTCATCTTCATCCGTATCGAGGACACCGGGCGTACGGGTGCGATCGTGCCATCGGCAGACCAGTTCGTCGTCACCAATAACGGCCAGACCTACACCCATACTATCTATTTCGACACATCCGTCCTCACCCAGGATGAGATCAATTATTACACCGCGAATTACAACGCCCTGCCCTACCAGTGGATCCGCGAGATCGGGCAGCAGAAGCGGGACTATGCGTTCCTGACCGGGTATAACGTCTTCGGGCAGAACTGGACGACAACGGATAATGAGTCGACCGTGTACCAACCCAGCTTCGATACCAACGGCCAGGGCTATTTCATCCGGCCCGGGAGCAGCAATGCCATTGACGGGTACCTGATCTATGAAGTCCCCGATGCCGTTGCGGCAGATCTCAGGGATACGTATGTGCAGGTTTCGTTCAACAGCTTCAGCCCGACCCGGTGGCGCCTGGGAAAATAAACCGGGGGCATACGATCCTGGGGGATCATGAGCCGAAGAGAGGGACCGACGCATGATCCCATGCGGGAAGCGTGTTGCCGGGCAAAGGGAGAGTAATTACACAATCTCAATATTCTCAATTGAAAAGATATATTTCGGCTGAACGACAAAAATGAGTGAACGAATGCCGGATTCCCCAAAGCCGCCAAACCGGATGACAGGCGCCATAAGGTGCACGACCGGCGGCATATCACGGAGAAGGTTCCCTGTTCTTTCCGGGACGCACCCTTTTGAGGCAATCACATGAAAATGAAGATCCCCCGAATCCGGAAAAAAGTTATCATCGCTTTTGCGGTCGGGCTGGTCATTCTCTTTCTTGCGCTTGGGATATATTTCCATGTAGTGCCGGGCCCCGGTAATATTGCGCATATCTTCGCTCCAAAAGTCACCGCGACCCCGGCCCAGCCCGTTGCCGATGCAGGATCTCTCCTCAATGCCTCCCTTGAAAGTCCCCTCATCGCAGATTTTCTGGCATCCCCCGGGTACCCGTCGAATCTTTCCGTACAGTTTTTCGATATGAGCCGGGGAGATCCGACGGCATGGTTATGGGATTTTGGCGACAACACGACAGCGGTCGATCAGGATCCGGTTCACGAGTACGCCCAGACCGGCATTTATAATGTCACCCTCACCGTCACGCGGGGGGACGGCGCCCGAAAAACCATGACCGCATATGATGTGTTGGATACCCGCAAGGACACCGAAAGCCCGGTACTTATCGACTCTCTCCGCCAGGGAATGGTAAAGAAGGGCTCGTTTTTGTCCTTTGTATCCGCCGACAGCACCTCATCTGTTACCGTCAACGGCATCAGCACGCAACTCCCCGCAGGATCTGTTGTAAAGATCCGGGCCGACTCGGACACCACCGGAACCATCACGCTCCGCCATGGAAACATCCTGGGCTGCAGTCTTGCGGACGCTACCCTTTTTGTAAATGGTACACAGGTCTCAATGGGCAGTTTCGGCGACTGTGTGGTCCCGTCAGTCCGGAATTATCATGCAAATCTCACGTTTGCCATCGTACCGACAACCGGGGAGGTCCGCCAGGTCCTCATCAACGGCAGTAAAATCCTCGCCGGGCCGGGGAACTCATACATTGTCGTTACCGAGGATACGATGGATGCCGCAAACGACCTGACCGTCGTCGCGCTTCCCGGGTATTACGAGGGAATGGTGACCCGGTTCTCCATCTCGTCCGCCCTGATCGCCGGTTTCACCGCATCCCCCCCTCGGGGAGACCCTCCGCTCAACGTGTCGTTTACGGATCTCTCGGCCGGCTTACCGGTTACATGGTCATGGGATTTCGGGGACGGCACCGGATCTTCAGAACAGGATCCTGTGCATCTCTATACATCCCCGGGGACGTACGCGGTGAGCCTGACCGTGAAAAGCAGTGATCAGACCGATACTGCCACAACAGAGGATGCAGTCATTGTAACGCCGCCCCGGGTTGTGGCCAACTTTTCAGCCCGGCCGCTCACGGGCCCGGAACCCCTCACGGTGAGGTTTTCCGATCAATCTACCGGGTCCCCGTGGGCATGGAACTGGACATTCCAGGAGACCTCGTCGAACCTGACCTTCTATAACACCGCTACCTCTCCTTTTGCGGTCTCGACCGACCAGAACCCCACGATCACCTTCACGGATGTAGGGACCTATAACGTCTGGCTTACCGTCAACAATATCTATGGCAGCAGCGACATGATCAAAACCGGTTATATCGTTGTTACCTCGCCGTATAACATTTCGAACAACGATATCGTCGTCAATACGGGAAAACCCGGTTATCTCGAAAAGGACTCAAGCATACAATTTGTCGTCTCCAACACCCCCGCGAGCATTACCCTCAACGGGACGTACCGGGAACTGCCGAAAGGTGCAATCGTGCGGATGGTGGCAGACAGCGACCAGCAGGGAGATATCACCATTGACAGCAACAGGATCCTCAAGTTTGATTTCCCGGATATGGCAGTCTATGTAAACGGCGAGCTTTTAGACGTGGGAGAGATTGACAGTATTTACATTCCCTCCATGGACCGGTTCCAGACAGGTCTCACGTATTATTTCCCGCCAAATGCGGCCCCGACGTATGAGGCCATCAACGGGTACAGGGTACTTTCCGATCTGGACAATGCCTGGATCCGCATCTATAGTCTTGGTATGAACGAACAGGGATCGTTGTCCCTCATATCAGGAAACTCAACCTATATTGAAGGTGCCGAAAACCAGACGGTTCAGGACTGGATTCTGCAATAAGATGGCATTTGCCCGAAAACCCGCCAATAATCAATGTATATTTCCATAGGGCCCCGGATGAAAAAATTATTTTTCCGGATTTTAGCCCTCCACCCGGTTCCAGGGGAGCCGGTGATGAGAGCCGGTTGCAGCCACCCCAAACCAGCTGCACCAATCCCGGGGGGCGATACAGGTTCCGTTGCACTGTGGCAGGGGGGTAAAAAGGCTACTGGCGTTGTTGCAGGGTTTGTGCCGTCGCAGTAATATTTGAAAGTGCAGCATTGCCCTCTTCAACAGAAGATAATGCCTGGGCCTTTGCATCCATAGCGGCCATGCGCAGGGAGTCGTCCCAGTAATCCGGATCGTCCGGCGTCAGATACTGTCCGAGATCGCGGTTATAATCGATGAAATGCTGCTGCGCATTGATCATATCGATGGAATAGATTTTCATATCCTGAGCCAGCAGACCGCTGAGATAAGAAGACTCCGTATCGCTTCCGAAATCCAGAGGCGTCGTGTCAGTCGTGAATGAATCGGTGGCAGACCCCAGTGCCGTACTGCTGGTTCCCCATGCGTCAAGGATCTGCCGGTCTGCTGCGACATTCTTCCTCAGCAACCCGAGATCGGGCTGGTCCCGTGCAATCTCGTGGTTATAGGTATCGACATTATTCCCTATCTGGGTCAGGGCGGAATGCACCTGATCGTCGTATGTTTTCTGCTGATCTGCCCATGTATTATAATTCTGGATGACAATGGTCGTGTTGTGGGTGTCCCCCATCCGCGGAGCTGTGCAGCCGGCAAAAAAAATGGAACCCCCAGTCATGAGAAGGAGAAGGAGAATTGCACGATATCGTTCCATCATCACTAACTATAGGGGCGGCATTTTCTTCAATCTTTCTCCGCTATTCATGGTAACTACCAGATCCATTTTCGAACAGTTCGTAAAACCTGTCTTTTGATAATAGAATAATTTAAGACTATAGTGATTGAAAATTAAATATGTATAAGTGGGGGATGATCGCATGCCTTTTCATCGTTCTGCTGGTGGGGGTATGCGGCTGTTCGGCCATACTTCCCGGTACAAATAAAACTACCGGGGCCACGTCAGCAGCAACTCCTACGTTACCGGAAACCTACATTGCAGGAGAATCGACCACTCCACCGGTGAGTCCCCCGGTGATAACAACCCAGACACCAGCAAACGCGTCATCGGTAAATATTCAGGGTGCTCAGGTCAATGCAACTCTTACACCAGTAACTATTACCTGCACAGGGCTGACATGCACGAGCGGTTTGACCAACAGTACCGGTACGGCTTCTGAGGTGAACGCTCCCGTAAGCACGTTTTCATCGAACATAACTATGGCCTATTTTAAACAAAATCCATTTCTTGCAGTCCAGTTCACGGCAACCGGGACGAATACTCCCCCATATTCGTGGATGTGGTCGTGGACTGGCGGGAATGTAAGTTCCTCAGGCGACCCGGCTCTTGTTCTCGTTTTTAATCAATACGGTTATTATGTGGTTTCCCGTACCATTACAAACACTCTGGGGACATCCAGCAATTCAACGACCATCTCTGTCTGTCCCCTTGTTGCATCGTTCACCACGAACCAGACAACAGGTCTTGTGCCGCTCACGGTCCAGTTTACCGACACATCGACCGATCAGCCCCTGTCGTGGTCCTGGGACTTTGGCGACGGGGGGACTTCCGATCTCCAGAATCCGGTGCACACGTATACGACCTCAGGAGACTATACCGTCCGGCTGGAGGCAACAAATAGCCTGGGCTCCTGCTGGAATACCGGTGGGATCTCCGTTTTACCCTTAACTGCATCGTTTGCCACGAACCAGACAACCGGTCTTGCGCCGCTTACTGTCCAGTTTACCGATACATCGACCGATCAGCCCACGTCATGGTCCTGGCTATTCGGCGATGGTGCGATTTCAAGCCTCCAAAATCCGGTTCACACGTATACGACATCGGGAGTTTACACGGTAAATATGAACGCTACCAACGGTCACGACGGATGGCGGAGCTCCCAACCCGGTCAGATCACGGTCTACACGCTCCCCGTCGTATCGTTCACCGCTGTCCCGACTGCCGGGACCCCCGGGACATCCGTCATCTTCAGCGACCAGAGTTCAGGCTTTCCCGCCCCCACCTCCTGGTACTGGGATTTTGGCGACGGGTACACCAGCACCTACCAGAACCCGTCGCACCAGTATGCCAGTTCCGGGTCGTATAACGTGAGTCATTCCGCAACGAATGCGCAGGGAACCGCATGGCTGAACAAGACCGCATTCATCACCATATCATGAAACCTAACGCATTTTCAGGCAGGATTTTATCATTTTTTAGCGAAGCAGATACCGATATTACCCCGGATGATATCCGTTCTGATCTCCAGGTCTCTCAATTAAACACGGATTACGGAAACCCCCCCCAAATGAGTTCCGGCCCGGAAACCGGGGCGGCACAACGCCCTCCAGACAGTGGGTCATCCGCCTCGCGTATACAGAAATTTATGCAGTATTTTACTGAACCGGAACCTGAGCCTGAAACGGGGACTGACGCACCCCAGAAACCTGCCGGAAAATTAACGTCGTTTTTCATAGAACCGGACAGTGATGAACTACCCGCTGGTGTTGCCGGGGAAACGCACGCGCCCCTGCAGGCATCGACAGAGACCCATCAGGATCCGGCCTCTCAACCGGAACCCGTGCCACCCGTTGCTGATGCAGGCCAACCGGCTGACGGAAAGGCTGTCACCCCTTCGTTTGTTCAGCGGATCAGGTCGCTGTTTGCATCCCCGGTTCAAAAGGACATTCAGACCCTTGATTTTGATCCCGGGGAGCTTGGGACCCCCTCCTTGGAAGGCTCGCTCCGGGATGTCAATATCACGTATCCGATCGATCCCCCGTACCAGTTCATCCATATCGAGTACAGCAAAAAAGACGGGGCGCTCATCTACAACGTGGTGGAACCGCAGCTCTCCGAGGATGAGAAGGTCGCGCTCGATATCGTCGAGCGTGCCTTTGAGAAACTCGTAAGCACAAACATCGAGATTATTGAAGGGGACCGGCGAACCGAATATCTCCGGGAACGGTTTTATTCCCTGGTCAACATCTTCGGGCTCAAACTGTCAGAACACCAGAAAGAGCGGATGTTTTTCACCCTCAAAAGACAATATCTCGGGTACAGCCGGATTGACAGCCTGATGAAAGACAAATACATCGAGGATATCAGCTGCAACGGTTCTGACATCTTCCTGTACGTACAGCACCGTATTTACGGGTCTGTCCGGACCAATGTGAAATTCGGCGAGGTGGAACTCAACAATTTTGTCTTAAAACTCGCGCAGGTCGGGGGGAGGCACATCTCGCTCCTCCAGCCGATCCGGGATGTCTCGCTTCCTGACGGAAGCCGGGGGAACCTTACCCTGGGCGGGGAAGTAACCAAGAAAGGGTCGACGTTTACCATCAGGAAATTCCGCGCAAACCCGATCTCACCGGTCGAAATGATGGATTACCATTCGGTCGACGCGATGGAACTGGCGTACCTGTGGATCCTCATGGAGTACAAGCGTTCAATCCTCGTTTCCGGCGGGACTGCGACCGGTAAGACCACCTTCTTAAACGTCCTGTGCAGTTTCATCCCGCCAGAATACAAGATCGTCTCTATCGAAGATACCGCAGAACTCAACCTGATGCACCCCAACTGGATCCAGTCCATTACGCGGGCCGGGTTTGGCAGTTCCAGTGGGGGAGAATCCGTATCCGGGGTGAGCGGGGCATCCTCCAAAACGCCGGGGGATATCTCGCTCTACGACCTCCTTGTTGCGGCACTGCGGCAGCGTCCCGAGTTCATCATCGTGGGTGAAGTACGGGGGGGAGAGGCATTCACGCTCTTCCAGGCGATTGCCGTGGGGCATGCGGCTCTCGGGACCATCCACGCCGGCTCCATGGACGAACTCCTCGCCCGTGTGGAATCAAACCCCATGAATGTCCCGCGAAGCCTCTTTTCCAACCTTGATGTCGTACTCTTTCCCATGCACATCAAGAAAGGAGAGCGAAGCATGCGGCGGCTGGCAAATATCGTCGAGATGCTGGAGCTCGACCGGGACTCAGGAGATCTTATCACTAACACGGTTTTTAAATGGCTGCCTGATGCCGACCAGTTCCAGTACCAGGGCCGGAGTTTTCTCTTTGACAAGATCCGGGACACCCATGGGGTAAGTAAGGATCTTCTCAACAGGGAACTCAAGGACCGGACGGCGTTTCTCCTCTGGATGCAGGAAGCAGGGATCCGGGAGTACAATGCGGTGACAGAACAGATCCGTGCATATTACCGCGACAAGCCTGTCGTGATGAAACTGGTTGAGGATCGAACGGGAGTTGCAGGATGATGCGCTCGTTTACAGGGATTGCCTTTGAGATTTTTCCCGTTTCTCTGGAACTGTTCGTGATATCAAAAAGGAGTGAAGTGGATATACCCTCATCTTCCGTATGCCTGAGCAATAAGCAGCAGGTACAATCCATTCTCTGTTGTTCTTAACATCCCGTGTTTGGAGCCCTGACCGCCACTTCAATGGGAGATAATTGGCCCGAAACTACTTTGACCGTTCCAATACCGCAGGTGATATTTGTACTATTCATTCCGTTGATATCAGTAGTTCCAACATAATCGTTCAATGTCAGATTCCCGTACTGCTGGCTTTGCTCTGCGATATAATTCACGACAGCACCCTGTACGGAATTGCCATTGATATCCCTGATGGTAACATTCACAAACGGTGGACTGTTGTAGGTGGCAACGATATTAGCCGGTGGCGAAAACTGCGTATCGGCCGGGATACTGATATAATTTGATGTTGCCATCATGCCGACATTATCGGTGACCGTGAGGTTCACGCAGAACGGCCCGGGGACTGCCGGGTTATAACGAATGGTCTTTCCCTGCTGTGCGACGGGATTCGTCAGGTTCAGGGTGTCGCCGCAATTACCCGAACCCGGAGGATAAGCATTCGCGGCATTCACAATGGTCCAGTTCCATGTACTAATGGTATTGTCCGAGGTGGATTGTGAACCGTCCAGCACCAGTACGTCTCTTTGCAATACGCCGAGACTTTCTGTAGCGATGCTGGACTGGACGATCGGGTTAGGGGGCTTGAATGTTTGTTCAAAGAAGTTATTGAGCGAAGTCATGATCATGATCCTGACTTGATCATGGGTGCCTATATACAGGGAGGAAGAGGGGAAACCATCGGTAAAATTGATCTGAATTTCCCGGCTTTGGGTTCCGGGGATGTCCAGGTTGAAGGTACCCGCTGAGGATTGGTTATACCGTTGTTGTTGTGGCAGGCCATTGAGTGTTGCGTTGATCACGGTAATATTACTGGCATACTGTGCGTTGCCTGAGCCGGAGCCTGATACGGCAATAGCAATGATATTGACATCGTCTGTATTCAGGTTTACCAGGTGAAGGGTGACTGAACTCCAGTTTCCCGACGTTGTAATGTTATAAGGCGGCTGGCTCCAGGCAACAGGGTCGTTTTGGAAGTTCACACTGGCGAACTGGACATTCTCGGCTTTTACCGCTGCAAGGTGCGACTGCTGGGTCATTTCGTTTTTTTGCAGCTGTGAGACCATGAGTGCAAGAGCGGCCGCAGCGGTTACAACTATCAGGATGAGCAGAAGGGTACCGATGATAACAGAAACACCCTGATCATTCAACGGCCGGGTCATGGAATATCATCAGGATATTGGCTATTCTCGGTTAAATTACTTACTTATTTTTTATATATCAAACTATACTATAACTTCATGCCTCTATATTTATTCTCTATTTTTTAAAAAACCTGATTACGCCGGCATATTACGAAAATCTGCCCGCTCTTGTCCCGGATGTATTCAAATGGTACGCACGGCACTGGTTTTCTAACTGCTCGTTCTTCGTCGCTCGTTTCCTGCCTCCCTTCACTTCCTTGCCCTTTCCATGCCCGTGAAGTCCTGCCGGTGACAAACCTTCCCCGCCGCTCCGCCATGCAGGAAAAAAGGCCGAATCAGGACAGCGCTGCCCGGATGGTCCACGGGCCGCCTGCTGTCACGTTCAGGTAATATTTTCCCATGTCCAGATTATGGGGGCTAACGCCGGAATAGGTGCCAATCCCGTTTGCGAGGAGGGCGAGCCGGCCGCCCAGGTTGTCCGTAAGCCAGACGATATAATTACCGGAACCGGCATAGCTCATGGTAAACACCCACCGGCCGGTCCTGGTCGCGGTAAAGGGGATCACCATGTCCCCGGTCCCGGAAAAGAACGCCGCCGATGTGTTGGCACCGGCCACTCCCTGATATAACGAATAGGTGATACCGGGGACGGCCTGTTTGCAGAGGGTATTGGAACCAGGGGAATAGATCCAAACCGTCTTTTCCCCGGTATCGCGGGTCACGAGGTACGTGTTGCCTCCCGCTAGCTGCCACGTTCCGTTGTAAATGACCGCGGGCTGATTTGCATAGGTTTCCTGCGTTTCTCCATGTACATCGAATGCAATCCCGAACTGGTACGCTGGACCCGGGCTCCTCCAGATCCCGACAATGGGGTCGAGGGACAGCGACGCCGGCAGGGAGCGGGACGAGGCGATCGCTGAGGCTGCAGGAGTGACCGATGGAGCCGGAGCGGCCGAAGTCGTCCCGCTGTCAACGCACCCTGCCGTAAAAATAACGGCAATGCAGAGGACAATCAGGAAAACATACCCGGTTTTCTGCAGATTCCGGAGGCGGTTGAGTCGCGGTAGTATCATGTACGGTTCGACCCTCCTGGTAAGGGTTTGTTTGTCGCCCGGGTTTTGACTACTTTCCGGTGATATAACCACCGGGTTATATCTATCATTCCGGTCATTTCCTCTGTCACGAGCAGGAGCAGGGCTGCCGGAACCGGCCATCATTTATGATCGGGACGGGGGTTTGCCGGGACGGGCAGCCTTTTGTAGTCCTGCCGGTAACCGGATCTCGTGGACTCCCTCACTCACGCGCTCGTTGCCGCCATCCTTGCGTACGCACTCGGCTTCCCGCAGCTCCTGCCGTTTGCCGTGCTTGGGACCGTTATCATCGATACCGATGTGCTTTTCTCGCTTATTTCTGACCGGCAGCCCTCGCTCTACCTCTTTACCCACGGGGGAATCGTCCACAGCCTCGCGGGTGCGGCAGTGTTGTCCGTCATCGCATTTGCCGGCATGAACCTCGCGGTCCTTACCGGGTTTATCGATCCGGCGGTTCTTGTCCGGGCCGGCGCTGCCGGGTTTGCCGCCGTGCTTGCCGGCGCGTTCCTGCACATCGGTCTCGACCTGCCGGCCTGCCCCGGCATCCCGCTGTTCGCGCCGGTCTCCGACCGGAAATACACGCTCTGCGTCCTCCCCGGCCCCAGCCTGCTCCTCATGGCGACAAGCCTCTTTTTCCTGATCTGGATGGCGCTCGGCATGGTTACCCTTGCCGGCGGAATGTTTGCCTATGCAGCAATCTTCGGTGCATTCATGTTCGTCCGGGTCATCGCATACCTTGTGGCACATGCGCATCTTGTTGGCGCCGGGCGTGCAGTTCCCACCATAAACCCGCGGCGATGGCTGGTGATTGGCGAGAGTGCCGATGCGTGGACCGTAAGGGATTACCGGATTGGGATTGGGATGAGCGAACCGGTGAACTATCCAAAATTCAGAAAGACGAGCCCGGATGAAATTGCACCGTACCTCGCACTGCCTGAAGTACGACGGCTGCGGTACCACTCGTATATCATGACTGCGGAAAAAGAGGGTGATGCCATCATCTTTTCCGATCCTCTGCGGGTATCGGGAAGGATCTTCTACCCGCCGCACTTCAGGCAGATCGTCATGTCTTCGGCCGGTCGGCTCCCGGCCTGAACGATCTGCCCCCCCCCGACCGTGGGAGATACCCAGGGATGCTAAGTGTTCCGGGGATTTTTTTTGGGATCGCTTTTAAGAACCCGATACTGTTTATGCCTGGCATCCGGTGGTTGGTAATCATCGCTGCGTGAGCCGGAATCCGGATGACACTGGTATCTTGTTTTGCCAGGGTACTGGCCGCCCCCTGGAAATTTCCGGTCTCTTTTTGAGAAAAAACCCTGGGGATTTCAGGTAAGTCCGGCTCGTTATCAGCATACAGGATACGCCACCGGGAATATTGTCTGGTGCCTGGATGGGATCAGGCAATCATTAATAGCAATCCTTTTAGATTTTAGCGATCCCTATTAAATGCAGAGAGCCGGTGTTCGGTTATCCTGATGGTGATTGCATATGGCAAAAGTCCTGATCATTGAAGATTCCTCGTTCCAAAGAAAGATTCTCTCTGAAATCCTGACAGAAAGCGGGTTCGAGGTTATTCTGACAGAAAACGGGAGAGAGGGAATCGAACGTACCGAACAGCTGAAGCCGGATCTCATCATCACCGATCTTCTTATGCCTGATGTTAACGGGTTCCAGGTTCTCGAAGCCCTCCGTGCGAAAAAACTGAACGTCCCGGTGATTATCGTCACATCAGACATCCAGAAAACTACTGCGCTCCGGTGCAGGGATCTGGGTGCACACGCCGTCCTGAACAAACCGGTGAATAAGGACCAGGTACTTTCAGCAGTCCGGGATGCGATCCGGGTTCAGTGATGTGCATGATCGTTGACGATGAATTCCGTGATGCGATCACCGAGATAATCAATATCGGGGTGGGAAAGGCGGCGGGGCTGCTCAACGAGATAACCGGTTCGCATATCCAGCTGCGGGTTCCGGAGCTCCGTCTGGTCCCGATCGGGGAAATCGCCGATGTTTACAAAACCGTTCTCGGGACGGACATTCTCTCGACGGTCATGCAGGAGTTCCAGGGGAATTTCTCCGGGGTAACGGCGCTGGTCTTTCCCCAGGATAGTGCTTTGTCCCTCGTTAATCTCTTGTCCGGAGACCAGAGTCCTGCGACCGATATGGATTCAGTGCAGGTCGAGACCCTCAAGGAAGTGGGAAACATTATCATCAACGCGGTTATGGGCTCGATCTCAAATGTTCTCTCAGAACACTTCTCGTTCTCCCTGCCGGTCTATTACGAAGGGCAGCTCAGCTCTATCGCAGCAAACCATCTCACCTCTGAGGGCGATGCCTGGGTCGTCATCGCCCGCACCCAGTTCCTGATAGAATCCATGCAAATCGAAGGGACGATCCTCCTTGTCCTTGAGGTAGGATCCATGGAGCAGCTGATGAAGAGCTTACGCAAAACCAACGGGTAGAATTTGCCGTGGAAAACCCGGGTGGTCCCGTGATCAGCACTGAATGCCTTGCCCTGCTCGATATGCTTCCTTCCGGGATTGTCATCATAAGAAAGGACTTCTCCATCCTGTTCTGGAACCGGTGCCTCGAAGAATGGACCGGCATCAAAAAGGGTGAGATCCTGGAAAAGAACCTCCTTCTTGAATTCCCCACCCTTAATCAACCCACGGTCGCCACCCGTTTACCTCAGGTTTTTGACGGGGAAACCCCGGTTTATCTTTCGTCAAAATTCCACCCGCATCTCATCCCCGCCCTGTTGCCTGACGGGATCTCCCGGGTCCAGAGGGGAGCGGTGCTCCCGGTGCGGCTGGGAGGCGACGAGGTTCATGCGATGCTGGTTATCGAGGATGTGACCGACCTCAGCCACCAGATAACCGGGTTTCAGAATATGCGGGATATCGCAAGGCGGGAACTTGCGGAGCGGAAAAAGGCAGAAGAGGCTCTCCAGATTGCAAATGCAAAACTCAGCCTCTTCTCGGTCATAACCCTTCAGGACATCAGGAACCAGCTGACTGCTGCACGGGGGTACAATTACCTCCTCAGTCATTCCCTCAACGATATTACCGAGATCCAGTCTACAGCAGGCAAGATCGACCGCCAGCTCTCACTCATTGAAAAATATATCTCCCTGATGCTGGATTTCGAACAACTGGGAAAAGAACCCCCCCAATGGTATTACCTGCGTCAGGTTATCAAGCAGGCAATGGTGCAGGTGCAGTTTTTCCAGGTAACGTCAGGCCCTGAAATCGAGGATCTCCGGATATACTGCCCACCGCTCCTTGAACATATCTTTGCGAACTTCCTGGAGAATGCGAAGTGGCATGGGAAAACAACAACACAGGTAAGGATTTCGTTCAGCACCCGGGAGGATACCGGAATTCTCACGGTCGGGGATGACGGGGTTGGTATACCAGCCGAAGACAAGGAACGTATCTTTCGGGAAGGTCTCGGCACAAAGACAAAACTCACCCTCTACCATACCCGGGAAGTATTTGCGATAACCGGAATTTCTATCAGGGAGACTGGTGTGACGGGGAAAGGTGCACGGTTCGAGATCGTTATCCCCAAGGACGGATACCGGTTTATGAGGGCGCTGCCCGTGGAGAAGCCGCAGGAACCTGAATAGCTATCCGGGGAAAGCCACCTGCGGGTCCCGGGGAGGATCTTCTCCCCCTTACTTCAGGAAGGTCTGCAGTGCGATACATAAAAGAACCACGGTATGAGAGCCATCATGAACGGGTCGCATTTCACCGGGCAACAGGAGTTTCCCGAAAACAAGCGCCACGTTTTTATAATGGGGAAGCTGCACCGGTATCCTGCCAGATAACTATGAACGGGGCAGATTATGTTCACGGGTATTCAGACCGGGAAGCAGAACGGCTCAGCGACCAGGCTCGTACCCTGACCTCTCTCCTTCACTACGATACCCGGTACCCGGCCGGGAGCAGGGTGCTCGAAGCCGGCTGCGGGACCGGCGCCCAGACGGTGATCCTTTCAAAGAACAGCCCCGGTGCAGAGATTATATCAGTCGACATATCCCCCGGTTCTCTACGGAATGCGGCGGCACGGGTGCGGACCGAAGGGATCACCAACGTGACGTTCCAGGCAGGCGATCTCTTCAGCCTCCCGTTTGCTCCAGGAAGTTTCGATCATATCTTTGTCTGCTTCGTGCTGGAACACCTCGCGAACCCGGAACAGGCACTCCGGGGACTGCGGCCGCTCCTCAAACCTGGCGGAACCATCACCGTGATCGAAGGCGATCACGGCTCCGCATATTTCCACCCGGAAAGTGCAGCGGCAGATACGGCCATCCGGTGCCTGGTCGATCTCCAGCGGGAGGCCGGGGGAAATGCGCTTGTCGGCCGGGAACTCTTCCCGCTGCTTGTGCAGGCCGGGTATGCCGGGGTGCAGGTGTCGCCGTGTGTGGTGTATGTCGACGCCTCGCTGCCGGCGCTTGTCGAAGGGTTCACGCGCCGGACATTTACCGCTATGGTCGAAGGGGTCAGAAACGCCGTGCTCGAGCGGGGGATGATGACGGAGAGCGAGTGGGAGCAGGGAATCGCGGATCTGCACCGCACCTGCGAACCGGATGGCGTGTTCTGTTATACGTTTTTCAAGGCGACCGGGACAGTGCTGCCGTGATCGTTTCGGTCATTCTTGCCCATCCCCGTCCGGGAAGTTTCAATCACGCCATTGCTGACACCGTGGTGCAGGTGCTTACGGACCACGGCTACGCGGTACATTTCCACGATCTCTATGCGGAGCGGTTCGACCCGGTGCTGCAGTACGATGAGATCCCCCGGGATGCACCGCTCGACCCGCTCATCGCACAGCATTGCCGGGAGATTCAGGAAGCGGATGGCATTATCATCGTCCATCCCGACTGGTGGGGGCAACCCCCCGCTATCCTGAAAGGGTGGATCGACCGGGTCATCCGCCCCGGCGTCGCGTACCGGTTTTGTGAAGGGGACGACGGTGAGGGGGTCCCGGTCGGTCTTCTCAAGGCACAGGCTGCCCTTGTCTTCAACACTGCAAATACCCAAAAGGAGCGGGAAGACGAGGTTTTTGGCGACCCGCTGGAATTGCTCTGGGGCAGATGCGTCTTCTCTTTCTGTGGGGTTCCGGTATTTCACCGGCGCATGTTTACGGTGGTTGTGACCAGCACGGATGCGAAGCGGACAGCGTGGCTTGCGGAAGTTGATGCAACCGCGAGACAGTATTTTCCCCGGCTCCCAGAGTGATCCACCGGATCCCTTCAACCTTTTTTACCCGAATCCCGTGCGCTCAAAAGAGAGATAACCCTGAACGTTGGTGCATCCGGTCTGCAACCAGAAACCCGGTTTTGGCGGGAGGGCCGGGGCACTTTCACCCTGCGCAGCCATGGCATTTTTACCTGTTCACCGTCAACTGTTCTGATCGTGAGACCGCATGGATGACACTGCACGGATAAATCAGGTAATCGCGACCGTCCGGGACATGAACCGGTGCTGGACACAGGGCTGGGACGAACAGGCGTTTGGCCGGTACATCCACCCGGATGCGGTCGCCATCTCCCCGACAACGCCCGGACGGCTTGAAGGCAGGGAGTCTTATGTAGGCGGGTGGCGGGGATTTGTAGAAGCGGCAAACATCCATGAGTGGAATGAGACGGATCACCGGGTGAGGTTTTTCTGCCGGGGCACCTGTGCCGTGGTGACGTATTTCTTTATGATCCGGTTTACGATGTCCGGGCAGGAGATTGCAATGAGGGGCCGGGACATGTTCACGCTTGTAAAACAGGGCGGCCGCTGGCTGGTGGTCGCCGACCAGTTCTCACCGGAACCGGGACCGGTGTGACCGTGGGTGATAGCATGGGCCATGCAGATGAATTTTTACAACTTTTGCTCCCCGCATGCCCACCGGTATAAATGAGCAGATATCCAACTTGTATGAGAATGAGCGGTATGGACGCCATCACGCTGGTCGGTTTTATCGCCGGGGCCCTCACGACCGTTGCCTATGTCCCGCAGGTGATCCGGAGCTGGAAACTCAAAGAGACGCGCGACATCTCGCTCTCCATGCTCGTGCTCTACGCGATCGGTGTCTCTCTCTGGTTCGTATACGGGGTCTGGTCCGATGCTCTCCCCATCATCGCGGCAAACGGCATCTCGCTTGTCCTGATCCTTGTCCTGCTGGGGATCAAGCTGCGGTACCGGTGAGCGCGGGAATCGCTGACTGCCTGTGTCTGGCGGCCTGATGCACGCACTCCCTGTTCACGAAGGCACAAGCACGACGGTCAGGTATCCGCCGTCACGTGTCTGGAGGATCGAAACCGGGGTGGCCGCCGGGCTAAGGCCAAGCGATTGGTCCCAGGCAACCGCCCCTCCGGGAGAGAGCCTGATGAAATGCAGGCTGCTGCCTGAATGGGGGAGTGTGGTGAATGCCGACGATCCCGGGAAAGGGTATGCCAGGAATGCATATCCCCCGTCTGTGGTCCGGGTGAGCGGATCAACGGCAACAATTGGCTGTCTCCCGGTTATGTCCCCGCCTCTTCCCAGCGTCACCTGTTCCGATTCCATGTACATTACCACGTCTTTGTTTTTTGTGGAGTCGTAGAAGGTATATACCGCCTCAATATCCCTGGTTGGATCCTCGAAGAGCGAAGTTATTTTTCCCGATTCGCGGCTGCCGACAGGCGTTGTCCACACAACGGTCCCGTTATTATCGAGATAAAAAACAGATGTATCGGGATACGGCACCCCGCTCCTTTCCGCGATGAACCCGCCGCCTGCGGCCTCGCGGATGGATGTTGATGAAAACGACCGGTTCCAGAGGATAGTCCCGTTCGCATCAATATAAAATGTGCGACTTCCGGCAAGGACAAACCCGCCATCGCGGGCCGGGATTATGGCCCTTAAAGCTGAATCAATGGTCCGGTTCCAGACCGGCTGCCCGTCGGCGTCTATTTTCGAGACCTTTCCGGAATCGAAGTTATTGATGTTTTGTGCAACAACAAATCCGCCATCAGGTGCCCCGGTTATCGCGACCGAGTATACATCTGACAAATCCAGTGTCCGGTCCCACAGCACCCTGCCGTCCGGATCCAGCCGGACCACCCGCGGATACGCTGTGGCCCGCGGGCTGTCGGCAACCAGGCCGGCAACGGCATAACCGGCATCCGGGGTCTCAGTGACGGCAGTTGCGAGGTTCTGGTTCCCGCTGCCGATTTTTGTACTCCAGGCCGTATGCCCCCCGGCATCAAATTTCGTGACGAGGATATCGTACGAAACAACACCTTCGCTGCACCCGGCAATCGCGATGCTCAGGACGATCAGGACGATCATTGCCAGGGCAGGCGATAAAGGTGCACAGGATTTCATAAAGAGTAAACAAGGGGATGATCATTTATTCCTTTGCGAAGATCCGGTTAACCTGGCGTGGGATGAGACCACTATCTGTCTGTTTTTCCCGAAAAAGGGGTTTACCGGTCTTTCCGAATATTTAAAAAAAAGAGATTTTTAATCTTCAAGGAGTACAAGGCAGCCGGCGATCTTGTCGTGGAGTCCCTGGCGCTTTTTAGTGAGGCCGATCATCAAAAACCCGATGAATATAATCAGGGTGGAGATAAATTTCCCGAAGAACCTGAGTGTTGCCCGGGCAAAGGAAATCCGGTTACCTTCAAGGTCGGTGACCTCGAGGTGCATCAGGACTTTTCCCGGGGTAGCCTGTCCCCGCGAGGATTCAAAGCCTGCATAGTAGAGCCAGGGAACGACAACGACCAGCAGACCGACAGCAGCAACGATCGGGCCGAGGGCCGCAATCGGCGTTCCCGCCTCGGTCAGGGAGGAGATCGGCGCATGGGCGGCCACGAGATAGTACAGGTACATGATCCCGTTCGCCTGGTTGAAGAATGCAACAACGATGATACCGAGCAATACCATAAGAATAAAGTCTACGATGAATGCGACGAACCGCCGTCCCAGGCCGGCATATATCCCGACCCCGGGGCCTTCGTCAACGTCAGGCGCAGCGACTGCCGCCTGAGCCGGGGGTGCAGCTTCGATCGGTGCCCCGCACCACTGGCAGAATTGCCCGGAAGCGTCAGTCTCTTTCCCACATTTTGGACAGAACATTCCTCATACTCCTGATAGGTAAAGTTAATCCGGGTGTCCTTTTTAATTTAACTGTTCTTTTGGGGATTTTTGCGGGATTTTTCCATCACCCTGCAGGAAAACGGCAGGTCCCCCTTGAGATGTACGGGGCTGTCCATCCGGGCCATTGCCGACTTAATTCTGAACGTAAATCAGAAATATCCCAAAATGAAAGGGATATTCATGAGTTCCAGAACCATCGCAGCCGCTTGTGCTGCGCTTTTTTTCTGTGCGCTGTTTGCAGGGTGCACGAGCCCCACCCAGGCCGAAATACAGCCTGTCGGAACCACCATCGCTACACCGGCACCTGCGACTACCTCCCCGGTCGTGACCGTACCGGCCACGTATGAGCCTGTCACCCCGCTGCCCGCCAACCAGATGGTGTATCTCGAGCTTACCAAAGACCGGCCCACCGGCAGGATCACCCTGTTATGCAGCGGCGGGCCCGGCATGGTTGCAGCCCAGGTCATCAGGCTCCGTGTCACCCTCGCCGACGGGAGTGTGGCCGAGAAGCAGATCACGAATGACAACGGCCAGATCCCAAACGACGCCTCTATCGTCATTCAGGGTACCCTCCACGGCACTGATCACGGTGAGGCCTGGGTGACCTCCTCCGGCAAGGTCTACAAGGTCATCGACCAGAACCTGGCCTCCACCAACCCCTATTCCTGATCTTTTTTTTTCGTAAATCAGCCCCGGTTTTCTTTTACGTCTCTTGAGACATCCCGCCGATCCGTCCCGCATATTTCTGTATCCCGTACCCGAGGGCGAGCACGGCTAGAGCCACGGCACCAAGGACGATCCACTGCTCCGTGCCCGCTGTCCCTACCGAAAGCCGGGCCACCAGGTTGAGCGGGTTGTACGGCAGGGCGAGCACAAAGAGAATGATGACGACAAGGGTGGTCGAGAAGACGAATTGTGCTGCCGTCCGCTCCCGGTAATACAGGGCAAAAAAGGCCCCGATCATGATGAGGAGCAGGGATGCGAGGGTTACGTGGAGCAGGATGAGGACGGGATTTTCAATCGCGATCCCGTTTGCCGCAAGCAGGACAATCCACGCTCCGGCCTGGAGCGGGACGATCAGGCCGCAGGCAAGCACCTTACCCCAGATCATCTCGGCAAAGGAGACCGGGGTGGAGAGGAGTGTCTCCAGCGTCTCGTGCTGGTACTCCTCGGTGATGAGATCGATGATGAGCGCCGCAGAGATGATCCCCGGCAGGAAGACCAGGAGCGGGACCAAAAGCCCGTACACGAACTCGAAGAAATCCCCGCTGCCGGCAGAGGACGGGACCTGGACCGGGATGGGCGTTACATCGAGCCTGCCGGCGCGGATCTTCCTCAAGTCCTGCTCGTACTGGAGAAAGACCGCCTTCAGCTTCACGTCCACGACCGCTCCCTGGAGGTCATTGGTGAGTGTGTACAGCATGATCTTTACCGGATCTTCCGCGCCGGGCAGGGTACCGGGCGCATACACCACGGCGGAGATTTTCCGCTCCCTGAGCAGTTCAACCGCTGTCGAGAGGTCCATCCGGTTCACCCGGAAGTCCGGGCTGTTCTCCAGGTACCCGAGCAGCGGGGTCTCGTTTCCCGCGTACGCGACATCATACCGGAAGTGCGAATATTTCGAGAGCGATGCCGGATCGTACATGGACGTGAGCCCGACCATGAGAAACGATGAGAAGAGCGCAATGAAGACCTGGAGCAGGACCGCAAGCAGGATCGTCTTCTCGGAAAAGAGGCCCCGGAACTCTTTTTTTGCGATGATAGTAACGTGCCTGGCCTTCATCGGATCCACCCCAGGATGAAATACAGATTATAGCAGCAGTGGAGCACTGTCGCAGCTGCAAGGCCGGCAAAGAGCCCTTTTTTCCCCCAGACTTTGAGGGAGCAGGCAACGATGAGAACGCAGGCGAAGTGAAGCAGGAGCGGCAGCCAGAGCACGCCAAGCGACAGGAAGAGGACGCTCCCGAAGATCGATTCTGATATCTGAGTAAGCGTTGCAAAGAGCAGGAGTTTTTCCCCCACGAGAAAGCCGGTTGCGGTGGCGGCGCAGGCAAAGACCAGGTGCTTCCATGAAAAGAACGCGGGGTCCCTCATAAAGAGCGTGTAAATACCGGCCGCTTTTGCCATCTCTTCGATAAGCGCTGCAAGAACGAGCAGGAGCACGAGCGAGTACGGCATGGGCAGGTTGAAAAAGATGACGAGGCCCATCATCTGGGCCATGAAGACAAACGGGATCGAAAATGCGGCAAGCAGGAAGAGCGCCGCGTACGGGTGCTCCTGCGGGAGGATCCCGGCAAGGAACTCGCGGATCCGGGGCAGCAACTTCTTTTCCGAAAAGAGGCGTTCCTCGTTGAAGTTCCGGGCCGCGATGTAAAAGAGGATGGCACCGGTCAGCCAGAAGAGCGCGGTGGAATAGAAATAATCCGAAACCGTCCACGCGGTTCCCTGGATAGTGAGCACGATCAGCGTGAGCGGCGAGATGAGACTGATCACGTGGACGTTTGCAAAGATGCTGGGGAAAAAGAGGTACGATGTGGCAACGGTCGAGAAGAAGATGGAGATAAACGAGAGCTCCTTGAAGCTTCGGGCGAGCATCCCGATGATGAGCGCGTTCGCGAGAAAAAAGATGATGATCGGGATGAGGGGGAGGAGGACGAGCGGCGACGCCCTGATGTAGAGCGTGATCCCGGCGCAGATTGCAAGCATCCCCAGGAAGTACGGGAGCATCTTTCCTATAACGATGGACGACGTCTTTACCGGAAGGGAAAGGAGGACCTCGCCTTTGCGTTCGATTCGCTCGTTCATGATGCTCATCATGAAAAACTGCGAGGTGAAGTACAGCGGGAAGATGAAGACAAAGACAAGGATGATCGAATCAAAGGGTAGGGGGGGCGAGAGCTGGTCCGGGGTCACGAAGGTTC
Source organism: Methanoregula sp. (assembly GCF_052325125.1). Taxonomy (GTDB): domain Archaea; phylum Halobacteriota; class Methanomicrobia; order Methanomicrobiales; family Methanospirillaceae; genus Methanoregula. Next base: position 35,645 of record NZ_JBKQWO010000012.1, on the reverse strand, counting down.
CCATGACTGACTCCTGCGAGGAGAGAACGTCCGTATACCGGGAGACCTGCGTGTTCTCATGGGACGATGCAACCAGGTCCTGCCTGAGTTCATCCTGCGTGACCCCAAGCATGGGTGAGGGTGTGGGGATATTCTGGACGGTGCCCTGCGGGACCGGCGTGCTCCTCCCGGGGGCTACCCGCACGTACTGGCCGCTCTGGGTGGCGGTAAAGTTGAGTTCGCTTTGTACCGTCTGGGTATCGATCCAGAGCGGGTATGCGGCAAAGAGATCGTTCTCGTTCCTGTAGACGCCATTTTTGTACTGCAGGTAGTCCCGTTCGAGGGTGGTGAGGGCAGACTGTCCCTTCTCCGTAGGGTTTGCGTAGGCCACCCCCTTTACGATAACAAGATCGTACTCCCCCCGGTTCCCTGCGAGTGCGGCGTCGCTGGCCTGGTATACCGTGAACCGTGCATCAGACGCAAACAGCGCGGCGACCTGCGGGTCGTCGACCCCGAGCCGGTACATCCCGTCCTGGATATGCAGGCCGCTCTGGGCGGCAAAACCGGTGACAATGACAAGGAGCACGAAGAGGACGATGGCGACCGGCAGGACATTGCGTGACATGACCGAGAAGGATTTTTTTACTTCCCACCGGGCGATGGTCGCAATGTCCCTGGCTGCACTCATATACTGCCTGTCCGGTGTTCCCTGTCCCGGGAACGCCCGTGATATCCAATAGTGTGGGTAACGGGGTCAAATACTGATCGGTACTGACAACAGGGACGGGAAACCAAAAAGACCGGCGGTGGCGGGATGCCCCCATCCCAACCTATATGTCCCCGACCCCACAAGTCTAAACTGCGAAAAAAGCCCGGAAAAACCCGGCATCCCCCCGGGAAACCTGTCATGATCACTGCCAGTGGACTCACCAAACGCTACGACGGATTTACCGCTCTCGACGATGTGAGTTTCTCGTTTCCTGAGGCCGGGATCTTCGGGATTGTCGGGCATAACGGGGCAGGAAAGACCACGCTGTTAAAGATTATCGCCGGCCTGGTCCCACCCTCGGCCGGCGAACTGTCGGTCAACGGGATCGATGTTGTCCGGGCACCAATGGCGCTCAAGGAGACGCTCGGCTACCTGCCCGAGGAATCCAGGCTCTACGAAACGATGACCGCTGATGAGTATCTTGCGTTCTTCGGTGAGATCTACGGGATCGAAAAAGAGGAGATCGCAGTCCGGACCCGCCGGCTTTTCGCTGTCCTCTCGCTTGAACCCAACGGCAAGAAACTCGGCGAATTCAGTAAAGGCATGAAGCGCAAGACTGCGATTGCCCGGTCGCTCATCCACGACCCGAAGTTTCTCGTCTACGATGAGCCGACGAGCGGGCTCGACCCGATGACCTCCCGGTTCATCGCAGAATACCTGGGAAAACTCAAAAGCGAGGGCAGGACGATCGTACTCTCGGCTCACAACCTGTACCAGGTCGAGGCGATCTGCGACCGGGTGATGATCCTCCGGCGCGGGAAAGTGGTGGCGCTGGGAACGATGGACGAGCTCCGCGAGCAGTTCGGCTCGATTACCTACACCATCTGGTTTTTCGCACCCGATCCGTCTCTCATCGACCGGCATACAGTACCGTACCGGCAGGATGAGAGGGGTCTTGCCTGCGATGCCGGGGATATGGCCGGCCTCGAAGCGGTCTCTGCCGCCATTACGGTAGCCGGTGGGAGGGTAGAGCGGATCGAGTCCCGGTACCCCTCGCTGGAAGAGATGCTGGTAGCGGTTGGAAAATAGGAAATCGGTGTTTTTTCCGGGTTTCCAACACAAAAAAATGATTGACAGGGAACCCGGGCCTCTGGCCGGGAACCGTCAGGCTATCCGCACCGCTGCGCCGCTGTTGCGTGCAGAGGTAATATACGTGGAACCTCCGCCCATCTCCAGCATAGATGACTGCGCTGCCCGTTCAATTTCCTGCATTCCCGTATCCCCGATGGCGTACAGGGTGGGGCCAAACGAACTCAGGCCGGCCCCGGCCGCCCCGGCCGCACGCATCGCGTCAAGGAGCCCGGAGACCTCCCGGGGCTGGAAGGAGAGTTCGACCTTCTTGAAACCCAGTTCCTGTATGATGTTGACCGAAGTGCCGAAGAGGTCGAGGTCCTGTTCTGCGATCCCGGGAAGCATCCGCATCATGACCTCGTGGCAGAGCGTCCGCACCTCGTCAACCGGGACCGGGCAGCAGTTCCTGAAGATCCCGGCCTCCCGAGTGCCGCTCGCCCCTTCCGGGAGTGCCGGGATCGCAAGCAGTATGCGCCAGTCACGGGGGAAATCGTGATGGATGAGCACCGGTGGCGGCTGCACGCCTTTGGATGCGGAGGAGGGTGCAAAGCCGGTTTTTTCGCGGCCCGGCCCGAACCGGTGTCCGCCATCAATGATAAAACCCCCGTGCTCGAACGCTGCCGTACCGATACCGGATGTCCCGCCCCGCCCGACCATCCGGGCGAGTTCTCGTGTGGTCATGGACTTCCCGTACAGTTCGCAGCAGGCCCGGGCCGTGGCAAGTGCCAGCTGCGAACCTCCCCCGAGGCCGATGTGGGCCGGGTAGTGTTCCCTCACCGTAATTGATATGCTGCTTCCCGCATGGATTTTGGCGAGCACGCTTTCTGCACACTCCCGTACCCGTTGTGCAGTCAGGGAGTCGCAGCCGCGGACTTCAAGCGACGGACTGGCCTGTGCCTCAAGAAGTATCGAGGGGTCGTCAAGGGCGATCCCGATCCCGCCGTCGACTCTCCCGAGGCCGCCATTCATATCGAGCAGCGTAACATGGATGCGTGACGGTGTCCTGATAATCACCCTGCGCTCGTCAAGGAACCTGTTGTACGGGAACTGCTCTTCGATGAAGATGAGCGGTTTTCCACCATGGATAATCTGGTACTGGCGCATCAGCAGCGGTTCGTTCCTGCAGATCGAAAAGATCCCGCTCGCCACCTCTTTTGCCGGGGTGACCCGGGCGGTGAGGATCTCACGCCGTGCCTCGATATGGTGGCGCTCGATGATCCTCCCGATCGGGATGTCGGCCCTCATGAGGTCGTCCCGGAACTCCGGTGCAAGACGGGCGACCGGGGTTTGCGATTTCGCATAGATCAGCACCTCCCCGGTTGCAGCGTCACGAAGCTCCACGATCCGGTGATTCACGGCGTCGCCCGGCGCAATGCTGAGGCGTTCTGCGGCAAGAGCGTCAGCTTTTATGACTTCCTGTTCCCGGGTCCGGACCGAGACCGGGTGACCGGTGAACGACTCCAGCAGCTGCGTGACCGACCCGTCAGTGCCCAGAAGAATTTTCTGCACGGGAGAGAGGCGGCCGACCTGCTCTTCTATCTCTTTGAGGCGGTGTGCGATATCCATCCACACAACCTCCATGCCGGGAATATTAAGGATACTGATCCGGCCGTACCTGACGTCCCGACCGGCACTTATCTTTTCAGGGTAGATTGGCGGGTACCCTTACGGTCCCCGGGTGGGTGTGACGGGTGCGGCACCTGTGCGCTGATCATATCGATAGCATCCGCTGCAAGCCGTCCCTTGAGGCCGATCACGTCGCCTGCCCGGATCACGCTGACCTTTGCGGTGAGGACAAAACTTTCGGAAAAGAGGTCAAGGCCCCCTTCGCAAAAATCGTCGAGCCCGAGGGGGGTGCAGGGAGCATCTGACGAGGGTTTGCTGCTGACCGGGCAGACGCAGAGGTCGCCGTTCTCCCGGGTGGAAACGACTACGGCGGGCCGGGTCTTTGCCCCGCGCCGCTCTTCAAACGGAACCGGGGCTAAAATCACGTCTCCCCGCACAAAACGTCCCATGCCCGGATAATCCGGCTTTAAAGAGCATAAGGCAATTGATCGTTTTTAAAAAATGAGATGGGGACAAAGCGACGGGAGGGATATATGCCATGCGGCGGGGAGAAACCCTTTACGTGCGGCAGCTGATGATCGCATCTGGACAGAGATGGTGGAGAAAATGCAGTTTGCAGAGTGTGTGATGCAGCGGTATGCGACAAAGAAGTTTGACGGCAGGACACTTCCCGAAGCAAAGGTGAACGAGCTGCTGGAACTGGTGCGGTTTGCCCCTTCGGCCCTCAACCTCCAGCCCTGGAAGATCAAAATTATCACGGACAAGGCCACAAAGGCGGCCCTTCGCCCGGCGACGAACGACCAGGAACAGGTCACCACCTGTTCGCACCTGCTCGTCTTCTGCGCTGATGCGGATTACGATACCCTGATCAAACGCCTCGGGGAGCTGATGAAGAAAAACCATGTGCCGGCGGACGTTATTTCCATGGTGACCGGCATGGCGTCCCAGTATGTTTCAGGGATGTCGCCGGAGCAGCGGGCCGCATGGTCGCAGGCGCAGACCTTCCTTGCGCTGGGTAACGCCCTGAACGGCGCAAAGTCGCTGGGCTTTGATTCCTGCCCGATGGGCGGGTTCGACCCGATGGAATATTCCCGGATCCTCAGGATCCCGGTTCATCTTACACCAGTGATGCTCTGCCCCATCGGGTACGCGGCAGACAAGCCGGGGCCGAAGATCCGGTATGCCCGGGACGAGATTGTGTTCTGAACCGGGATTACGGATCCTTTTTTTGCCCGGATTTTTGCAATTTTGCCCCTCCCTCACGTGCGATGAGTGCCGCCGCCCCCGCGGCGGATCAGTGACAAAATCTCTCTTAATGTCTCCTGCCCCGCCGTACCCCGGGGCCCTGAAGCAGGGAACCCTCACACATTTTTGGCTGTTTGGAGTGGCTTAGCAGACGGACAAAGCCTCCGCAAAAGAGGGGGGGTCGCATCCGGATCGTGCACGACCCCCCCCTCAGCCCCTTATCCTTAATGCCCTTTATTTTACAAAAATTTCACGTCATAAAATGAGATTTTCTGACTCAAAAAATTCTCACAACCCATGGGGGGGTCGTACCACTTTTTTGGTGCGCTGTCACGACCCCATAATCCTGCATACCGGGAACTCAAATTACGGTAAGAAAATTGCCCGGACTTGCATATAAGGAGTTGCCGGGAAAACTGCGGGAATAGTGGGGGGTCATATCAAGATCAGGTACGACCCCCCCCTGATTATTTCTTACCTCTTCGTCATTTCTTTGATATCGACGAGAGCCAGGCACGGGGTCCTTTTGCCCGGGTGCGGCTCTCGAAGACCGCCGGCCTGATGTAATTGATGGACCACCCGTCCCGGAAGCTGTCCTGTATCTCTCTCTGTGTTACCCTCCTCGGGCCGTATCCGCCGGGCTCCAGTTCGGAAAAGCAGAGCATGAAGTATTTCCCGGCCGGGGATAGGACGCCCGCGAGGTTATCGACGAAGACCTGGCGGTCTTCATCGGACAGGGTATGGAAGAGCCCCGAATCGGTGGCGGTATCGAACGTCCTGTTGAGCCTCGCGAGGTCCAGTGCGCTCAGGACAAGAAAATGCACCGGGAGTCCTCTTCCGGCAGCCTTCTCCCTTGCCTTCTGGATCGCGAGGGGAGCGGAGTCGATCCCCCACACGTCATGCCCTTCCCCTGCAAAGAAGAGGGCATGCTCCCCGGTCCCGCATCCTATGTCCAGGACCGATCCCGTGATCTCCCCCCTCCGGACCAGCTCGACGAACTCCTTCTGGGGCCGGCCGATGTCCCAGGGAGGTGTGCCCCGGTATGCCGAGTCAAAGAAATCCATACCTCTCCATAGTTTCTGATGGGCATATCATTATTTCTTCACGCCATAGCAGCATACCGGGGTACCACAATTCGACCGGCACGAACCGATACCGGTCATCCTGCCATCGCGGACAGCCAGGTTCTTTGCAAGAGAAAAAGGGTCGGCACCGATATAAATCACTCATTGTTTTGACATGAAGAGGAGATCATTACCTCCTTTGGCATGGGTGATTGTGTGCCGTCGCCCCCCCAGCGGACCAGTACTAAACTCTCCCTAAATGTCCCATGCCCAGCCATTCCCCGGAGGGGTCTTGAGGGGCGAACCCTCGCACATTCTTCAGGCTTTTTGGAGAAGGCAGGCCGATGAGCAATAATGTCCCCCTCTCACCGTCTCCCGTGCCCCTTCTTCCCCCCTTGATGCGACCCGCCCCTCTCTTTCTTTTGCGCCGCCTCTTTTTCCATACCCTCGCTCTCCAGCTCCGCGATGATATCGAGGGGATCGTCCATCTTCTGCGCAAGCTCCACGATCTCCAGCAGCCGCTCGATCCCGATGAAGTGCTCCGACATCACGCGGGCAAGGGGGGAGAGCTCGATTGTTGTCCCCTTCTTCTGCACGAGCCGGTGGGCGACAAGCTCCGGCAGCACCGGCTCCATGCTGCCCACCATCGTCGCATTGATCCAGGCAAGGTCCGCCTCCTCGCCCCCGCAGGCGACCGCGTTTGCCACGTACTCCTCCGAACTCTGTTCGAGGTCGTGGACAGGAGCGACCTCCTCCATCTGGCCCTTGAGGAGGCGCAGCGCGATCTCCTCCTCGGTACCCGGGTGTTCGCGCGAATAGCTTCCCCCGGGTTCCGCGAGGAGCACCACGCGGCCGAGGTCGTGGAAATCCGGCCGCCCGGCCCGCCCGGCCATCTGGTTGAACTCCTGCACGGAGAGCCATTCCCGGCCCATGGCAAGGGCATCGAAAATCACCTGCGACGCCGGGAAATCGACCCCGGCCCCGAGCGCTGCGGTCGTCACGACCGCCATCAGCTTCCCGCCAAGGAACTTTGTCTCCACCTCGCGGCGCTCCTGGGCGGAAAGCCCGGCGTGGTAGGCCGCCGCCCGCATCCCCAGAGCGTCGGCGATCGTGTGGCACCGGGCGCGGGCGTTCGTGAAGATGATCGTCTGGCCGCGGTATCCTTTCGAGGATGTGTTCTTGTACTCCTCTGTGGTCAGCTTCTTGATCGTCGGGATCTTCTGCTTGCGTTCCGTAAACAGGAGAAATCGTTCGAGCGCGACCGGCCGGTCGTCGTACCGGACGAGCTGGCAGTTGAGTTTCTTTGCAAGTGTCTTTGGCGAGCCGATGGTGGCGGAGAGGTAGAGGTACTGCGCCTGCGGGGCAAGGTACTTGAGCCGTGCGACAAGCCCGTCGAGCCGGTGGCCCCGTTCCGGGTCCTCAAGCATCTGCACCTCGTCAATGACGACCGTCCCGATGTTGTGCATCTTCTGGCCGCACCGGATCATGTTGTCCACCCCCTCGTACGTGCCGACGAGGATCGGGGCCTGCGGGTTCCGGTCGCCTACTTTCCGGGTCTCGGGAAGGTTGAGGCGCGAGACACCGGTCAGCAGACCGGTCTTTGCGAGGGCGCCGTACCGCTCGGTGAACCGTTCGTACTTCTGGTTCGCAAGGGCAACAAGAGGTACCAGGAAAAGCATCCTGCCCCGGCCCGCGAGATAATTTTTCATCCCGGCCATCTCGCCGATGAAAGTCTTGCCGCTCGCGGTCGCAGCGACAACGAGGAGATCTTTTCCGAACAGCAGGCCGGCGTCCACCGCGAGCTGCTGGGCCGGCATGAGCGATTCGACCCGTGATGCCACCACGAACTCGTGCGGGAGCGGAAGTTCCTCCAGTTTTGCGGTCGCAAGCACCGGGTGCGCCTCGATCCTGTCGAAGAGGGCGGACTTCATCGAGAGTTTTTCCGGCTGGACGAGCGCGAGCACCCGGTCGAGGTTCCGGGTCGCATCGAGGAGCTCCTCGAAATGACGGAGCGTGTCCCTCCCCATGTGCCCGATCGGCGCCAGTTCGCGCCTGAGCTCCCGGCGCCCGCAGTCGAGGCAGATCTTCTCGCTCTTACCGAAGATCACGAAGTTGTCATTCGTGAGCGGTGTGTACCGGTCATCAAGCAGGCAGATCCGGCAGACATCCACGGTGCCGGTGCGGATCTGGAATGAGTGCAGGAACTCTTCGAACAAGGGGTCGGGTCTGACCATCCGCACGTCACCCTCGCGGAGCTGGGCGACGAGATCCTTTGACGGCGTAGCCCGGTACTCCTTGCGCGATCCCCAGCGGAGCCGGTACTTGACCGGCCGGGGCCCCTTCGGGGTGTCGGCCATCTCGGCAATACCGACACCGTGGACATGCTTCCCGTCGTAAAAAAGAAGTTTGTAACTGCCTTTGACCGGCTGGACGATGATCTTCATGGGGCGATCAGATCGACAATCACGTACGAGAGGCCGACGCCCTCAAGTCTTTTTAAGAAATCCGTGAACTCCTCGTCGACGATCACGATCACGCAGTCGATCCCGTGGAACGCTGCCTCGATCACCCCTTCCCGTGCCCCGAAGAAGAGATCGGGTTTGTGGCCGGCGGCTTTGAGAGCGATGTAGGCCTCAAGCCCGACGGCCGCCACCATCCCGGCCGGGCGGATGAGTTCCCTGAGTTTTTCCATCTGCACCCTGCGCGAGCCCCCGTGCTGGATCCGGGGCACCTTGCAGATCGTGACGGTCCCTTCGCGGTGCTCGATAATACCGTTGAGACGGGCTACGCCTACATCCTCATCCTTTTTTGCGTCCGCGACGACCGAGCCGGTCGCCGGCAGCTCCTTTTTTGCGGCGTACAAAAAGCCGCCTTTCATGTAGACGCCGACCTCGTCCCCGGCCATGAGGTTCTCGGCAGCGATCGCCGTCCAGATAGAGACCTGCTGGATGATATCGCGCCGGATGTGCCGGGCATAAGACTCCAGGGATTCGGCGTTTGCGAGCACCCACTCGATACCGGTCTTTGTGACCTCGTAGTTGCCGCGCCCGATCGCGGAAACCATCCCCTCATCGGTAAGCTCGCGGATGTACTCGGAGATCGCCTGGGGCGTAACCCCGAGTTTCGTCGCGATCTCCTGCTGGCGCACCGCCGGCTGGTGCTCGGCGATCTCGACCAGTATCTGTAACCGGGATACCTCGCGCTTGCTGCGCAGGATGGAATAGAGAGGATCCTTAGCGTCCGGTGTCAAGCCGCACCAGTCCCTGTCCCTTCACGTCAAGATGAGGTATCCGTTTTGCAAGGCCCTTGATAAACACCGGGCTGACACCGAATTTCCGGGAGAGATCGGAAATGGACGTGTTGCCGCTTCCCATTTCCGCTTCGATCTGGCCGACAACTTCACGGAGGTTCTCATCATTCGAGAGCGAGATATACAGGATGTCCGAGAGATCCTGCAGGTTGCACTGGAAATTCGCCCGGAACTTGTTGTAGGTTCCCCGGAACTCCTTCTGCGGTTTATCGCCGGGCTTCGGCATCCGCCACTGCTCCTCCACGAGATTGCCTTTCTTTAAAATCTGGAGGCAGACCGGGACACAATCCTCTTTTACCTGCGCCTGGAGTTCTTCCTCGGTCATCCACGATTTGCTCAGCAATTCGTACACTTTCTTGAACGCAGGACTGTTGAACGTCATGAGGAGCGGAACAAGTTCTACGGGATCGTTGACAATTCGGATGTGGCCCGGCACAGTGAAAACCCTATCATTATATCGCGGTATAAATCAATAAATTTATGCGGCATCATTATGCAAAAGAGCGGCAGAATTTCGGTTCGCGGCATCGTGCAGGGTGTCGGGTTCCGCCCTTTTGTGTATGCACGGGCCTGTGAGTACGGGATCGCGGGCTCGGTACAGAACCTCGGGAGCGAGGTGGAGATCTACGCCCGGGGCGAGCGGTTTGGTGACTTTCTTGCGGCAGTCTCCGAAGGCCCGCCGATGTCCCGGATCGATTCGGTCGACGTGACAGAGACATCGGTCGATATCCCGGACGGGTTTGTGATCAAAAAAAGCAAAAGCGGCTCGTTTTCCGGCATGATCCCGCCCGATATCTCCATCTGCGATGAGTGTATCGCGGATATTTTTACGCCGGGCGGGAGGTACGAGGGGTACTGGGCAACGTCCTGCGCGAACTGCGGGCCCCGGTACAGCATCATACAGGAGATCCCGTACGACCGGGAGCGGACGACCATGGACTCTTTTCCCATGTGCGGAGCGTGCGCGGGGGAGTACGGCGATTCGCACTCCCGGCGCCACCATGCACAGACAATCGCCTGCCCCATCTGCGGGCCCGGTCTCCGGCTCATGGATAAAACCGGGACGGATGTCCTGCGCGACGACCCGATCCGTGAAGCAGCCGCGCTGCTCGACGCCGGGAAGATCCTCGCGATCCGGGGCGTCGGCGGATTTCACCTTGCCTGCATCGGAGAGTCATCCGGGGAACTCAAAACGCGTCTCGGCCGGCACGAGCAGCCGTTCGCGGTGATGGTGCGCCCGGGGTTTATCGATCAGATCGCCCGCGTCTCTCCGGAAGAGCGGAAACTGCTCGAGAGCCCGGTCCACCCGATCGTGGTGCTGGAGAAACGCGATTACGCATCGCATGCTGCCATCAGCAACCTGCACACTATCGGCTGCATGCTCCCCTATACCGGGCTCCACCACCTCCTCTTCTCGCACCTTTCCCACCCGCTGCTCATCATGACGAGCGCGAACATGCCCGGCTACCCTATGATCACCGACACCGGCGTGGCCCTCGTAAAACTGGCTAAGGATGCGGATTATTTCCTCGTCCACGACCGCACCATAACAAACCGGGTGGACGACTCGGTGATGCGCGACGGACTGATCCTCCGCCTTTCCAGGGGGATCGCCCCGAAACGGACGGCAATCGATCTCGGGCCGCGCTGCATCCTCGGCGTCGGCCCCGAACTGAACGCGAACGCGACGATTTACAGAGGGGGGTTTGCCGTCACCTCCCCCCACGTGGGAAACGTCCGGAACCCGGCGACGCTCGAGTACCTGCAGGAGACGGTCGCCAAACTCCGGCGACTCCTCGGGGCCGAATACGAAATTGTCGCCCATGACCTCCATCCCCGGTTCCTTTCTACCCGGTTTGCGAGGGAGATCGCGGAGGAACAGGGCCTTACCCTCGTCCCGGTTCAGCACCACCGCGCCCATATCGCGGCGACGACACGGCAGCCATGCATCGGGATCGCGATCGATGGCGTGGGATACGGGGACGACGGCACGGTCTGGGGGGGGGAGATCTTTTGTGGGCAGGTGCCGGACCTTATCCGGATCGCCCATCTCGAACCGGTAGCGATGCCGGGCGGCGACCTTGCCACCCGGTTCCCGGAGCGGATGCTGTATGGCATCCTGCCGGAAGAAGCGTGCCTTGAACTCCTTCGCCACCGCGGCTGGTCAGATGTCGAACTCGGTGTGCTTGCAAAACAGGTCGCGGGAAAGTTCAATGTGACGATGACCAGCAGTACCGGCCGGGTGCTCGATGCGGCTTCTGCCCTGCTTGGCATCTGCCGGGAACGCACCTACGATGGCGAACCGGCGATGAAACTCGAAGCGGCTGCGGCGGGCGGGGTGGCGGAAGCGTGGGAGCCGGTCTTTTCGGATGCGGGCGGGTGCGAGGTTCTTTCCACCCGGGCGATACTTGCAACCGCCCTCTCCCGTATATCCCGCGCACCTTCAGGTGACAAAAACGTCGTCCGCGACATTGCGGCATCCGTCCAGTACAACGTTGCCCGGGGGATCGCCGCGCTTGCCATCCACGCGGCAGATCGGGAGGGCATTTCTCTTGTGGCCCTCAGCGGGGGCGTCGTCGCGAACCGGGCCATCCGGGAGACCATCCGTGCGGAGATCGCCCGTGCCGGACTCACCCTTGTCATCAACGCCGCGTACCCGCCCGGCGACGGGTGCGTCTCCTTTGGCCAGTGCGTCTGGGCTGGAACGCTCTCTGCAGCGGCAGGTAAGAGGTAGCGACTGCGGGCTGTGCCCCCTCCAGAAAACAAGCATTTTATCTTGACGGACGTACAAAGATGAGATCAAGCTTGCGATGTATCCGCTCGACATCATTCAGGAACAGGAAAAGAGGATCCAGAGCCTGGAAAAGGAGCTCATCGAGCTTCGCCAGGGACTTGCAGCCGTGCACGATTACTTCCTCGAAATCAAGGCCGCTGCCGATGAAAAGAGTGTAAGTGCCGAGCTCCACTTCGGTATTGTCAGGCCCCTCAAGGAAGACGATGCGGAGTTTGAGGGCATCTGGGATTTCCACCAGAAAATGCTGGTGGCCGATCCTGCAGGGTCCATCCCGCTTGATATCATGTATGATACATTTGCCCAGTTCTGCCGCAAGAACGGCAAAAAGCCGGTGGACAAGGATGCATTCGAGTACCTGCTCCCGCAGATGGACGAACCCCGGCCGGTGATCTTCCGGGGAAAATGGCAGGGATGCAGGTTCCGGTAAACTTCGGCCGGACCCGGCGGGCATGGAGAAGACATGGCGCATGTCCGCATTACGGCTGAATCCGATATTCCCCTTATCGGGTCGCTCTATTTTGGCATCATTGACCGGGGCACGAGCCTGTTGCAGGTGCGCCCGAGCTGCGGCTGCAATTTAAATTGCCCCTTCTGCTCGGTCGACGCCGGGCCACACTCCACGACCCGTGCCACCAGTTACGAAGTGGAACTCGACTACCTCCTCTCCGCAGTAGAAGAGATCGCGCCGTTCAAGGGCACGGGCGTCGAGTGCCATATCGATTCCCCGGGCGAGCCGCTCATGTACTCCCGGCTGCCCGAACTGGTTGCAGCGCTCAAAAATATTGACGCGGTCTCGGTTGTCTCGCTCCAGACCAACGGTACGCTCCTTGACGACGCAAAAATTGCGGCACTTGCAGCAGCAGGGCTCGACCGGGTCAACCTTTCGCTCCATGCGTTCGATCCCGGTCTCGCACGGCAGCTTGCCGGTGTGGACTGGTATGATATCGATAAGGTCACCGGCGCGGCAAAAGCGGTCGTGGCCAGTTCCATGGATCTCCTCATAGCCCCGGTCTACATGCCGGGCATCAACGATGCGGAGATCCCGAAGCTGATCGGATTTGCGCAGGAGTGCGGGGCAGGGAAGCGGTTTCCCCCTCTCGGCATCCAGAAGTTCGAGCGCTACCGGTACGGCAGGACGCCAAAAGGCGTGAAAGTCCAGAGCTGGTGGCAGTTTTTCAACCGGAGCATCAAGGAGTGGGAAAAGATGTCCGGCCTGCACCTCCGGCTCGATCCGGGACGGGACTTCGGGACCGTACGGCGCCCCTCGCTCCCGCAGGTATTTACCAAGGGCGAGAAAGCGACCGTCGAGATACGGGCCCCGGGATGGATCCACGGGGAACAGATCGGCGTTGCGCGGAACCGGGTGGTCTCGGTGTTTGGCTGCGATAAAGAATCCGGGCAGATCCGGGTAAAGATCGTCGCGGCGAAAAACAATATCTACGTAGGCGTGCCGGTCTAGTGGTTGGGGTACCGGTCCCGAACATGACGGGGCTGTGGGCCGAACATGTCGGCGCATCCGTTCGTTTGGATTGCCGAAATTTTTGAGGAAAGTAATTACAGATTACGAAGAAACGAAGAAGAAAAAAAAAAGATTTTAGCCGAACAGGGCGCCGAGCCCTGCCATGCCGCTCTCTTCTTCTGCCTTCTTATCCTCTTCCTTGTGCTCTTCCTTTGCCGGTGCTGCTGCGTGGCCTGCTGCGGGTGCTGCGGCCGCAACGGCGACCGGTGCTGCGGCTGCCTTGCTGATGGCCTCTTCAATGTTCACGCCGTCGAGGGCTGCAATGAGCGCCTTGATCCGTGACTCGTCTGCTGCTACACCTGCGGCGGTCAGTACTGCCTTGACGCCGTTCTCATCGACCTTCTTGCCTGCCTTGTGCAGGAGAAGTGCTGCATAGATATACTCCATCTCAAATTCACCTTTTTATAAATTTTATTTTACCAGGGTCTTTATGGCCTGGCTTTCTCTTTGGGCTTTACCAATAATCGCATCGACAACGTCCTTCTCGTAGATTGCCGCCTCGATCGCAAGACCGCGTGCATCCCGGACAGCTTTTGTCAGGATAGGCACCATGGTCTCTTTGGTCGGGATGCTTGCGTTCACCGACAGGTTGAACGCCTGAAGGCCGGCAAGCTGGAGCTGGGCGAGGAGCTTTGTCTCGTCCACGGAGAGCACGGACGGCTCGTAGATAGTGCCCTCGTGGAAGGCTGCCTGGAGGGCGAGCCCCACATCCATGGGCTTGATGTCAAGCTTGACAAGAACCTCGGCAAGCTTTGCCGAGATGACCGCGCCTTTTTTGACGACAGTCTTCGTCTCGCGGATCTTGACCTTGCCGGCTTCGATCGCTGCCGGAATGCCGGCCTGCTGGAGCTCGCCGACGATCGGGCCCGGCTTGAAGCTCGTGGGCCCCTTCTCGATAACGATGTCCTCGGGTGCGGTCTCGCCGGCTTTTGCGGCCATCTTGGTCTTGGTCTTCTCGAGCTGCTTGTACAGCTTGAACGGATTGTCGTTGGAGAAGATCACCGCGGAATGGCCGGAGATAAATTTCGTGAGACCCTTTGCGTCCCCGCCAATCTCGCCGAGCGCGTGCTCGATTAAGGTGTTCCGTGTTACCTTGATGACTGCCTTGCCGCGAAGGTTTCGCCGGATCTGCTGTACCTGCTGGGCGGGGATGCCGTACATGTCGACAAGCCCGATCAGCGTGTACTCCTTTGCGTGCTTCCTGATCTCCTCGACCTCGTCCTTTTTCCACGCGGGCAGGTGGTGGGTATAGACTGCCATTATACCAGCCTCACGGACGGACCCATCGTGGTCTTCACGTAGATCGAGCGGACGTTTAAGTGACCCTGTTCGAGGACTGATTCGATACGCTTGACAACCGCATCGATGTTCTCGGAGACCTGCTCCGGCGTCATTGCCGTCGATCCGACCTTGGTGGAGAAGACCGTCTTGTCTTTCGTGCGGATCTTCACCGAGTTACGGAGACGTTCGACAATCGGGCGGATATCGGTCTGCCCGGGGATCGGCATCGGCATCCGGCCCCTTGGTCCCAGCCGGGGACCTAAGAAACGACCGACCTGCGGCATGACCGCGGTCTCGGCAAGGAAGTACTTGTACGTGCTTGCGACCCTGCGTGCTTCGCGGGGTGCGCCTCCGAGCCGTTCTACCTCTTCGGGGCCGATGATCAGATCAACCTTGGCGTCCTTTGCCTGCGTGACGATATCCCCTTTCCCGATGACACAGATCCCGGTCTTCTCGCCGGTCCCGTGGGGAAGAAGAATCGTCTCGTCGATACGATTTTTCGGCTGCGCCATATCGACATTCTTGAGATTGATGGTAATATCGATGCTCTCAGAGAATTTCCGCTTTGGCGCTTTTTCAATCGCCGTTTTTACGGCGTCCAGAATTTTGGCCCTATCAACCATCAGATTCCTCCATAGTCTGCGACCGAACCCTTCGATCTCCTATGGTGTTCTTCGGATCTATTTCACAAGGACGCTGTCATACTTGCCAGCTGCGATGTCGGTGAGCACGTCCTTTGCGCGCTTGCCGTCAACGGAAACACCCATGCTCACGCACGTGCCCACGACCTCTTTGACTGCGGTCTTGAGCTCGTAGGAGAGCATTCCTTCGAGTTTCATGTTGGCAATCCTGACAGCGGCCTCGAATGGCAGGTTTCCTGCCACTTTGACGTTGGGCTCTGCGGATCCTTTCTCGATATTGGCCTCTTTCTTTATGAGTGCCGTCGTCGGTGGAATACCCACCGAGATCGTGAAGTTCTTTTTAGAGTCGACTTCGATCTTGACCGGGACCTGCATTCCGTTGAATGAGGCGGTCTTCTTGTTGATCTCATCGACTACTGCCTTCACGTTGATACCGAGTGGTCCGAGCGATGGTCCTAATGGTGGACCTGCTGTTGCCTTTCCGCCGGGTACTAAAACCTCGACCACTTCTGCCATAGTCTTTGCACCATGCCGTCCCGTATTTGCGGGTTCCGAGCTTGGGTCTGTTAATTTTGTTGGGAAGGAAGATAAAGGTGATCGTGGGCGAGGGGGGGGAAATGAATTCCCGAAATTTTAATAATTATATCTGTACTGAAGGAGTCAAAAATTAGTGATTACAGGTAAACTAAAACTCGGCCTCTAACAACTTTTAAGAAATTATTTTTTTTCTGGCGAGGGGTGACTATGCATTTCAGATAAGGTTTGTTGGTATAACTCTCTAAATTGCGTGAAAGTTGCCTGTTCTTTTATATCGGTTAGCCTGGAAAATATTCTATCCAATTGGACATTTATCTGAGATTCCTCAAGGTTTGGTATCATACTGGTGATTTGTATCGCACATAATTTTGCAACATCCATCATTTCTTTCTCAATAGCTAAACAGCTAAACCCGACATCAATTCGAATTAATTCAGGAAGTGTAACGTATGGTTCTTTTATTTCCGCAAATTTCAGCAGATGATCAATTTGGGTAATAACACCAATTGCTGCTTCTATTAATCCGGTTTCAAATGAGGTTGAACCAATCTCAATTATGGAATAACTTATTTTTTCTTCACCCTCGAAATAACCGTCTTTAGCACATCTGGCGTACAATCGAACCAAAAAAATTACAATAGCTTTTGTGGTTTTCACGAGTTTCTTGTTACTCGCAGCAACTCCTTCCGTATGGAGTAATTTTACAACCGTCGCAATGGGGGATTTTTTTTGTGAGAATTTTTCGGCAAAGACATCGTAATCCATTTCCTTCAAAAGCTCTATCGGTGCGATAAAAGTGAGATCAAATTGATCTTTTTCTATTCCTTGGTAACCGATAAGATAGAGCAGGTTCGTAATTTGAACGGACTCATCATCAAAATTATCAGCGATAAGACTTTCCTCAAGATCTCCGAGATTGTTAATTAGGTCGAACAATATATCCGTTTGATAGTTTTCAATTAGATACAAAGCGATTGTCCGATTTGTTTCAATATATAGACTGAAATTTTTGAATTCTTTTTGCTTTATATAGAGTTCTGCAATTTTTTTCTGTACTTGGATCATAAAAAGGATTATAATTTCCCTATTTTCGGATTTTAGTCCTTTTGTGAGGATATTATGGAAATATGCAATAATAATTGTGGATAACTCATCATTTTTTGTTTCTCTCGAATAATTGTATAATTTCCCAAGATTTGTAATATTTTTTTGTAAGACTATAATTTGGGATCCGAGGATCGCGAATTCACTTACCTTTTTTTCGTGATGAGAGAGAAAACTCAATGATTGCCTGAAATCTTTATTCTTTGTAATTATCTCGCTTTCAATTTCCCCAAAAACATCTGAGAAGAATGAAAGCGACACGAAATAATTTTGTACGCCTACATCATCCAATAAATTACCAATTTTAACGATTACTCTAGCTACGTCTCGGTCTGTTCCATGTGTTATTTGATAAAACGCGAGTATTTTCAACTGGGTAATCACTGAAGAAAAAATACCTAGATTGTTGTAACTTATACACAATTGACCCAGAATCGGAAGTGCTTCTAACGCCCGTTCATATTCTGGTTCTCTCTTTTTTTCTAAAGATTTTATTGCAATTTCATTCAAAAAGAAACTCGAGGTAGTAAATATTAAACTTGAATTTTGTTCAATGGCCTGCTTTGAAATAATGCATAACTCGGATATCTGTGAATCTAACAGTAACGGTAAATCATCATCCAACACTTCTTTGGCAACAGCGTAATGACAATTGCATACATATCCGGTGATATATTCAAAATTCATTTTTTGACTTAAACTTCGAAGTTCTCTCAATTTTTCGTCATACGCAATATTGATTTGTGTTATCTCATCACGCGAAGCATTTTTAAAAATAGGGATTATTATCTTGTTAATTTTAAAAAGGCCATACGTAGTAACTTCTAGATCATTTTTTAACATTGACGAATTGATAATTGTAAAATAGAAGTTAAAATCCTCATTTTGAGTTATTATTGATTTTTTGTCAATTTTCTTAGAAAGCTCGTCAATAATAACATTTGCGCCTAGCAGATTTGTCGTTGTGATAATGTAGGGAAAAAGAATAATCAAAGAGTAAATCGCAATCCCAAGCTCTAACGAAATATAACTATCCAATGGGATTCCTAAGAAATAGTTAACGTTATCAAGACTGAGTGTTCTAAGAATTATTAAACCATAAATGATTGAAATTATGTATATTACAGTCAGAATCCAAAAATCAGGATGTCTTTTAATATAGTCAATAATTTTTGAAGAGTATTGTGACGCGGTAATTTGGATAGCTACTAAAGAAAGAGTAATTACGATCGAAATGATTGTAGCTTGACTTTGAATTATTGTGCTAATTAAAGAACGTTCATTCTCAATATTTGTTGGTGCAAAGTTAAAATGTGAAAACAGGATTCCGCATATAAGAATGACACTAATATAATAAAATAAAAAAATTCCCGCTCGTTTAAAGAGATAAATTAAATCCTGTTTCATCAGTAAATCCTACAAATGCCATCTCATCCGGTATGCCGAACAAATCTGATTCAGCATCTTCTGGTACTCTGCATCGATATCGATACCCAGATTGTTCTCACGGGCAAGGTATGGGGGGTTCACATTGTCGATGAAAACCGGAACATAGAGAATGTAATCATAGCCCTTCACATGCGTAAGCCCAATCTTCCGGGTAGGAAGAGCTTGGAACTTTTTCATTGTCTGCACAGGATCGTTCGCCCGGTTTTCACTGATATCCTCCGGGAAATCATCCCATAATTTCTGATCTCCCGAAGATAATCGCGGCACAACGGTGCCCTGAAACTCGCGGGCCCTCTTCTTGAAATGGGATTTAACCCCATCAGGGATGTTCAGTACCCGTTCAGCCATCCCAACCATGACGGTGGCTCCCATGATGATCTCGGATTTTATTCCATGGAGATCCTGTAATACTTCGTAAAGGTCATCGAATCTCGCGTCGCGGTTCCGGTGAGCGGTGATGACCGATTTATTTTCGATACATATTCTGACGTTCCGGAGATCGGGATTGCCAGAGGCATCTGGCTCACCTATGAGCAGATCCATCTTTCTTCCACGTTTTGTTGGAGATTTAACATTTAGCCAATGTTGGACGATGTGATTATCAATATCATGCCGCAGTTCCGGACATTTTTGCATCAGATCCCGGAATATCCCCTGGCTGACGAGATCTGAATGAGTCTCCTGACGATGATTGTGATAGTGTTCTGTTACGATATGGTCAATCACTTCATCAAAGGGCGTTTTCATCATATCATCCGTTTACCCGGCGATCTCGACGGAATTTTCAGGCGCGTGAAGATGGGGGAATTTCTGGCTTAATAACCAGTCATTTTCAAGAATGCTGAATGGGACGGGGATCTGTTTTAATATTGTGCTTTGCAACCGGAGAAACCCGTTCGCCGCATGCTGGCAGTTCGATTCCAGCCACAACCTGACCTCGTGGGAATTAAGATAATCGTGAAGAGTTTCGAGATGTTCCGGGTTCTTCGGGATGATATAATATACTGAATGACCGGGAACAATCTCTCCCGAATAATCAATCCGGAAGAACGGCGTATCCGTGATATCCTTGCAGAGGATTTTGCGTTGCAGGATCTGGTTGAGAGGCGGATTTTCATGGAAGGCATACCAAGGTTTTTTTGCAGCACACGTCCTTTTCAGCAGGCGGGCGAGGTTTTCCGGCATGAGCAGGAAGGTTTTCAATGCCCCAAGCTGATTTTCCGGAATTAATTTTCCGTTCGCTTCATAGGGCACAATCATTTCGAGATCCGACTGGACCTTCGAAGAATTGAATGATAAATCTCTCCCGGTTATTGTCTGAAATGCATACTTTTTCAGATTCGATGCGATCTTGTTTCTTTTGTGAACATAGACAGCGTCCGCACCTGTTGCGACCCCACAACTGATACGAAGACACAGGTCGCTAAGTGTGCAATAACCGGCTTTCTCTTTTGGTTTACCATAGAGGGCCGGGAAGGCAGATGTCCCATCTCTCGGTAATTGAACAGATTTTTTCTGACCATCACGGAAAATAATCGCTGTTGGTGCATCGGATTTTCTATGAGTTATTGTGGTTATTGCCGGGTATGTAACGAGATTTCCGAAGGATTGCTCGTGGACCAAATCAATCTCGTTGATGCTGTACCCCGAAAGAATAATCCGAAGCTGTGATGCACTTTTTACCGAGAGATATTTTTCCGGAGTTATGAAGACCAGTTTTCCCCCTTTTTCGAGACAGTTCAATGCCTGTTCGAAGAAAAGGAAATAGAGATCGAACCGGCCTGTTGCTGATTGGAACAGAGTGCGGTATACGTTTTTTTCCTGATCCGTTAGTCCGGTAATAGGAACGTACGGCGGGTTGCCAATAATAAATTTAAATTTTTCAGGAACATACAGAAGAAAATCCTCATTCCTGATCTGTATTGACGGGAATTCTGAAAATTTTTCGCGAGCGACCGCGATGTGTTTTGGATCAGAATCAATGCCGGTAATGCGAGGGAGTTCCCGGTCATTTTTTTCACACCACCGGATAATTCCTTCGATGAACGCTCCCTTCCCGCAGCCGGGATCCAGAAGAGTATCTTTAGGGCTCGGGAATTTTTTTCCAAATAGTTTCGCCACCATATGATCGACAATGGACGGTGGCGTTGGAACGAATCCCTTCATGAGAATTTCCTAATTACATCTGAAGGATCGGGAGTATTAAGGATATCGGACTGAAGGGTGAAAGTAAATGAGTATTAGTTTGGGTAATCTCCCACCAACTGTGTCCGAGCAACCTCCATCGGGGGGGAAAACTCGCTCTGTTTTGATGTCAGGTTCCCGACTACAATGAGTGTCCCCACCCCGGTTCCTTCAAAATACCCCCACTGACCCCCCCACACCGCCCCATGCATTTTGATTCCTCATTTCTGTTTCATTTTCCATCGGAAAATTTTTCAAAAGTGTGCAAAAACCTGCCGGAAAATGAAGAAGACAATGGGGGGTCAGTGGGGGAAATTTATAATGTGAAATTTCCAGGGCGGGCCTTTTTGCAGGGGATCAGAAAGTTCCCCTCAGACCCCCCATAAAATCCTGACCCGATGCTCCCCGAAATGAGGGGGTCGGTCAGTACTCCCCATGACCGCATGAGGAGCTGAGAGTATACCCCACCCGATCGGGCCCGGTCCAGCGGGAATACACATTTCCAGTCGAAAAAACCGGCCTGTTTAAATCTGTTTCATGAAACGGGCAAGGACTCCGGAATCGGCCATGCCTTTTTTTATGTGAAAAACAATCATCTTTTCATTGATCATGACATCGATCCAGGACATACGGGCCGTTCTCCGGGAATGCCTGCCGGAGATCCGGGAGAAATACGGCGTCACCGCGATAGGCGTCTTTGGGTCGTATGCCCGGGGCGAGGCAACTCCCGAGAGCGACATCGATATTATCGTTGAACTCGGGCGGCCCATCGGATGGGAACTGGTCGATCTCTCGGATTACCTTGAATCCCGCCTCCACCACAAGGTCGATCTCGTCATAAAACGCTCCCTGCACCCGCTCATCCGCGATGCAATCCTTGCCGAGGTACAATACGCATGAGTGACCGTTCCCCGGTGCTGTATCTCTCCGAGATGCTTGCAGCAATGGAGAAAGTAGAGCGTTACATTGCCGGGGTTTCCTATGAGGAATTCGTACGACAGGAGCAACTTGTCGATGCCGTGGAACGCAATATCGAAAAAATAGGGGAAGCTGCGGCGGCAGTACCGGACGATATCAGAAACAGGCATCCCGAAGTACCATGGAAAACAATCGTCGGGTTGAGAAACAAGGTGATCCACCATTATTTTGCCGTGGATCATGAAGTGATCTACCAGATTGCAACGAAAAATATTCCAGAGACGAAAGACATGATTGCGGGTATCCTCAGGGAATATTCGCGATAAGATAACAACGATTCAGCGGTACCCTGTCACACCCTGACCCGGAAAATCAGATCCGGACAAGGACAGCTAAAGGAGATCATGCATCGCCCGGTTCTTCATGCAGGTTGATGCAGTTCTTACGGGTCCGGACAAAACAAACGGGATCTCGTAAGACAATATTGGAGAACCAAATGAAGTCACATGACGTAATGACATACAGGAACTCTCCGCAGAAGACTCCCGAATCATAAAGAGTTACTCTTAAAAAGCGGTGGCACGTACGAAAGACTGCGAGCGATCCGTTGTCCCGGGGAACATGATGCCACCGTCCGAAGAGATCAAAAAGAAAACCGGGAAATTCCCCGTTCTCCAGGGGATCCTCCCGGTCAAAAGATCCCAGGTGCCCTTCGATATTATTGCGGGTATCACCCTTGCGGCACTGGCCATCCCCGAAGTGATGGGGTACGCAAAAATCGCAGGCATGCCGGTCGTTACCGGGCTGTATACCATCCTCATACCCCTTGCCGTATTCGCTTTTTTCGGGTCGTCCCGCCACCTCGTGGTCGGGGCGGATTCCGCTACTGCCGCAATCCTTGCCACTGCCCTTGTGACCATGGCCCTGCCGGGATCTCCCCAGTATGTCGCCCTTGCCGGCATGGTCGCGCTGCTTGCTGCAGGATTTTTAATCCTTTCGCGTATCTTCAAACTCGGATTCATTGCCGATTTCCTCTCTCGCTCGGTGCTCATCGGGTTCCTGACCGGCGTAGGAGTCCAGATTGCCCTGAGCCAGATCCCCGGCATGCTCGGGGTCCCGGGCGCGGTGTTCAACCCCATCCCCCAGCTCGTCACGACGTTTACCAGCGAAGTCCCCCGGATGAACGGGGTAACGATCCTTCTTTCAGCCGTTGTCCTTGTCATCATCATGGCGGGAGGCAGGTTCATGAAAAAAATACCCTGGCCCTGTTTCGTGGTCATCGGGACCATCATCGTCAGCTGGGCCCTGAATCTCACCAGCCTCGGCGTGACGATGATCGGCCAGGTCCCTATCGGCCTTCCCGCGATTGCATTTCCTGCCGTGTCACCCGGCCAGATCCCCGGCCTCCTCGGCGTTTCCGCCGCGTGTTTTGTAGTGATTCTTGCCCAGAGCGCGGCGACCTCGCGGGCATACGCAGCGCGATACGAAGAAAAATTCGATGAGAATGTCGACCTTGTCGGTCTCGGCCTTTCCAACGTGGCAGCCGGGATCTCCGGAACATTCGTTGTCAACGGGAGCCCCACAAAGACCGAGATGGTGGACAGTGCCGGGGGAAGAACCCAGATTGCACAGGTGGTCACCCTTGGCGTGGTAATCGTCGTGCTGCTGTTCCTCGCGGGGCCGTTTTCCTATCTGCCTGGTGCCGTGCTGGCAACGATTGTATTCACCATCGGGGTCCACCTCATCGATGTCAATGGCATGAACAGCCTCTTCTTCCGCCGTCCTGTTGAATTCATGGTGGCACTCATCACGGCATTGACCGTGGTTTTTACCAGCGTGGGGTGGGGCATCGCCCTTGCGATCGTGCTCTCGACCATTGCCCATCTCCGCCACAGTTACCGGCCCCTCAATTTCCTTCTCGTTGAATCGCCGCGGGGATGGACGTTACATCCTGTCGAATCCGGGAAGCAGGCTGCACCGGGACTCGCGGTCTACCAGTTCGGGGCAAACCTGTATTATGCCAATGAAGCACGGTTCACCAGCGAGATTCTTGACATCGCAGATACCGCGAGGCCCCCGTTGAGATGGCTGTGCGTGTCTGCATCATCGATACAGGATATCGATTTTTCCGGTTCCGAAGCACTGAAACAGCTCCACGGGGAACTCAGAAAACGGGGTGTCGTGCTCGTCATGAGCGCGGTCGAAGAGCCGGTCATGCGCCAGCTGGATCGGGACAAACTGGTCGATCTGATTGGAATGGAACATATCTTCGAGTTCACCAAGGATGTGATGGTTGCCTACCAGAAATTACCGGGGATGCCGTAGGACTTTTTTTTTAAATTGCCATGAGATAATGCCATTGTTTTAGTGAAAAATAAATTTCAATCAAAGGATCCTTTTTAGATTTTGAAGACTGACAACACTCCAGCGTGATTCAGGTTCGGAGGAATGCATGTCAGCAAATATTTTGTATAAATATCTCGGCCGCTTTTCCGGATTTATTATATCGGGGCATCCGGTTTGTCCTGTCTGTGGAAGCATGACGGTAATCCAACGAGGTTTTGCCGGGCAGAACCGCCGACATGATTGCAGGGATTGTGGGTCCTGCACATATATTGATCAATGTTGAAAAAAATAAGCCGGATCTTTTTATGTCCCACGGCATCCGGATCTTTCAAAAGCCTCCTCTTTTTTGCAGGATCAGGTAACATCAGGAGAATATTCCCCGGCAAGCATCCCGTAATACCGGGTCGAGCGCCAGTGGTCCCGGAGCCAGACATGCTCGCGGAGCGTGCCCTCGTACACGAGGCCGCCCTTTTCCAGGCAGTGGACCGAGGCGGCATTGAGCTCGTCACACTTCCCGTACACCCGGTGGAGGCCAAGCGGTCCGAATCCGAACGCGAGCAGCGCCCGGAGGATCTCCGAGGCGTACCCGTTCTTCCAGTACTCCGGCCTCAGGATGCATCCTATTTCGGCGGTGGTCGGCTGGGTGGGATCGATCTCAAGAAGCACGAAGCCGGCAAAATCCCCGGTCCCCGGGATCCGGACCGCAAGGATGTAGCCCTGCCGGTCGCGCCGGGCAGCCTCTTCGATCGCGTGGCGCACGAAACCGGCGACCTGCTCCTCGTTCTCCAGCCAGATGAGCACGTACTTCATGATACCCGGGTCGCAGGCTATGCGCCCGACGGATGCGAGATCGCGCTCGTTCATATCCTCTAAGATCAGTCGTCGTGTGGGAAGGGAGAAGACCATCGCGATGTCCCGGGGAAGATACCGGTGAGAGGGCTCGCCGGGTACCGTTGCTCTTTTTGTACTGGTGATCGTTTCGAGCCGGCATCGTATAATGCTGGCGGTGAGTGAAAAATCCCCGGCGATTACGGGGCGGCCCCGCGAACAAAGAGATACCCTCATATGATACCGGCCGGTAACGATTGTACAGGAAACCTTACATGGACATTATTGAAGCGGATAATCTCAGCAAATCATTTGGATTTTTTAACGCCGTTCATGATGTCAGTATCGCCGTCAAAGAGGGGGAGATCTTTGGTTTTCTGGGCCCGAACGGGGCCGGGAAGACTACCACCATCCGGATGCTTACTGGTGTTCTGACACCGGATGCCGGCTCTGCCCGCATCTGCGGGATCGATATCGGCCGACACCCGCTCGAGGCCAAACTGAAGATGGGGATCATTCCCGAGAACGGCACGGTCTATTCCGACCTGACTGCCGAACAAAATATTCTCTGGACGGCGAAATTCTACGGCATGGACAGTACCTCCCGCAAAAAACGGGCGGAGGAGATCCTTGCGTACCTGGGACTCACCGAACGCAAGGATGACATTGTCCGCACCTTCTCAAAGGGAATGCGGCAGCGGATCAGCATCGCCTGCGCCATCGTCCCCTCGCCACCGGTGTTGTTTCTCGACGAGCCCACGGGAGGCCTGGACGTGTTCAGCCGCCGGCTTGTGCTGGATACAATCCGCAGGATGAACGACGAGGGCAGCACGGTCTTTTTAACCACGCACAACATCGAGGAGGCAAACGAGCTCTGCACGGTTATCAGCGTTATCAACAAAGGCAGGATCGTGGCAACGGGCAGCCCGGAGAGACTCAAAAAGACCTTCGATACCGCAAAATACGTGGAGGTCGCATTCGATCAATTGGTGAAAAGAGAGTGGCTGGAAGCCGGTAGATTCTCGCGAGTGGAGTCCCACGGTGACAAGTGGCGGCTGTACACCGATGACCCGGACCCCGCCGTCAAATACCTTGCCACCCTTGCCGAACGGGAACACTTAAAAATTATCTCGGTTGCGACATCGAGCCCGACGCTCGAAGAGGCATTTGTCCAGCTTACGGAAGGTGCGTGATGGATCTCCGGCTTTTCATTCGGAGCGTCCTTCTGGTCGCCGAGAAGAATATGCGGATTTACTATTACAAGGGGGCGGTCGTGATCTTCGGTCTCCTGTTTCCCTTCCTGATGTTTTTAACCTTCTTTATCGGGCGGAACCTCAACCTCGTCCTCTTCTTCCCGGCATTCCTTGGCATGATGCTGTTTTTTTCCTCATCTTCCACCGGCCCGCTCATTACGCCGTGGGAGAAACGGGAAAAGACGTACGAGCGCCTTCTCTCCCTGCCGGTAACGCTGGAAAGTATCATCCTTGGCGACATCCTTGCAGGGGCACTTTTCGGGATCGTTATCACGACGATCGTCTGGAGTGCAGGCACGCTTCTTCTCCACTTGCCCCTCGCCCATCCCCTGCTCCTCGCGGTCACGCTCATCCTCGGAGGCTTTACCTTTGCGGCTCTCGGGACCCTGCTTTCGTCCCCGGCCATGAGCAACCCTTCGAACGTGATGATGGTCTCCAACCTGATCCGCCTGCCCCTGATCTTTGTCTCGGGCATCTTCATTCCGCTCAGCCAGCTCGGGAGCTGGAGGTGGACCAACGAGATATCCCCGCTCACCTACCTCGTCGACCTGTTCAACGGGGCGATCACCGACACTGCGGTTTACTCTCCGGTCATGGATATTGTTGTCCTGGGGATAGTCATCGTGGCATTCGTCGCGGCGGCAAAACTGATCCAGCAGTATAACCTCTCAAAAGGGATCTAGGAGAGGGACCCGAGAGAACACCCGGGTAAATCCCCCATATATCCCGGGGCGGATATCCGCCCTCCGGCGCCGGAACTGTGTCAAAGGCATATGAGTGGAGCAGCCATGGACAGACCCCGGGTAAAACTCTGGCCCTGGAGAAATCCTAAAATGAGATTTGTACGTACGCTCTTGGGGGCTAAAGCCCCCGCCGCTTTGGCATCCCCCGGTTGCGATAGTGCCGTATTACCTGCAACACAAAGATGAAAAAGATGGATGTTTCTTTTGCAGGTAATACAAAGGCATCGTTTAGGCCCCCGCCCTCTTTGGGGGTCTCTAAAAAAAAAAGTTTTCTACAGAGCAAAAACTCTAATAATTCCGGGGAGCATACTCGCGTATGCCCCCACTGGGACAGGGTGTGAGAAAACCATGGATGCGGATTTTTCAGAATTACACGGAAAAACGGCAATTGTCACCGGTGCTTCTTCCGGTATCGGCCTCGCGACCGCCCGGCTCCTCGCAAAAAACGGTGTCAGGGTCGGGCTTGTTTCGCGATCGAAGGAGACGCTTGAAGAATTATCCGGTAAGCTGCCCGGTTCCCGGCCCATTCCTGCTGACATGACAAAGATCCCGCAGATCAAAAAGATGGTCGCGGCAGCGATGAAGCAGTTTGGCAGGATCGACATCCTCATCAACAATGCGGGGCAGGGATACGATGCGCCGGTGGAAAAAACCGGGATCGGCACATTCCGGTATATTTATGACCTGAATGTCATAGGCCCGCTGGTCGCCATGCAGCAGGTGATCCCGTGCATGAGGGCGCAGGGCGGAGGGTCGATTATCAACATCAGCTCCGGCACTGCACTGATGAACCTGCCAGGGATGAGCGCGTATTCATCGTCCAAGCGGGCTCTCGCCGGCATCAGCCTTGCCGCCCGGCTGGAGCTGCAGGCCGATAAGATTGTCGTCTCTGTCGTTTACCCGTATATCACCCGCACCAATTTCGAGAAAAACACTATACATGTGGTTCCGGAGCCTGAAGATAACCGCGAACCGGCCGGCCGGTACCCGCCGGATTCTGCAGAATTTGTTGCAGAAAAGATTGTCGGGGGAATCGTGAGCGGCGAGCCAGAGATCTTTTCCCACGACTGGATGAAAGCGCCCGGGAGCGGAGCCTGAATGGGGGGACCCGGTAAGGTGCCCTGCAGTCGTTCGAGAACTGTTCGTAAGCACCAACACCTGGTGGCAGGTAATAATCGGCCCCCACCCTGGATACAAAAAACGCCGGGAAATTACCCGGTGATATCGAGGCCGGTATCCTCCACGGTTTCCGGAGATTTCCCTGCTTTTTCCCCTTCCTTTCCCTGGAGTTCGTGGACGAACCGGGATCCGGTCATTGAGGCTAATACCGCCGCTATGACGGAGAGCAGGGCACCGATGTAGAAGGAGATCCGCAGCGAGGGCATGAAGGCATGCGCGAGCGTTGTCGGGAACCAGGTGGTGCCGGTCAGGATTGTTATCGTCGCCGGGCTGATTGCGGCAACAGTTGACAGGGGCAGGCTGATAAGGATGGTGTGGACCGGGTTATATCCAAGGAATGCGGCAAATAACGCTCCCGTCGGCGGAATAGTACTCATGGGTGCGACAAGACCCGGCGCCCCGGCGCTCGCAAGCGAGGTCGCAAGTTCCGGGGGGAAGAGATGGGTCAGGCTGACGATGACGATGGTAAAGAAGAGTGCCATCGAGATGACCATCCCGCTGTTCTGCAGCATCGACCGCATGCCCGAGGCAACACCCCGGTCCTCGGGAGGGACCGCATTCATAATGGATGCAATGTTCGGCGACCCGAACATGCCATTGCCAATGCCCATGATGAGGAGTGCGATGGCAAAGATGGGGTAATCGAAGTCATAGGGCAGTGCGGCGAGGATCATAAACGAAAGGGCGATCAGGAGCAGGCCGGACGTGGCGAACCACCGGGAGCCGTACTTGTCCGAGAGCCATCCCGAGAGCGGGCCCATGACGACGAAACCGGCGGTGAGCGGCAGCATGAAGATCCCGGCCCAGAATGGGGTGGACTCGTAGCTGTACCCGTGGAGCGGGAGCCAGATGCCCTGCAGCATCAGGATCAAAATAAAAAACATGCCGCCCCGGGCGAGGGCGCTCAGGAAGCCGGCGGTGTTTGCAAGCGAGAAGACCCGGATCTTAAAGAGGTTGAGCCGGAACATCGGGTCCTCGACCCTGCTTTCGATGATCGGGAAGACGGCAAGGAGGAGGAGGCCGGTGGCAATCGCCAAAATGACCCACGGGTTGCCCCATCCCATCGGATCAGTCCCGTACTGGAGCAGTGCGTACGTGATGCCGATCAGGAAGGTCGTCAGCCCTGCAACAAAGGTGATGTTGCCCCACACATCGATCTTCCGCGCCCGTCTGGGAAGCGGGGTCTCCCTGAGTTTCAGATAAGCCCATACGGTGCCAAGGATCCCGACCGGCACGCTGACAAGGAACACGTACCGCCAGTTATAGAACGCGAGGACGCCGCCGAGGATCAGGCCCACGAACTGGCCGGACAGAAAGGAGATGGTGTTGAGCCCCAGCGCCTTGCCCCGTTCATCGGGAGGAAATGCATCGGTGAGAATGGCCGCGCTGTTGGAGAAGGTAAACGAGGCCCCCACACCCTGGACGAGACGGAACACGATAATCTCAAGGGCGCCTGCGCTGCCCTTGTCCGGCGTAAGAAACAGCAGAATGGACCCGACCGTAAAGATGGCAAACCCGAGATTGTAGAGCTTTACCCTCCCGTACATATCCGAGAGCCGGCCGCAGGAGAGGAGCAGGGTGGCGGTAACGAGGCTGTACCCCATCAGCACCCAGATCAGGTACTGGAACGAGGTGAGCGGGTCGATATTGATGCCGTTGAAGATCGCCGGCAGCGAGATGAGGGTGATGCTCCCGTTCACGGATACCATGAACATCTCGATGGTCGTGATCGACAGGACAACCCACTTGTAATCGATGCCCTTTTTCGCGGCCCCTGCAAGGGTATCCGGTACCTGGGTTGTTTCCATGCGGCTGCGCTGCTCCTGGCTCCTTCCGGGCATCTCCCGGAGGATGTAAAATACAGTTTACAGCATGGGGCGTAGAGAACTATAATAATTGCAGTTCCCTGACGGGAAGCGGGTACGACCGGCCTGAGGGAAACCTTGAAACCTCCCCCGGTCGATCACTCCACAGAGGCGGCATGCATGAAATACGCTGATGTCGACAGGATTTACCAGACACTACCCCTCGATGCCATTCCCTGGTACAGGGAGACCCCTCCCGATGCGCTGGTAAATCTGGTGCAGGAGGGCATTGTCCGGCCCTGCAGGACCGTTGATCTCGGCTGCGGTGCCGGCACCTATGCGATCTATCTTGCCGGTCTCGGGTTCGATGTCACGGGCATCGACAGCTCCCCTGCCGCGATCCGGATCGCACAGGAACATGCAAAAAAACGGGGGGCCCGGTGCAGGTTTGTTGTCGCAGACCTCCTCGGCGACCTCCATGAAGTGACCAGTACTTTTGACTTTGCCTATGACTGGGAGCTCCTGCACCATATATTCCCGGAAGACCGGGAGGCGTATATCAGGAATGTGCATAAAATCACCAACCCGGGAGCGTTGTACTTCTCGGTCTGCTTTGATGAGAGCGACCCCCAGTTCGGCGGGAGCGGGAAATACCGCACGACCCGGATCGGGACGACGCTCTATTTCTCGTCGGAATCCGAGATACGGGAGCTCACCTCCCCGTATTTTGACATCCGGGAGCTGAAGACTGTTGATATCACGAGTAAATTCGGGCCGCACCGGGCCGTGTACCTTCTGGCCAGCCGGCGTTGAGATCATTACCCCTAAAAAAGAGTTTGTTTACCTGTCCTGCTGCGCCGCATGGCGGGGGAAGGCCACCTGCGGCCGCCGGGTGATGAACGATGCGTCGAGGTTCTTTACCATCCGTGCGGCCATTTCTGCGGGAATACCAAGGGCCATCATGTCCGGGGGGAGGGAGTGGTTCTGCGTGGGATCCTGCGGGCCCATGAATGCAGTGTCATGCGGCGTGTTCTGGGCGAGTCGTGCCGGGAACGTGATAAAGGTCGAACAGGAAGATCCCCAGGGAACAAGGACCGGCGAGAACGGGTCGTCCCGGTCGAAATGAATGAGTGCCGCCATGTTCCGGATCTGTTCGCCCGTGCCAAAGCAGCAGATAGACCTGACGGACGGCCCGGGATCCGGGAGGGCCTCGCAGGCCTGGACGACGAGGTATTTCCCCGGCGGGTGGATCGGTCCTGCAGCAAGTGTGCAACGCTCGACCAGCTCCGGGCTTGCCTTCAGGTACTCCGCCGCCCCGCCGCGGACATCTTTCCTGCCGGTCGATACAAAATACTTGATCTCATCGGGCACTGGGATAAATCCCACATGGTAGAGCCCACCCTGGCAACAGCCCTCGCTGGTGTCGGCACTGACGTAGATTGCTGACACGGCATTTCCCGTCGCCATCCGGTACAGGGTGACCGCAAAACACCGGTTTACCCCGGCCATGGGCGGAATGCCCTCCGGCAAAACATCCGATCCGTACACTGCAAGGGGGCGTGTCTTCAGCCTGAACGCTGCCGCAAGCCTCGCCCCGATCTCCCTGAAATCCGGTTCAGTCATGATTGTCCTCCTTTTCGGTTTTCCCGGCAAGCCCCTTCCAGATCGGACCGTCGAATACGCCGTCTTTTGCCTCTTCTTCCATTTCCTCGTAGAGCGAGTACGGCACGGCAAACGTGAACATGTTCATCGGGATGTTCTTTCCCACGTTTGCCCGTGCGGCGAGATCCGTGTACCCGAGCACTGCCCGGGGACGATCCTTTTTCGCCTCGTCATACACGAAGGCCCCGATCTGCTGGCAGGCAGCCATGGGCGGGACCCGTACGGGATCGGTGCCCTCTCGGATAGCCCCGACAAGGGTGACAAGCCCGGTGATCTGGAGTGGATCGGCCAGGAACACCACAACGACCGGCCGTTCGCCGGCTTTTACCTTGCCAAGCGGCGTGAAGATTACGTACTTCTCGGCAATATCCATGATCGGCAGCTCGGCAGTCATGAACCGCTTTGCCTTCTCCGTGTTTTTGTGGAGGCGTTCCCCATGCAGGAACTTGGCCCGTTCCCGCTCGGGGATATGCTGCACGGTTGCGCAATAAGCCTCAGGGTTTTGGCTGCTCTCCATTCCTTTCACAAAAAAAGCGGACATGAAATCAACACCTGCGCCACCGAAAGCATCGTAGTACCCATTGCCAAAGCCAAGACCTGCCCGGGCGCCTGGACAGCCATAAGTCTCCCGATCGAAAACCGCGGTTTTTCCCTTTGTTGCAACCTGCGCAAAGTAAGGCATGATGCAGGTCTGACCGTGAGGTTTTATCTGCAGTGCACCTTCAGGTTTTGTATTGCTCCAGAGGAGTGCCACAGGTTCGTACTCAAGCCGGAGTTTTTCAGCGGTGATGCTCTTCATGCCCGCTTCCCCCGTTTTATTTCATCCAGCCCATCTGGGTGTACCATTCGTATTCGTGGGCGAACCGGTCCTTGTTGTACTTGACGAGCTGGCAGAAGTACTCCCGTTTCTGCCGGTGCATCTCGTCCTGCTCGGGATAGGTAAGTTCGCCCCGGATAGACCGGGCCAGGGTCTTTCCAAGCGTATGGGCTTCTGTTTCGGCTTTTCCCAGTGCATTCGGGTCCCGCCCGATCGCAACCCCAATCCCCCCGGCGATATTCGCGCCAAGCGTTGCAAGTACCTTGTTCATGTACCCGACAACTTCAGACTCGCCGCTCCCCCCGGCAGTGCAGACCGAACATCCGAATTTTCCCGTGAGCATCTGGCAGTGGATGGCATCCGCCATACGGTCAAAGAGCGCTTTCATCGGGGCGGGCACGGCATCGATATAATTGGGGGCGCCAAGCACTATCCCGTCGGCATTCATGATCCGGTCAAAGAGATCCGAAAAATCGTCGAGCAGGGTGCACTCCCCGGTTGCATAGCAGGTCCCGCAGGCCGTGCAATACTCTATGCGCAGCGTATAGAGATCGATAAATTCTGTATCTGCACCTTCGTCTTTCGCCCCGGCGAGTACGGCGTTCACCAGCCGGAGAGTATTACTGTCCTTTCCCCGGGGACTTGCATTCACTCCAATGACTTTCATGTTTGATCGCTCCTGTTGGATGGGAATCGGAGAATAATGATAATAAATGTATTGACTTGACCATCGGGCATGGTGAAGGAAACCAGATGAGAAAATCTCTTGTTAAGGGGGGGGTCAAAGGAGGCACGTCTTTC
The DNA here is from genome assembly GCF_052325125.1 of Methanoregula sp. Classification (GTDB taxonomy): domain Archaea; phylum Halobacteriota; class Methanomicrobia; order Methanomicrobiales; family Methanospirillaceae; genus Methanoregula. The sequence goes on along the minus strand of NZ_JBKQWO010000012.1, from coordinate 2,780 downwards.
CTGATATCTGCCACACGCTGGCGATGGCGATATAGCCTGCCATCTTTCATAACAGGAAAACTGCGGGCCCGGATAACCGTAAAAAATTATTGCCCGGATCCCGGCGTCGCCATTGCTGCGGTCCGGTTGCCGTGGTAACCCCCGGCGGGGAAGCCCAGTGCTGACCGGAGCTGCTGCGGGGTAACGCCGAGCTGCTGTGCGGCGCTGGTGAGGTTCATGCGGGTCCCGTTTACCGGGGTCAGCGCATTTTTGAGGTCCTGTTCAGACACACCCAGCTGGGTGGCTGCCGCGCTTAGCAGGGTGTCGTTCGTGAGGAAACCCTGCCCGGAGTACTGCCGGCTTCCGTTACCGGTGTGGGCAGCATAACTGCTACCCGGTGACCCGCCGTTACCCGAAGAGGGGCTGGTTCCTGTGCCGGCGGGCGAACCCTGTTGGCTGTTTGCGGCAGAGCCTGAACTGCTGCCGGTGTCCTGCGTGCATCCTGCGATTAACACCCCGGCAACAAGGAGTGCCGCGGCAAGAACTACGATGATTTTGATCTTTCCTGGTTTCATTCCGGTATCCTCCAGAGGAACGGGTTTGAGATGCGGGCTGAGCTGGTACCTGCATCTTGTAATGTATACATTACATTTTGTAATATTAAACTTGTTGCTTATTAACGGTTAGTTACAAACACGAGGAAGAGCGGTCCGGCCGCCTGTTCCGGCATGGTGGCACCGGCAACGTCATGGTACCGGATCCTGTAAGGCCCTGTTTTTGAGTCCGGCGCCTTGCGCCTTTATTGTGCTCACTGCGGCACTGTGCCCCATGGTTCATTGATAATCAGGAAAAAGTTCAGATGGCTATGGTGCGTAACGCATAAGGAATGATCCCCGGTCTCTCCTGCTTGAGGTGAGTCACTTTCATTCTGCATCTGTGGTGCCGGATGGACGGTCCAGCGGGCTAAAAATCCCGGGGAGTCCCTTCGGGTTCTCTTCATGGACCGGTCAGGTTGGCACTACATGTTCACGCGGGGTAATGGAATATAAAAAAGATTACCGGTCGCTGACTTTTTCAACGACCCTGACATTATCGCCGCGGACAGTAATCGGGATCGGGACGACGCTCTCGTACAGCTCGACCGTGATCTCTTCTTTTGCCGAATCGACACGCTTGACTACGGCTTTTTCGCCCTTGAACGGTCCCGCAATCAGCTCGACGATGGTACCCTCGTCTATACCGGCAACCACGGGCTTGGGGATCAGAAAATGCCCAACTTCGGCAAGCGTTGTCTGGCCCTTTGCAACCGCGCGGGCATGGGCAATCATCTCCACCAGCTGTTCGATCCTGTTGCGCTGTTCGGGAGTTTCGACAAGGACATATCCCTGCAGTTCGTTGGGGACGATAATCGAGGTTACCTTGATGTCTGTCGCCTTCGTCTCGATTGCCTTCAAAATATTGTCGGCAACTGTCCGCTCCTGCTTGGAGGTCGTCTTGATGGCAAAGATACGGTTATTGAAGACCTCGGGTGTGGCGGGGACCGATGGCGCCGGCGATACGGGTGTAGGTTCCGGAGTCATGGCAATCAGGATCTAAAATCCCAGGAGTTTCTTGTGTTCGAAGAACAGGTAGATGATAAATCCGATCAGCCCGATGAGGAGAATGCCGGCTGCCGCGACCGTTGCGATCTTGGAAAACTCCTCCCGGGTGGGTGTGCGCGCGAGTTTGAGGACACGGAAGTATTTACGGAATAACTCCTCGTGCACGTCTACTTTGATATCAGGTTTTGAAATTTCCATAACTGCTCACTTGAGAAAATCGATCTCATACTGTTTCTGTACTTTGGGGGTAAGCTTCTCATTGCGACCATATATTTGTGGCGACCGTACGCCCGTGACCACAAGCAGAGTCCGCATCTTGTTCTGCATCGTCGGGTCAACCTGCGCACCCCAGATAATCCGGGCGTTCGGGTCGACGCGGGAGTAGACTTCCTGCACGACGCCTTCGGCATCCGCCATCGTCATATCCGGGCCGCCGACCACGTTCACGAGCGCAGCTGTCGCACCGGATATGTCAACATCCAGAAGCGGGGAACGGATCGCCTTTTTCACCGAGTCGGCTGCCTTGTCCTCGCTGTCGCTCTCGCCCATCCCGATCATGGCGACCCCGCCGCGCTCCATGACCGTGCGCACATCGGCAAAGTCCAGGTTCACGAGGCCCGGCATCGTGATGAGTTCCGTGATTCCCTTGACCGCCCGCATGAGCACCTCGTCGGACACCTTGAATGCCGCGGAGAGAGGGAGCTTGGGGACGACTTCGAGCAGACGGTCGTTCGGGACGACGATGACCGTATCCGCCACATCCCGGAGGCGTTCGAGGCCGGCTTCCGCGTTCTCCATCCGGATTGCACCCTCGGAGGCAAAGGGCAGGGTAACCACCGCGATCGTGAGCGCGCCTTCATCCCGGGCAGCTTTCGCTACCACCGGCGCAGAGCCGGTCCCGGTGCCGCCGCCAAGGCCGACCGTGATAAAGATCATGTCGCTGCCGGAGACGGCAGCCCGTATGTCCTGCTCGTTCTCGAGAGCGGCTTCCTCGCCGATCTGCGGGATGGAGCCGGCGCCGAGGCCCCGGGTCCGCTGCCGGCCGATCAGCATGCGCTGGTCGGCATGCGTCCGGATCAGGTGCTGGGCATCTGTATTGACGGCGATAAGTTTGGCGCCGTGGATCCCCTCCTCCATCATGCGGGTGATGGTGTTGGAGCCGCTGCCACCGCAGCCGATCACGGTGATCTCGGTCTTGAG
>NZ_JBKQWO010000011.1:0-82269 GCF_052325125.1 Methanoregula sp. | reverse complement strand
CGCGCTGCTTCTGCACGGCTTTCCGGATTTGGCTTACGGCTGGCGACACCTGATCCCAATTCTGGCTGACGCCGGGTACCATGTCGTGGCGCCCGACCAGCGGGGTTTTGGCCGCACCACCGGTTGGGTGAACGGCTATGACGCCCAGCTAGAGCCCTTCAGCCTCTTGAATATGACGCGCGACGCCCTCGGATTGGTTTCGGCATTGGGGTATCGGCGTACGGCGATGTTCGTCGGGCACGACCTCGGCTCGCCCGTGGCGGCCTATTGTGCGCTAGCCCGACCTGACATCTTTCCCTCGGTGGTGCTTATGAGCGCACCGTTCCCCGGTCCGCCGGAGTTTCCGTTCAACACCGCGGAAAGCGAGGCATCGTCGGTTCAACCGAACACTGAAAATCAAACGTTAGCGGCCGCGCTGGCGGCCCTCGATCCGCCGAGAGAGTATTACCAACAATACTTGAGCACACGGGAGGCGAACTATGACATGTGGCACCCCCCTCAAGGTTTACACGCGTTTCTTCGTGCATTTTTCTACGTCAAGAGCGCTGACTGGCCGGGAAATAAGCCGCATCCGTTGAAGGCGCGAACCGCCATAGAACTTGCACAAATGCCCACCTATTACGTCATGGATCTCGGCAAGACGATGCCCCAGACCGTCGCTCCATTCCAACCTTCCGCCGCCGAGGTCCTGGCCAGCAAATGGCTCACCGAGCCGGAACTTGGAGTGTACACGGAGGAGTATGGCCGCACTGGGTTTCAAGGCGCCCTGCAGGCTTATCGCGTCTATTCCGATCCTGACCTAAACGCTGAGTTGCGCCTGTTTTCGGGCAAGACGATCGATGTCCCATCGCTCTTCATCGGCGGGAAGAGCGATTGGGGCACCTATTCGGCGCCGGGCGCGGTCGATCTTATGAGGACGAAGGCGGCGACGAGGATGGGTGGCATCGAGCTGATCGACGGCGCCGGTCACTGGGTCCAACAGGAGCAGCCGGTTCGGCTCAGCACGCTCCTGCTCGCCTTCATCAAGGAGGTGGGTGGGGCGGATCACACCAGCGGTTAGGTCGGGGAATGCCTATCGTCGCTCTTGAAAATATTGCCCGGCGTCCAGGTCACCGTTCCGTCAGGTCCGTCACGTTTCAGTGAAGCTCTTGGATTTGGTGGTCCAGGTCCGGTGTTAGCTTCCGGCTTCGCTGCCCTCGATCGGGGGCAGCGAAATCCACCGAGGGCAAGATATTCCGGCGGGGTCAGATTACCACGGAAACGGAAAGGGAGGCGCCCTTGAGGACCCCCGAAAGAAATCTGGAAGAACTGGATGCATACGATAATTCGGTTTCGGTACGCTGTCGTGATGTTTTTTAAACAATAGACGGGTGTCGATACGATGATCCTCCCGACCCGATCCGGTTGACCGGTTTTTCCGGTTAATCTGGAATTTTGGTGTTTTCAAAGACTTCCTTTAGAATTCCCATCCATATTCCCGTCCATTTCCTTTTATACGAGTAAAAGGAAAGGAAAAAACTGCAACAATTTCTAAGCGAAAAACCGGAAAGTCCGGAACCGGGACCCGGACCGGATCCGGATCGCCGGACCGGCCGGAACACAAAAAATATTGCCATACACAACAAAAATAAAATCAGCGAAAAAATTAAAAGGACTGTCAGAAGAGGGATAAGAAATTATGGATTCTAAAGAACAATCTTTACCGTTCTTTCTTTGGGATGGCGATGAAAATCCCACAACGTTAATAGAGAATATTCTCCCGATAGTGTCGAAGTTCTCAAACGCTCCGGAAGAGAAATTAAAGAAAATGATTTCAACAGAGGTATTGACCGTCGTCAAAAGGAAATATGCAAATTTTGAATTCGAGACCGAATTCGATGGGAATGGAATTTTTCATTTGAAACACGATAATTTTGATTTTTTACCCGCGCTGTCGACCGGAGACCGGATTGAACTTTGGATCTCACTATTAGCTGTAATCTGCAAATCAGCTACCAACAATCTAACGGTCATCCTGCGCCGGCTATTTTACCGTCTTAACGCAATACAAAGTATGCGACTAGCTGAATCCATCAAGGACCAATATTTTGTGGAGTTGTTCCCCAAAAATTCAAATTTTTACTCAAAAGAATTTACTAACAAGTGTTAGAGATTTTAAAAAAAATCGATCACGTTGCTGAACATTTTAAAAAAGATCGGATTGCACGCCGGGAGTTCCGGAAAGTGAACGCCCCGACCCGCCCGCACTCGTTTCCCGGAAACCAGATCCAGTCGCGAAAAAACGGACACGATCTCACACCTTCTTTGTCACATCTCCCCTCATGACGTATTTCACAATCATGAACACCACCAGTGCAATGATGATAAAATCAATCACGGCGCTGGCGAAGTCTCCCGCCATAAAATTGATCGGTCCGACCGGAAGGCTGGCTGCCTGCCAGTTCCCTCCGGGAGTGACAGCCCCGACAATCGGCATGATAATATCTTTCACCAGTGCCGTGACCAGCGCTGATGCGGCCGTGCCGATGACAAAGGCAACCGCAAGACCGATAACCTGGTACGTTTTCAGGAATTCCATAAATTGCTCTTCGAACCCCTTTGCATTCCTGCCCAGGGTCGTAACGCCCGTTCTGAGTTCTTTCTCAACGTCATCGGTCTTCTTCAGGTCCATTATGTATCTCCTGCAGGATGCAAACCCTCCCTGCACGTGTTGATGGTCTTTACTTATCACGTATTATAATTCCGGTTTTTGCGTAAGGGACATGGCCCGGGAATTTTTCCCTGTACACGAAATATCGGGACGTCTCCTGTAAAAACGAAAAAAATGTCCTGGGGCCGTACACCGGGAAAACCCGTACCCATGGGCTCGGAAGGCCGCAAAAAAGAATCAGAGCCGGACCAGCTCGTACTCACGGCTGCCCATGCCCAGCTCTTCCGCGTACCGCAGCTGCCGGGGACCGTCCGTGTTCGGCCGCATACCGGAAAACTTGTCCTCGCCCGGGTGACGGTGCCGGGCCAGAAACGACCCCGCAAACCCTTCCTGCTGGTTCACCAGATCGCAGGCTGCCGCATCAATCGCCACTGGGTCTTTCGAGGCGAGGATGCCGATGTCCGGGACGATCGACGCATCGCTCCACGGGACGCAGTCGCAGTCCGGCGTGATCCGGGTGAGGAAACTGATGTAGCCGACCTTTCCCTCTTTCCCCTGCACTGCCCCGTATGCATACTCGATCAGCCGCTCGGTAAAGAGCGGGATTTCGGTCTCCCAGTCGATATCGATCGCGTGCGACGGGCAGACCGTCATGCACTCGAAGCAGCCGATACAGAGGTTCTTGTCAATGGAGGACTTTTCATTGACCAGCGTGATCGCCGATTTCGGGCAGACCCCGGCACACCGCCCGCACCCGGTGCAGTTGTCGCGGATCGAGAACGGCTTTGCCTGGTGCTGCGCCCGTTTCCCCTGCGGCGGCGCACAGCCCATGGCAAGGTTCTTGAGCGCCCCGCCAAAACCGGCCACCTCGTGGCCCTTAAAATGGGTCATGACAATCATGCTGTCCGCGGCCGCGATATCGCCGGCGATGATGGCGGTCTTGAAATGTTTCCTGTTGATCGCCACGTGAGCCACGTTCTTCCCGCAGAGGCCGTCGGCTATAATCACCGGCGCCCCGACCACTGCGTAGTCGAACCCGTGGTGGATTGCGGTTGTGATGTGGTCGACCGCGTTTGAACGGCTCCCGAGGTAAAGCGTATTCGTGTCCGTCACAAACGGCAGGGCCCCTGCCGCTTTTACCTTCTCCACCACCTGCCGCACGTAGACTGGGCTGATGTACGAATCATTGCCCTGCTCCCCAAAATGGAGCTTGATGGCGGTACGGTCCCGGGCCTGGATACAGGACGCAAAACCGGCGGCTTCAAAGAGCCTTGCAACCTTTGCCTCGGTGCTCTCGTTCGGCGATCGTGCCCGGAGGCTGGCAAACCAGACAGTACTTTTCATTTCCTCTATCATCCCCGCTTGGATCATTGTCGCACCACCTATCTAAAGGTCGTGGCCGGTCGGACAATGGTGCCGGGGTTTGGGGTTCCGGACCCGCTCCTTATCGTATCTTTTGTGAGACTCTGCTCATCAACAAAAGGGGGGAGTTGACGGCGTAAGATAAAAAAGGATGTATCCTTATTTTCGCTTTGAAAGTTCGTGATCGAGACAGAAGAGGTGCCCGGGCGTATCCCCGATTGTTTTGATCTTTTCGACAATCGTGGCCGCATTTAACTCTTCCTCGACCTGTTCCTTCACAAACCACTGGAGGACTTCGAAGGTCGCGTGGTCTTTTTCCTTTATGGCAAGGTCGACAAGGTTGTTTATCATGCCGGTCACCTTCTGTTCGTGGGCGTAGACCTCCTCGAAAACCTTGCCGGCCGACGACCACTTTGCCTTGGGTGCCTCGATCGCGTCAAGGACCACCTTTCCCTGCCGTGCGATGATATAATCGTAGAACTTCCCCGCATGGGCCCGTTCCTCGTTTGCCTGGATCCTCATCCAGCTGGCAAACCCCTTGAGATTGAGCGTCTCGAAATAAGCCGACATGCCAAGGTAGAGATACGATGAGTAGAGCTCGCGGTTGATCTGCCGGTTCAATGCTTCTTCCATGGTTTTTGATAACATTCAAAAAACCTCCTGTATGCGCTTGAGATTGATTTATCTTTTAATAAGGGTTTCTGCGGTGACAAGGGATCGCCGGCATCGTAATTCACGATTGCCGGTATCCCGGGCCGGTTTCCGTTACCGGTAAAAACGGTAAAAATCTCACCTCCGGCGCAAAGGAAGGTATCCGGATAGCAAAGAGACTTCCGGCAACCCGTATGCCGAAAGATCCTGGCTAAAATCCTCTCGTGTGCCTGGTGGTGCCCGTCAGGTATTACCGGTTACGTCCGGTTACGTTTATTCTCATCTTTGATGTCAAGAATGATCTCCAGTTCGAGCGACTTTGCGTAGGCGATCTCCGCCTCTTCGCTCTTTCCCATCTCTTCAAGACAGATCCCCTTGATATACCATGCAGAGGCGTCGTTGGCGTTGAGGGAGACCGCCCGGATGGAGGCGGCAAGGGCCGCGGCGTACTGCTCGAGGTAATACAAGGCGAGCCCTTTTTTCGACCATGCGTCTGCGTAATTCGGGTTGATGGCAATCGCCCGATCGCAGTCGGCAATCGCTTCCGCATAGGTTCCCATCTCAATTTTTGCCGATGCCCGCAGGCACCAGCTCTCGGAGTTCTTCGGGTCAATCTGGATTGCCTGGTCGTACAGGGCAAGAGCTTCCCGGTACTTGGTCTGCCGGACATAGAGCCCTGCCCTTTTCAAAAGGCGGGACAACACTTCACTGACCGGCACAACCCGTCACCAGCTGGCTTTTTTTCGAAGGGTTCTCGTGTCTGGGCATTATTATCACTACGAATCTTCAATCAGGTCGCCGAAAATCTTTTTTAAGGCATCCTTCTCATAGGTTGCCATCTGTTCCTCTGCGGCAAGCAGGTGTTGGGGCTTCTCCCAGATAAACCAGTCCTTCATCGTCATGTAGGCAAGCAGGGCGTTCGTGAGGCTGACACCGGTCTGGTAGAGATCGGCATAGTAATCGAGGCCTGGCTCCGCGTTCCAGTCCACGGCCAGGTGCTTTTCCATAATCGTAAGCATGGCATCCCCAAAAACCTTGGACTGGTACCAGGCCGTGTGCGTCCAGCGGGTCGTGAGCATCTCCTTTACTTCGAGATGATCGAATTTTTTCATCTGGGGAATGTTTACGACGGGCATGAGCTTGTCCGCCGGGAGGGTTTTTGCCAGGTAGAGGTCCCGGGCGTAGAACATGGATTTATCAAGCACGAAATAGCGCCTGGGAATGATCTCCATAGTGTCCGCCATCTCGTCCATATCCTCCTTGCCGTCCTTTAAGAGGATATAGAGCTGGGTTTTCCTCAACTGCTCCATGCGGTAATAGATCCGGGCATTGACGATAGGGTTCCAGGGAAGTTCGTTTATGTCCTCATGGAACTGGCGGTACAGGAGAAAAAGCATGTCGATAAGTTTTTTTACGGGGAGCTTCTTGTCCTTCTTTGCCTCGTCCTTGAGAGCGTCAAGGTAGATCTGGCGCATCCCCGTATAGACCGAATCCGGGGTAAACGATAAAACATGGTATCCGGATTTTTTTACTGCCGCTCCTTTGATGAGCAGGTGCGTGCACTGTTTTGCGATGACAAAATCCTTTAACAGGCCGATGTAGCTTGCAGGAAAAATGATAACGTTCTTGTCGACATTGTAGGAATAGACATCGACGAGCGTTCCGCCCGGCGCCGCTTCAGGTTTACGGAGCAGGGTGATCTCGGTATCCAGCATCTGCTCAGTCTCAGCAACAAGCCTGCGGATCGGTTTGGACAGGGGCATGTTGGTCTTCATTGCCCTGCACCCGACCGTATTCTGCAATGGCATCGACCCGGCATGCACCTCACCTCAATGGGTAGTCTTTACGCTGGGCAGGGAAAAAAGTTAGGGTGCGGTACCGCGCCCCTCCTGCAGGCAGCCGGCCGGCATCTGCCGTTTCTTTTTTAGGTTTTCTTTCGCGGCTTTGCAAGTGCATGCAAAAACCCGGTAAACGGGTTCTGTTGCCTGGGCCGGAAAACCCCTTGGTTGACGTACCGCACATCCTCGATGGAGAAGAACGCATCCGGGTTCGTCTCCTCGATATGCCGGGTGATCCGCGGGACGTCATCGCGGTTTACAAGCGAGATGATCATCCTGACGCCCCCCCGCGCACCTTTTGCATCGAGGCAGGTGGTCCCGTACTGTTCAGCCTGTAAGAACCCCGCGATCTCCTCGCTCGTTTCATCGGTGGTGATGATGCGCATGATCACCATGCCGATCGAGAGCCGCTCCTCGATGACAAGACCTACGTAGGTGCCCAGTGCAAATCCGAAGGCATAGGCAAGGAAGTTGGCGACATTGGACAGGTTGCTCATCACGCCCACGATGGCGAGCAGCCAGATGATGATCTCGAAAAACGCGATGACGGGAGCGAGGTACTTGATCCCCTTGGAGAGAAAGACGATCCGGAGTGTCTCCATGCAGACATTTGCGACCTGCGCAAGGAAGATCAGCGCCGGCAGGATGACCCAGGCATAGATTTCCGGGCTGATGATAAAAAATGCCATATATGAGCCTCAGGTCACGAATGTCCCGCGTTCATGCCGGAGATACCGGCGTGTAAGGAGCGTTGCCATCATTTGTATATCAAGGTTATTCAAAATCCGGCTAAAATAAGGGAAATTTGGAAAGATTCGGGTAATCACGCGGATACATGCGCCCGGTTTTCTTTTCCGGCCATCACGCGTACTTCGCAGGATCCGAATCAAATTTTTTCTTGCAGCCCGGGGCGCAGAAATAATATTTCTTCCCCTTGTACTCGCTCGTGAACTTTGCCGTCTTTTCATCAACGGTCATCTTGCAGATCGGGTCGATTGCCATTTTTTCGTCACCTATGATCCTTCTTCCTTGCTTCAGGTATATACCCTTTGAGGAGAAGCGAGAGGGTCACGACGGTCACCGAACTCGCGGCCATCGCAAGGGCGGCAAGCTCGGGCCGGAATACGAACCCGAAGAACGGGTAGAGGATCCCGGCGCCCACCGGAATAAGAGCTGCGTTGTAGGCAAAGGCCCAGAAGATATTCTCCCGGATCCTGCCCATCACTTTTTTCGAGAGTTCGAGCGCTGCCACCGCATCGAGAAGGTCGTCCCGCACGAGCACGATCTCCCCGCTCTCGATGGCGATATCCGTCCCGCTGCCGATTGCGATCCCCACGTCAGCCTGCGCAAGCGCCGGGGCGTCATTGATCCCGTCGCCGACAAATGCGACGCGTTCTCCCCGTTCCTGCAGGGCTTTTACCTCCGCGGCTTTTTCTCCCGGGAGAACTTCTGCTATCACCCGGTCGATCCCGATCGTGCGGCCTATTGCGTCTGCCGTGCGCCTGTTGTCCCCTGTCACCATGACGACAGCGATCCCGTGCGCCCTGAGCTGCCGGACCGCTTCCGCACTGGTACTTTTGAGCGTATCTGCGATCGCGATAATGCCTGCAGGTTCACGGCCGGTTGCAACCAGGATCACCGTCTTTCCGTCATTTTCGAAGGTACGGATCTTCGCATCGATCCCTTCGGGAAACGCGATGCCATTTTCCTGCATGAGCGTTCTGTTGCCCGCCAGCACCTCTTCGCCAAGCACCAGCGCACGGACCCCCTTGCCGCCCAGGGTATCGAACTTTCCCGCGTCGCCGATTGCAACCCCCTTTGCCTGTGCGGCGCGGACAACTGCCCGGGCGAGCGGGTGGTCCGAGTTTTTCTCGACTGCCGCGGCAAGAGACAGGAGCGTCTCTTCCGTAACGCCGGTCGCCACGATATCAGTCACCTCCGGTTTTCCCCGGGTGAGCGTACCGGTCTTGTCGAAGATGACGGTCGTGACCTTTTCTGCGACCTCAAGCGCCTCGCCGTCCTTGATGAGGATTCCCAGTTCCGCGCCCCGTCCGATCCCCACGGTAACTGCTGTCGGCGTGGCAAGGCCGAGCGCACAGGGGCAGGCAACCACGAGCACGGAGATGAGCGCGGTGAGGGCAAAGAGCATCGTCGCACCGAGCAGGAAGTACCACACGATGAATGCGGACGCGGCGATGATAAGGACGACCGGGATAAAGTACGCGACCGCGACATCTGCGATCCGCTGGACCGGCGGCTTTGACCCCTGTGCATCCTCGACGAGTTTGACAATCTGCGCAAGGACGGTCTCCTTCCCTATCTTTGTGGCCCTGACCGAGAGGACGCCGTTCGTGCTGATCGTGCCGCCGACCACCCGGCTCCCTTTCGCTTTCAGGAGCGGGACCGGTTCCCCGGTGATCATCGCTTCGTCCACGTAACTCTCGCCGGCCACCACCTCGCCGTCCACCGGGATCCTGCTGCCGGGTTTCGCGATCACGATGTCGCCGACAACGAGGTCCTCGATGGCGACCTCGGTCTCTTTCCCGTCGTGGATAACCGTTGCCGTCTTTGCCTGGAGCCCGGCCAGTTTTTTGATCGCATCCGATGTCCGGCCCTTTGCCCGGGCTTCGAGATATCTCCCGAGCATCAGGAATGCGGCGAGCATGATCGCGGTATCGTAGAACATGAACTCATGAGTGAGGACGATCGAGAACGTGCCCATCACGCTTGCGACATACGCGACACCCGTACCCATGGCGTACATGACATCCATGGAGAGGGTCTTGTTTTTGAGCGCCGTCCACGCGGCCTTGAAGATGGGGTATGCAACGTAGAAGAAGACCGGTGTCGAGACGACGAGCATACCGTACGCGAGCACCTGCATGGGGATCCCTGTTGGCACCCACATGAGTACCATCAGGGGAATGCTGACCGCAAACCCGATGGAAAACCGCATCAGCTTGTCATGGAGGTCTGCATCACGCGCAGCCTTTTCTGCCTCGTCGCTGATCTCGCCGGCGATCCCGAGGTACTGGTACCCTGCGTCTTCGATCGCCTGCTTCATGTCCGCAACTGCCGAGACAGACGGGTTGTAGGTGACGTATGCCTGCTCGTTTGCGAGGTTTACGTTCGCCGCGACGACCCCGGGCAGCGCCCGGAGTGCCGCCTCGATGGTCTGGACGCAGGTCGCGCACATCATGCCGCCGACTTTGATCACCACCTCCCGGTTGGTCACCTCGTAGCCGGCGTCCCGCACGGCTTTTTCGAGATCGACAAGGGAAACCTTCGAAGGATCGAACTCCACGTGAGCGGTGTCGGTCCCGAAATTCACCTGAGCCCGGGCGACATTTTTGACGTTTGAGAGTGCTTCTTCCACGGTGACCGCACAGGTCGCGCAGTGCATACCGGTTATTTTCAGTTCTGCTTTTTTCTTTGCCGTTACAGGCACGGGTCGGGCCTCCAGAAAGAACAGGGTTCCTTTGTTCCGTCATCTCTCTTTTTGTGCTTATAACGGTTATGAAGCGAACAATTGGGTACGGGTGGAATGTTTATTGCACAGGACGCCAACATGCAGGAATGAGTACGGATTTTTAGGGAGATATCATGAAGGTAACTATCGACCGGATGCAGTGCGTGAGCTGCGGTTCGTGCTGGGATTCGTGCCCGGCACTCTTTGTACAGAATGAAGAGGACTCGTTTTCGCAGATCGTTCCCGAGTACCAGGAGAAAGGGGATTTGGCGACCAGTATCACGCTTCCTGAAACCATCGCCTGCGCACGCGATGCCGCCGACCTCTGCCCGTCGGCGATTATCACCATTGTAGAGTGACCGGCATCCCGCCGGCAATAAACGACCGCCCGGGCTCACTCGCGGATCATGGAGAGGATCATACGGAACCGTTCGCGGGCAAAGACCGCGTGCGGCTTGTTCGCCGGCAGGATGATCATTTCACCGGTCCCGACTACAAAGGACGTTCGCGCGATCTGCACTTCCGCTTTGCCGTCGGTCACCATGAGCACCGCGTCGAAGGGAGCGGTGTGTTCCGAGAGACCTTCTCCTGCATCAAACGAAAACAGCGTGATCGAGCCGGCTTTTTTAAAGACGATCATCCGGCTTGCCACGGTGCCGGGCTGGTACGCGATGAGGTCGTTTACGTTGAGCACTTTTTCCCTGATGTCTTCACGTCCGGTATCGGTCATAACAGGTCACTAAAGAGAGAATTTTCTCCTGCCACCAGATATCAGTGCCGGTCATAGCCGGGATCTTTTATGCGCGGAAGGTGAGGGCCCTCTTTGGTTTCACGGGAAACCACCCCCGTACCTTTTTGCGAGGACGAGGGGGGCAGATTTTCTCTTCTTACAACGAAAGCGCTTGGTTTATATGAAGAGGAACCAGATTTCTTTTTCTAACGAGATGGTTGTATGAAAAACGTTACAATTGTAGTTCTGGCACTTGCGCTCTGCCTCCTCTGTCTCCCCCTTGCAACCGCAGACACGCAGGGTACGTATGCGGGCACGGCAACTGCCGGGACCACAGGACAGGTGTCCGGTGCATCCGGCCTGCCGCTTCTCGGGGCCGAAGAGGTGACCATCACAGAAACGACGATGGAACCCGTCACGTACCCGACCGAGGAACCGACGCTGAATCCTACGGAGGAAACTACGCAGCCCACCGAACAGCCGACACTGAACCCCACGGAGGAAACCACTCAGCCCACCGAGCAGCCGACACTGAACCCCACGGAAGAAACCACTCAGCCCACGGGGCTGCCTACGGTGATGCCGACCACGGAAGAGACGACCTCGCCGATCCCGGGCCCGTATGCACCGGTTGCCGATTTCACTGCGTCACCCGCCTCAGGCAACGGACCGCTCACGGTCCGGTTCACCGATACGTCCCTCAACGCCCCCACCATGTGGTACTGGGATTTCGGCGATGGCGCGACCGATGCCTCGACCGGGTCCCCGATCCACACCTATACCGACCCGGGCAGTTATACGGTGACGCTCACCGCGACTAACCAGTACGGTTCGGACACGATCACCAAATACGACATCGTCACGGTGAACGGCCAGGTGATGAGCAACGGCGCGATCTCTGCCCAGTCCGTCCCTTCGGGGGCCACGATCTACGTGAACGGCAACAGCTACGGGAACTCGCCGGTCACGGTCAATAACCTCCTGCCCGGCACCTATGCGATGATGGCGACCCTGAACGGCTACTCTGCCGACACGCGGACGATCACGGTCTATCCGGGCAGGACCACGGGATACTACCCGACCCTCCAGCCCTCGCCCAACCCGCCGGGAACGCCCGGGGCGATCTCTGCCCGGTCCTCCCCGGCCGGTGCGGCCATTTACGTCAGCGGTGTCTACTACGGGACCTCGCCGATTACCGTGAACAACCTCCTCCCCGGGACCTATTCGGTGATGGCGGCCCTGGACGGCTATTACTCCAACACCCAGCTCGTGACCGTCACCGCGGGCCAGACCGCCGGGTACTACCCGACCCTCCAGCCTTCACCCAACCCGGCAAGGACCGGTGCAATCTTTGCGCAGTCCACACCTGACGGTGCGGCCATCTACGTGAACGGCGCTTATGAGGGCGTCTCCCCGGTCACCATCACGGACCTCCTCCCGGCCACCTACTCGATGAAGGCGACCCTGAGCGGCTATCCCGACGATGAACAGCGGATCGCGATTAGTGCCGGCCGGACCTCCTTCTATTCCCCGGTATTCTACCCGTCACCGCCGCCCGCCGGATCAGGACAGGGGATCATTGCCGTGTACAGCAATGTGGACGGGGCGCAGGTCTCCTTCGACAATGTCAATGAAGGGAACATTACAAACGGCGTACTCTACGTGACTGTCGCCGTCACCGGGACGCCCGTCCGGACGTACCGGGTAGAAAGCCCCGGATACATCCCCTACACAGCCTCCCTGGCCCAGTGGCCGGCGAGCGGTGAGATTATCAAGGTGCAAGCCCCGCTTGTTCCCCTGCCGGTACCGACGACGCATGCGCCGCTCCCGGTCACGGTCACCCTGGGCGCGCTGATCGGCGCCGGCGGCATTGTTCTCATCGTGGAAAACCGGCGGAGAACCCGGTAAATCCGCCACCACTTTTTTCAGGAGCATTCCGGATCTTCATTTTTTAATGGCTGAAGGTCGATGCATCCGCTTTATGATGACTGGATAAAAGAGAGTCCGGACGCTGCATGAAACCTTTTTTGATGCTGCACAGACAACAATACGTCATGTAAAAGAGAGGTTTGGAGGCATGCATTATGCCGCCACAACCTCATCCGGCCATTGCAGAATGGGGCACTACGGCTGCCACAGGGTCGTTTTCTGTTATAACGATGCGGGCGGATTTTCAACTTTCCGCGATGGCCGTACCTCACGGATAATCAGGTAAAGGACATCGATAAGGTACCCGAACAGCGGCAGAATCGCAAGAACCGTCCAGACCGGTGCGAACATCTTCTGTTCTTTTGCGTCCCGGTAGATGAGGAACGCAATGAGCAGCTGGATAACCCAGAGACCGATCATCAGGACGGGACCGGCAAGTGAGTGCGCTGCAAATGAGTGCGTATGATACATCATGAATGGTGCCATTGTAAAGGATACGTTACCTGATATTAAATG
Source organism: Methanoregula sp. (assembly GCF_052325125.1). Classification (GTDB taxonomy): domain Archaea; phylum Halobacteriota; class Methanomicrobia; order Methanomicrobiales; family Methanospirillaceae; genus Methanoregula. The sequence continues at coordinate 69,124 of NZ_JBKQWO010000011.1, read as the reverse complement.
CTTTCACCTGCTGGCAATGAACCGGATCACGGTAAGCAACCACCTCGAAAGTATCGGAGCTTTTCTGTCGTAAAACTCAGAATGCCGGCTGGTTGCAGAAGCCTTGCACAGTCCGGGAATACGAAGAAGATAACGTCCTTTGGTAACAGCTGGCATGGATATCATGCAAACAAGTGATCCTCTCTTCCCGAAAATTTCGACATCTTAAAAAACGCAGGGAACGGTACACGAGATTTTGCTAAAATTACAGAAAATTACCGTTCATCCGGATACTCGAAACCTCACAAAACCGGTATCCTCATATTCACATTTGTATACCGGTCAAAAAATCTCACGGTAATTATGAGAAAATGCGGAGGCTGAAGAAAACGAAATCACATGGCAGGGGCATTCAGGGTTACAAACATCTTCTTCTTATAGGGCTACGAAAGAGAGGACCCTAACTGACAACCAGGGTTCGTGGCAGATTTCACCCGGGCAGTAAGAGCGATGTAACGAGGATAAGAGATCAACCTTTTTGGTTTTAGTGATATCCCCAATCAGTATGCAAAGAATAAAATAATCTGAATACGAGGTTAAATTATGTCTTTTCATGAGATGCTGGAAGAGGCTTTTACCGGCCTTGAAGCAGCAATTGTGTTGATCGCATTTATCGTTGTCGCGGCGGTTTTCTCGTATGTGGTGCTTGGCGCCGGTTTTTTTACATCCCAGACTGCCCAGGCTACCGTCCACACAGCCGTTGGACAGGCAAGCTCGGTCCTGGAAGTGTCTGGCGTGTACGGGATTCGTGATGCCACGAATAATAACCTGGACTATGTTAACGTAACTTTTGGAAGTGGCGGGGTCCCCGGCTCTGATACGGTGATTTCGTACGATGATAATAACGGCGGCCGCATTGGAAATCTGACCTATGGTGACTGCCCCACCAACCAGGCCAATAGTCCTACCTGGTGTATTGCAAACGATAGTGGTGCGAATGTCGTTATGGTCGGCGTGCCGAGCACTGCAACACCCAATACAAAATTCAATATTAACTTCCAGCCTTCAACGGGTGTAGCTGTTCCCATCACCGGGACTGTACCCGGCAGCCTGACCCCGGTCGTGGTACTCGACTGATTTTTTTCCCTAAACTTCCCAACCTATTATTCCAGAAGCCGGTCCTGATACTATAATCAGGAAAAATTATCATCGCCGGGTTTGAAAAAGGGTCGACAACGGATGAGAATAGTCAACAGTGTATTATTTCATACTGTTACATTTATATTAAACCAAATGTTTATATCTCCAAGTGCGAGAATGTAAATTATGCTCCCCCTTGAACAAGTGTATCAACAAATTTTGGAAATGACCGATGGAAATCCTTACAAAATTGAAAATGTAAAGGATTATAAATTAAAGCTGGCTATGAAGTATACTGACGACGTCAAATTAGGGTGTCTCAAATATTTTGCTCAAAAAAATTATATTGAAAAACTTCCTAAAAACAACGATTATACATTCGGTGAAACTGATTCATTCAGTGTCACCGCACAAGGAATTACCGCTTGGAATGATTGGTTCAATGAAAAATCTCCTAAACCTTCATTTTATTAAATTTTAGCTTCGTTGAAACCATCAGTGCAAAACCGTATAGATTGATTCTTTTCCGTAATACAGGGAATATAAACGAACATCGCGGAAGGTTTCAACTTTCAGAATAGAAAATTTGACCATCTGTGAGGAGTGCTGCTAAGGAGAATTAGACTTGATTTGAGAGCGAGCATTGAAATCCATGCGCGCATCGTAAGTATTTAGAAGATTTATCATCTTAGAGACTTGAACAAAAGGGTCAACAACGGTTGATGCTTATGAAAATGTCCATAATTTAGTCTTATTTCGTTAAAATAACTAAAATTTTGACATATTTTGTTTTATTCGGTTTTTATAATCTGGGAATCGTAATGCATTAACGATTGATTTGAAAATTTGCTATTATCCGTAAATGCAATAGCCCCTTGCCACATGAAAATTAAACAATAATATTAATAGATATAAAATAAATAAAACGCAATTCAAGGTGGCGAATGAAATGCTGGACTTTGTATTTTCAAACATGCTTCTGGCAGCAGATGCCGGAATTCTTAACGAAACATCGAACGCTTCCGTGAATGGAATCTCACTTATCAGTATGCTAAACACAGTGAGCCCAACCCTTCTTGAATATTTATTTTTCTTTCTGGCGTTTCTAATTTTTCTGACGGCCTTCATTGTCTTTGTGCCACTCTACATTGACCAGAATTGGGCGAACAAGACCAATGTTACTCTGATGGCGAAGATCGATTCAATCAAAGATTCCCATTTTTCTGAGGATACAAAAAAGGAATTAATTGAAAAGATTATCGATGCCGCTCAGGAACCACGCGGTGTTGTCGGAACGACCCGGCGCACGCTTGCGGTTTCTATCCTTCTCGTAATTGGGATTACGGTTTTCATAATCGTGCTCATCTCGGATCAAACTGATCTGATAAATACCACGCTTGCGAGCCTCACGAGTGTCTTTGCCACAGTCATCGGTTTTTATTTCGGCGGTTCACAAGCAAAGGATATTTTGAACCAGACTGCTCAGAGCGCGAACGTCCCCCCGGCCCCCTCGGCCCCTTCTGAAATCAGCGGTCTTTCTCCTGATTCGGGAGGTGGGAATACTACCGTCGGTTTCAAAATTTTCGGCACTAACTTCCCTTCCGGTTCCCGGGTAACACTGCAGATGACCGGCCAGCAGTCCGTTGAAGCCAAAAATGTAAACGTGACGCCAAAGGTTATCAGCTGTGATTTCGATCTTCCCGCCGCAAAGGGTATCTGGGATGTCGTCATCGTTTCTACTGACGGGACCACGACAACATTGAAAAACGGCTTCACTATTACCTGATGTGAATAAAGTGCCACTTTTTAGAGAGGAACCGTGCGCTTGGTTTGCCGAAAAGAGCAGACCGATTCTTTGAAACGGCGTTTGGGTTGACTTGTATAATGCAATTTTCCTCCCTGAAATAAAGGAATTTAAGATTGATATAAACACATTGGTCCAAAATGTGAACAACCGATAAAGACGGGTTGTAAAAGATATGCATCCTGTGGGGGCATCTTTGGAGAAATAATTCTGCTTAACAATTTATCATCGCCGGGTTTGAAAAAGGGTCGACAACGGATGAGGATTTTATCTTTTTTCCGGCAGATGCATTTTTTACTATTTACACAAGCCCGCAAGGTATTATTATTTAAAATTCCCCGGGGTATTAGCGTAACCCGGGGTACCTTCCTCACGCATCCAGTACCTGAATTTTACGTTATATTTCAGTTCGTTTCTCTTTGCTAATTCATACTTTCTGGAATCGTCCTTATAATAAAGGCACAAAACGTGGTCTTTCAGGCCGTCAGGGGTAACTTCACTTACTTTAGCTTTATGGAAATGGAGATTCATGATTTCATTTTTGGCAATTTCGATAAGTTTGTTCTTATCTTCACTGAAAAAAAGATATTTTCCGGTAATTTCATAGCCGGGTTCCTCTTCGTGTGATAACCAAATCCAATCCCCATCAGAACCGGTTATCATCTTTCATCACATATTCTCTCTTATTGAATACAGATTGTATTTATCCAAACTATATAAAAAATCGTCTTTTATTTTTTGTTTTGGAAAGAAGGCTCCAGATTTTTCGGCCGGGTGAAGGAGACAATTCCCGCTGTGATGCCGCTCAAAACTATCCAATGGGCAGGGACCCGGATTTTGTCCGGCTTATTCAGGAGATCCGGAGACCCGGCCTCCTCACCGTACCTCCCCGGGCAGGGCACGTGTACTGCGGAGCGCAGGATCCCCAAAAACCATTCCATCGTGAAGTTTCCCCGGGTTTTCCGGTGAAGCCCTGGTACCTTGCAGTTTTATTTCAGTCGTCTGGCCTTTACCATCGCGACGACTCCCGCAACCGACGGCAGTGCAGTGCTTGCGAGCGCCCCCTGCCAGCCAATAACCGGCACGAGGCTTTCGGTGATCAAGGGGGCCGAAAGGGCGGCGAGCCCGACCATCAGGTTCAGGATGCCGGATGCAGGACCGGCATGTTCCGGGCCGACGATCTCCCGGGGCGAGGCAAAAACCGTTGCCGGTATCATGCCCCACACGATGCCGAGGACGACAAAAAAGAGTGCCCATGAAAGGAACCCAGGGCGAGGGAAAAATATCACCGGGCAGAGGAGAAGTCCCGCTGCCATCGATATGAGGATGAAGGTTTTCCGGGTGTGCAACCTGTCCGATAACCTGCCAGCGACCGGGGCTACCCAGATGATCATCGAAACAGGGAGGATCGCAAGCGCGGACGCCGTGAAGAGACTGAAACCAAGGACCGTCGTGAAATACGCGGGTGCAAGGGACGTTATCCCCAGCAGGTAATAGTTGAGCGCGAACCACGCGATGGCAACAAGCCACATCTCGCGGTCGAGAAAAACAGACTCGATGCAGTCATGGGAGAGGCAGGCTGACCGCTCATCTGCGAAATAGCCACTGATCCGTGTTCCGTCGTCAGCCGGTTGTTGTGCGAGAACGGCCCAGAGAGCGAGGGACGCGATCGCAAAGAGAAAGGAGAACCAGAGTACCGATATCCAGCCGTACGACGTGATGAGGACCGGGGCGAGTACGAAGATGAGCAGCCCCGAGACGGGGAGTGTCGTCGCCCAGATGCCTGTCGCAAGGCCCATCTCGTCTTTGCGGAACCAGACGGAAAGGGCACCCACCGGCCATGTGAATGCCATCCCGAAGCCCAGCCCCGCGATAAACCGGCCGAGGAAGATCCCCCAGAACGTCGGAAAAACCGTCGTGATTAGAGCACCCATGCTGATCGTTCCGAGACAGGCGATTCCCGCAGTTTTCCAGCCGAGCCGGGGAGAAAGGATCGCAAACGGGATCGCCATGACGGAGATACCGATACCAAAACTGGTCATGGCGGTAAACCCGATACCGGAGAGGGATACCCCAAGAAAAGCGGTCAGGGCAGGAAAGAGCGGGGGCATCGCAAAGAGTGCGATCGGCCCGGCCATGCCGGCGACGAACGCAGCAAAGAGAATTGCCCACCGGTACCGGTAACTCCCGCTCCCCTGCACAGATGCACCCCGCAATGAAAAGACCATGGTCACCGGGGCTATTTGGAGGTTTCGCCGGAAAGTATCGCTTCCCGGGACACGGGATAATCCCTTCCCCATCGTCTCTGTTATGAAAACGCAGGGTTCCGGATCTCCCGATAAAACCGGTCACCTTGTCAGGATCGGGACTTCCGTTATCAGATCCGGCGACCCGGGTTGCCTCCGGCCGGATACCTGCCGGTCTTCCCGAAATCTCCGCGGGAACAGGCGTTGCCGGTGTTCAGTCAGGTTTCCTGCCGCCCGTTTCCCAGCAGCGAGAAAAACAGGCTTTGCGCCACAATGATCCGCTCCAGATCGCCGATGTCCACGCTCTCATTGGTCCCGTGGATGCGCGAACACGAGGAGTCCTCGGCCCCCCACAGGATGAACCCGGCATGGGGCACGGCGGTCCGGAGTACAGACGTCAGGGGGATCGACCCACCGGTCCCCTTTTCCATGACCGGTCCTCCAAAGGCGGTTTCCAGTGCATGGCGGGCTGCTGCGTAACCGGGACCCCCGGCCGGGCAGATGAACCCGAAAGAAGCACTTACTTCAGTCACCTCAACGCGGACGTTCCAGGGTGCGACTGCACGGAGGTGGTCCATCAGGAGGTGCACCTCGCGGCGGGGATCCGCATCCGGGGCGATACGCATGCTTACCTTTGCGGCCGCCCGGGGGATCAGGATATTTGCGGCCGCGCTGATTGAGGGGGCATCGATCCCGATCACGGTGATGGAGGGTTTCGACCACAGGCGTGCGCCAAGCGGCCCGGTGCCGACAAGGTCAACCCCGGAAAGCAGCCCGGCACTCTCCCGGTAGATCTCAGCCGGGTACTCCATGGCCGGAGGTGAACCGGACCTGAGGCCCTGCACTGCCACGTCTCCTTTAGCATCATGGAGCGTGGCAAGCATCCGTATCAGGGCGACCAGGGCGTCGGGTGCCGCACCCCCGAACATCCCCGAGTGTACCGGGCTCTTAAGCGTTCGAACTTCAACGATGCACGAAACCTCGCCCCGCAGGGTTGTCGTGAGCGCCGGGTTTCTGACGGCGATGTTCCCGTTATCGGCAATGATAAACACATCGCACTGGAACAGGTCCGGGTGTGCGGCGACGAACGCATCGAGATGGCTGGTCGTCTCCTCCTCTCCCTCGATGAGCACCTTCACGCCCACGGGAGGATTTCCCTCAAAGACCCTGATGGATGCTGCCGCGATCACGATGCCCGACTTGTCATCGGCGGCTCCCCGCCCGTAGAGGCGCCCGCCTTTCTCCACGGGGGTCCAGGGATCCGTCTCCCACCCGTCCTCTCTCTGTGCCGGCTGGACATCGTAATGGGCGTACACCATAACGGTCGGTGCACCTGCGGGGGCCGGGATCTCCCCGTACACTGCCGGGTATCCCCCGGGAATATCGATGAGGCGGACTGCCCCGAGGCCGTACTCTTTGAGCAGCGCAGCCGTCGCGTCTGCCATCGCACTGACAGGTCCGGGGGGATAACCGGGAAAGGCCACCGAGGGATACCGGATAAGAGTTTTGAGCCGTTCCACGACATCGGGCATCATGGCCCGGGTTTTCGAGAGGATCTCTTCGAACGTTACCACATTTCCCATGCACGCGAGCTCCGGATATACTCGTTCCCATGGTGGCTTATAGTATCTTTTGTGCTCATATTTCCGGTCGTTTTTGCATGATGAGGAGGCTGGAGCCTCCCTGCCTCATCCCGCAAGGGCGCAAAAACGAGACTATGATGCAGTCCCGCGGGATGCATTCTTTTTCCACCAGCCGGCGATGAGCGGGATGACCACCGTCAGCACGTAATACAGGTACACATCCGGCTTGTAGTACCCGTCCGCCGGTTTCAGGGCGACAACGATAAACACGTAATCACAGGCAACGGCAATCGCGGTCCAGGCAACCGCGAGCATTGCGTAATACCGGAAATCTTCATGCCTGATTTGTTTGAACAGGACCCAGAAGGTGATAATGACGCCGACCGGCAGGATCGCCCAGCCGATCAGCGAAACAGGGAGAGCGAAGAACAGGAGAATCCCTGACACATACCCGATGAGCCAGAGGACAAGGCCCCAGCCCAGCGTATCGATGACGCATTGTTTATCCATTCTCTTCCCGGACAGCATGTTACAATCGATAGGGGATAAAGGTAAAGATTTGCGGGAGGGAGGGGGTCGGGAGGAGGAGGCAAAATGTCCCCCCTGCCTACAAAAGAGCGAGGTGTGCCACCACTCCCGGAGGGACACTCTAAGTGGATATAAGTGATGAAAATTTAAAAAACAAACAAACTCCCTGCCCAGCCGTACCCCGGGTGGGTCGCGATACGGGGAGGCCTCCCGCATTTTTTACCGGTTTTCATAGTTCCGGTGTAAACCCGATCAGTTCATGTCTGGTTCCCCGGAGCAAAAAATTCCGTGAAATTCACACATCTCTTTATCGGGTCAGTGCGCCAATGAGGCATTATCCCTATGCAAACTACTGAAAAAAAGATCAGAATAATCCGTGACAAATTGAGCAGGATCGGTATCGGAGAAAAGAGCCTTGACGATGAAGCCATCCTTTTGTCGTACAGCATCAACTCATGCGGCAACCTGTGTTCGGTTCCCAAGATCCATTAAGCCTTTTTTCACATCTGAAAAACAGATAATTATTGTTTTTCGAAATCCGTCATCACGCAGAACTGGTCAATCTCTTCCCGGTTGAGCGGGTCAGGAGACTCATTGGTTGCATCCCCGGTCTGCTCGCAGCAATACCCTCCCCCTCATATCACGTACGGGACCAGCGCCCTGACCTCTCTCCTGTACCGGGCGTATTCCTCGCCGAACTCCTCCTCGAGGAACTTTTCTTCCATCCGGAACTTTATCACGAAGAGGACGAGGATGAGGAGGACACAGCAGAAGACAATGAAATACCCGGTGCCAATCGCTGTCCCGAGAAGTCCGAGCAGGATTCCTGAATAGATGGGATGGCGCACGAACCGGTACGGCCCGGTCCGGGTGATCGTGTGCTGCTCGCGGATGGCGGGCATCCCGCTCCAGTTTTTTCCCAGATGGACCCGGGCCCAGATTGCAAAGCCGAGGCCGGCGAGGGTGATGAGCAGGCCGGCGACGGTATACCCGATGCTGTCAGGTACGATCCGGTCCGTCATGAGATCGGGTGAAAACCAGTTGATGAGGATAATCCAGATAGCGACCCAGACGATCCCGTACAGGAAATACGAGAGCCGCGACTGCTTCCTTTTTACCGGTGAACGGGTCTTCCATGCGGAGATGAGCCAGAACGCATAGAATGCTATCCAGAGGGTAACGAACAATGATACATCGGTCTGCATGGTTTCTTTCCTTTTCGCCCGGTATCAGGAGGGCCGGGCACGAATTCCTCACCGGAGTGAGCGCCGGAAGGTGATGAAGGTATGCACCAAAAAAAACGGATGTCCGGCCAACCCTGCCGGAGCGGGGAGGGGATACCGGTGGGTTTTATAGGTGGCGGGGCAAGACTGGATCTGGTGGCACCATGCAGATCACTCCTTATATCCATGCTCTCAAGACCCCGCTCGGCCCTGACCCCGGCCGGTTCGTGTACGTGTACCTCATCTACGGGGACGGCATCACCGTCATCGATACCGGTTTTAACGGGACGGAGAAGCTGATCACGGGTTACATCCGTTCGACCGGCCGGGATCCCTCCGAAATCCGGCTGATTATCCTCACCCATGCGCACCCGGATCATACCGGCTCTGCAAAGGCACTCCGGGACCTGACGGGCTGCACGATCGCCGCCCACCCGCTGGACGCCCCGTCGATCGAGCACCCGGACCCGATGCTCCTCAAACCCCCGGCCCCCGGCATGCAGTCACTGGTTGGCGGGGGAGTGCCGGTCGGCAGACCGCTGGAGGAGGGAGCGGTTATCGATTGCGGGAACGGGCTCGTACTTGACGTGCTTTCCACCCCGGGACACACGCCGGGCTCCATCTCCCTTTTCCTGAAAAAAGAGATGGCCCTCTTTACCGGAGATACTGTACAGGCCCCGGGCCGAGCGCCGATCTACACCGACCCGGTCGCACTGGTCCGGTCGCTCCGGCGTTTTGCGGCAATCCCGGGGATCCGGCACTACCTTCCCTCGCACGATGAGCCTGCACAGGGAAAGGAGACCTACCAAAGATTCGACGAATCCCTTGCCTATATCAGGCGCATTCATGCATTGATAAAGGAGGCCGCGGCAGCAGCGCCGGGGACACCGGACCCCCTGGCTCTTGCCGGCCGTCTGAGTGCCGAGCTGGAACTTTCCGGCGTACCCGGGCACCACGTGGCGTTCATCGCGCGGAGCATCGAGGCCGATCTCGCGGCGCAGGGACTGGACGAGCGGCTCGGAGAGTGACAGCCGCCAGGGGGAAATGACCGAAAAAACCGCATCTCCTTCGCCAGATGGCCGGTTCTGCCCGCACCGGAGGGCCCCGGATGGCAGATCCGGGCATTTTCCCGGAAAAACCCACCCCGGTTTCACGGTGCGGGACCCCTCGTATTTTCAGGCCATAGACGCATTTCCAGCCCTTTTGGCGCTCTGCATGACCAGTTCATCCTCCCTTTTTTCGCGATGAAAGGAAGGCCGCTAAAGTGCACGGTTTTTTCCCGTTTAAAACGCTCCGTTTCAGAAAATACCGGATTAAAACAATAATCGTGGAGAGGATTGGCACCGCTTCCACTGGAACTTCCGGGGCACGGTTCCGGCCCGGCACCACTTACGTCGGAGAACAGATAGCGGGAGACTGTAGGTCCGGCCCCCCCTCATCTGTAAAGGGGGCCTGCCGGGGGGGGGTAGAACTTACCGGGAGTACGGGTTTGTGTAATCGTCCGGCCCCCACCAGTCGATCTCGGCGACCGTGGTCGGGTAGATCCGGAGACGGCGCCAGGCCCGCTCGTGCTGCGTACGGAGCCAGATCTCCCGGATGATCCATGGCGGGAACGGCAGGCTCCGGACCTCGCGGAGATCATCAGGAATCAGATCTTCATATATCGTATCCGGGTTGATCCGGTACCGGGTCTGCCGGACCCTCACGACACAGGCTATCTTTGGTTTGAAGATGAAGAGATCGTACGCGAGGTCTGCTTGCGTATTCTCCTGCCACCGGTATCCCATCCTTTCAGCAAATTTTTTTGATTCGTCAATGGCAGCGACCGGCTTTTTTCCCCGGGTCATTTTTGTACTTGGGGGGTGAGGGGTTGAAGAGTTTGTGGTTGGAGGGGGATGGTGCGGAGTAAGAGTATATAACCTCCTATTCTCCATAACCGGGTACCGATGTGTTGACGGTTTACACATAATTACTTCACGTCCGAGAACATTTCCAAAAACCAACCACCAGCGTACCGGGACCGGCCTGGTACGTAAACGAGGCATTCACCATGCTGCGGGGCCCCCGGGCTATCTTCAAACGGGACTTCAAGAAATTCCTGAGCAATCCGTTCATCATAGTCTCGACGCTCCTCATCCCCGTGATGTACCTGATCGTGTTCGGGAGCGCGATAGGAGGGACACTCAGCCATGTTCCGGTCGGGGTCGTGCAGGAAGCCCCGCCTTACAACGACACGCCGCTCTTTACGAGCGCGGCATACCAGCTCAACCACATCAGCCAGGGAAACCAGAACGATGCAGAGAAACTGCTGGATGTCACGGTGTACCCGGACGAGGCCCAGGCCAAACAGGACCTGGAGAACGGGAAAATCTCAGCGGTCATCGTCTTCCCCTCATCGGTTTCTAGCGACAACGCCGTCCGGCTCTACGTCGACAGCTCGGATTCCACGACACCCCCGATGATCGAAGCGGCGTTAAACGGGGTCCTGCTGGCCCTGGGAGCGAGCAACCCGGTCACGGTCGACAAGATCTACGGGGATATCACGTATATCCAGTTCTTCGGCGTGGGCGTGATCGTGATGGCCATCTTTACCTCCACGTCGTTTGGCGGCGGGATCGCGCTCATCAAGGACCGGGAGAACGGGATCCACGAGGGCTATCTGGTGACGCCGGTGAAACGGTCCAGTATCATCCTCGGGATCATTTCAAGCGGCACCGTCCGCGCCTTCATCGCGGGTTTTGTCATCTTCTGGATCGACCTGATGATCACCGGGCTTACGCTCCAGAGCTTCCAGGATTTTGTGCTCGTGCTTGTCGTGATCCTGATCGTCAGTATCGGGGTGACCAGTTTTGTTGTCTCCTTTGCATCCCGGTTTTCGTCGCAGCAGGAGTACAGCCCGGTGATCGCGTTCTTCAACCTCATCCTCTTCATGACCTCGGGGGCGTTCTACCCGGTGATCGGCATGCCGGGCTGGCTGCGCTGGATCACCGTCATCAACCCGGAGTTTTACGGCATTTCTGCACTCAGGAGCATCATCCTCAGGAACCAGGGGATCGGTGTGATATGGATGGACCTTGTCGCCCTCATGATCTTCTCATCGATGATGATCCTCATCGGGATTTTGACGTTCAGGAGGACGCTGGAGTGAGGGGGGGAGGGGGGCTGGTAGAAAGAAGGGGGAAGTGTCCAACATGAGAGGAAACTTACCAGTTATATGGACGGTCAGTACGTCCTCTTTCGGGGAAGTGACATCTTTTTTCAGATGTTGCAGGGCTGGGCCTGATGCGGTATGGTCAAAGTAGATTTTCCGGGACTTCTTGCGTGTTGGTGTGATTTTGTAAAGAAACTAAAAGGAAAAGTTACTAAACTTTCTTTGTGATTTAGTCTTCACATCTGAAAGAGCACAAAAAGGGGTAATTTCAATTTTCTATAAAATCTTGGAGTAGGAATGAAAAACTTGTGGGAATAGCACATTTCCGATCCTGTCTTCGTTCAAACCACTGGAAATTTTCTTTTTTATAAGATTATATCGAATATACTGTTTGTTTTAACTCCAAAAAGAAACTAGGAATAGGTATGAAAGACGATGCAGAACAAAACATAGGAGTGCTGGCTGCAATCCTCCTTGCCTTGGTAATTTGCATAATCGTCTTTATTTTTATAATTTTGCCAGCTCTACTAGGACTAAAATGGTAACAATTACTGTAGGGGGGTGCAATGTCAGAACCATGCGATGATGAAGTTTCAGCGTTCCACGAATCAGGGCATGCCGTATTTGCTTGCCTATTAAATATCCCCATAAAATATATCACAATAGAAAAACCTGCACGCTTTCGATATACAGTTCGAGGAAGTCTCAAACTACCATTTAATATGAGGGCTCATCGGATTATTTCGGCTGCTGGTATGAAAGTGCAGAAAAAATATTTCCCAACAGTTATCGATTCTAGAGACGGTAAAACAGATACAACGCACTTTGACAATTCGTGCAAAATTAGTCATATAGACCCATCAATTGAAAGGAGAGAGATCGAATCGTTTATTAATAAACATCTCGAAGATCCGGAGGTCCGCCATAAAATCGAAATATTGTCGCATGAACTCCTCAAAAAACGTACAATTCATGGGAAAGAAATAGAGAAAATTCTGGATGAAAAAATACCTCCGGAACTTGAAATTCAAACAGTTGATATCGTCGCATCAGCAATGAAGTCGGCATTATCATTACTTCCAACGATGGGCCCTCTAATGAGTGAATTGGTTGGAACCATTATTCCAAATCAGCGATTTGATCGATTAGTGAAATATTCCATTCAGTTAGAGAAAAAAACGGAAAAAATAGATTCTGCTCTATTAAAACTTGCGTTACAAAATGAAAATTTTACGGAATTAATGGAGGAAAGTTTAAGACAATCCGCAAGGTCATTATCTGATGAAAGACGAAGTTATCTTGCATCGATAATTAAAAACAGTCTTATTTCTGATGATGTTGATTTCATTGAATCCAAACATCTTCTAAAAATTCTTGGAGAAGTAAATGATATAGAGATAATTTTGCTTCGTTTTTTTCTTTATCCTATTGTAAATGGTGACCGGGAATTCAGAGAAAAACACAAAAAAATACTCGAACCCATCGACACTTTAGGAAATCCACAATGGATGATCGATAGCGAACCCAAGGTACCAATGGATTTCCAAGGAACTCTCTACAAAAGTTATCTAGAACATCTTGTACAACTGGGCCTCTTAGCAAGAAGATACGATATTGATATGAAAACCAATTCACAAATTTATGATACATTTTCCAGAGGGCAAAAATTAAGTGGATATGATATTACAAATCTTGGAATCCTACTTATATATCACATTGATTGTGAAACGAAGATAGATGGGATTCCATTTCCCTTCAACGGTCGAAACCAGTGATGCCGGATTAGTTTCACCCCGCCTAGCTTTTTTTCATCTACTCTTTCAAACAAATACCGGTAGATGGATTACCATTATACATCCTGTCTGGTATCGTGTCATCACTGTAGGTATGAGTGGACGTATATGGGTTCACTTCTTGCCAGTCTTGGACGATCAAGAAGGCCGATCAGGGTTCAATGTCCGAAATGCCACCCACGGATAAAACTGGATGCAAAAAACATTGCATAATTAAATTGAGCTTCCCGACGACCCCGTTGGCCGTGTGCCCGGTGTCCCTGCCCGCCAATATGCCGACGAGTGAAAGAAAACCCCTGCGTCACCAGTAAAATTCCAGGGCCGGTAAAGCAAGATATCGTTCACGGGTCATCATTGAAAGATTTTCTAAAGCAGGATCTCTGTCGTTACGGTAAGGCCATCTTTTTTTAATAGATCCCATCTATTCAGTATTATGCAGGTCAAATGGATTCTCCTGACCATAATCATTGTTTTTTTTACCATCTGGTTCCTCATTTTCCCGTTTCTCTTTGACCCGTTCGCCCATCTCGTACCCTATGACAGCCAGAATAATGTATCCATAACAGATGTCCTTCCCATCACAGGAAACAGCGACTGGTATCAGTTCTGGTATGACCGTGCTTTTGATCCCATCGACAATGGTGCACGCTACGATGCCAAAGCAAGTGTAGCGACTGGCGATGCCGTTACCCTGATGAACCAGCCGGAAATGTCCTTTTACTGGTACCAGCGGGCAGATACCGATGTTCCAAACGATCCGGATATTATGAAACGGTTGGGAACCGTGGATCTCCGGTCCGGGAAGATCCAGGACGCCGATCAGATCTTCCGTTCGATCCTCGCGTCCAGCCAGAACGATACAGAGGCCCTGAGAAGTGAGGGCATCATTTCGGCCTATGAAGGAAACTTTAACGGGGCAGTGGCGGACTACGATCAGATCCTGGCACAAAACCCGAACGATGCAACTACATTAAGCCTGAAAGGTGACGCCCTCCTTCTCTCTACAATTGTCCAGCAACAGGCCCTGCAATCAGCTGCACGCAGTATTTCCCCGTATCCTGATGGCAATACCCCGCCCCAGTCCCCCATTTCCTACAATGATTTGGCAAGTTATCAGGAGGCGATCCAGTCGTACGAGCAGGCAATGAAGATCAACCCTGCCCTGACCATCCCGATAACGGCGAAGGTCATGGGGGTAACTTCGAACGGGATAAACGAATACGAGAGTATCCTCAACAATATGAGTGCATAGGAGCAGACCCGGTAAAAGGTATGCTCACGGAGGGCAGGGCTTTGCGGTTCCGGGCGGCGCCGGGTGCAGGCGCTACAAACAATTCCGGCTGGAAAATTTCTCCCCGCTTTTTTCCAATTTCCCGTCGTTTAAAACCCTGTTAGATCAATGACGTTATCATGCCCACAGGATAGGGGTAGGAGATTTCCTAATGAACACAAACGTTTCGGCACAACCGGCCCGTGATGGATTCAAAGCGCTTTCCGATGCGGAGAAGCGATGGTTTTTGATCCGGGTACAGGAGCTGCCGCGTGCCCCCACACATGAGAGACCGGTCCAGAGCCGTTTATTGGTTACGTGAGCGGGTGCATCGGTTTATTTTTGTTCCATGTGGTTCGTTTTTGAACCGGTCCGCATAGGACGCACCGTGAAAAGCGGGTCACAAACTTCTTTAAAAAAAGCGTATGGGAAAAAAGGGCGGTTTTAGAAATCCGTCATAATCCGGAACTGGTCGATCTCTTCCCGGTTGAGCTGGTCGAGGAACTCGTCGGTGGCATGCTCGATGTCCTTGCTCGCCGTGATGCCCCGGCCAACCACGAGGATATCAGCGCCGGCCTTCAGGGCGTCTTTTACGACTTCGACCCGGATGCCGCCGGCGGTTGCGCAGAGGAGTTTTCCTCCGGCCGCCTTCTTCATCGCCGGGATATCGCCCCATGCATGGGAGGTCTCCTCGGTGTCGATGGCGCGGTGGAGCTCGACGATGTCAGGCTTCACCTTGAGCTTCTCGATGAGCTTTGCCGGGTTCTGCACGTTGAGCATATCGATGATCGAGTAGATGCCGACCTTGCGGGCTTCCGCAATCGCCTTCTCGATCGTGGAGGTCGGGGCGAGGCCCGAGACGACGACCGCGTCGGCAGTGGCGTCGGCCGCCATCCGGGCTTCGAGGTTGCCGGTGTCGAGGATCTTCAGGTCCGCGATGATGAACGCGTTGGGCCTGAGCTTCCGGATCTCGCCTATCACACCGAGGCCGAACTTCTTGATCAGCGGCGTTCCCGCCTCGATGATCACGTGGTCGTTCTGCGGCACTTCCTTCAAGACCTGGGCGACCTTGCCCATGTCCACAAGGTCCATCGCGACCTGCAGGTACGGCGGGTCCCAGAGGCGCTGCACCTTGAATCCCATGATGCCGTGCGCAGCCCGGTCCTTCTCGTAGACAAGGGTCTTCTCGTCGGGGAATTTTTCGAGCGCCCGGCGGAGGGCGAGCTTCGTCGCGCCGTAATTGTACCGGTAGATCCGGTTGTAGTCCCGTGCGTCGGGGTGGACAAACGCCGATGCGATAATGGCGATCTCCTCGATATCGACATTGGCAAACACGCCTTCCTCAAGGCTGTCGGCGACCGCCTTTGCGACCGCCGCCTGCACGGGCCCGAACATCTCGTTCACCTGCTCCATGCCCTTGAGCGTCACCTTGGGAATAATCACGGTGGCGGGCTTGGTGAGCAGGTTCGGGCGGACGACCGCGAGGAGCGGGGTGTGCCCCATCGACAGCTGGGACACCGCGTTTGCAAACGCGTTCCCGACCGGGCCTTCCTTGTTTCCCAGCAGCAGGTCGATATGCGCAAGTTCCGCGCCCTCGCCTATGAGTGCTTCTCCGACAAGATACATGTGAATCTTTTATCTCCGGTTAGATATGTGACCGCCAACCATGATAAGATTACGCGGGAGTGCTCTTGTCGCCCGCCGTTTATACCAGCAGCTGCCCCGAGAATACCCGCACTGCGTGGCCGCCGAGAATCACCCGGTCGCCGGCGAGCGTGACCCTGACCGTCCCGCCCCGCGAGGAGCACTGGAACCCGGAGAGTTCGGTCTTGTTGAGTTTCTTCCCCCAGTACGGCCCGAGGCAGCAGTGGGCGGAGCCGGTGACCGGGTCTTCCGGCACGCCAAGCGCCGGGGCAAAAAACCGGGAGACAAAATCCACATCGGGCAGATCGGAGACCGCGGTCACGATGATGCCCCGTGCAGGGATTGCAGCGAGGGCGTTCGTGTCGGGGTCAAGGTCGCATACGTCCGAAGCGGTCGCAAGTTCCACGAGCAGGTCGAACCGGTTCCGGCCGATAAAGACCGGTGTTACCCCCAGCGCCCGGTCGAGACCGGGGACCGGTACTGCATCCCCTGCCGGTTCAGCAGGAAAATCAAGGGATATCCATTCCCCGTCCCGGCGGGCGGTCAGCGTCCCGGACCGTGTCGTAAAGATGATGACCGATCCGGGTTGCTCGCGGCCGGTCTCCCAGAGCACGAATGCCGAGGCAAGCGTCGCGTGGCCGCAGAGGTCTACCTCCTGGGCCGGGGTAAACCACCGCAGGTCCCATCCGCCGGGAAGAGGGGAAAGAAATGCGGTCTCCGAATGTTTCAGTTCGCCGGCGACCTGCTGCATCCACGCAGGCTCTGCCGGGCCCTCCATGATGCAGACCGCGGCGGGGTTCCCGCGAAACGGGAACCCGGTAAAGGCATCCACCACATGCAGCTCGTGACCCATGATAGTGGATTGTTATGCCGGTTCATAAAAGATCCGGGGCGGGAAAAATCACTGCGTGTTCAAATTCACACACTGACGAGCAGCACGGAAAAATTACGAGTGCTCCCCGCCTCAGGGCCCCTCCGGGGCATGGCGGGGCATGAAGTTTTTCGCAACAATTTTGAGAATGGTTTACCGTTGATGACTGGTACGCGACCTGTTTCAAAGTATTCTTAGTCGCTTGCCCGCCGCGGGGGCGTCCCTTCGGGGGCGGCGGGAGCCATCGCTCTGGTAAAAGAGCCCTGCACCACTTCGGATCAATCAGCAGTACAGTATGAGCAGAAGGCTCCGCTCACAAAAACAATTGTATGAGAAAACGTGGGGTTGGTGAGATTTGAACTCACGATCGACGGGTCTCTCCGACATGCGCATCAGTGCTCCAACGGGTCATCATCGAATCAACTCAGGAGACCCATTGTTCATCATCTGCGGGCACATTTTTCAAACGCAAAGACCGCTGGAGCCCGTCGCCATTCCGGGCTTGGCCACAACCCCGCCCTTCAGACAGCGCTTATGGCACAGCTGACTGTACAAGATCGTGCTGACGAAATTTAATTGTTTTCCTTGTAACGGCACGGGTTTCTCTGAGATTATCCGCTGGTTCAGGCCGGTTGGCCGGACCAGTGCCGGGACAGAATGCCCGGGCATATTCCGGCCATCAGCCATATATCCTCTTATTACCCCATATTTTACGATGGACAAGGGCAGTTATACGTGCGGGACGTCGGAATTCCCCCTGCTGGGGATGACGATGGGTGAGATGATCGACCATATCGCGGCGGAATACCCGGAGACAGAGGCTATCGTCTCTGCCCACCAGAACATCCGCTGGACCTACCGGGAGTTCCTCGAAGAGATCAACCGGGTCGCCCGGGCGCTCATGGGCCTTGGCGTGGAAAAAGGCGACCGGGTCGGCATCTGGGCAATGAACCACGCGGAATGGGTCGTGGTTCAGTTTGCCACCGCGAAGATCGGCGCGATCATGGTCAACATCAACCCCGCCTACCGCACGTACGAGCTCGAATATGTCCTCAAGCAGGCCGAGATCCAGACCCTCATCCTGCAGGGCAGGTTCAAGACATCGGATTACGTCGGCATGTTCTACGAGGCCTGTCCCGAGGCCTACGAGCAGAAGGCCGGCCATATCTCCTCGGAGAAGTTCCCGTATTTAAAGAACGTGATCTTCATAGGCGATATCCCGTACAACGGCATGTTCACCTGGGACGATTTCCTCAAAAAAGCAGATGACATCACCATGGACGAGCTTGCGGAAAGGAACGAAGCCCTCTCCTTCGACGACCCCATCAACATCCAGTACACGAGCGGCACGACAGGGTTCCCCAAAGGTGTCGTCCTCACCCACCACAGCGTGCTCAACAACGGCTATATTATCGGCGAAGGTATGGGTTTTACCAAAAAGGACCGTCTCTGCATCCCCGTCCCGTTCTACCACTGCTTCGGCATGGTCCTCTCCAACATGGCCTGTGCCACCCACGGGTCGACCATGGTCCTGCCCAGCCCCACGTTCGATGCCGAGGAAGTTTTAAAAACCATCGAGAAGGAATGCTGCACTGCCGTCCATGGCGTCCCCACGATGTTCATCGCGGAACTCACCCACCCCAACTTCCCAAAGTACAACCTCGGGTCCCTCCGGACCGGCATCATGGCCGGATCCCCCTGCCCGATCGAGGTGATGAAACAGGTCAATACGCAGATGCACATGAGCGAGATCGTGATCGTGTACGGCCAGACCGAGACCTCTCCCGGCGTCACGATGACCACGACAAAAGACCCGGTCGAACGCCGCGTCACCACCGTCGGGCGGGCATTCCCCCATACCGAACTCAAGATCGTCGACCCCAAGACCGGAAAGATTGTCCCGGCGGGGGAGATCGGGGAGATCTGCGCCCGGGGCTACTGCGTGATGAAATGCTATTACAACAACCCTTCGGCCACCCATGCGACGCTCGACAAGGATCGCTGGAATCATACCGGCGACCTCGCCACGATGGACGAGGAGGGCTACTTCAAAATCGTCGGAAGGCTAAAGGACATGGTGATCCGGGGCGGCGAGAACATCTATCCGAGGGAGATCGAGGAGTTCCTCCACCACGACGAGAAGATTTCCGACGTGTACGTGGTCGGCGTGCCGGATATCAAGTACGGCGAAGAGCTCTGCGCATGGGTAAAGATGAAACCGGGCCAGACCATGACCGAGCAGGAGGTAAAAGATTTCTGCAAGGGGAAGATCGCCCACTTCAAGATCCCGCGGTATGTCATGTTCGTGGACGATTTTCCCATAAATATCTCCGGCAAGATCCAGAAGTACCTGATGCGGGAGGAATCAATAAAGAAACTCGGGCTTGAAGCGGCAGAAAATATTAAGACGGCGTAAAGAGGACGAACCGTTTCTGCTTTTTTTTACAATAAATAGAAACGGATGAAGTGACCACTCCCCCCATCACATTCATAATATGATAGCTCCCGCCGCCCCCGAAGGGATGCCCCCGCGGCGGGCAAGTGACTAAAAATACTATAAGGCAACGGTGCGTCCTGCCCTCCGACAGGAACCGTTCCCAAAATTATTGCGAACACTCCCTTGCCCCGCCGTGCCCCGCGAGGGGCCCTGAGGCGGGGAGCACTCGCAATCAGGACAGATGGTAACTCTGGTTTTCAAATTTAATGGACGCCCTGTAGCATCGGGATTGCATCAAAAACGGAGGCGCCTACTCCCCCGCCCCCACCGGCCTCTCCTTTTTCCCCCGGGCGAGGGAGAAATAGATCCCGGCAAGACACATGACGGTAAAGAGGATAAACGCCCAGTGGAGGCTCTGCGTGAACTGCGGGTAGTTCGCGGGCGTAATCTCCACCTGCCCGATCACGATGGCAAAGATCATCATCGCAATCCCCATCGAGAGCATCTGGCCTAACAACCGCATCGTGGAGTTTATCCCGGAAGCGACGCCGTAATACCGCTTGTCCACAGCGCTCATGATCGCGTTGATGTTCGGGGAAGAGAAAATACCAAAGCCAATCCCGAGAATGATGAGCACTACGATGATGTACCAGAGCGGCGTGGTTTCATTAAGGAAGACAAACAGGAAGAGCCCGAGGGCGGTAAGCCCCATGCCGATGGAGGAGAGGACTTGGGAGTCGTGCCTGTCGGAGAGCTTACCTGCAAACGGGGAGACGATCATCTGGAAAAACGGCGCTGCAATGAGGATTATCCCTGCATATTCCGCCGAGAACCCCTTGGTGTACTGGAGGTCGAGACTGAGCAGGAATGAGACTGCGTAGGTGGCCGAGTAGTTGATCAGTGCAGCAATGTTCGAGAACGCAAAGATCCGGCTTTTGAAAAAAAGTTGCATGTTTAAGACCGGGAAACGCTGCCGCTGTTCGAACCACACAAACGCTGCGATCAGCACGATGCCGGTGACTACAAGCACGCCCCCGGTGATATCGGGAAGGACGGAGAAGCCAAGCATGAGCGCGATCAACCCGGCACTGTAGATGAGCGATCCGGTAAGATCAAACTTTTCGCCGACGCATTCCGCCCATTCGCCCCGGAGTTTCCAGACGATCAGGATTGCAGCAGCAATCGCGATAGGCACGTTGATGTAGAAGATGCTCCTCCAGCCAAAGACGTCGGTCAGGACACCGCCGAAAAAAGGTCCGAGGGAGAGGCCAAGATACACGGACGTGATGTAGATCCCGAGGGCCTTTCCACGCTCCCCGGGAGGGAAGACCGCAGTCAGGATGGCGATCGCGGTGCCGAAGATCATGGCGGCGCCGATCCCCTGGATGACCCGGACGGCAATCATCTGCTGTTCGGTAGCCACGAGTGTCATGATAAACGAGGCTGCGCCAAAGACGCAGATCCCCCACATATAGATCTTCTTCCTCCCGTAGATGTCGGCAAGTTTCCCGAAGGGGACAAGGAAAAGTGCGGAGGCAAGGAGGTATGCGGTCGCCACCCAGGAGAGCGAGATTGCATCCATGTGGAATGCAGTGCCGATTGTGGGGAGGGCGATGTTGACCGCCGAGCCATCAAAGGGGGTAAGGAAGCCCGAGAGGATGGCGATCAAAAGGACTATACGTTTTTCCGTAGGGGAGACCGCAAAGGCCGGCGTCCGGCAGATCGCCGGGTCCTGGCAGGCGGCATCACGGGAGGCGGGAACATCTGTTGGCATCGCATTCATTCCGGTGAACGTCCGAAGGGGGATACGCGTTCTTGGGTATTTTATGAAACTATGGATCCGGTAGGATGAGGTCGCCTTTTAAGGGTTACCGCACAGAGGGACGTTTTACCGCACCACCGCCGGAAGCAATCCGTTATAACACCACACCGAACCATGCCATATACGACACGATTACCATAACGACAACGAGCCCGATCAGGATCTTGTACCCGCACTTTTCACAGATTCCAAAATACGAGGGGTGACATTCATGGCAGTACTCGGATTTGCAGACCCTGCAGGTTTTGTGGTGAGCATGGTCCGGGTGGTTATCGCAAGACGTCATACTTCATTTGTTCGGTGTGAAATGGTAAAGATGTGTCGGATTTTTGGTATTTTTCCCCCTTCGTGCAAAAACAGGTGACGTTCAGACCAGGTCACCGGTGAAACGAAAAACCCGTTTCTGTGCTTCATATGTCGCGGCCCCGTCCCGTTAGACCCTCGCAGCACCGGGAGGGAGCGGCGCGGAACGGAACATTTGCCCGGCATGTACCATGCTCCGGGAAGAAAAGACAACGGGTGTCTTCCGATACGGTCGATGGCGGCATTCACGGGGAAGGGTGTTCACGCCGGGGTCTGCGCCCGTTTCACAAGGCTGGCCGCGGACTGTGCCGCGTTTTTTATGATGTCGGATTCGCCCGGGATCTCGCGGTCGAGCATCAGCACCCGGCCGTTGCAGATCGTCGTCTCCACGGCAGCCCCGCTGCAGGCATAGACGAGGTTGGAAGCAGCGTTATGGAGCGGCGTGTTGCAGGGAATGCGACTAGAGACGAGGATGATATCGGCAGGCGCCCCTGCGGCAAGAGTGCCGGGACCAAGGCCCAGCGCCTTTGCCCCGTTTGTTGTCACCATTGCAAGCGCAGCCGGTGCCGGGAGGATGGTCGGGTCGTTCCAGAAGAATTTCTGGAGCAGGGCTGCGCACTTTACCTCGCTGAAGAGATCGAGGCTGTTGTTCGATGCACAGCCGTCAGTCCCGAGACAAACATTAGCGCCGGCGCGGACGAGCTCGCGGTACGGCAGCGCCCGGTGGGTGGCCAGTTTCATGTTGCTTGACGGGTTATGGGAAACGCTTACGCCGCGCTCTGCAAGCAGCGTGCACTCTGCATCGTCCAGCCAGCAGCCATGCGCCGCGACGGTTGCGGGGGTGAGGATGCCGCACTCGTCCAGCAGGGCGGCCGGCCGTTTCCCGTGCAGGGACAGACAGTCGCTGACCTCTTTTTCCGTCTCGGAAAGGTGGATGTGGATGCCGGTCTGCTGCTCTTTTGCAAACGCCGCACACCACTTCAGCCCCTCGGGTGAGACGGTGTAGGGTGCGTGCGGGCCGGCCGCGGCGCGGATCCGCGGGTTGTTCATCGCTTTGATATGGGCGACCAGCGCTTCTGTTGCCCGGCACTCGTGCTCCCGTTTCGCCGCATCCCCCAGATCGATGAAACCATAGGAGAGCATGGCACGGATGCCGGCCTCGTCGACCGCCCGTGCCGCGTCCTCCATAAAGAAGTACATATCGTTGAAGGCAGTCGTCCCGGTCCGGATCATCTCGAGGCAGGCCAGTTTCGTGCCCCAGTACACATCTGCGCCGGTCAGGTGGGCTTCGAGCGGCCAGATCTTCTGGGAGAGCCAATCCTGCAGGATCATATCGTCCGCGTACCCCCGCAGGAGCGTCATCGCCGCGTGCGTGTGCGTGTTTGCGAGGCCCGGCAGCGCGAGAGCGCCGTCAGCGTCGATAATAAATTCCGCTTCGCCCCGGTGCCGTTTCCGGACGTCATGCCCGATGTCGGTGATGGTCTCAGCCGCGTCGATGAAAATATCAGCAGGCCGGCCATCGGCAACCACGTTGGTGATAAGCACGGATTTCTTCTTTTCAAAGATATCGGATGTATCAGTCGTTGTCATTCCCGTATTCCCTCCTGTTATCCCATCTGCCGGATAATCGATCCGACGATCTCTTCGGTCCGGTGCCGGTACGTTTTCGACGTGGAAAGGATGTGGTCGTACGTGAGCACATCTGCCCCGAGGCCGTTTGCGTAATTGTCGATCGTGCAGAGCGCGGCAAAGTCGATACCGAGTTCGCAGGCGAGCGTCGCTTCCGAGGCGACGGTCATCCCCACCACATCGGCGACCTTCGCAAGGGCCGCCACCTCGGCGACCGTCTCGATCCTCGGCCCCCTCGTCTGGACATAAACGCCCCCGAGCCGGGCTCCGGGGACCGCTGACGAAAGTTTCTCGGCAAGCGCCCGCGAGAGTTCCGGCCGGACATGCTCGATTTTGTGGTCATGGATAGACGGGATGTCGGTCATGCTGATATAATCGGTCGGGATGAGGATGGTGCCGGGCGCGATCTCCTTTTTGAGCGACCCCGAGGAGCCGAAGGCGACGATCCGGTCCACGCCGGCAATCGCCATGGCCGCGAGGCTGGCCCGGTAATTGATCCGGTGCGGCGGCCGGCCGTGCTGGTGGCGCATCAGCATCACGATGTCGCCGCAGAGGAGCTCGGCGCTGCCGAAGGGAGTGGCGACCTCCTCTTTTTTCAGGTCCGGAAGCGTCGAGAAGAGCAGGCTCGTCCCGCCGATGATTCCAAGCATCAGGTTCTCCCCCCTGCACCCGTGCAGGAATTCCTTCTGAAAAATGGACGCTGCTCCATGGATCTCCGAAACAAAGGTTGTGTGCACCGGCACTAATACCTAGCGCACATGAGGCGTACGGGAACGTGTTTTTTCATAAAACAAGTTTTGTAGAAAGCCCTGTTTTTGAAGAAGAAGACAAAAACAGGGTACCGGAAGGTACAGTGCCTATCCCCCCTCTTGTGCCACCAGTCCCCCAAAGGGGGACGGGGCACAATTGCGATCGCCCCAAACCAGCACTGCCATATTTCCATTTTCCCGTTAATTTACTCCGATAATACAGCATCATCGTTACATGGGGGA
Organism: Methanoregula sp.; assembly: GCF_052325125.1. Classification (GTDB taxonomy): domain Archaea; phylum Halobacteriota; class Methanomicrobia; order Methanomicrobiales; family Methanospirillaceae; genus Methanoregula. The sequence goes on along the minus strand of NZ_JBKQWO010000011.1, from coordinate 44,709 downwards.
TGCCACAAGCGTACGGGGGCGAAGGCAAAATTTGCCGGAGCCCTCGAAGAGCGTTAAAAAATGCTACCCAAGCATTTCTACAAGGCCATCAACCAACCATTAAACGTAAAAATGTCCCGGCACCAATAACATCCTATGGGCATGTTCGATACCGTCAGCGACGAGACGATTAAAAAGGGGGGCTGCACGGACATCTATTTTGTCCGCACCGAGGAAGTCCTGCAAAAAGAGCAGATCAACCCGCTCGTATCCATGGAAGTGACCGCGGCGGCAGTCCCGAATACATGGGGAATTTTCTGCGGCCTGTCCGATGTGCTCGCGCTCCTTTCCGGCGTACCGGTTACCGTCGACGCGATGCCGGAAGGGACACTCTTTTTCCCGGGCGAACCGGTCCTCCGCATCACCGGGCGGTACCGGGACTTCTGCCGGTACGAAACCGCAATCCTCGGGTTCCTCTGCCATGCCTCCGGGATCGCATCGGCAACCGCCCATATTATGTGCGAGGCAAAAAGCAGGCCGGTCTATTCCTTTGGCTCCCGCCGGCAGCACCCGGCTATTGCCATGATGATCGAGCGGGCCGCGTGGATCGGGGGCGCAGACGGCGTCTCCAACACCTGCGCACCCGAAGGGATGCCGGTAGTCGGCACCATGCCGCACGCGATGGTGATGTGCTTTAAAAAACCGGAAGATGCATGGCGGGCCTTTGACCGCGATGCCCCGGCAGATGTCCCCCGCATCATGCTCTGCGACACATACTGCGACGAGAAGACAGAGTCGCTTCTGGCGGCCGGGTGCGGTGCGACTGCGGTCCGGCTCGACACGCCCCGGTCCCGCCGGGGGGACATGCGCTCGATCATCGACGAGGTCCGCTGGGAGCTGGACTCGCACGGGTACCCGCAGGTAAAAATCTTCCTTTCGGGAGGGGTGACACGGGACGATGTCATAGCGTACCGGGACTGTGTCGACGCGTTCGGGATCGGCGGCGCAATCGCAAACGCCCCCGTGATCGACTTTGCCATGGACATCGTGGAGATCGAAGGAAAGCCCAGGGCGAAACGAGGGAAGCGGAGCGGGATAAAACAGGTTTACGAACTCGTGTGCGAAAAACACCGGACTCTTCCCGTGGGCCAGGCCCCTCCCGCAAATGCTGTTCCGCTCCTGAAACCCTGCATCGTGGACGGCCGCACGGTGCAGCAGCCGGACATGCAGGCAGCGCGAAAACGGGTGCTCGCCTGGATCCGCCACTCCACGGAGACAGGTGGGGAGAAAAAGGAGACGGCAAGAAAGAACGGGAAAAACGGATCGCAGAAGAAGCCTCCCGCTGCACCGAAGGCCTGACCCGGCTGCCACTCCGGGTATTTTTATATTCCCGGATCCTCCGCTCATATCCGAAGGCATCCACCCGGGAGCACCCAATTCTTTTAACCTATGCCGTGCAACAATGTTAGAGCGGGCCGGTAGATCAGTGGTAGATCGCTTCCTTGGCATGGAAGAGGCCGCGGGTTCAATTCCCGCCCGGTCCATGGTTTTTGCTCCTGTTCTTGCACTTGTCTTTATCCTCCCGGATGGACGCTCTTGTCCGGAGACCGCGGGTGATCATCATCCCGCTTGCCGCGATCTGCGCTTTTGCCGGCTACTTTCTCTTTGCGACCGTATACCCCGTTCTCTTGTGAGCACTATAATTCGCTATATTTTTCAGGTTACCGGGCCGATTAACAGTAGGTTTGTGTATGGGACTCCGGGAATTGCTGATACCACAGGACAAGATATTCTTCGAAATGTTCGAACGCCAGGCCGCAACCGTGCGGGAAGCGGCATACCAGCTGGTGGCGTTGAGCGAGGACTTCACCAATGTCAGGGAAAAACGGCATGCGATCGAGCTGCTCGAACACCAGGGCGACCAGATCACGCACGGGATTTACGAGCAGCTCAACCGCACCTTTATCACCCCCCTCGACCCGGAGGAGATCTCGCGGCTCGCATCCGCTCTCGACGATGTACTGGATAATATCGACGGATCAGCGGAGAAGATGTTCTATTACGGCATCGAGAATACCGATTCCCACATGATAGAACTCTCAAAGCTGATCCACCTCTCCGCCGTCGAGATCGAAGGGGCGGTCAAGGGCATCCGTTCGATCAAGGACCCGCGGTACATCGAAGAGCGCTGCATCGAGGTGAACCGGCTGGAGAACCTCGCCGATGACGTACTCGCCCACGCGGTTATGGATCTCTTCAGGACCAGTGACGCGATCTCGATCATCAAGCTCAAGGATATTTACGAAAACCTTGAAACGGCGACCGATTACTGCGAGGACGTGGCAAACGTACTCTCCGATATCGCCATCCGGCACTCGTGAGGCGATGCGGTTGAACCGGAAGTACAGGAGAGGGTTTTCATGATCGCGGCCCCGCTGATCCTTATCGTTGCGATCATTGTCATAGCGCTCGTCTTCGATTTCACCAACGGGTTCCATGATTCGGCAAACTCGATCTCGACCGTGGTATCCACAAAAGTGCTCTCCCCGAGGAACGCCGTGCTGTTCGCGGCTTTTTTTAATTTTCTTGCAGCATTCGGGTTCGGGGTGGCGGTCGCAGACACCATCAGCAACATCGTGGAACTCAATGTCGTTACCGCCGCGATTATTCCCTATATCGTCCTTGGCGCGCTGACCGGCGCCATCAGCTGGAACCTGATCACCTGGTTCTTCGGTCTTCCTACCTCATCGTCCCACGCACTTATAGGAGGTCTCACCGGCGCCGGCATCTCCGCGGCGGGACTCGTTGCAATCAAATGGCCGACGGTCGGACTGGTCACGCTTTTCATGGTGATCTCGCCGCTGATCGGGCTTGTCTGCGGATTTCTTTTTATGGCGGCCATTCTCTGGCTCACCCGCAGGTCCAATAAACCCAAGGCAGAAGTGCATTTCAGGCGGCTCCAGCTCTGTTCGGCGGCAGCCTACAGTTTCAGCCACGGGACAAACGATGCCCAGAAGACGATGGGGATCATCGTCCCGCTCCTCTTTTCTCTCGGGTACTATAGTGCAGATGTCAATTCCAGCCACCTGCCGGTCCCCTTCTGGGTGATCATCATCTGTTATACGACGATTGCCCTCGGGACGCTTGCCGGCGGGTGGCGGATCGTCAGGACCATGGGGTACAAGATAACAAAGCTCCGCCCGGTGAACGGCTTTGCCGCGGAAACGGCCGGGGCTGCAACGATCCTTGGTGCATCGGCTGCCGGTATCCCGGTGAGCACGACCCATGTGATCTGCTCGTCCATCATGGGTGTCGGTACGACCATGGGTTCCAGCACGGTCAAGTGGGGCGTGGCACGCAGCATCATGATCGCCTGGATCCTCACGATACCGGTCAGTGCCCTGATCGGGTACGCGTCATTCCAGGTCATCCGGATATTCATCGGGTACTAAAACGAGAAAAGGCAGAGCGGAAAATGTGAAAAAAATTATTTTTTTTGCTCTGTAGAAAACCTAAATGGGATTGGTAAGAACGCACTTGGGGGCTCCGGCGGGCCTCCGCCCCCGCCGCTCGGGCACCCCCCCTTGCGATAGTGCTGGATTACCTGTACTCATGCATGCCCCCGATACAGGTAATACAGAAGCATCACATGTGCACCCCGTCCCCCTCGGGGGACGCATTGGTGCAGGAGGGGGGCAACAAGGACGCCCGAAAACGCTTTTCTACAGACTAAAAATATACATTTCTCACCACATTGGGGGCCGATTATTGATAATCACTTTTTTTGCCCTGGAAAAAACCTTGTTTTTCAACAAAAAGCCGGCGTACACGGTGACGGAGGGGACAGTGCCTGTCCCCCCGAACCTTCCCTGCGCCATGCAATGATGTCGTATTACCTTTTCGGGATTTATCGCTCTCTCAAAGGGGGTCAGGTGTGCGGGGGATGAAAAGCGCCAACCTGCAAAACTATGGAAAAGCGTTAAGATGAAAATTACGAGGATTTTTTCAGACCCCGTTTTTTATGTTTTTTGTTTTTCCGGGAGTGTCCGGTAATACCGGCAGAGCGTTTTTATCACGCAGGCCGGGCACTGCGGCTTTTTTGCCGTACAGCAGACCCTGCCGTGGGCGATGAACACATCCGTGAGATCGCCCCACTCCTTTTTGGGAAACAGGGCCATGAGATCCCGTTCGATCACCGTGACATCCTCCGTGTCCGAAAACCCGATCCTCTGCGCGAGCCTGCGGACATGGGTATCCACCGCGATCCCGTGGTTCTTTGCAAAGCCATGGTACAGCACGATATTTGCGGTCTTCCTGCCGACGCCGGGGATGGAGAGCAGTTCCTCCATGGTAGCCGGCACTTCCCCGCCAAAATCAGACAGCAGGATTTTTGAAGCCGCAATGATGTGCCGTGCCTTCGCATGGTAGAAGCCGAGGCTGTGGATGATGGGTTCGACGTCGCCGGTTTCGGCATGGGCGAGGGCCGCCGGGGTCGGGTAGGCAGAAAAGAGCGGCTCTTTTACCATGAGCACGGCCCGGTCGGTCGTCTGTGCCGAGAGGATCGTTAAGATGAGCACTTCAAAAGGCGTCCCCCGGGCAACCGTAACCGGCGATTCACGGGCATGCGGATACTGTACGAGGAGTGCAGAATAGATCCGCCGGGCGTCCTGTTTTTTCATAACCACATGGGGTAGGGCGGATTCGAACCGCCGTCAAAGCGTCCCAAACGCTCTAGGATGGACCAGGCTACCCTACTACCCCGCGTCTTACAGTATTGTCCGTGGCCGTTAAAAATACCTGCCGTTTATTGGGTTCCAATAAACAAATTGCACGAACCGTCTGGGTTCTCACCCGACCACAAAAAGAACGAAAAAATGAGGGTGATTTCGCCCCAGGGTCTCTCCAAGGCACGGCGGGCAGGAAAGTTTCTGAAGTGTTGTAAAGTCACTGATCCGCCGCGGGGGCGTCCCGTCGGGGGCGGCGGCGGTCATCGTTCAAGGGAAGGGTGTAGTAATCTCCTCACCACACTGAGACAATGGGATTTTCAAAAGAAATGCTCTGAAGAAGACTTGTTTTTAAATTTGTGCAGCCCCCCTCTTGCACCAATGCATCCCCCGGGGGGGACGGGGTGCACATGCGATGCTTTGCGTATTACCTGTGTCGGGGTGCATGCCTGAGTTCAGGTAATACGGCACTATCGCAACCGGGGGTGCCCGAGCGGCGGGGGCGAAGGCAAAATTTGCCGGAGACCCGAAAGAGCGTTCATACAATCTGCTCATGGATTTACTATAGAGCAAAAAAAATCACAGCGGGAGGATCTTTTTCTTTGTGCTGCTTACGATGGAACCGTCACATTTCCCGAGGAGGAGAGCATCGGAGAGGTTCTCCGGACGGGTACCGTCGAGCACAACGAGGGGGATGTGGCTGCGTTCCACCACCCGGGCGGCGATGATGTCGAGCACGTTATGCGATCCGGCCCCGAGCCCGCCCCTGCCCACGATCCCGATAAGCTGTGCCGGCGTGAGCGTCCGGTAGTGTTTCGCGCCGGTGAATTTGTTGGGATCCTTGTCATAGATGCCGTTGACCGAGGTCACGTTGACAAAAACATCCGCATGCACCCGTTCTGCAAGGACCGCGGCAACCGCATCCGTTGTCTGGCCCGGGGTAATCCCGCCCATGACCACGATCTTTTTTGATTCGGCAAATTTCTTGGCTTCCGAGTGGCTCTCGGCGACTTTGGGGTAGGCGGCATCGCCAAGCGCGGCGATCAAAAGCGTCGCGTTGAGCCGGGTCACGAGAATGCCGATCTCATCCGCGGTGCCCTCATCGATGCCAAGACGCCGGGCGACCGCGATGTAGTCCCGCGCCCCGCCCCCGCCACCGACAACGACGAAAAGCCGGTGCCGTGCGGCAATCTTTTCAAGGACCGGGAGATAGGCCTCTATCCGGTTGTTTTCCAGTTCCGGGATCAGGATCGACCCGCCCAGCGAGATAACGACCGTCTTCATTGCACTAGTTTTTGTACAGGATGCTCATATAGAGTTGTTCTAAGGGAGTTTCAATCATGTTGTGCTGTCCGGTCTGTAAGAGCCGTGAGATCTTCCCGGTTGCCGGGGGGTTCATGGGCCAGGTGTATGTCTGCAAAAACTGCAAATACCGGGGATCGTTTGTCCTTGAAGTGGACGACGACGAAAAGACCGAACCGGAAAACCCGTGACGGGCAGCACTGCCTTTGGGACCCGGCCATCCCTTACCGGAAGAATGCGCCCCGGCTCGCCGGGAGCGGGAACGCGCCGGAGCAACCGTCAGCCGGACATGCCCCCGCCGGTCGTATCCTGTCCCAAAAACCGGAAAGCCCCGGGAGGAACCGTCATCTCGAACCGGGCCCCGTTACCCGGTTCTCCCGTTTCGCGGATCGTTATCCCCGTTATCCCGAGGATCTCCCGCACAAGAAAGAGGCCGAGCCCGGTATTTTTCCCGAACCCACGCTCAAAGATCCGGTCCTTCTCGTTGTCCGGAACCCCCGGGCCGTCATCTTCCGCGTACAGGGTAAGCACCCCGTCATTCAGGGTAAACCGGACAGTAAATGCCTGCATCCCCTGTGCATACCTGAGGGCATTGTCGAGCAGGTTGTAGATTACCCGCTCGAAGAGATTGTCTGCGAGCACCTCAAGCCCGCCGGTGCCGTCAACGATCCGCACACCGGAGCAGTCGAGACAGCCCGCCGCCTCCTTCAGGATCTCCCCGACATTCTGCCATGACGGGGCGGCGACACCAAGGTCCTGGTATTTCTGGGTAAAATCGACAAGGGTCAGGATCCCTTCTGCCGAATCGCCAACTCTTGCGAGTTCTTCCTGCTGCTTGTCCCCACACCCGTGTTCGGAGGCGAGATGGAGGTAGATGAAGAGGGCGGTCAGCTTGTTCTTTATATCGTGCCGGACGATTCCCGAGAGCAGGTTGAGTTTCCGGTTCGCCTTTTTAAAACCGGTCTCCGCGTTCTTCCGGTCGGTGATGTCTCGGAGTGTGATGATAGTGCCGCCATCGTGATCTCTCCCGGAAGGAATAGGGACCGTCTGGACGTCGTAGGTGCGGGGCGAACCGGAGAGCGGGAGGATGATCTCGCCCGCTTCCGGCCCGGACGCAGGCATGGCGGAATGCAGGAAAGGCTCAAGCCCCGGAGCAAAATCCGCCAGTGGCCTGCCCACCCCTTCGTCTTCCGTTACGCCGAGCAGGACTGATGCGGCAGGGTTGATGAGGGTCATGCGGCCATCTGAGTTTGTCGCAACGACGCTGTCCTTCATGGTCCTGACCAGGAGCGAGTGCGTCAGGGGCTGCAGGGAGAAGAGCTCAAAGTAGATCGTCGCACCCACGAGCGCGAAACCGGAAACCACAAAGGTGGCCGGGGTCCAGTCAAAACCTGCTTCCGGGCCGAGGTCGAAAAGAAAGATCAGGGTTGCCAGGAAGGGGACGACACCGGCGGCAAGGATCAGGGATATCTGGGTCCGGAAGATCGTCCCCACGGTCCGGTAGCGGAGGACAAAGAGGAGGAACGTCGTCAGGATCAGGACAAACGAGTAGGACGTGGTGATCCAGAAGAGCGGGCCGCGGCTGAACGACCACAGGATCGACCCCCTCGGTCCGTCAAGGGGGACAAAACCCGTGTAAAAGAGGTGATGAACACCGTTGGTGAAAAGAAGGATGACGGAAAGAACCGGGATCACGAAAAGCAATGCCAGAAAGAGGCGGGAAGGCCTGCTGTCGTGCTCCGTATACCAGAGTGCAAAGAGGAGGTAGGCGACCGGGATCGTGACGATCGCAGGAGACATAAGCCAGTCCATGACGATGGCGGTTGCGAGATCGGTGTGCGCCAGCGAGAACGCGGATGCGCCCGACCAGAGGGTTGCGGCAGCGAAGAAGACAAGGATCGGGAACATCCCTGGCATATGACGGCGTTTCCACGCAAAAAACGTAAATGCGCAGAGAAAAACCGTGACAATAACGAGGATAACAGCGAGCGGCGAGTACTGCCAGCTCATGGTGTCCTGCCTTCCCGCTTACGCATCATACTGCTATTCTTGCAGGGAGAGAGAAAAGGTTTTCTTCCATAGGCGGCCTTTGGCTGTACGAACGCCGTCTGTTTCCCCACGGGTTAAAGTCCGGCGGGCCGGGACAGGGACTACGGTTCCCTCCGGGACTCTGCGGAATGAACCAGAACAGGGCAGCTGGCAGCACCCATATCTTCATGTTCAGGAACGGCGATCCTCCATTTGGAGATACCCATGCACGAAGCCCTCCAGTACACAAAAAAAGAGAATAAGACGGTGCAGTGCTCGCTGTGCAGCCACCGCTGCACGATTGCCGATGGGAAACACGGGATCTGCGGGGTGAGAGAGAACAAGGGAGGGTCGCTGTATGCGACCACGTACGGCCTTGTAAGTGCCGAAGCGGTCGATCCTATCGAGAAAAAGCCGCTCTTCCACTACCTGCCCGGCACCCTGTCATATTCACTGGGCGGCATCGGGTGCAACTTCCGGTGCGAGCACTGCCAGAACTGGCAGATCTCGCAGGCGGACCGTGCCAGCGCCCGCCTCGTTTCCATCTCCCCGGAAGAAGGGGTGGCCCGGGCCCTTGCAAGCGGGAGCGCGAGTATTTCCTGGACGTACAACGAACCGACCATCTGGCACGAGTATACGCTCGACATGGGCACGCTTGCCCGGGCAAAAGGGCTCGGGACATGCTACGTAACAAACGGCTACATCACGGAGGAGGCCCTGCGGGAACTCTCCCCCATGCTCGCCGCATTCCGGGTGGATCTCAAGGCATTCACCGATGATTTCTACCGCAAGATCTGCGGGGCGCACCTCCAGCCGGTGCTGGATGCAACGGCACTTGCCCGCGAGCTGGGCATGCATATCGAGACCGTGACACTGGTCATTCCCGGCGCGAACGACGGCATGGAGGAGCAGGAAGCCCTCATCCGCTGGGTGATCGAACACCTGGGCCCCGAAACCCCCATGCACTTCTCCGCGTTTCACCCGGATTACCGGATGACGGACCGGGGAGCGACCCCGGTCGCCCTGCTCGAAAAGATCTGTACCCGGGCAAAAGAACTCGGGCTACGGTTCCCGTATCTCGGAAATGTCCCCCACAGCCGGTACGAGAACACGTACTGCCCTGCCTGCGGTGCGATGCTCATAGAAAGGCGGGGATTTTCCAGCCGTATCACGGGACTTGACGACCGGCAGTGCGCCAGCTGTGGCGAGACCATCGAGATCGTGCGCCATGCCACCTGATGATGGTGCTCCGGGAACCAGTTCCTGCGAGAACCGGTTTGTCGCGGACCGGATGCTGGGTACGCTCACCCGGTACCTCCGCTTCATGGGCTACGATACCACCAGCGCGAACGGCTTATTGAATGGGAATGCAGACGAGGACTCCCTTCTTCTTGCCCTCGCACACGACGAGCACCGGATCCTATTGACCCGGGACCATGAACTTGCCCGGAGAGGACGCGATCTCGCAGTGCTGGTTAAGGAAGGAGACGTACTTGAGCAGGTGCAGCAGCTTGTCGATCTGGGGCCGGTCGAACGACGGCTCCCCCTGAGCCGGTGTTCCCTCTGCAACACGGTGCTGCGGGAGGCAGAAGAAGACGAGATCCGGTCGGCCGCGTATGCGCCCCGTGACCGGGGCGGATATACGTTTTTCTGGTGCGAACGGTGCAGGAAACTGTACTGGAACGGCTCGCATGGTAAGAACCTGTTGCAAAGAATCGATGCCGGGCTCAGATTCTGATGGGGTTTGGTCCCTGCCCCTTTTTTGATCTGGAAACGGGCATATTTTTTTTGGATTTTTTTGCATTACCTCCTGCCGTGCCCGGTTGCAGATCCTGACAGCCGGGCTTTTCAGGCGCCGGCGCTCTCTTGCCGGCATCCCCCCGGCGCAGAAAACGGTATTTTTTTTTACAGGATCTGGTGCCGGAGATACTGCCTGCTGGCCGTAAACACAGCGGATTGCGGTGCCAGTACACCGATCCCCTGCCGGGATGAGAGGAAAGTCCGGATATAGTGAACTGCCCGGTTAAAGGTACACCGGTTTTTGCAGATAATTTGCCAACACTCATGGAGTGAATATAATAGTTCCGGTATGAAGGGTGATACACGTGACCTCTCCGGAAAGGATTGTTGATCCGGGATACGGGACCCGGTCATGTTACGGGAGCACCTCCCGGAAATTGTTCGCCGGGTCCGCATCACCGGGGCAATAGTCCCTCATGAGCGGGGTCAGGAAATTGCATAAAAACGGAGAACCTATGAAAATAAAACAGGGGATTTTTGGTCTCATTCTGATACTTCTGATGGTATCAGCGGTCTATGCTGATGATTCATCCAGTAGTACTACCAGTTCTACGAGCAGTTCCAGCAGTTCATCGAGCACGAGTAGTACCAGTGTCGATGCTGCAGCACTGGTCTATGTCTCAAACGTGACCCTGGACCCGTCGTCATTCTTCCCCGGCGACCAGGGAACCGTCACCGTGACGCTCACGAACGGCGGAACATCGGCTATCGGGCTTTCCCACCCCGACCTTATGAGTTCAAAACTCAATGTCCAGGCAAATGAGTGGGAAGGCATGAGTTTTGTCGGCGCCGGATCGACAATAACGTACTCGATCAGGTTCACGGTAAAACCACCGGACGGGACCTATTACGCCTTGTTTTCCGTCGGGACGCAAAGCGGCAATGCCATAAATTACCCGATAAAGATCGATGTAAGCTCAAACAATCTCACCGCTGCTGTCACATCGAAACCTACCTCGTTTGCACCAGAAGCCGAGCAGAATGTGACGCTCACCCTTATGAACACCCGCGACGGGGAAATAAAAAATGTCGTGATAACTCCTGAGGGAACCGGTATTGATTCGGACCCATCCATGGAACTTATTTCCACTCTGAGTCCCTGCACTTCCACAGATACTACCTTCGGCATCACCCCCCACGAGGCATCGGACCTCGTCTTCAATATCAGTTACCAGAATGGTGACAACACCCATTACAGTCAGGTAGAATTACCGATCAACATCGGGCAGGACAAAACAGCCGCGGTGCCGGTGGTCAACAACGTGGAACTCACGTCGTCGGGCACGACAAAAGAGATCACCGGTGATGTCACCAATGCCGGCATCACGGATGCCTACGGGGTGACCGTAACGGTCGGGTCTCCGGCCGTCGCAACCGGAACCTACCCCGTGTATGCAATCGGCAGTATCGCTTCCGATGATTCCGGGAGTTTCGATGTCACCTTTACCGCAAACGATCTCTCTGCCGTCCCGCTGGTCGTCAGCTGGAAGGATTCCTCGGGAAACGATTATAACATTACGAAAACCCTCGATCTCAGCTCGGACGCAGGGACTGCCGGTACCGCCAGCAGCAGCACAACCGGGACCCAGACCTCATCCGGCTCGGCCAGCTCCATGACGGGCGGACCCAGCGGCGATATGAGCGGCGGACCCGGTGGGATGGGCGGCCCGGGCGGTAGCAGTAGCAGCAGCGTCACGTCGCTTTTCTCGGGAAGCAAAGGCGGCGGGATCAGTTCGTTCTACCCGGTCATAGGCGCGGGCATCGCCCTCATTGTCGGCATTGTCCTGTGGACAAAGCGGAAATGGATCCTCGCAAAACTGAACAAGAAGCAGTGAGGGATCGGACATGACCGATACCCCCATCATCCAGCTTGTGGACGTGACAAAGACGTATCACCTGGAGAGCGGAAACTTTACCGCTCTCGATCACGTCTCTCTTGAAATTGGGGAAAACGATTTTATCGCAATCATGGGACCGTCAGGTTCCGGTAAATCGACCATAATGAACCAGCTGGGAATCCTCGATGTCCCCACATCGGGAAAATTGTACATCTCGGGAAGGGACGTGGCTGAAATGTCAAATCTCGAGCGGACGCACATGCGCAGGGATACGATCGGGTATATCTTCCAGAAATTCTACCTGATCCCTCTTCTTACGGCATACGAGAACGTGGAGTACCCGCTCATACTGAAATACAAAAAAAGGGATACGACCGGCAAGGCCGCCGCCCTGCTCGAAGCGGTGGGTATTGACCGGGACATGAGCGCCCACCGCCCCACCCAGCTCTCGGGAGGCCAGCAGCAGCGGGTGGCCATTGCCCGGGCGCTCGTAAACGACCCGAAGATCCTTCTCTGCGACGAGCCGACCGGGAATCTCGACAGCAAAACCGGGTACCAGATCATGGATATCCTCTGCGGCCTGCACAGGGACGGAAAGACAGTTATCCTCGTGACCCACGACCCGAAGATCGCGGAATATGCCCACCGCACCATCAGGCTGGTGGACGGGAGGATTGCAGAATCATGATCAAAGGGGACATCTTCTTTAACCTCGCTGTCCGGAGCGTCCGGCTGAACTTCCTGCGGTCGATGCTTGCCGCGATCGGCATTGTGATCGGTGTGGTTGCGATCTCATCGATGGGAATGCTCGGCACTAACATGCAGCTGGAAGTCAAAGAGCAGCTTTCGGCAACGGCAAACACCATTGTCATATCCTCGGATACTGTCAGGATGGGGCCGCCGGGTTTCACCCCGTCGTCATCCTCATCTTCCGGGGTGACCAAGACCGAGCTGACGAAGATCACCTCGGCGGTGGGATCGAACGGCACGGTGATCCCCATTTATTCCACAAGCGGCGAGTTTACGATCAATTCCGTAGCCGGCAGGGGAATGATCTACGGTATCGACCCCTGCGACATCGGGAAGTTCCTCACCTTGAATCAGACCTATGGTAACGGTACAACGGAGATCGGGACAGGCGAAGTTCTGGTCGGGTCAACACTCGCAGAAGAGTTCAACCTCAAAGTGGGGACCCGCATCAGGATCGGATCGTTCTCATCCTCGTCCCGGCCCGAGCTGCGCATTGCCGGGGTCCTCAATCCACGGGGGACCGTTGCCGATGGCGTTTCGACGGATAACGGGATCGTGGTGAACAGCAAGTGGTATACCGACCAGTACGGCGGGAAGAACGAGTGGACCCAGGTAAACGTGATCGTTAAGGATGTGGACAACATCAGTGACATTGAAAGTGCCATAGACGACAAGGTCAACACCAATGCAAAATCCCCGGCGGTGCGGATCACGGATGCGTCATCGCAGCTCGCAACAGAGACGGCAACATTGAGCACAGAGACTGAGTTCCTTGAGGCAATCGGTGGAATAGCGCTCCTCGTTGCAGCCGTGAGCATCTTTAACGTGATGATGATGTCGGTTTCAGAACGGATCCAGGAGATAGGCATCCTGCTCTCCATAGGTACTGAAAAAGGCGAGGTGCGCCGGATGTTCGTGTATGAAGCATTCATTCTCGGACTCCTCGGTGCCGGGATCGGGGGGGCAAGCAGCCTGATCATCGGGTACTCCGTGGTGGACGCGATGATCGGCACGACGGCGTACTTCTTCCAGCCGGCCAGTATCCTGTATGTGCCGGCAGCCATGCTGATCGGTGTGGTGGTCTGTGTCATATCCGGGGTGTACCCGGCATGGATGGCCTCGAACATGGACCCGATCGATGCACTCAGGAGCGAGTGACCCTGTGGCAGGGACGGTAAGATACTGCCGGGAGCGGGAACTGTCATGTCCGTACTGCTGAAATATTATGTCCGGCGTGTCATCTCAAAAGTAATCATGCCAAAACTGACGCAGATAAACCGGGCAAAAAGAAGAAAAGAGCACAGATCCCACTAAATTTTTTTGTGGATGCGGGTACCTCCATCACCGTGCCTTTTTGAGACAACCATTCATCAACCGGATATCCTGCACCCTGAAGTTTAATCAATCCCTGGAAAGAATAAATAATTTCACTTTGTCAATGAGAGGATTATAAGACCCTGTGCATCCATCGGCATGCATGGTGAGTATCGGAAAGGGTAGTCACCGGCGGGAGGTGAACCATAAAAGGGGTTAAGCAACCCTGTGAATGAATACGGCACGAAAGTTACCCCGGAGCGAGGAAAACCGTGTTTGTTAAAGGAACCTGAAAAACCGGTATATCCGTCAACCCCTTGCATCCGGCACTGCAGGTGATCCACGGATAAAAATGGGCCAAAAGAGTCCGTGATGAAACACAATTGATGAGCATACGATCAGGAAAGGCAGGAAAACCCGATACCGCAAACGTGGTGTCAACCGCGAAGCAGCGATGATATATTAGCACCCGGTGGGATCTCACCCGAGGATCTCCCCGGGATTCCGGCAGAGAAAAGAACCGGTCACCGGTTTTATACCCAGCGGGGGCAAAACCTGCAGTGTCCACCGGGTTTGCCGGACATGACCGGGATCATCGATCCCTTTTCTACCCTCTTTTTACTATGGTTGCCTGGTGGACGAAAACAAGGAAAGAACGTGTATCACGGGCATAAGCGGATACCCTCTACCGCCCGGTTCAATAATAACTCTTTTGGGGGAATATTTCACCGGTCTCATGTTCTCATAATAAATAACGAAGTGGGGGATCGGGTATCATAAAGGCGTCATTATGCATACCCCACTTCATGCGGCAGATCCGCAAGCCTTCATGTTCAGAAGGAATGTCATGAAAAATATCCCACTGCTGGTGGGTTTTTCCCTTCTCCTTGCCAGTATGTTGTTCATCCTGCCGGCAGCCGCGGTGTCAACACCGGTGGCAGCTTTTGCATCGAATGCAACCTCCGGTACAGCGCCATTCAACGTGCTCTTCATCGATGAATCCACAAATTCCCCGACATCATGGATGTGGTCATTTGGCGACGGAAGTACTTCAACCACAGAGAGCCCTTCACATACGTATTCAGGTGCGGGCACCTATACGGTGACTCTTACTGCCACCAATTCAGCAGGCAGTAACACGGATACCCAGAGCGGGTACATCACGGTCAGCAAATCAGGTTCCGCCCCCGTCGCGGCTTTTGTCGCGAATGTGACGTCCGGCACCGTTCCGCTCTCGGTCCAGTTCGTGGACTCGTCCACGAACTCCCCGACGTCGTGGGTCTGGTCGTTCGGCGACGGGGGTTCATCGACATCCCAGAACCCCTCCCACACCTATACAAGTGCCGGGACCTACACCGTAACGCTCACCGCGACCAATGCGGCAGGCAGCGACACGATCTCGGAGTCCGACTCGATTACGGTCGCGAGGGTCGCCACGGTACCGGTCGCATCGTTCGTAGCAGCGGAAATCTCCGGAACAGCACCGCTCCCGGTCCAGTTCGTGGATTCGTCCACGAACTCCCCGACGTCGTGGGTCTGGTCGTTCGGCGACGGGGGTTCATCGACATCCCAGAACCCCTCCCACACCTATACAAGTGCCGGGACCTATACGGTAACGCTCACCGCAACCAATGCGGCAGGCAGCAACACGGTGACCGAGACCGGGTATATCAGCGTTGATCTCTCAATCCCCGTTGCATCTTTTACGGCAAATGTCACCGAGGGCCCTGAGCCGCTTACCGTCAATTTCACGGACACTTCAACCAATTCGCCAACCTCATGGATATGGGAATTTGGCGATGGCTACACCTCGTCAGACCAGAACGTGACCCATTCCTACACGAGCACCGGCACCTATACTGTCGAACTGACTGCGTATAATTCAGCGGGGAGCAACGTGACTGCTGCATCGGACTACATAACCGTGGTAAAAGATGCGAACACCCCGGATGCATCTTTTACTGCAGATGTAACCGGGGGAACTGTTCCTCTTACCGTCCAGTTCACCGATACCTCGGATAATTCCCCGACCGCGTGGTTATGGTCCTTCGGGGACGGGGATTCATCGACCCTGCAGAACCCGTCCCATACGTATTCTGCAAGCGGCACCTATACGGTCAAGCTGACGGCAGCAAATACCGGGGGGAGCAACACGGCAACACGGAGCGGGTACATCACGGTCACGGAAGCGACGACCACCCCGCTCCAGGCGGTAAACACGGCGGCAACCACTCCCGTCTCGACCGAAGTCGCGGTGACCCTGACCTCCGTTCCTTCCGCCGAAAACACGACGGCATCTGCCTCAGGGGGATCATCGGGCATCCTTCCGGTTGCCGGAGTACTGGTACTGGTTGTGATTGGTTTGGCAGCATGGTTCTTTCTGAAAAGACCCCCGCGTGGCCCTCATCACGCCGGCGGGAGGGAACTGTGAGGCGGGAAAGCAACGGTGCCGCACGCCTCAGCCATCCCTCCTCACGATTCCTGTGCCCGATTCGCTTCGACAGGACAGGTGTCCGGCCTGCCGGGATAGTAAAGGAATACGGTATTTTAAACGATACATCCGGCTTATATGCAGTACCCGTGGCCTGCCATGGGCATTTAAAACAAAGGTGGCGTCACACTGTAGAGACCTGTAAGCATATTGTTCACCTGCCGGTTCAATTAATCATTGGTTGAATTCAGGGTATCACTCCCCCCATGCTGCGAATATAATAGAGCAGACGATCATGAGAAGAGAGAATGATCCCCCTGCCAGGGAGATCATGAGATATAAAGGCTGATAGTAAGAAATCCTGTATGATCATAGTGCATTGCATCCTTGCGTTACCTCCCCTGCAAAAGGACAGGGAAAAGATAATGTAAGAACGCTTCATACGGGATTTCGTTTGCGTGACCTGATGCCAGGGTGCAGGGCCCGCAAAAGAAAAGATACATCCGGCACAAGGAGAGGTATCCGGATGTTTCAGGAGATTTATTCCATGAAAAAAAGCAGTATACTCATGTTGATTGCATCAGCAATCCTCATCGCAGGAATCATGATTGCCGGTTGTACGCAAAGTTCCACAAGTACTTCTGTGCCGTCCAGCAGCAACGCGGTTTCGTCGTCCACCCCGTCCACAACAGGGACCCAGCAGGCAGGCGGGAACAGTGCAGCGCCGTCCGGCACCGCACCTTCGGGTACACCGGGTGGAGAGATGAATGGTACGGCACCCTCAGGCACCCCACCGGGAGGAATGATGAATGGCACAGCGCCATCCGGTGCTGCACCCTCGGGAACAATGCCATCAGGCACTCCTCCGGCAACGCAGTAAAGAAGACAGGATACGAAGAGGTGGCAGGCGGCAGGGATCAACCGTTTCTCTTTTTTCGCCTGCCGTCACTCTGCAAAAACGAGACCGTCAAGATCTTTTAACAGTTCCGCGACCGAGGCGTACCGGTCCTGCGGGCGTTTCCGAAGGCATTTTGCGATGATTGCATTGATGGCATCTGCGTTCCTGCCACCGGATAACGCCGGTGCCGGTTCGTCGTGCAGGATCGCATGCGTGATCTCCCCCATGCCGTCGCCTGCAAAGGGTACATGCCCGGACAGCATCTCGTAGAAGAGAACGCCCATCTGGTAGATGTCAGTCCATGGCCCGGGCTCCCCGTAGAGGTTGGGGGCCAGTTGTTCCGGAGCTGCGTATTCCAGGGAAAAACCGATGAGGCCCGACTGTTTTGTTCCCTCTGCCTTGGAGAGTCCCCAGTCAGTAATTTTTGGCGTCCCGTCGGGTGCAATCAGGATATTGCCGGGCTTTATGTCCCTGTGGACAATCCCCTGATCGTGGGCGTACCGTAGTCCCTCAGCAACCCCGGTAATGATTGCTGCAGCCTTCTTTTCATCGATGGGAAAATGCATTTCCGCAAGGGATGACGCGACATATTCCATCTCGATATAGGGCCGGGGGAATATATTTGCTGCATAGAGTTCGACAATATTTTTGTGATGGAGCCCCTCCCACACATTGAGTTCTTTGGTGAACTGGGATCCGGTCACCTCGTCGAACCGGATCGGGACTTTCACCGCGACACAGCGGTCGTTCTTCTCGTCGTGTGCCCGGAATACCCGGGAAACCCCGCCCTCCGCGATATATTCCGCACCCGGGTATTTTTTCTCAAGTGCTGCGGGCAGGCGGACGGCATACTCATGCCCGGGCACCTCGGAGGGAGCGGTCCCGGCCGGATTTTTCACCACAGTCACGTTCCGTGACTCCCAGGAAGGGGTATGATCGTGCGGGAGATGCTCCTGTCCTCTCCTGCGGGACCGTTCAAACCAGATCCCGCCTACCGCAGAGATCACAAGTGCGACCGGGACCAGCCACCAGAACTGGATGATGAAGCCGGTCACCGGGTTGGGTGGCTGCCCCTGGGGATTTTGTCCCAACTGGAGGGGACCGGTATACGGTGAAAGGGAAGACCCGGACGTGATGGCGACCTGCACATTATCCGGCTGGAGCGAGGAGGGTAATCCCGCAGGTGGTTCAAGACCGCCCAGCGGGGAGGTATTGACTGCCAGCGCAGAGTTCGTGAGCGTAAATGCTGACGGGGGGCTGGCGAGCGGCGCCGGGTCTGTTATCCCGGCTGCGCCGTGACTATTCTGCCCGGCTGACACGAGAGTGAAGGGCTCATCCCCGATCCCGTCACCGTTGCTGTCGGTCGCACCTGCCCCTGTCCAGAAGTTCCCCAGAGGGCCGGAAAAATCCTTACCCCGGTACTGGTAATTTTGCCGGGCCGAGAACCAGCTCGTGTCAGCAGACTGGCTGATGGCATCAAGCGTATTATTGAAGGTATTGAGGAAAAACGTATTGGAACGGGACATGCGATCCACATCGATACCGACGCTGTTGCCGGTGATGGTATTTTCAGAGAATATATTACTGGATGCGGATTTCAGGGCGAGCCCGATGTCATGTCCCGACACCGTGGCAGAACTGATCCGGTTGTTATTCGAGAGTACCAAAAGGCCATATGAGGCATTCCCGGTGATGGTCACGCCGTTTATGGTGATACCGTCAGCGGAAAGCGTGATCCCTGCACCGGCCCCGCTGGATACAATATAGGGAGGATCGTTTGAATCAAGTGCACCAAACACAAGGGACCGGTCGATGACGATGTTTTCATCATAGGTTCCCCCGGCAAGGAAGATGCTGTCACCGTTACTCGCGTTATTGATCACATCCTGTATTGTGGCGGTACCTTTCCCGTCGTACGTGATGACTTTTGCCGAGACCGGTGAAACGGCAAGGACAACCGCAAGAAAGATGCAGAGAAAAACGGCGATCTGTCCTGCCTTCTGCATCTTACTCCTCCACTCCTTTTTTGGCGCGGGTCGCCCGGGCCCCGCAAACCCCGTCACTTGTCAGCGATAAAAAGGAACCGCGCTGCATTCTTACCCAGTGCACAGTCGATGAGATCCCCGTCTTTGAGCCCGGTCTTGTGCATAGGCGCGATGAGTTCCGTGTTCACGTAGGTGCCCCCGGAGCTGCCCCGATCCTCGATCTGCCAGCTGCCTGCAGACCGGGAGATGACCGCGTGAGGTTTTGTGATCCGGGTGACCATCACGTACTCTTCAGGAAGCACGATGTCGCTTTCGCCGCTCCGCGAAGGGATATCGGGATCGGACCTGCCAACCGCGATATGATCTTTTTTGAGCAGGAACGTCTGTCCGGCCCGGCTCCCGCTCAGGAGATGGAGCGCCGGGTAATTCGTGCCCGGCTCTTTTGCAACAGCCGCCCGTACCGATTCGAGTTTTTCCTGTATCCCGCCAAACCCGATCGGGATGTTCACCCGGGAAAAGACGCCGAGATTCCTGATCAGCATCTCCAGGCTGCCTTCGGCAAGGGAAAATTTCCAGACCGGGTGGATGCCCTTTACGGTCTCCCGCCCGAACCCGGCCTCTTTTTTGACGAGGCCTATACGGACGAGCTGATCGATGTGCTTCTTGGTATTCGCGTAGCTGGTGTCGATGCGGGAGGCGATTTCGCTTATCTCCTTTGGCTCCCGTTCGATCACCTTGAGGATCCTGAGCCGCACCGGGTTGGAGAGTACTTCGAGATATTCAGATAATTCCTGGATGAACTCCGGATCGGTTGAAACACACACCGTCTTTTTTTCTGCCATGCTTGAAGACCCCGGTTGACCGGATGGCGTACAAGGAAATGGCCGGTACGCTTTACAATACTATCATTTCGTGGAATAAAATAGGTTGGTATTTCAATTGTTTTACCGCTGGATTCACGAAAAAAACGTGTACCGGCTTTCAGGCAACACAGACGGGAACGATGCGACCATAATGACCGGCGCGGGCGGGCAATATATGATCCCTGGAGGTTCAATATTTCCGGTCCGGGGCCGTTGCTTTTACCGGCACCATATCATCAATATATCCATCGTCATGGTGAAGAACCGGAAAGCAGGACAGAGATCCCGGCGAGGTACCTGCAGGAATTGTTCCGGCACGAAAGCCCTGCAATCCTGTCATGACAGCAGACAGGATAAAAATAACCCGATACCGTACGGGCAAAAGGGAACTCTTTCTCAAAAACCCGGGTGCCGGAGCACAACGATTACAAAAGGAAATATTCTGTCCGGACAAGCACCAGGGAGCGTCAGACGCCATGACAAAACGGCCCACGTGGTTTATTATTACCTCGGATGAGATCGCCAGGATCCAGGAGAGCCTGTCGGGGATAGAACGGAATTTGCCTGATCACAGCCAGGAACGCGCGAAGGAAATATCCCACATTATCGAGACTGTCCAGCGGCGGGTAATATGAACATCTTCCTGTATTTGAGACGGCACCGGGCCGAGTGCCTGCTCTGTGCGATCCTCGCCCTTTCGGCATTCCTGAATATCTGGAATATCTGGAACCAGGGCGACACGAACTACTACTATTCGGCCGCAGTAAAAAGCATGCTCGTCAACCCGGTAGCCGGTTTTTTTAACTCCTTTGATCCTGCCGGATTTATCACGGTTGACAAGCCCCCGGTCGGCCTCTGGGTCCAGGCGGCTTTTGCTGCAGTGCTGGGATTCCACGACTGGATTCTGATCCTCCCCCAGGCACTCGCCGGGATCGGATCAGTGGCACTTATCTATTTCATTGTCTCCCGCCCGTTCGGGAAACCGGCGGGGTTTGTTGCAGCCCTTGCCCTTGCCCTGACCCCGATCTTTGTCGCAATCGCCCGCAACGGGACGATGGATTCCCAGCTGATCTTTGTCCTTCTCCTTGCGGTCTGGGCCGTACTCAGGGCAGCCCGGGAACGATCCCTTCCGTGGTTCCTTGTTTCGGCCATCCTTATCGGGATCGGGTTCAACATCAAGCTGATCCAGGCATACATCATTGTCCCGGCCGTTCTCGGGGTCTATATCATCGGGACGACAGATTATACCTGGAAGAAACGGATACTCCATGTCGGCCTTGCCGTACTCGTCCTTCTTGCCGTTTCCCTCTCATGGGCGGCCGTTGTCGATTCGATTCCCGCTGAACAGCGCCCCTATATCGGGGGCAGCGGGGACAATACGGTCCTTGGCCTTGCGATAAACTATAACGGCCTCAACCGTCTCGGGTTAAACGGCCTGCTCGGCGGTCAGGGTAATGGAGGGCCCGTTGGCTTATCCGGCGGGCAGCCGGGCCAGGAATCGGGCAGCGGCATGATGGGAGCTCCCGGTGAGGCAGGATCCGCCGGCTCCACAGTATCAGGACCGGGCGGCAGCCCGGGTGCGTCCGGGAGTACCTCCGGTGGCCCCGGTGGATCGCCGGGCATGATGCCCTCTTCCGGCCAGGGTCCCCGGCAGTCCTCCTCCGGAGCGCAGCAGTCAGGAATACCTGGATTCCTGACCGGCTCATCTTCAGGCATGGGCGGCGGTGGCGGCATGAACAGTGGTGGAACCCCGGGCATCTTCCGGGTCTTCCGGGAAGGGCTTGCGGGGGACATCTCCTGGCTCCTTGTATTTGCCATTATAGGAGTGCTTGCCTGGGCGCGGAGACCAACGGCACTTTCACTCAGGGGATTTGCGGAGGCAGGATACCTGAACGAGAAGGCCCTTGTCCTCCTCGCCATGCTGCTCTGGCTGATCCCCGGCCTTCTGTACTTCAGCTTCACCACCGGGTTCTGGCACGACTACTACATCGCGACGATAGCGCCCCCGATTGCGGGGCTCGTCGGGATCGGGGCAGCCGGGATGTACCAGAAATACATAAGCGGCAGCCGGGCCGGCTGGCTCCTTGTAGCCGCCGTCCTCGTCACCGGTCTCATCCAGGTCCTGTTCCTTTCGTATAATGCGGACTTTGCTGGCCCCCTCATCCCCCTTGTCCTCCTCGGGACGCTTGCAGGCGCCGGGCTCCTTGCCGGGATGCAGATTAAAAAGTCGGATGCTCTGGTCAAATACCAGCTGCCGCTCGTTGCAGTTGCCCTCGGCATCCTCATTATCGCCCCGCTGGTCTGGTCCTGCACGCCGATCATGACCGGGAACGGGGGCACCATCCCGACCGCAGGACCGCAGGGCTCCCAGGGCGGCATGGGAGGTATGGGCAGCGAAATGATAAACGGAATGGCCGGGGAGTCTGCATTCCCCGGCGCGGGAGATTTCAGGACCTCCGGGATGGGTGATGCAGGGGAGTTCCAGCGCAACCAGTCCCGGGGTGTTTCCGCCATGAGCGGAGGGCCGCAGGGGGTGGGAATGGGAGGAGACGATACCTCAACTGACGCGCTTGCACAATTCCTGCACTCCCACACCACTAATGAAACATGGATACTCGCGGTGCCGAGCGCCCAAACCGGGGCGAACCTGATCATCGAGACCGGAAAGCCGGTCATGTGCCTGGGCGGGTTTACCGGGAGCGACCAGGTCCTGAACGTGACCTCCCTCGAAAACTACATCCATAAGGACAAGGTCCGGTATTTCGAGACCGGAGGAGCCGGGAGCGGTGGAATGGGCGGCGGAAACAGCGAGATCTTTTCCTGGGTTGCCACCCACTGCACGGCAGTCCCCGCATCGGAGTGGGGAGGCTCAACGACCGGCACGGCAAACCTGACTGGCAGCGACAGCCTGTCCCTGCCCGGGATGACCGGAAGCCCGGGCACCATGACCGGCGCGGGTTTCCCGTCCGGTACGGGGAACGCCACTGCCACCGTTGGCGGAATGAGCGGAAACCCCGGGGGAGGGTCCGGTACCCTCTACGACTGCCTCGGGGCAGCCTGATACGCAAAAACCATGATACACGGGACAGGAGCAGGGTGCAGGACCATGGAGATGAGAATAGCAGGACTTTCCCATTCGCGGATCGTCCCGTTCTTCTGTGTCGGGGTGCTTTCATCCCTCGTAGACATCGGGTTGATGTACTGGTGCATCACGTACCTCGGGATCTGGTACATGTACGCGGCCGCGTTCTCGTACTGCTGCGGGATCGTGGTCAGTTACTTCGCGAACAGGTACATCACCTTCCACGATACGAGTACGAAAACCGCTGTGCAGTTCGCAACATTCTCTGCGATATCCATCTCCTGCCTGGTGGTCAATCTCGGGATCGTGTGGCTCGGGGTCACCTTTTTCTCACTTACCCCGCTTCTTGCAAAGATCGTTGCAACCTGCCTCGCGTTCCTGTGGAGTTATCACGGGCAGAGCAGGTTCACGTTCAGGAATCCGGAGCAGGCAGGCCGGTAATCCGGATTTTTTCGGGAAGGTTCCGGGAAGGATTGGCGGAAATCGGGATTTTTCGCAAGGAAAAAGGGCTTCCCATTATCCGGATGCCCTTTGCCAGCCATATACGATGTGACCGACAGCGAATCCCAAGGATTTCTTCGAAAAAACGCACCCGGTTTTTGCCCTGTACAGGGCCCCTCTATTTTCGGCAATAGGTGCGTTCCTGGCCTTTTTAGTGCTCCACATGACCAATTGATCGTCCCTTTTTTCGCGATGAAAAGAACGCGGCTAAATTGCACGGTTTTTTCCTGTTTAAAACGGCCAGATTGCAAAAATAACCGATTAAACGAAAATTCGTGGAGAGGATTGGCACCATTTCCACTGGAACGTTCCGGACACGGATCCATGACGAAACCCCTCCGTCGGAGAACAGATCCCGGGAGAACGTATGTCCGGCCCCGGCCCTCCTTTATAAAGGGGGTGCTGTACCGGGCTTCACCGGTTGGGGGCATACTGGTGGGGGGCATCAGGGTCGGGACGACCGATCTCATAGATCGATCGGTCCGACCACATTTTTTGAAGACCTCAACGTGGGGGGTAGGGGGCTACCTTTGATTCTGTTGCACAACAGGTCGCCCCTATCATTTCGGAGATTGGCCGGACCGACCTCTTATTGAGTACGGTCGACCCGACCACCCCTTCTCGCCTGAAACTCCACGCGAAATACAGGCCGGGGGGCTGGAATTGGAGAGGTCACCCCGACCTCTTGCTGAGATCGATCGGTCCGATCATTTTTTTGCGGACTGCAAAGTGGGGGGGAGGGGGTTACCGATTTTTTTGGAGGTCGGGGTGACCTATGATCCGGTCTTTTTCCGGAATAATACATAGTTAACAGTAATAAGAGGGAAAAGATGCTGATCCTCCACAATCTCTACTTATTTCCTATTCACTCGTTATGAACAACCTAATTCTCTCTCTAATTCTGAAAGTAAAGTCATAGCTTTCTCAAAATTAGTTTTGATGTGAAGAAGTGCTTCTTTTTGAGTGAGGGGATGCCAACTTTCATTAAAAATACTTAATAAAATTCGTCTAGATTCATCAGCACCCTTGAGACAGGAATAAAATGAAAATATTTTCATTGAAGTATCTTCATCAAATTCAAAAACTTCTTTTCTGAAATGATAATATAATGAATCCTCATCAAAAAATGCTCTATTAAGAGAAGTAGGAAAAGGATTTTCAAGTCTAATATTTTTATTTTGTAGCTTGACGTCATCCAATTTACCTATATAGGAAATCCATTCATTCAGCCAGTCTTTATAAACCTTAAATTCTACACAGAAACCTCTTGCTATCGCATTGATTTTATTCCTTTCATGAGCCCAAAAAAGATAATACGATGATAGAAACGCAATTAGTGCGCCTATTATTGCGCCAATAATAACTGCGAATAATTGACTTTGAATGAAAGAGGTGTCAGTATACATTCCGTATACCATTAGGATCACAATAATAAATAACAGTATAAAAAATCCCCCGATTAGGGGGGATTTGATATTCTTATGTTGTTTAAACATCTTTTTTTCACAGTTTGTGGTTTTGTTTAAGTGAACACCATGCTTGATCTCCTCAATATCAGATTGAATTTTAGTAAGAATTTTCATTAGTTGCAATCCCGATTCAATGCTGGAAAATCGATTTAGACCAAAAGCCGTAAGAGCAAATCCTATCGCAACAAGAGGATAACCAATTTGATTGTTAGGGTGTGTGGGATTAAGGGCAATTCCACCAGCAATAATCAAAAAAATTCCAAATCCTATAAAAAATAGAACTAACGGATCTTTTTTGAGAGCCTCAATATCACTTTGTAGTTCCTCTCGTGGAGTCATTAATTTCAGCTGATACGTTTCATCAAATAAACATTATTATAAAACATGCAAGCAGTTTGATATAATCAAAAATTACAAATCTTTCTCTAGCACATCGTCAGTAAAATTCTCCTTTGGAATCTCACGGTATACTCTCGTACGATTCTTCTATCCCAACAATTCTGACAATAGCCAGACTGTTTGATTTTCCCCATAAGAGTTTAGAATTTCCGTACCATTTGACTTCCTTTTTATCGGACTCTTTGCCATATACCATCACTTTGCAGAGTGTTTATGGGATGCACTAAAGATACACACTTACGATTCCCCCCGCCGCCCCCGACGGGGCGCCCCCGCGGCGGGCAAGGAAGAGAACGGGCTGACACTTCCTTGCCCAGCGAGGCACCGACAAGGCGGCCGAGCGACTCCCTGCGAAGCAGGGAGGGGGAGGAATCGTAATTCAATCGATGAGACAAATGGTGAGATTTTGTGATGATGAAATGCCATTCCTAAATTTTAATGATTTTGGTTGGAATATGTAAGAATTCTATTGCGGTTTTAATTTGGAAGAAGCGGATTTAAAAGAGGGGTTGAATATTCAGAAGATGGGCGGTAAGATTAATCAAGCCCAAGATCGTTAAATCTTTTGGTCCTAATATTGCGAATAGGAATTTCATTAACTCAAAGTTCGTTTCTAATATACTTTACAGCCATTTTTTTTGCGATAATTCATGTTTTTTTGTATTATGATGTCGATGTTATAACAATCATCTTAATAATAGTTGCACTAATCCCATTCATATCTTCGGAAATACAGTCGATAAAGTTTGCAGGATTGGAAATATTATTTAGAGAATCCCAAGAAATTGAAGAAAAATTTGATAAATTTAAAGATGCAAATCCGAAAAAGCTACGTGAAGAATATGCAAATCAGATTCAAAACATAAAACGAAATGTTTACAAGGAATCCCCTGATATCGGACTTTCTATAATAAGAAAGGAAGTGAATAATGAGTTTAAACGTATTGCTCAAAAACTGGATCCACCAATAGATCCAAGCCAATATTACAAAATTCTAGATAAATTAACTTCTCAAAGAATTATCGATTTTGAAAAAGCGACAGTAATAGAAAGAGCAATTCAACTTTTAGATGGTGCTTCTCGAATCAGAGATATCGGTCAGATTTCAGCAAGCGTGGTTATTCCAGTGGGATTGAAGCTGATCGAATCTTTAAAAGAAATTGATATCGTTTGTGAAAAGGAGAAGTAATCGCTTCACTTCTTATCGCCCAGCACCTTCTCGATCTCCTTCCTGAGCAGCTCACTCACAACCTTCCCATCCACCGAGCCCCGGACCTCCTGCATCACCACGCCCATCAGTGGCCCGAGAGCGCCCTTCTGCTTCTGGACCACAAAATCCGCCCGCTCGGCAACAATCTTCTTGATCACCGCTTCGAGTTCGTCGCGGGAGACGGTCGGGGCAAGTTTTGCCATCGCATCCCTGGCCGAACTTCCCCCGGCAATGGCCGTGAGGACTTCGGGGATTGCTTCCTTTGCGGCGCTGCCTTTCTCCACTGCTTCGAGCACCGAGAGGATTGCATCGTCCGGGATCTTATCGGTGTCCGCACCATCGCGCCGGATCTCCGTGAGGGTTGCGAGGAGCGTGCGGGACGCGAGGTTTGGCTTGATCCCGTCCGCAATCGCCCGCTCGAAGAGGGGACGGTACTCTGAGAACGCCATCTGCTTTGCGACCGCCGGGTCAAGGCCAAGATCTTTTGCGAAGCGTTCGGCTTTGACCGTCAGGAGTTCCGGCACGGTGACCGCGTTCCACCGGGCCTCATCAATCATTACGGGGAGCACATCGGTTTCCGGATACATCCGCTCTGCGCCGGGGAGCGGGCGCATGTACGCGGTGCTGCCCTCTTCGAGCATCTTGCGCGTCTCTTCAGGCACGGACTTGTCCGAGAGGGCAAGCTTCGCCCGGTTGTGCACCTGGTTCCAGGCGCAGGCAGCCTGCTTTTCGTTTGCACCCGAGACAAGGATCACGGCGTCCTGCTCGTTGGCTTGGACGAACTCACGGAGCCGGGCAACTTCGTCTGCCGTGACGCCATACGCGGGCAGTTCGTCGGTGTGGAAGATCCCGCCCACGCCGCACTTCTTCGCGTAGTCCGACATCTCGCTCCCGAGCCGGCGGCCGGGCTGGATCTCGCGGCCGACAAGTCCGGCAAAGCCCGGCAGGACGAGAGCGAAAATCTTCTTTGACTTCCTGAGCACTGCGGATTTGGTCTCCTTAAAGAGGGCCGTGATATCGATCTGCCCGGAGCCCACGCTTGCATGGCGCTGGACAAGTTCCTTCCGGATTGCGAGGAGTTCCTGCTGTCGCTGGACCTCCCGGCGCACGACTTCTGCGATCAGGGCAAGGTCCTGCACGCCCTTGATCTCGACCCGGGCGCCGTCCTTGATCGAAATATTCACGTCCTGCCGGATCGTGCCGAGACCGCGTTTGACCGCGCCGGTGGAGCGGAGGACCATGCCGATGTACTCGGCCACCTGCTGGACGTCCTCGGGGGTGTGCATGCAGGGCGAGGTGGTGATCTCAACGAGCGGGATGCCGAGACGGTCAAGGGAGAAGATGTCGTCCCTGACCCGCTGTGCCGCTTCCTCCTCGATACAGATCGTTTCGATGTTCCCGCCGTTCGGGAGGGCGCCATTGATGGCCACAAGGGCCGTGCGCTGGAACCCGCTCGTGTTGGAGCCGTCGATCACGAGTTTCCTCATCACGTGCACCTGCGGGATCGGCGTCATACAAAACGTCTTTGCAAGGGTGAGGCCGATGGTGAGCGCCTCGTCGTTGAGCGGCGCGGGCGGCTCCTCATCATTCTCGACAAGGCAGGTGGTGGGGTACGTGTAATACTGGAACTTTCTCGCCCGCTTCATCTCTTCCTGTGCGGCCCGGTCGATCGCGCCCATCTCGCTCTCGGTCGCCCGAAGGTACCGGAAGAAATCACCCGTATGATCGGCATTATCCATGAGCGTTGTCGGGCAGTGGCAGAAGAGTTTCTCTTTGGTGTCCAGCTGCTGGTGGATCTCGATCCCGGCTACAAGGCCCACATCTTTATAGTTAGTTTTCGGCAGGACGAGTTTTCCATCCACTATGGATAAGACCGTGCGCCCTGAGTCATTACAGTCCATGGGCGCTCCTCCGCATGCATTCGCCTTTGAGATCGGTCTTCATCAGCGCCGCTGCTTTTTCAGGGTCACATTCATTCCCGAGCACCCACATCTGCTTCACCAGCGCCACTTCGGCGAGCATGTCGCCGCCTTCGATGACACCCGCTGCAAGGAGGTCGCGGCCCGTGTCGTACACCCGGTCGCAGACCCGGCCGTTCATGCACTGCGAGGTCATGACCACCTGCGTCCCGCCCGCGATCAGGTTTTTGATCTGCGGGATCTGCGCGGTGCTCACGTGGCCAAGGCCGGTCCCAGAGAGGACGAGCCCCATGTACCCTTCGTATGCCTTCAGGATGTCGGGGGACATGCCGGGGTAGAACTGGACAAGGCCGCAGTGCGGTTCGAGTTTGTCGTGCAGAGCGAGTTTCCGCGTGCCCCTGCGAACGGCATCGTCGCTGAGAGTCACGGTGCGGGTGGCATAGTCTACCATCCCGACCGGGGGAATGCCGATGCTTTTGAATGCGTCGCGCCGGGAGGTGTGCATCTTCCTGACCCGGGTGCCCCGGTGGATGGCGCAGGCATCGTCATTTGTGGTCGCATGCATGACAACGGCAACTTCCCCGAGATCGCTCTCTGCCGCGAGCGCCGCACAGACCCCGTTCATCGCGTTGTCGCTTGACGGCCGGTCGGCGGAACGCTGGGACCCGACAAAGACAACCGGAACCGGGGTGTCGAGCATGAAGCTGACTGCTGCTGCGCTGTAGGCCATTGTGTCCGTGCCATGGGTGACGATGACGCCCGTAACACCGTGCTTGATCTCATCGTAGATTGCCCGGGCAAGTTCCTGCCAGATCGCCGGCGTCATGTTCTCGGAGAGGA
The DNA here is from genome assembly GCF_052325125.1 of Methanoregula sp. Lineage (GTDB taxonomy): Archaea > Halobacteriota > Methanomicrobia > Methanomicrobiales > Methanospirillaceae > Methanoregula. The sequence continues at coordinate 15,377 of NZ_JBKQWO010000011.1, read as the reverse complement.
TCGTGTAGAGCACCTTAGTGCGGTACCGCCCGATCTCCGCAAGTGCCGGGATCGCGGTCAGGATGTCATCTGCGTCGAACTGGCTGGTCACGGCCCCGGTCCGGTAATCGATCCTGCTTGCGATCGTGCCGCCGGTGGAAATGATGGCAAGCTCGGGGAGCTTCGGGTCCTGCCGGATAGGCACCGCACGGGACGCAGAGGCAGGAGCAGGGGAGACGAGCGTGCAGCACGCTTTTTCTACGCCGATGTTGTAACCGCTTGAGAGTTTTACGACCGCCATGCCGTCGCGATCGGTGATGTAGGTGCCGGAGAGTGTTTTGTTGCCATAGGTGCAGGTGATTTGGTCGCCTGAAAAAAACGAAGGCGTTATGCTACCAGCCTCCGTGCATCGGATATCAGGTCCTCTTTGGCCTTTGAGATCTTCGCCAGCCGCTCATCGATGAACGCAGAATCCGCATCGAGCAGCTTCTTCCGGTCTGCTATCGCGATCTTGGTGGCAAACGGCGCCGGGCCACCGGTTGCCCGCCGGACCTCCACCGAGTGTGCCACATCGAGGGCCTTGTCGATCTGGTCTTGGGTGAGCCCCTTACCCGCAAGCGAGATCCCGACATCGAGCTCCTTTGCCGCCGCTTCCAGGGTCTCAAGGGAGAGATTTCCCTTCTGGACTGCCCGTCCGACAATGTTGTGGGCCATGCGGAAGGGGAGACCGTAATCCCGTACGAGGGTATCAGCAAGTTCGGTTGCGGTCGAGAAACCCTTGCCGGCCTCCTCTTTCATGCGCTCCGTATCGAACGTGGCACTCGAAAGCATGTCGATGAGGAGACGCAAACTCTCCTTTGCGTCCCGCATCCCGCGCCAGATGTTGGGCGTAAGCTCCTGGAGGTCGCGGTTATAGCTCATGGGGAGACCCTTGACGGTCATGAGCGCTCCCGTATAGGCCCCGAAGACCGACCCGGTCTTTGCCCTCATGATCTCGGCGGAGTCCGGGTTCTTCTTCTGCGGCATGATCGACGAGGTCGAACAGAACGCATCGTCGAGCACGACGAACTTAACAAACGAGGTGCTCCAGATGACCAGTTCCTCGCAGAGCCGGCTCACGTTTGCCATCAGGATAGAGAGATCGGCGAGGGTTTCGAGAGCAAAGTCACGGGTCGCCACGGCGTCCATGGTATTGACGACCGGGCCATCGAACGCGAGCAGTTTTGCGGTATACTCCCGGTCGATGGGGTAGCCGGTGGATGCGAACGCAGCGGCCCCGAGCGGGCAGATGTTGACCCGTGCATACGCGTCGCGGAGTCGGTCAAAATCCCGGGCGAACTGCTGCTCGTACGCGAGAAGGTGGTGGGCGAGGGTGGTGGGCTGGGCGTGCTGCATGTGGGTGAAGCCGGGCATGACCGATTCACGGTGCTGCTCGGCAAGGGCGATGAGCACTTCGCGGACCTTGAGGAGCGCCGCCATCTGCTTGAGCAGGTCTTCCCGGAGCTTGAGCCGGATGCAGGTGGCAACCTCGTCGTTCCTCGACCTTCCCATGTGCATGCGGCCGCCGACATCAGGGCCCACGGCTTCGATGAGGAGCGATTCTATCCCCGCGTGGATGTCCTCGAACCGGTCATCAAAGACCTCCTCGGGAACCCCTTCGCTGTTGAGCTCGAGGAGCGCCGGCAGGAGCTGCTTTGCGATATCGGTGCCGATGATCTTCTGCCGTTCGAGCATCAGCACGTGGGCGATATCCACGAGCACATCGGCATCGGCAATACAGCGGTCGGATCTCATCGATGAGAGGAAGCGCATCATCTCTCCCGTCCTCTCCCCTGAAAGGCGTCCCAGTCTCACAACATCGGTCCGCATCCGTTTTCCCTCACCATAATTATGTACACTCATGTGTGTGCGCGGATCGATTAAATCCACGCCTTCCGGGCGGCCAGCTCGATCGCCCGCTGGACCGATTCCCGGGGGATGATTGTCGCCACCGGCACGTGGACCAGCTGCTCGATGATGCTCGATACGATCGGGGCGCAGACGATCGCGATCGCCCCTTCCCGTTCGGCACGGACCGCAGCGACAATCGCATCCTCCATCGTGTGGACGGGATACTCCCGGACCCGCATGTGGTGGCCATCTACATCGGTAACGCGTTCCTCAACACTTTCCAGCACCGGCCGTGCCGCGATCAGGCCGATGAAGTTCTCGTCGCCCACATGGTAGAACTGGCGCAGGGCATTTACGATCTCCCTCAGGGTCGAAAGGTTGGGCGAGCGCTTCCCGTGCAGGATCTTATAGAGCGAGCTCCGGGCAATCCCGCAGTGCTCCGCGAGGTCCCGCACGCTGATGCGCAGGTCGTTTTTCAGGATATCGTTTAAGGTCGTCACGAACGCTTCATCTGAGGTAAGCGCAGCGCGCATAAGCCGGTCGACCGGGTCCACATGTGCCATAGCAAGAATACAATAGGGCCAATTATTACAAGATAATTTCTTTTTGTCCAAAAGAGGTGGTTGCGGGCAAAGTAAAAACAGGCCTGATGTGGACAATACGAACCTATTTATTATCCAATTGTAATTTTTAGAACCTGTTTTAAACCCAATTGGATATGTTCTTTGCCTGAATGATACGCTTTTTTATTATCCCCCGTTCAACACGGTGCGCATGAAACCGGTTAAGATTGCGGCAACCGCATGCATTGCACTTGCCCTTATCCTTGTATTGTTCACTACCGGCTGCACGCAGCCGTCCAGTCCATCAGCCAGCACCACAGCCCCTTCCGCGAACGGGACGGTCGGGATCCTGGAAACAGCCGGTGTCGGCCCGATGCCCTCGTTACTCGCCACAGGCCAGGTTGACGGGTATATATCCTGGCAGCCGGTTGTCGAAGCCGGAGTGGAAAGCAATATCGGCCAGGTCGCGGTCTATTCCAAGGACCTCCCGCCTGTCGGTGAGTGGAGCAACCACCCGCAGAACGTCTTTGTCGTGCGAAAGGACTTCTACGCCCAGAACCCGGACTTCGTCAACGACTTCTCCGCACTCAACCTTGCGGCAACCCAGTACATCAACGACCATCCGCAGGAGTCCGCCGGCATCGTCGCTGACTGGCTGGCAGGGAAACAGAACTTTACCTACGGGAACGTGAGTGTTTCATCGGTGACGGCAGTCAATAACGCCCTGCCAACTATCGAGTTCACCAATGACCCCTCGGACTCATGGATGTCCAGTACCTCGGATTTCGTGCAGGCACTCATCGGCATCGGAACGATCAACGGTTTTGTCAAGAACAGCTCTGACCGTGATGCCGTGCTCTACAACTTCCAGCCGTACCAAAGCGCAGCGGCCATCATTGCCGCAAAGAACGTGACCACCCCTGCACCCCTGCAGAACACGGTGAATGTCGGGTACCTCATGGCAGTCGATCACTCGGCGCTCTTTGTCGCAGTCAAGGACTGGCAGTACTTCAATGACACGTACGGCATCGCACTCAAACCTGAGGACCTCACGAAGGCAAAGCCGGATGTTGCTGACTTCCTCGTGAACGGCCAGAAAGTCGCGACCGTCAACCTTGTTCCGGCAAATGCCGGGCCAAACCTGATGCAGCTTGCGGCAACAAACTCGCTCCAGATGTCCTATGTCGGTGTCCCGCCGGCGATCAGTGCGATTGACATGGGCACGCCGATCACCATCGCGTACCCGATCGACAACCTGGGAAGCGGCCTTGTCGTCGCAAAAGGCGCACCCGCACAGGACTGGCAGAGTTTTGCCGCATGGGCAAAGGAGCGCTCGGATGCCGGAAAACCGCTGGTGATCGCAGCACCGGGCAAGGGCTCCATCCAGGATGTCATGCTCCGGTACGCCCTGCAGAACAGCGGAATTGCCATCACCGAAGTGAAAGTTTGATGAGGATTGCGTGTCATTATAATCAGGAACAATGACACGGCGTCTCGGACTGGTATTGCCCATCCTCCTCATCGTCGGGTGGGAGGTCGCGGCAATTATCGTCAACAACCCTTTTTTCCTGCCGAAACTTGAAACGGTCATCCCTGTGCTGATCTCCCCGTTCTCCGATATTCTGGGCACGGGAAGCCTGGTGCAGAACGCACTCATCAGTATCGAGCGGGTAGCCCTCGGGTTTGCCCTTGCTGCGGCAGTCGCCATACCGCTGGGGATCGGGATGGGCAGGTTTGCCGTGCTCAACGATTTCTTTGATGTAACCATCGAGCTCCTCCGCCCGGTGCCCCCCCTTGCCTGGGTGCCGCTTGCGCTGGCATGGTTCAAAATCGGGATTGTCTCTATCGTGTTCATCATCTTTATCGGCGCGATATTTCCCATCCTGCTCAACACGATAGACGGGGTCCGGGGGGTTAAGAATACCTGGATAGAAGTGAGCACGACGCTTGGGGCAAAAGAACGCCAGATCCTCACCAAGGTCGTCCTGCCGGGCGCTGCCCCGACCATCTGGACCGGCCTCCGGGTCGGCTTTGGGATCTCGTGGATGTGCGTGGTCGCCGCTGAGATCCTGCCCGGCCCGACCTCCGGCCTTGGCTACCTGATCATGTACGCCTATAACCTTGGGCAGATCAACGTGATCATTGCCGGCATCATCGTGATCGGCCTGATCGGTCTCGTCATCGACCAGGGATTCAGGGCAGTGGAAAAACGCTGGTTCGGGTGGAGAGGGCTGGAACGATGACGCTTTCCATCAACGACGTTTCAAGGACGTTTATTTCAGACAATGCGGAGACGATTGATGCACTTTCCCATATCTCGCTCTCCGTCAATAACGAGGAGTTCATCTGCGTCCTGGGTCCCTCGGGCTGCGGCAAGACCACGCTGCTCCGAATCGTCGCCGGCCTTGAGTCTGCGTCATCCGGGTCGGTATCTGTTGATGGGATACCGATTACCCACCCCAGCCCGAAAATGGCGATGATCTTCCAGGAGTATTCCCTCTACCCGTGGCGGACGGTGGAGGAGAATGTGGCGCTCGGCCTTGAACTGCGGGGGATGAAGAAGCAGGACCGCGTGGATGCGGCGGAGAAGTACCTCGACCTCGTAGGCCTGACAGGGTTCGGGCAGAGGCGCCCCCATGAACTCTCCGGGGGCATGCGGCAGCGGGTGGCCGTAGCACGGGCACTTGCAATAGAGCCGTCCATCCTTCTCATGGATGAACCGTTCGGGGCGCTCGATGCCCAGACCCGGAACCGGATGCAGCACGAACTGCTCCGGATCTGGGAGAAGACAAAAAAGACCATCCTCTTTGTGACCCACAGCGTTGACGAGGCTGTGTTCCTTGCCGACCGCATCGTCGTCCTCACGCACCGTCCGGGCAGGATCAAGGAGATCGTCACCATCCCATCCGCCCGTCCCCGCGAACGTACCGGTGAAGAGTTCGGCCATATCCGGCGCCACCTGCTCGATATGATCCGGGAAGAGACAGATCCTGTCCAGTAAGGTTTAATACGCTCAATCTCTATTTTATAAAAGCAGTTTGTGAAGTGCGCCGGCACGAAATCCCTGACAAATCAGCGGTTTTGTGCCCGCTTTTACGATTCATACACCAGGAGAAGAACGCAATGGTAAGAAAACCGGGGAAGATGTACAGGAACCTTGCAAAGAAGGCCTATACGCGGCGCGAATACATGGGTGGGGTTCCCGGCAACAAGATTGTACAGTTTGAGATGGGAAACCTCTCACAGGAATTCCCGACCGAGATTGACCTGATCGTTGAGGAGACCTGCCAGATCCGGCACAGCGCCCTCGAGGCGTCCCGTATCTCGATCAACAGGAAGCTCTTGAAGGATGTCGGCAGGACGAACTTCCATTTCAAGGTCCGTGTCTTCCCGCACCATGTGCTTCGGGAAAACAAGCAGGCAACCGGCGCCGGGGCAGACCGTGTATCCGAAGGGATGCGCCTCGCGTTTGGCAAGGCCGTCGGGACTGCGGCCCGTGTCGAAGCCGGCCAGATCATCTTCACGGTCTTTTCCACGGCCCAGTACCTGGACAAGATCAAGGCAGCGATGAGGAACGGGGCCCACAAGCTCCCGACCCCGTCTCATCTCAAAGTCCACACGATCAAGGTCAGCGGCAGGATCGTCGCGGCACCCAAGATTGCCGGCGATAAGATTGCAGCGCCGGTCAAGGCAGAAACTGAAGAGGCAGCAGCAGAACCTGCGGCGAAGGGTGCAGAGGCTGCAAAGGGTGCAGACCACAAGGGTGGTGCACACAAGGGTGCTGAACCCGCCAAGGCAGAACCGGCTGCAAAGGGTGCAGAGGCTGCAAAGGGCGGAAAGGCTGCCCCGGCAAAGGGTGGCAAGGACAAGAAATAACCGGATCCCCCGGTCTTTTCTTTCTTTTTTTGGCTCTGGAATGCGGGATTGTCCGGCAGCCTGCCAGTTCATCTGATTGAGCGATCTTCTCAGACGACCTTCAGGTTACGCGGTTTTCCCAAGGGATTCCCCGGATACCGGCACGCTCATCTCTTCCACCAGTCGCACAGTATATAACAATCCTGCCGCTTAATTATTGATGAATGCAGCAAAGAGAGGCGGAAGCCCTGCGGAAAGCACTGGCAGCAGCAACGTGCAGGGCCATGCGGGAGGCGGTCATTTACCTGCCCGCTGATGTAAAACAGTCGATTGCACATGCCCGCGCCTCCGAGACAGATACCGTGGCTGCGGGCGAATATGAAAATATAACGAGGAACATTGAGGCAGCCGAACGCCTGGGCGTGCCCCTCTGCCAGGATACCGGGGTTCCGGTTGTTTATCTCACGCTGCCCCCGCATGTGCCGTTTTCCCCGGTCCTTTTTGATGCTGTTGCCGAAGGGATCCGCCGGGCAACCGAGGAGGTCCCGCTGCGCCCCAATGTCGTCGATCCCCTCACCCGGCACAACTCGGGAGACAATACCGGTACCGGGATGCCTGCAGTCCATGTACGGCCCGGGGAGCGGTTTGCGGTGACCGTGCTGCCCAAGGGTGCCGGGGCGGAGAATGTATCACGGGTGGTGATGCTTCTCCCCTCGCAGGTTGAGATGATCGGGGAGGTCGTGGTCGGGACGATGCTTGCTGCCGAAGGACGGCCCTGCCCGCCGGTGGTGCTGGGGGTCGGGATCGGAGGGACGTTCGATTCCGCCCCGGCGCTCGCAAAGGAGGCACTGCTCCAGCCCATCGACCGTATGGACGCGTTCGAACAGAAACTCTGCGATGCAGTGAACCGGCTTGGGATCGGCCCGATGGGGCTGGGCGGGAAGACCACGGCGCTCGCGGTCAAGGTAAAGATTGCAGCCTGCCACACCGCATCGTTACCTGTCGCCGTGAACGTACAGTGCTGGGCAAACCGGCATGCAACGGTGGAGGTGGAGTGGTGAATAAAGCGGCAGTTCAGCTCAAAACACCCCTTGGAGACGAAATTCTTGCACTCCATGCGGGTGACCGGGTCGAGCTCTCCGGCCTTGTCTACACTGCCCGGGACGAGGCCCATCTCCGCATGAGAAATGAGGGCATCCCGTTTGACCCGAAAGGTGCCGTAATCTACCATTGCGGCCCGGTGATAAAGGACAACAGGATCGTGGCCGCAGGGCCGACCACCTCGGCCCGTATGAACACCCTCTCCGGATTCCTGCTCGACCGGGGGGTCCGGGGGCTGATTGGGAAAGGCGGGATGGATGCCACCGTGCGGGAGCAGCTGCGAGGAAGGGGTGTTTACTTTGCCTTCACCGGTGGCTGTGCAGCGCTTGCCGCCTCGCACATGACGCTCAAAGGCGTCCACTTCCCGGACCTTGGTATGGCAGAAGCGGTCTGGGTAATCGAGCTGGACCGGCTCCCTCTCGTCGTCGGGATCGATGCGCTGGGAAACGATCTTTTCGGGGCCGTGCGGGAACATGCACACCGTGCCGCTGGGCCGGGGCAGAGACAGGAGTGCACGTAACGCATAGATTTTTTTCACCCCACCATCAACATACATAGGACAGATCCAGATGAAACTCGCCATAGACGAGACCCGGTGCAAGGGCTGCAACCTCTGTACAAAGGTCTGCCCGTACCGGATCTTCAAAGAGGGAAAATACCCCAACCGGCGGGGGATCGTTGTACCGGAACTCGACCGGCCGGAGCGCTGCACCAACTGCAGGCTCCGCCATCTCTATGGCAGGCAGCTCTGCGGCGTCTGCCAGCTCACTTGTCCCGACCAGGCGATCCACTGGGTGGAGGAAGAGCCGTACGAACCCCACAAGGTGGCGATTGAATATTGACGTCGAGACTTGAATTCTGGCAGGGAAATATCGCGTCCTCAGAGGGGGCACTTGCGGCAGGATGCCGGTTCTTCGGGGGGTATCCGATCACCCCCTCAACTGAGATCGCCGAGCATATGGCAGTAAAACTGCCGAAAAAAGGCGGGGTCTTCATCCAGATGGAGGACGAGCTCGCGAGCATCGCCTCGGTTATTGGTGCAGCCTGGACCGGCGCCCGGGCGATGACCGCGACAAGTGGTCCGGGATTCTCCCTGATGATGGAAAATATCGGGTACGCGGCGATGACCGAAACTCCCTGCGTGATCGTGAACATACAGCGGGGCGGTCCTTCCACCGGCCAGCCCACGATGGCTGCACAGGGTGACATGATGCAGTGCCGGTTCGGGTCGCATGGCGATTATGCGATTATCGCACTCTGCCCGGCAAGCGTGCAGGAGATGTACAACCTCACGGCAAAGGCATTCAACCTCGCCGACCGGTACCGGGTGCCGGTCTTTTTAATGGCCGATGAGGTGATCGGGCATATGCGGGAACGCATTATCGTGCCGGATACCGTGGAGCATTCCGGCCGGCCGGCCTACATCCCCGGCACTCCTCCATTCAGGCCGACTTCAGGCCTCATTCCCGGGTTTCCTGAGTTCGGGAATGGGTTCGGGACGCATGTAACCGGGCTCACCCATGACGAGAGGGGGTACCCGTGCGCAACAAATCCCGGCCTCCACGCGACACTGGTGAAGAGACTTGTGGACAAGATCGAATCGGCGACAGAAGAGCTTGCGGATTTCGATATAATCAATCCCGATGCGGAGCAGGTCTTCATCGCGTACGGCGCTCCTGTCCGCACCGTCCAGCAGGTAATCCATGATCACCCGGAGGAGAAGATCGGTTTTTTGCGGATCCGTACAGTCTGGCCGTTCCCCTCCCATGCACTGGCGCTCTTTAAAAATGCAAGGAGGTTTATCGTGCCCGAGCTCAACCTAGGCCAGATTGCCCGGGAGATCGAGCGTCACACGTGCTTGCCGGTGGTTTCTGTCCCAAAACTTGGCGGGGACCTGCATACACCGGCAGAACTCTCCAGCATCTGGGAGGCGTCGATATGAGCTTCGAGGACTGGTTCCGGCAGGACCGGCTGCCCCACATTTACTGCGCCGGCTGCGGGAACGGCACGATCATCAACTGCACGCTTGCCGCCGTGGATTCCATGGGGTGGATGAAAGAGGATACCGTCTTTGTCTCAGGGATCGGCTGCTCTTCACGGGCCCCGGGCTATATCGTTACCGATTCGCTCCACACGACCCATGGGAGGGCACTCGCTTTTGCAACCGGTGTCAAGATGGCAAACCCGAATCTCCACGTCATTGTCTTTACCGGGGATGGTGACCTTGCGGCCATCGGTGGGAACCACTTTATCCATGCCTGCCGCCGGAACATCGATCTCACGGTGGTCTGCATGAACAACCAGATCTATGGCATGACCGGAGGGCAGGGCAGCCCGACCACGCCCCGCGGGTATCTCTCGACTACCACCCCGTACGGGAGCGCTGAACCGCCCTTCGACCTCTCGGAGCTCGCGATTGCCGCAGGGGCAAACTATGTCTCTCGCTGGACCTCGTATCATGTAAAGGAACTCGAACGGGCAGTAAAAGCAGGTCTTGAAACCCCCGGGTTCTCCTTTATCGAAGCGCTGGTCCAGTGCCCGACAAACTTCGGGCGCCGGAACAAGTTCCGGCAGGTGGCCGACCAGATCGAGTATCTCAGGGCACACTCGCTTTTAAAGGCAAAGCGGGACCGGATGCTCGAGCATGGCGAGGCGATCCCGGAAGATATGTATATTGTCGGTGAGCTGATGCGGCGCAACCGGCCCGCGATGGGACTCGCGCCCGTGGAGGCAAAACCATGAGGCGCGAGGTCAGGTTCTCCGGTTTCGGCGGGCAGGGGATCATCCTCTCCGCGGTCATCCTCGGTCGGGCGGCCGTGATGTACGACCATAAGTTCGCGGTGCAGACGCAGGTCTACGGGCCCGAGGCCCGGGGCGGGGCGTCCATGAGCGCCGTGATCATCGACGATGAGGAGATCCTGTACCCCAAGGTCGCAAATCCCGATATCTTTGCGATCATGTCGCAGGAAGGCTTCGAGAAGTACGGCGCAGCGGCCCGACCCGATGCCGTCATGATTCTTGATTCCTCTCTCGTCCACTCGCGTCCTGGCTGCACATTTTATGAGATCCCGGCAACTGCGGAGGCGAAACAAACGCTTGGCCGGGATATTGTCGCAAATATCGTGACGCTCGGGGCACTTGTCGGATATACGCATGTGGTGAGCGAAGAAGCGCTCAAGAAGGCCATTCTCGATTCTGTTCCCAAAGGCACGGAGGCACTCAACACCAAAGCCATGGAACTGGGGATTGCCCTTGCAGGAGGGAAGAAATCGTCATGAAGCTGCTGGAATACGAGGCAAAACAGTTCTTTGCACAGGAAGGGATCAGGATACCAAAAGGTATCCTTGCCAGTAAATACGAGGAAATATGCACTCCCTCCTCGACATGGCCCGAAAACGTTGTCATCAAAGCACAGGTGGATGTCGGGGGCAGAGGGAAGGCCGGTGGGGTGCTGATGGCCGATCATACAACCGTCATCGAGACCGCCCGGAAACTCTTCAACTCTACCATCAAGGGCGTACCGGTGCAACGGATCCTGATCGAAGAACGCCTTGCAATCCAGCACGAATACTACGTGAGTATCACGATCGACCGGACAAAAAAACAACCGGTAATCCTCTTTGCCGAAGCCGGAGGGGTTGACATCGAGGAAACCGCCCACGCGAAGAAAGATGCGATCCGCTCGGTCAGTTTTAGTCCCCTTCTTTCCGATGTGCCCGGGTTCCTCCTTCGTGAACTCTGCGGTAATGCACCGGGCGAAATCCAGAAGACGGTGAACCAGCTGTACCATGTCTTCTGCAAAAAAGATGCCCTCCTAGCCGAGATCAATCCCCTTGTCACCACGCCGGACGGGGTGTACGCGGCCGATGCGAAGCTGATCATCGATGACAACTGCCTCGACCGGCAGGGCATTGCTGTCAACCGGGATCTGACCGATCGCGAGCGGGAGGCAGAGAAACACGGCTTCTCGTTCGTGGAGATGGACGGCAGCATCGGGGTAATAGGAAACGGGGCAGGGCTGACGATGGCAACGCTCGATCTGATCGAATATTACGGTGGCAGGGCCGCGGATTTCCTGGATGTCGGCGGCGGGGCAGACAGCGAAAGGGTAATGCATGCGGTACGCCTTGTCGCCGGGGTCCCTTCAGTCAAAGTCATCGTGGTGAACCTGCTGGGCGGCATCACCCGCTGCGACGAAGTGGCGCGGGGGATCATCGCTGCAGGTGCACCTGTGCCGGTGATCGTGCGGATCGCCGGGACAAATGCCGAGGAGGGCCGGAGGCTCCTCTCCGAAAAAGGGTACGAGATGCTCGATACTATGGACCATGTCGTCAAAAAAGCCGTGGAGGTGACCGGATGATCTATGGGGACAAGAAGACCGGCATCATCGTGACCGGTGCCACGGGAAAGCAGGGCGAATACCACATCGGCCTGATGAACGAGTATGCCCGGCAGTTGGGCGGTCGCGGCGTTGTTGCCGGGGTTACGCCAAAGAAGAGAGGGCAGACCGTCCACGGTATCCCGGTTTATAATACCGTAAAGGAGGCGCTTAAAGAACAGGACGCGGCGGCGGCAGTGGTCTTTGTCCCGCATGGTGCAGCGGCAGACTCCATCATGGAGGCAGCAGATGCCGGGCTCGGACTGGTAGTTGCGATCTCGGAGTATATCCCGGTGCATGACACGATGAAAGCTCTCGCCTACGCCAAGATGCAGGGCTGTGCCGTCATTGGCCCCAACTGTCCCGGGCTCCTCTCGCCCGGCGGGGTGAAGATGGGGATCATGCCGGCTGCCCTCTTTTCCCGGGGCAACGTGGGGGTCATCTCGCGGAGCGGCACGCTTACCTATGAGGTTGTGGACGAGCTTACCCGCGCCGGCATCGGCCAGAGCACTGTGGTCGGTATTGGCGGCGACCCGGTCATCGGGCAGACGTTTGTGGACGTGCTGGAACGGTTTGAAAAGGATTCCCAGACCAAAGCGGTCGTCCTGATCGGTGAGGTCGGAGGGAACCTGGAAGAAGAGGGTGCAACATCCACCACCCTCCCGATCGTCTCCTACATTGCTGGTGTCTCTGCCCCGCCGGACAAACGGATGGGACATGCGGGTGCGATCGTTGAAGGCGGCGAGGGCGATGCGAAATCCAAGATCGCCCGCCTTAAAAAGCACGGCGTGCCGGTAGCCTCCCGCGTCTCGGAGATCCCGGAGATGGTCCGGGATCTCTTCCGGTGCGGATGCTGATAGCACGGCACTACAACTCATCTTTTTTCCGACTCTGCACGTTAAACAGAGAGTTATTACCTGCGACTTTGGACCCCGAAGTCCCAAAAAAGGATATGAATGGCGGAGCCTGATACATCACCGCACGATTGCAGAAGCATGCGCATCGAACGGGTTTGTCCGCATGGCAAGGGAGAACAGGTACGGGTAATGCGTCTTTAAGTGGCGCATGTACGTCAGCCATTCAAGGATCAGCAGCCCGTAGACCCGGTTTATATCTCCCGAGAGATGGGCATAATCGGATGCCGGAAGATCGGTGAGCTGATCTCGTGCCGCGAGCTCTTCAGATAGGTGAAAAACAGCATGGAGGAGCGGTGTGAACCCTTCGTGTTCGATAATCTGGGGGTTCTCAAAGAGCCTGAGCAGGAAGCTGTTGCGCGCCCGGAGGAACCGTTTGAAATCGGGCAGGCTGATAGTCCTGCTGTCTATGACCGTACTGTGTGCCTTAAGCGATGTAAGTGCCCGGGTAAAATCTTCATCTGACCACTGATCCGAAACCAGCAGTGCGGATCGTACCTGGTTAACATTCGGATCATGTCCGGAGAAACACCGGAGCAGGCGGTTTCCCACTTCGGAGAAAAAGACGCCGACGATCATGTTGAGGTTGCGCAGCCTCATAGCCCTCTCCCGGTTTTCGATCATCAGGTCAAGAGTGGAGGCGGCAAGGCCAACAAAACAGCCGACCCCGACGAGGATGATACCAATTGTGAGCAGTTTGCCCGCCGCAGTAACCGGGTGAATATCCCCAAAGCCCACCGTCGAAATGGTCACCACGACAAAATAGAACGCGTCAAGGGGGGTGCGGTTTTCAAAAGCCATCATCCCGGCAATACCGGCAATGACCACCACTATGAGAATGGAGAGATAGAGACGCAGGCGGAAAGAGATGGTGTTGATCACGCACGGTGGTATGCATGCGCAGATATAAAAATGAATTCTCCTTTTATAGAGATGGGGATACCCCCGACCAGATTCGAACTGGTGTCGCCGGATCCAAAGTCCTGCATGATTGACCGCTACACTACGGGGGTGGGTCATGTCTTGGTTGAATACATTCGGCAAATTTCCGTAAAGAAAACTTGTCTTATTCCATTTCGCGCATGAGATATTAAAATCAACATCAGGAGAGAGGAAACAACGATATGCCGAGGGAGCCGGTCCGCGGAGCGGGTGCGAGTGCGCCGAAGGTGCACGAAGCATGCGGAGCGGGGCGGCGATCCCCCTCAGCTGATCGAGCGAGATGAAGACGCTCAGTCATGTTCGCTCGTCCTCGCTGAGACTCCGGCTCGCTTCACATCACTTCGCTGTTTTACTTCGGTTGATTGCTAATAGGATGACGCCCCTGGCTTGTCGCGATGCTCCTGCGCTAGCGGCTGTCCGGCCCGCTCCTCGCGTACCGCGTCGCGGAATGCTCGTCGCTGTTGATCGGGCGCAGGCGTAACGCTCGGTGACTCACTCGCACGACGCACAGGGGCTCGGACTCGCCGCTGATGCGTCTCGTTACCTTCGCACCCCGTCGCGGCGCTCGTTCGGGCCACTGCGGCCAGGAGCCCACCTCCCGCACTCGGCTCTCTTCCGGGGATGGACAAGCATCCCCACGTTCGCCGCCCTTCGGAACGTGCTCCTCCCGCCCGTGGGCGGTCAGTCTTATACGAGAGAGCCCCTATCGGGGCCAGGAAGTTGTCCGGGTGGGAGGATGCGAGCCGGAACACGGCGACCATCGCCGTGTCGCGTGAGCATCGGGCGGGCCAGGTATGATCAGGGCAGCCCAACAGGACAGGCACACGAGCGTATGGCCGGGGGAGGGAGAAGGCGAGCCGGTTACGGGACCGCGTGCGGGCCCGTCGTTCGAGTCTTCGGGGTGGGCCCAACCGTTTGCCAAGAAAGATAATGCCGGGCGTCGATACATTACCAACCCGGCAGGGCTCTTTGATTGGCGTCATGGTGTCCCTGTCCGGGCCACCTTTTACCTGAACCGTAACTGAATCCTTTTCTTTGTCCGGTGCAGCCACCACCACAGGCTCTTTGCCATTCCAAAAATGGAGAGACGTTTTTTCCGGTACTCCCGGTATTCCCGCGGGCTGATCATATCGTCCCCTCAGTACTCGGAGGGGACCATGAGCACGCCGTCGATAAGATACATCTTCCAGGTCCCGACCGGAAAATCGGTGTACTCGTATCTCTGTTCATAGATCACCGGCATATCGCAATCCTCGCGACAGGTCAGGATCGCCGTATTCTCCTCGGTGACCGTCAGGGTCCAGAGCTGAAACGGTATCCCTTTGACATTTGGATGAAGGCGAAAGACAACGCCGATATCGGAGATCAACCACTGTGCTCCCGCTCGTTCAGCCAGGTGCTCGATTCCATCGGTGTGCGTCAAACCGGTAAAAGGATCGCGGATGTACCGGGTTGTCCCGGTAAAATGAGAGAGGGAGGATTTGAGATCCTCAGCTGCGATCATGATGACCGCCCCGGGGCTTCAGCGGGAACCCTGCACGGCAGCGGATCGCAGACCCATGCATGCATCTCAAGACGCTGGCGTTCTGCGATCAAATTTTCGAGGCCCTCCCTCTCCGCCCGTAGCTTCCACGAGTTAACAATTTCATCATGTCTCAAGCGGAGGTCCTGTGCATCGGCCTCCAGCATGAATGCCCGGCGCTCTATAGTAGATGTTGCAACCTCGATGCGTTCGAGTTCTTCGAGAACCTTGAT
>NZ_JBKQWO010000010.1:0-42115 GCF_052325125.1 Methanoregula sp. | reverse complement strand
TTCCCCATCACAAGCAACTTCGGTGTCTCCACCCTCATCGCCGTCGGCTTCTCCCTCATCGGCGCCATATTCATCATGCCCGCCGTGCTCTCCCTTATGGGCCAGTTCACCGAGTGGATGGAAAAGAGAAGGTCTGCCTCGCAGAAGCTGGACAATGGAGATTCCTCATAACCGTATAAGAAATAACCTGCCATTTCCGAAAAAAAGCCCATACGCTTCCTCCATGAGGCCGTATGAAGCAACTTCTCTTTTTACCCGAGGACCCCCATCGTCCTTACATTCCTTTCCCATGGATCCATCTTCTATTGGATAGCATGATATTTATGGACAAATAACCCTCTAAAGCAAGAGTATCACCACATGAATCCCACCACTCTTACGGTCTCACTCATCCAGATGGAGGTCCGGCCGGACCCGGATGAGAACCTCAAAACGGCACTTGCACGTGTCGAGACTGCCGCACAGAGCGGGGCACAGATCATCTGCCTGCCCGAATTGTTCCGTACCCGTTATTTTCCGCAGCAGATAGGATTACACGTTGATCAGTTTGCCGAGGACGTCCCCGGGGAATCGACACAGGCATTTGCCAGGCTCGCCCGGCAGTACGCTGCAGTCATCATCGTCCCGGTCTTTGAACGATCGCTATCCGGACGATTTTACAATACAGCGGTTGTGATCGATGCAGATGGAGGTATGCATGCACCCTACCATAAGGTCCACATCCCCCAGGACCCGAAATTTTTTGAAAAAGGCTATTTTTATCCCGGAGAGCACTATGCCGTGCATAACACCCGTTATGGCAGGATAGCTGTTCTCATCTGCTACGACCAGTGGTTCCCCGAAGCGGCGCGATGCGTGGCCCTTGAGGGGGCAGAGATCATTTTTTATCCTACCGCAATCGGTAATCCCTGTACTGAGCCCCCGGGCGAGGGGGACTGGCAGGAGGCATGGGAGCTGATCCAGCGCAGCCATGCCATCGCAAACAGCGTACATGTGGCTGCTGTCAACCGGACGGGACGGGAAGGAGATATCCGGTTTTTCGGGGGATCGTTTGTCTGTGATGCGTTCGGAAAACTCCTCGCCCGTGCCGGCGATAAGGAAGAGATCATTCTCACCCGTGTCGATCTGGGGATGAACGAATCAATCAGGGACTCATGGGGGTTTTTCAGGAACCGTCGGCCAGACACCTATGGCACCATCTGTTCGCGGGTGCCGGAGCACAATGCGATGGCCCCCATACCCCGTAAAGGTGATACTCCCCGGAAACTGGGTTTTTTCATGCCCGCGGAGTGGGAGCCGCACGATGCGGTCTGGCTCTCGTGGCCGCACAATAAAAACACCTTCCCGAACCTCAAGATGGTGGAGGAGGGATATGTCAGATTTATTGCCGAGGTCGTACGTTCAGAACGCGTAGAAATCTTCGTTCCCACGCCGCTGGTAAACAGGATGGTAAAAACACGCCTGAGAAGCGCCGGTGTTGACCTGTCCCGGGTTACGATACGGACGATCACCTATTCTGATGTATGGATCCGTGATTATGGCCCGACGTTTGTAGTGAACCCGGCCATCAGGAAATCCGCGATGGTCCGCTGGGAGTTCAATGCATGGGGCAAAAAATACGAAGATCAGATTACCGACGGGCAGGTCCCGACGGATATGAACCGGTGGCTCGATCTGCCCGTCTTCCGGCCCGGAATTATTCTCGAAGGGGGTTCGATTGATACCAACGGCAGGGGGACGGTACTGACCACCCGGGCCTGCCTCCTCAACCCGAACCGGAACCCGGAACTTACCCGGGAGGAAATCGAAGTCTATCTCAAAGAATACCTCGGGGCTGTAAAGATTGTCTGGCTGAACCGCGGTGTTGCCGGCGATGATACGGACGGCCATATCGATGATATCGCCCGGTTCGTTTCGCCATCAACCATCATCTGTGCATATGAAGAGAACCCTGCTGATGAAAATTACGCGGTTCTCAAAGAAAACTATGAGATCCTGATGCATGCAACCGATCAGGAAAACAATCCATTCACCATTGTAAAACTCCCCATGCCGGCGCCTGTTACCAGCGGGGACGAACGGTTCCCGGCGAGTTACACGAATTTTTATATCGGGAATACCGTGGTGATCGTCCCGGTATTCGATGACCCCCATGACGAGGAGGCACTCCGTATCCTCCAGGATCTTTTCCCGGATCGGACCGTAACCGGGATAAACGCACGTGCAATGGTTGAAGGGTTCGGGACGTTCCACTGCGCCACCCAGCAACAACCCCGGCCGTGAACCTTTTTTACCTGAAACTTTTTTGTAAAGGTGGCAGGTGCTTTCCTGAATCAAGGGTGCAGGCAACTTCTCCTTGTGCTTCCCTCCGGAGAACCTATAAAAAAATGAGTGTCGTATTATCAGGGACTTTCGCAATCGGGTATGTTGCAGGATTTTTTGTGAGCATAGTGCTTGCGCTTTTTGTCTGCACCGTATTTATCGTATCAGTCCGCACCTGAGGCCGCTGCAGGACCCAGAGATGCGGATCGATTTTCCGTAAACGGGTTGCCCGCCTAAACGCCGTGACACCGCTGCAACCAGCACGGCAACATCACGTATGCCCTTTGTAAGATTACGCCGGTTTTTTCTGGCGCAGGACTGCAATAATTTCCTTGATATCGGGAACGCTGTGAACCGGGTAGACCTTGACAAACAGTACCCGCTGGTTCTCGTCAATGATAATGTTCGCCCGCTCGGAGAACCCGTTTGCTTCCCTGAAGATCCCGTACGTCATGGCAACACCGCCATGAGGCCAGAAATCACACAGCAGGGGAGTATGGGTGATCCCGAGGTGTTCAGCCCATGCTTTCTTGCACGGGACGGAATCGACGCTGACCCCGATCGGGATGGTATCGAGCGATGCAAGAAGATCCCGGTTTTCTTCAAGCGACTGCATCTGGGCGGCACAATATGACGTCCATGCGAGGGGGTGAAACGAGGCAAGAACCCGTTTGCCTGACTGTTCAAACAGATCAAAGGTCTTGTCGTTCTGATCTTTAAGCGAGAAATTCCGTGCCGGATCACCGGTCCGTATCATGGGCTGCCGTTCCATTTGTCTCACCAATACAATCCGGATTACCTGCATTGGATATGAGTGTTCGCATCCGGGCCGCAGCGAACCTCTTTCGATCTCCATTTCTGGTATGTTTATCCCCTCCAGCCCACAATAAAAGGTATCGCAGATGCGACCGGATCTTTCTCCCGCTCCATTTACAGGATATGCTGCAATGAGTATGCAGAGCACAACACCCCAACCCCCGCAGGACCCCCAGAACCTATCATCCCCCCAGGCTGCCGGCCCGATCCCGCTCAACTTCTGTATTATTCTTTCCAGGGATGGCAGGATCGACCGGCTTATCGACCGCCAGCTCAAAGAATACCTTGCGACAGTTCCTGAGGCAAGTATTGCCTGGATTGATTATAGCACAAAGAACAATACAGAGGAGATCGAGCAGATCGCCCAGATTGCCGGGTTCACGAAACTGCCGATTCCCAAGCTCTCGACCGGTTTTTACTCGGCATACGAGGACTACGACACGGAACTGGGTATCATGCTCCCCTCCGTAACCATGAAGGGCGACAACATGACCGTCCATCCGCTCTTCGTCCTGATCCGCGAAAATTTTATCCTGACTGTCCATTCCGAAGATATCAACCGCCTGCTCCGGTTCTCGCGGTATGCCCAGCCATTTTTCAAGCGGATCAGTTCCAAGTGCACGTGCGACAAGATCACCCTGATGCTTGAACGGATTATTGATGAAAACAATGACCGTAATTTTGAGTACCTCCGGGAGATCGAGATGCACGGCGATGCGATCAGCAAATCGCTGATCGAAGAGAACATCGCAAAAAGACAGATCGCCCACCGGATTTACCGTATGAAGCACGTGCTGATCGATTACCTCAACGTGCTCTGGGCGACAAAAGACGTAATAAACTCACTCCAGTACGGGGATGCTGACCTTATTACAAACGATGAGAAACTGCTGGGCCGGATCGGGATTCTTTCCGACAATATCGAGCGCCATATCGAGCTCTCAGAGCAGATGTCAAACGTGCTCGCTTCAGGTCTTGAAGTGATGCAGAGTATCTACAACAACCAGCTCCAGAGTCTCAATAACCGGTTTGCTCTCGTGACCGCGTACCTTACTGTGCTGGGCACTGCATTTCTGGTCCCCAATACGATTGCCACGATTGCGGGCAGCGGGATTATGGAAGGCCATATGGCAGAACAGTAGTGGTACCTTCCGCTCCTCATCGTGTCAACGATCGCAGCAACTGCCACGTCATTTATCTGGGTCGTGCACGTCTGGAAATCGAGGAAAGAGGAAGTTTAGCCTTCTTTTTAGGGAGGTCTTCCCGCTTGATCTGCGAAAGTTCGGGCTCAAACCACGTCCCGATACACTGCCTGACCACCCCGAGGCCAGCATCGCTGTCGAGGAAGATCGCCCCCACAATGGCTTCCACGGTGTCGGCAAGGATCGTCTCTTCTCCCGATTGCCAGAGGTCTTTTTCCCCGCGCCCGAGCCGGATGAACCGTTTGATCTTCATGCGCCGGCCGATTTTTGCAAGACTGTGATTGTCCTCAAGCTGTTCTTTTGTCCGGGTTATGGCTCCCTTTTCCTGAAGACCTCTCTCCATTAAAAACAGGATAAGGCTGGTCTTGAGTACCGCGTCACCGAGAGTACTATAGGCTTCCTGGGTAAGGCAGATCCGGTTTTTCTGGATCAATTCATTTGCGTAGGCCGGGTGGGTCAGCGCCCGGATCAGGTGCTGCCGCTCAAAAAAATGGTACCCGATAATCCTCTCGATACTCTGCAGATCGTCCTTTTTTTCCATAATCCTCACTCAGCCGTTAGCGGATAACGACATAAATACCTCGGCCTCTTTGGATGGGCCGACCGGGTTTTTTGAGCGGGCAGGGCAGGATCAGCCAACCATATCCTGTTTCCCGGGCGTCTGCTGGAGCGCAAGCGCTGCCGAGTTCATGCAGTAGCGTTTGCCCGTGGGCGGAGGGCCGTCATCAAAGACATGCCCAAGGTGGGCCCCGCACCGGGCGCAGAGCACTTCGGTGCGTTCCATGCCGTGGGATCTATCCGCATTTGTGCGGGCATTGAGCGACGAGACCGGCGCAGAGAAACTCGGCCAGCCGGTGCCGGAATCGAACTTGGACTCCGATAAAAAGAGTGCCGTGCCGCAGCAGGCGCACCGGTAGATGCCATTCGCCTTGCAGTCATGGTACTTGCCGGTGAATGCATACTCGGTTTCCTGCTTTCGTGCGACCGCGAACTGCAACGGGGTCAGCTGTTCCTGCCACTCGGCATCGGTCTTTACCACCGGGGCTACCTCTTCTACCCGACCGGTTTCCGGGTTGAAGATCGGGATGTTACCGGCCTCTCCTGCTGCTGCATGTGCCGTTCCGTGATTCATTTCTGGAGTCTCCTCCCCACCATGAGGATGGAGGCTGCGGATGATAGACTTTCTGATGCTGACACGGATACGGGGTATTTACGGGGTATTACATTCCAAAGAAACTGAGGATGCGGCGTTTGGGGTCTTTATAGAAGATTCTCGCCCCGTCCTTGATGTTCCGGACGTCCTCGATGGTATAGAGAAGATCCGGGTATTCCCGGGAGATGATGGAGAGCAGCCGGGAAAGCTCCTTTCTTGGGACGATCATAAAGATGATACTGACGGTGCCGGAGAAACTACCGGTACCTTCTATCCGGGTCATGCCATAGCCCAGCGTGGAGAGGCGGGACATGAGAGTTTGCGGTTCGCCGGGAGTGATGAGCCGGACGATCACGAACCCGATCGAGATAAGGTTCTCGATCGCCATGCCAAGCACCGTCCCGATACCGTAGCCTGCGAGATAGGCAAAGAGATTCCAGAACTGCATCAAGTCAGTGAGGACAAGTCCGGTAGAGATCAGCCATATCCCGGTCTTGACTATCCCGACATATGCTGCGAGGTTTGCGTGTCCCTTGCTGATGTAAATCGTCCTGACCGACTCAAGGCTTGCCTCGGCAATCCGGGCGAAAAAGATAAGGAGGGGTATAGCTGCTGCTGCCCAAAAAATACCGATATCCATGCGTCGTTTCGCTCCTGACTACAATAATCGAACCGGATCGGTTGTATAAGTTGCGGAAGGATCTTCAGGCGCGTCGTTTCCTTAAAAGAAGGTACAGGAGTAAAACCGGGTGCCGGCATGGCCGATGCTGCACGTCGGGACAGATACTGTTTTTCTCCATATAGGGGGCAGGCAATCCGCCGCGGGGGCGGCCGCACTCCTCGCTTGTGGGGGTATGCGGGGCTTCAGCCCCCATCACCATGATCACCAGCCCGGCCAGACTCCGGGTTATTCAACCCGGCCCGCAACCGCAGGAAGCGGAGGGAGGGTACCCCCTTCCCCTGTTGACCGCAAACAACAAACATACTCCGACGAAGACTCCACACGAAACACAGGTTTGTGGTGCTGGAACCCTGAGGGGGTACCCCCCATCCGGGCCGGAAGAGGGGGGGATGGATACCCTTTTTGTTTCCGCCATGTTAATCCCTGTCACCGCCACACACTCTCTAAAAGGGATCATCGATGGCATTCCAGTGTCAGCAGTGCGGGGAATGTTGCAGTTCCATGGGGGATATCATCGGCATCGAAGACCGGATCGATCCCGTGAGGTTCCGGATCCGCTTCTCTGTTACCGGCGAAGAGCGGATGGTTACCCTTGACTTGGATATGGTGGAGCTTTTTCGGTCGCAGGATATTGGGCAGCTCCGTCAGAGGGCCTGCCCGTTTCTCAGGTTCAGGGAACCAGAACTCGCCTGCTGCACGATCCATCATTCCCGTACCGATCTCTGCCGGCGCTACACCTGTTTCCGTCTCCTTGTCCTTGACCCAAAGGGTAACCATATTGGCCGGGTGCAGGAGGGATCGCTATTCTTTTCCACGCTGGATGCTGACCTTCGCAAACTCTGGGATGATGAGATGGCAGGCGTAACTATTCCCGATGAGGCCGCGTGGGAAGCACATGTGGCAGATGTCTTCTCCCGGGCCGGGTACCGGATCGTGAAGTGACGGACGACGTATACCATTCCCTTTCGTTCCATTTCCCCATCCCACATATCCGTAAGAGAAGGGAATACCTCCCCCTGACGTGCGATAACCGGCACCGTTCTTTTTTGTTTTCATGCGGGTGAAGAGTCCTGCGATCACGTTCCACCATGTTCGCGGTTTTAACGCCAATAAACCGCATACTGATATATACAAACGGGACCGGCTGCCGCAGTATATACGAGACGATCGTCGGCATAGATACCAGAATACAGGGCTTTCAGGGGAACCACAGCAGAGGGTAATCCCACATCCAAGTCGGGCAAAGATACTTTCACCATGCACGGCCGGGCGCTTATCACCCCGCTTCGATCAAGACATTACCTGAAATGAGGAAAGGTGCGCACATCATCATAGGAGTACTGGCATTTTTTGGATACGCATACCTGCTCAGTCTCCTGCGTGAGACCACCAGCGAGGTATTCCTCCTCGGACTTTTCGCAGTTATCACCGGTTCAATCATGCCGGATATCCTGGAAGCGCCGACAAGCTGGAAACACCGGAGGATATTCCACAGCAAACGAGCGCTGAAATGTATGGCGGGTGCGTTTGGTATAACTGCGGCAATCGGTGTACTGCCATCGCCATTTATCCCCCATGCGTTCCTTGTCTACGGCCTGTCCTGCTTTGTCCTTGGATATCTCTTCCACCTCCTGGCCGATTCCACAACAAAAAGAGGACTGCCGGAATAGCACGGATCGATACCGATTCAGTCTGGATAATCGCGATGCACAAACCAGAGGTCATGACAGTGAACTGTAACAATCCCCATTGAAACCGCTTAATGAAATAAGCAGTGCAAAAGACCGGCCGGACCCTTACAGAACAACCGGTTTTCAAAAAAAGCCGGGATTCATCCCTGCTTACTGAGAACACGCAGGACTGCATCTCCGAACTCCCGGGTCCCTGCCGATCCCCCGAGATCCCGGGTCCGGGTACCCGACGCAAGGACCTGCTGAATGGCGGATTCTATCCGCACGGCCCCACCGGTATCGCCCAGATACTCAAGGAGCATCGCAGCACTCCGCAGGGTAGCGATCGGGTTTGCCAGATTTTTCCCTGCGATGTCCGGGGCGCTGCCGTGTACCGGCTCAAAGAGGGCGTACCGGTCGCCGATGTTTGCACTCGGCACAAGGCCCAGCCCCCCGACAAGGTACGAGGCTACATCGGAGAGGATATCGCCAAAGATGTTCGTCGTCACGATCACATCGTATGCCTGCGGGTGCTGGAGGACATCAAGACCGAGGGCATCGATGAACTTCTCGGTATACGATACCCCGGCCTTTTGCGCCTCTGCGATACAGAGGTCGCGGAAGAAGACATCGGATTTGAGCACGTTTGCCTTGTGCCCGATGGTGAGCTTGCCCTGCCGCTGCTGTGCAAGCCGGATAGCCGCTCTTGCTACCCGTTCGGTTCCCGCCCGGGTCACCACCCGGAGCGTGGTCGCACGATCAGATCCGGTCTCCTCGATCCCCGAGTACAGACCCTCGGTGTTCTCCCGCACGATCATGATATCGAACCCCTCGCCTTTGACCGGCCTCAGGTTCGCGTACAGGTCGAGCGCTTTCCTGATCCGCAGGACAACGCTCTGGTAATCTTTCATCGGCGGGGTCGTGACCGCCCCGAACAGGACGGCGTCCGCAGGTTTGAGCGCTGCGATATCAGCATCGGCACAGGGGCAGCCGGTCCGTTCCCAGCGCCCGTACCCCATCCCGACCGGGAAGTACTCGTACTCGGGATGAAGAAGCGCGAGCACTTTTTGTGCGACCGGGATCACCTCGTGACCGATCCCGTCACCTTCAACAACTGCAATCCGCGTCATCTCTTCCTCCACAGACTGACCAGTTCCTGTACCGACAGGGCGATCTTTGCAGGACTGGCCCCCCAGTGGACAATCGCTCCGAACTTCCCCTCCCAGGTACCGACCCTTTCCCGTTCAGACCGGCAGCACCGGGCAATAAACGGCTCTTCGGCAACCTGTTCAAGGGGACAGATATTCTCAAGAGTGAAATCTGTCCCGTAGCATTCCGTACAGAGCTGCTTTGCCGTCAGGCACCCGGCCACCCGTTCGCCACCCTGCATCGGGTCGGCGTCCAGCGTCCGCGTATACCCGGCAGCCCGGCAGGGATAGACATCGGCAGGAACCGTGGTGATGTCCCGGATATGGTGGTCAAATACCACCGAGAGTTCCCCGAAGAGCCCGATCGATTCCATCTCTTTTAAGCTCGCCGAGAGAGTCGGCCGGGGAGGGATCACATCGTAGACATGCACGGTAAGAAATTCCGACAGGTCAGGATCGAGAACAAATGTCATGTTCTCCTCGAGCCCGGTAAAGACTGTGCACCGGTACCCGCTTTCAAGGGCGAGCCGGACGAGCCGGGCCCGGTCGTTGAGCTGCACCTTCTCCTGGTAACAAAAGACCTCATAGGGTGTCGCAAGAACCCGGGACGAGACAATATCCCGCATGACCGTTTTTTTCGCGGGGTCAAGAGAGACCTCCAGGAGTTCATACCCGGCCCCGGTCCCCCGCAGGAGATACCGGCTGATGGTATAGACCTTGTCACCGCAGGGTTTTGTCGAGGCAAGCCCGACGACTTTACAGTGCTCCGGGAAGATCACCGGTGAGCCCTCCAGTATTCAACAAGACCACCGGCCATGAGGATCTCCTGCATCCGGGGAGACAACGGGCGGATCGTGTGCCGCTTTCCCCCTGCATCTACCCATCCCTCCGATAGATCGAACGCAACCGGGCTTCCTTCTTCGCAGGTCAGGTCAGACTCGATGAGCGGAAGGCCGATATTGATCGCATTCCGGAAAAATATCCGGGCAAAAGACGGGGCGATGACCGCGACAACCCCGGCTTCCCGGAGGGCAAGGACTGCCTGTTCCCGCGACGAGCCACATCCGAAATTCTTACCGGCGATAATCACGGCTCCCATGAGACGGGGAGCAAGCGTAGGATCGAGATCCTCGAACACATGGGTCGCCCAGACGTTCCGGTCCCTGGTCCGCAGGTACCGGCCGGCGATGACAAGATCGGTATCAACATCGGCCGGGAGACACACGGCCATCCCTCTGCCCTGCATTATCCCGCCTCCGGGGAGGTGATCTCACCGTGTATTGCGCTTGCGGCAGCGGTCGCAACGGAGCCAAGGTAGATCTCCCCGCCAACGCCCATGCGGTTCCTGAAATTCCGGTTGGCAGTCGAGAGACAGACTTCTCCTTTCCCGAGCACGCCCATGTGGTACCCGAGGCAGGGGCCGCACCCGGGCGTCCCTATCGTGCAACCCGCTTCGAGGATATCGGCAAGCACCCCGGTCCGGATCGCCTTTTTAAGGATCGCTGCCGAGGCCGGGATCACAAGGGTACGCACGGCCACTTTATTCCCCTTTACCAGCCGGGCAAACCGGGCGAGATCGGAGTACCGCCCGTTCGTGCAGGTCCCGACAAAAACCTGGTCGAGCGGCGCACCTGCAAGGGCATCCACGGGCTTTACCGTGTCCACCCGGTGAGGAACGGCAACCAGCGGAACGATATCGGCAAGATCCAGATCGAGTTCCTTTCGGTACGAACAGGGTTCATATTCCTGACTGGCAGCATCCTGGCCGTGTTCTTTGAGGTAGCGGACCGTTACATCGTCTGCATAGAAGAGCCCGGCTTTTGCCCCGGCTTCGACCGAGAGGTTGGAGAGGACAAGCCGTTCGTCCATTGTGAGGGCATGTACCCCGTCGCCGACAAACTCGAGCGCCTGATACGTTGCGCCGTCAGTACCGAGCTTAGCTACGTAGGCGAGTGCAAGATCCTTTGCTTCCGCCGCACCGGTAAATCTCCCGGTCAGGTGAATGCCCGCCGATTCGGGGACACGGAACCAGGTCTCCCCGGTCAGCCATATCGCTGCCATATCGGTTGCACCCACACCGGTAGCAAACGCCCCGAACGCCCCCAGCGTGACGCTGTGGGAATCTGCCCCGACCACGATCTCGCCGGGAAGGATGAGCCCCTCCGCCATCAGCTGGTGGCAGATCCCGCAGCCGATATCAGAGAACTGCATGCACGAGCTTTTCGCAAAATCCCGCATCTCGTGCTGGAGGGTGGCGGTCGTGCCGTTGTTGGCCGGGGCGATATGGTCGAACTGGATATAGTACCCGGTATCTTTTCCCAGCCGGTCCCCACCCATCCCTTTCCAGGCCTCCAGTGTAAGGACACCGGTCCCGTCGTGGGCGTACGCCCTGTCGACCTTCCGGTCGATATACTCCCCGGCCGCAGCGCCAAGGATGCGTTCGGAAAGCGTGCTCATGACGGTGACTCCCGCTGTGCCCGCCGGATCAGTTTCCGGAGTATCCCGGGTGTGATACTGCATTTCTGTTCAGAGTGTTCCTTGACCAGGTCAAGGACCCGGCAGATCTGGGTCTCGGAAAGATCTTCGCCAAGAGAAGAGATCACGTGCTCAAGCGCTTTTCTCCCGGTGTGCTTCCCAAGGATAAAGTGGCGTTCGCTCCCCACCAGTTCCGGGGGGAAATATTCATAGGTCGCAGGATCTTCGAGGATTGCTGCGATGTGGATGCCACTCTCGTGGGAGAATGCGAGCTCCCCCGTCACCGGCTTGTTCTTCGGAAGCGCGATGCCGGAATATTTTTCCACTTTCCGGGAGAGGGTGGTGAGGTGCGAGAGGTCATACCGGTCGATGCCGCCTTTGGTCCGCAGGATAACCAGTATTTCTTCGAGAGATGCATTGCCCGAACGTTCACCGATGCCGTTCACGGTCGTGTGGAGCTGGAAGGCGCCGGCCTGTGCCGCGGTGATCGTGTTTGCGACGGCGCAGCCCATATCGTTGTGGCAGTGGGCGCAGAACGGACGGTCGACAGAAGAGACGAGATCGGTCATGATCGTACGCATCTCGTCCGGGATCAGGCACCCCACCGTATCGGCAAAACTGAGCAGGACTGCCCCGTGGTCGGCTGCCTGGCGGTATACTTCCTTTAAGAAGGCCGGATCTGTCCGTGATGCGTCCTCGGCTGCAAACCGCACGGCAACCCCGTGGTCCCGGGCAAAATCGATCATGGCAAGGGCGTCTTCGAGCACCTTCTCCCGTGATTTTTTAAACTTGACCCGGACGTGGAGATCCGACGTCGGGATGAAGATGGAGACCATATCGACGTCGCAGTCGATGGCAGTCGTGATATCCTCTTTTTTGGCCCGGGCAAAACCGCAGATCCGGGCATCGAGTCCGAGGTTTGCTATGGTCTTTACGCACTGTTTCTCGTTTTCAGAAACGGCAGGGAACCCGGCCTCAATCACTTCCACGCCGACACGATCCAGTGTCCGGGCGATATCCACCTTCTCTTCGCAGGAAAACGACACACCGGGTGTCTGTTCCCCGTCTCTCAGCGTCACGTCACAGATCTCGATATTCCACGGTTTCATGGTGTGCTCCTTCGGGGCATTCCGCCTCCACGACAACAGTCTGCGGTGCATCCGGTTCGTGGATCACCTCGCGGAGGCTGCGTTCATCGTCCGCAGGGCAGATTACCGGGTCGGCCCAGCGGATATAGGGGATGGGATCGCTCACCTGCTGTCCACCGGTCATCGCGGCGCACTGGTTTTTCATCACGATGCACAGGAGAGGGAGCCCCTTTTCATACACATCGATAAGGGCATTGATGCCCGAATGGAGCAGTGCGTAGTCACCGATCAGCGCCACATGCGTGCTCCGTGCAGCGACCGCGATGCTCGAACCCATGCCATAGCTGGCAACGCCCAGGTCGTAGGGGGGATTCAGCCCGAACACCGAGCAGCCGGCATCGCAGATGAGAAACATATCCCGTTCCTTCAGGATATCCAGCAGGGGCCGGTACGGGCAGGCAGAACAGAACGTCCGGCTGAATCCCCGGTCTCTCCGTGACTCCGGCCGTCCCTGCGGATCCGGCGGCAGAATGGCCCGGTGATCCCGGACAAAGGACCGGCCGAACTCCTTTATCTCATGGAACGGTGCGGCACGGGCAGGCACCGGGTTCACGGTCACGAGCCGGGACTCCCCCGGAGCAGGACCGGCACCCAAAGGTTCCCCATTCCACCGGTTCAGGAGTGATGCATCCGACCAGGCAAACATCGTCCGGTAGATCTCTGTTGCAGCGGTGACCCTGCCATGCATGGTCCAGCCCGGATCGGCAAGTCTCCCGCTTCCCCGGGTGCGGGGAGCCGGAACCCCGGTGACCTCAGCGTCCAGCAGCCGGGGCGTGAGCCGGAGAATGGCTACCCGGGAGAATGTCTCCGATGCTGCAAGTGCCGCTTCGACCCCGGAAAAACAGGTCACCTCATCCGGTTCGATCACCGGAATCTCCGCCAGTTCACCGTAATAACGGGAGTCCTGTGCCGTCTGGGAACCTTTGGCTGCGGGATCGTCACCGACGACAAGGAGGACTCCTCCCCGGATACCCTGCACCGTAGCCTGGACAAGCGGGTCTGCACAGGCATTCACACCCACGTTTTTTATGATCACTGCCGCTCGCCTGCCGGCGAGAGAATCGCCCAGGGCATATTCGAGAGCGGTCTTCTCGTTTATGACCATCTCTGCCCGAGTTAATAACCCCAGTTCTGTGATCGGGAATCCCGGGACAGTATATTGCCGGTCCGTACCGGCGGATATCGCCGCCGCCAGCGCCTCAGCTCCCTTCATTCGTCCCTCCCGGGCACAAGATCGCATCCCGCACAGGCCGTGCACATGGTAAGCGCACCGGCGGTGTCCAGTCCACCCCGGACAAGGGCCTGGCGGTGCAGGGCAAAGAGGTGCCGGAGCCTTTGGGCAGAGGGCCGGGGTCGTCCGGCGCATCCCGCAACAGGGTTGAGCGGCCGCAGCACCGGAATCACCCCTTGAGAGGTGAGCCGGTTGATGCAGGCCTCCATCTCCGCATCGGTCTCGCCAAGGCCGATGATGACATTGGAAAAGACCCGGCCCTTACCGAAGAGTTCCATGGACCGGTCAAGGACCCGCCACAACCGGTCGTAGTCAAGACCCGGGCACATCTCTGCAAAGAGTTCCGGGGTGGCAGCCTCGATATTAAACTTGACTTCCGCCACACCGAGGGCATGGAGCTTGTCCGGGGCCTGGTCGGTCGGGTAGATAGAGACTCCGATGGGCAGGCCAAAGAACTTCAGGTGACCGATGACCTCACAGACGTAGGCTTCTTCCTCCTCAATGCTTCCCTGAACACCACTCGTCAGCGAAATGGCGCTGATATGGTGCCGGACCGATTCAACAAGATCCATGATCTCCTCTACGATCTTGCGTTTACCGGGAAGCCGCGGAACGGTGCAGTAGCGGCAGGAGAAGATGCAGCCCTCCGTAACGGTGATGAAAGCCTGGTCCGGGCAGTGAAGCCCCGGCTGGAGGAGTCTGCCAGGGATCTGCCGGTCCTCAAAATAGAGGTCAGCAACCCCGCCTCCCCGGTGGGCAATCTCAACCGGGGAGGCCGGGTTGATCACCAGCTTGACCCGGTGATTACCCATGGCAAAGAAGACCGCGCCTTTTCCCCCGGCACCCGGGCCTGCCGTGGATTTTGCGATAAAATCGTCAGCAGGTTCGCCGCTGAGCCGGGCAGAGCCGGCCTCGAGCAGCCGGGCCTTCAGTTCTTCCCACTGCATAGTTCCAGTGCCACCTCGTACCGGGTGAAGAACGGCAGGGCCGCCACCGCCCCGGTGATCCCCCGCCCGTTCATGACGATGCGGAGATTGGGATCCCGGAGATTCTGCACACGATCCGGAGTAACTTCACCCCGTTTGACGTCCTTTGCATATTCCATAAGCTCCGTGGATGGGGAAAAACCGGCATAGACTGCCATGCCGGTCTTTTGCGAGAGGGTGTACTTTTTGAGCAGTTCGCCAAACCTGCCGACCAGACGTTCCGGTTCTGTTGTTGCAAATTCGGCCACGAGGCTTACGCAGTTCTTGGTCCGGTATGCTACCGGGAAGAGCTGGACAATCGTATGCGAAAGATAGACCGACTGTTCATTTTCCACCGCTCTTGCAATGTTATGGACGAGCGTCCACGTCGCCCCCTCTTCAGCGGTATCGGTATCATCCACCCCGATGAGCACCCGCTGCCGGCGGGGCAGCCAGAGCGTGGCACTGGCCACTTTTCCCCCGCCGGACGGATCGCACTGTTCCCGCAGCACACCCTTTGCAGCAGCACGGCAGGAGGTCGCACCTACGCCACCACCGCCCATGCCGATGTAGGTCACCGCAATCTCGTCCCCGATTACCGAGACTGCGGAGATTCCGGCAGGGAACCGGGACCCTTCTAACGCAAGATCGACAGATCCGGGACGGAGCAGGAACCGGGTGGTTGATCCCACACACCTGACACTCCTGACCAGCGGGCTCTGTGCGTAATGGTGCTGGGTCCACATCGCGCCTCCGATGCAGTCAAAAAATTCGATCAGCTCAACACTGCTTCCGGTCTCATCCGCCATTGCGACGATCTGCGGGTAACGGATCACGTACGGGTCAGAGATGCTCGCCATACAACCCCGCCGCCTCGATTCCCCGGTTTGCCCAGAGCACTGCACCAAGCGCCCCGATCCGCCCTTTCCTCCCGTTATGGTCAAGATACCCAATACCAAGCCGTTCTGCCTCTGCTTCAGCGTTTTCAAGAGTGACAATATCGGTCTTGATGGCTTTCAGCAGCGGGGAATCCTCGCCGATCCCGATACCACGGGAGAACGCGATACCGGTATCTTTTGAAAAGGTATGCTTTTCCACAAACGTGCAGACGAACTTGCGAAGTGCATCGATACTTCCCGGCTGGGCAGCAAAATTGAGGGCAGATCCGACACAGTTGGTCGTCTTATTGGGGACCGCCGGATTGAGCTGGACAAGGCGCATGTTGAGGAACTCCACGCCTTCGATATGGCAGGCCTCCGCACACTTTAAGGCCATCACCCAGGTAGCCCCTTCCTGAGTGGTATCCGTATCATCGATCCCAAAGGAGATTTTCTCATAGCGGGGGGATATGATTCGGACACGGTTGGTCCGTGCTCCCCCGACCTTAAGGTCATCCTCCGTCGGGTACTCGGCCCGGATAACCCCCGGTGCCTGCGGGAGACAGGCAGCAACACCCACCCCGGCACCGGCAATGCCTGCCCAAGTGGTGATCACCTCGTCACCGTTCACTTCCACCGCTTCCAGCGCCTGTCCCCCAATCGTACCGGCAGCTGCCCCGAAATTGACCGGGTGGCGGCCGAGGCGTGCCAAGATGGTCATCGTGCTCCCCTCAACGGCACACGCTGCTACGGCCCCGCCGGCACGGGACCGGTTCATCGCATCCCACTCGATAGTACCCCGGGCGTGACACTGCTCGAGGATTTCTGCACGCCCCGCTCTCTCGTCAACCATCACCAGAAATTTCTTTGAGAAGAGCGGCCCGAACCGCTGCTTCACGTCATCGGGTGTAAGTGTGATCATATTATCGCCGAAATTTTCGTTAACAAATCATTCGGCAATAAAAATATATATAGAATTCCATGAGTGCGAAAAATTTTGCAGAAAAAAGAAAGGATTAAATGACTTTTGCCAGATCGATCTTGAACGGCCCAAGGCTGCCGCCGAAATTACCGGCCGAAATAAATTTCACGCCAGGCACCTGCACAGCTGCCCTGATGCCGGCCCCCATGGCAGCAGCCACGCTCTTCTCATCCACGCCGTCAATGACAATCTCATAGACCGCCTTGATGCCGGCGGGAACCTTGCTGTCCGCCACTTTCTCGCGGAGCGTCGGGCAGTACTTCTCATTCGTAGATGCCGTCATGAACTTGTACTTCAGGCTGCCAACCTTGGAACCGCTCGCCACGATACCCCCCGGAAAACTCGTAATAACGCCTTTTACCCCCGCAATCGCATCCGATGCGGCCTGGGCGCCCATCAGGGCTGCCATCTGGTTCTCGCCCATGATAAAGAAGTTGCCGCCGGCAACACCCTTTACGATACCGAACTCCTCCTCACCGACATATTCGCCGTTCATGATCGGGATTGCCCAGCACTTTCTGCCGCCGACTTCCTTCTGGTACTCGTACCCGTCGCCAAAGAAATGCAGTTTCACCGGAATCTTCTCTTCTGCATCGGTGATGCCATTGAAGACCGCTGTTGTCGGTGCCGTCAGCACGCACTCGGCAAGGCGTTCCACGACCTGCTCCTTGAGCTTTTTCTTGCTTGCGCAGATGAGGATCGCAACACCCGGCCTTCCGTCGGGGGTTTCGCTGCCGGAAAGGATACTTTCGATTCCTGCTTCACACGGGCATCCGATCGCAGAGGTTGCAAACCCGGTTGCCTCTGTGGCTGCCTTGAGTGCCCAGTCTTTCGTTACTGCAGTAATGATCACCCGGCAGACCCAGGTCGGGAATGCTTCTGCATAGGTGTTGTCGATTGTTACGCCATTGATTTCCATGCTAACATAACCTCGTGTATACCAACAGTACCTTGATTATTACTGAATAAATTTTCTCATTTAATCCGCGCTCGACAAAGCGCACCGGAATACAGCGAAAAAGTACAGTACAGTATGTTAATATGGTCTAATTATATATTGACACGAAGCAGGCACATATAAAGAAAAATTAAAAATTTATAATATAAAGGCAGGGTTACAGCGATATATTTCAGAACCTTTATCTAGATACTTTCACCACTCTTTTGATAATCGATTTTGAAATCGATCATAGCTGGTGCGAGAACTCATGGCATTTGCAGAGCAGATTTACCACGAACATTGCACTGGCTGTAGTAAATGTGTTGTTGCATGTCCTGTGGACGCGCTGGAACTTCACACGGTAAATCCGGTGTCAAATGAAACAATCTACGCAGTCAGGGATGGAAAATCAATGGTCCCTGGCTTTCCGGGTGAGTTCCGTGCCGGGTGCGGCGAATGCGTCCAGGCGTGTCTGCATGATGGTATCAGGCTGACAGGGCCCTGGGAAACCAGAGCAGAGGCAAAGGTGCAATAGAGGAACAGCGTGAGGGTTATTTCATGGCATTGTTTCCAAAGTTTTCCAAAAAGAGGGATGGTGTCAACGTTGTGATGGAGCAGCGCCTCCTTCAAAGCGTGAACAACCTGATTCTGAATTCAGAGACCTGCACGGGGTGCGGTATCTGTGTCGAATCATGTCCGGAGGATGCTATCGTCCTCGGACTTGTCGGTGCAGCCCGCCGTGGGGCAATCAACTACGCGACACCTATCGATGTAGACGAGACCAAGTGCTCGTACTGCGGTGTCTGCGTTATTATGTGCCCGTTCAATGCATTGACTCTGAAGGTCGACAATCAGGAGCGGCTTCCCATTGTTGAAAAAGAGGGATTCCCGCAGTACGACATGAAGGCAGAGATCGATGACGAAAAGTGTGTCAGGTGCACGATCTGCGAAGAGGTCTGCCCGCGAGATGCAATCGACCGTAATGTCCCGGCTTATGAAGGGACCTACCAGGGACCGGTTGCCGGGGCAAAGGATCGCCAGACCGCACTCAAGACCAAGACGACCTTCACGGTCGACAAGGAGAAATGCTCCCTGTGCGGCCTGTGTGGTGCACTCTGTCCTGCCATCAGGGTCAAGCACAAGGAATTTACTGCCGAAGTCGGAAAAATCGAGGGCGATGTGATCTGGGACGAGACCAAGTGCGACGCCTGCAAGGTATGCGTGGAAGTCTGCCCTGAGGAATGTATCACCGTCGAGCGTGAAGTTATCTCCGACAAGGTTGACGGCAAAGTCTCTATCATAAAGGACAACTGCTGCACCTGTACCTGGTGCTCAAGCAACTGCCCGACCGAAGCAATTACCGTTGAAAAGATGTTCGAAGGCGATATCGAATTCCATGCCGAGAAGTGCCCTGGCGGCTGTTCGACCTGCGCAGAGATCTGCCCGGCAAACGCGATCTATCTCCCCAGCGAGAAACCCGCAGCTGAGATGGGGCACAATATTGAAGCCACCATCGCGGTCAACAAGGACTACTGCATCCTCTGCGGCGCATGTGTGAATGCCTGTCCCGGTGAGGACATCATTGTCCTCCACCGGACCGGTATCCGGATGAAAGGCAAGGAAACGGATCTCTTCAAGAAGATCAAGGAGAAACTCTTCACGAAGAGAACCTCGAAGGTAAAAGAAAGCATCACCGGACAGGTCGGACTGAAAATGATGGAGAATGCGTGAGGGAGGACGAATATGGCAAGATCAAAAGGTTACCCGGAAGCGCTGGAGAAGAAACTCCACGATCAGCGGTATTTCCGTGAAGACTCGTCACCCGACTTTACCAAAAGGGTCGAAGGCATTTCACGTACCATCGCCCACATGTGCTACCAGTGCGGCACCTGCACCGGCTCGTGCCCGTCAGCACCCCGGAGCACCTACCGGATCCGGAAGTTCATGAGGAGGTCCGTCCTCGGGTTAGAGAACGAGGCGCTGACCGATCCCGATCTCTGGCTCTGCACCACCTGTTACAGCTGCACCGACCGGTGCCCGCGTGACATCGCTCCCACGGATGTCATAATGGCCATGAGGAACATGGCATTCACCCACGATATCGTACCGGTGAACTTCCTCAAGACCGTGCAGGCAATCTACAGCTCCGGCCATGGCGTGCCCAACAACGACGTCAACCGTGCAGCCCGGGAGAAACTCGGACTCACCCGCGACCCGCCGACCACCCATATGTACCCGGAATATATACCCGGCATCAGGAAGATCCTTGACCACTACCATCTCAAGGAAAATGCCGACAGGATAGTCAAGGAACGGGAGGGATAAGGCACCATGTCAGAATCAAAAGCAAACCACACGTTCGCATTCTATCTCGGCTGTATTGCACCGAACCGGTATCCCGGTTGCGAGGCGGCGTCCATCAAGGGCTGCAAGAAACTCGGCATCGACCTGGTTCCCCTCAAGGGAGCAAGCTGCTGCCCGGCCCCCGGTGCATTCGGTTCTATCGACCTGAACGTTTTCTATGCAATGGCAGCCCGCAACCTTGTGCTCGCCGAGCAGATGAAGACCGATATCGCACTCCTCTGTAATGGCTGCTACAAGTCGATCTGGGAAGTCAACCACAAGCTCAAGCACAACCAGGATCTCCGCGATGGCGTCAACGAAGTGCTCAAGGAGATTGACATGGAGTACAAGGGGTCCATCAATGTCTACCACATCGCCGAACTCCTGTACAACGACAAGTTCGTCGGGGTCAACAAGATCAAGGACTCCGTGGTAAATCCCCTCACCGGTGCACGCATCGCCGTCCACTACGGCTGCCACCTGACCAAGCCCCACAAGGACAGGGAGTTTGAAAAGGAGGTCATGTTAAACACCGAGCACCCGACTTGGATGGAAGAGCTGGTCGCTGCACTCGGTGCGACGCCGGTCGAATACCGCAACAAGATGCAGTGCTGCGGCGCCGGCGGCGGGGTCCGCGGGTACGATATCGTCCACTCGCTGGATATCACCAACGAGAAGCTGATCAACCTCAAAGAGGCAAAGGTGGATGCACTGACAGACATCTGCCCGTTCTGCCAGCTCCAGTTTGACCGCGGCCAGATTGAGATCAAGGAAAAGTTCGGTGTCAGCTATGACTTACCGGTGCTGCACTTTGCAGAACTGCTCGGACTGGCACAGGGAATGAGCCCGCAGGAACTCGGGCTTGACCTGCACGGGATCAGCTGCGAACCATTCCTGCAGAAGGTGCTGTGAGGTGGGAATGATGGTTGAAAAGAAGAAAACAACTACCAAAAAAACCGAGACAAAGAAGCAGGATGCCAAAAAGGAGGCTCCCGTGAAACAGGAAGTCAAGAATCAGGCTCCCGTACCGGCAGCGAAGGCAGTCGCAGCACCCGGCGCCACCACCAAGCAGGAAGCCCGGATCGGTGTCTTCATCTGCCACTGCGGTACCAACATTGCCGGATCGATGGATATCCCGGCCGTGCAGGAATATGCAAAAACCCTCCCGAATGTCGCCTATGTCGACAACTACAAGTACATGTGCTCGATGCCAGGGCAGGCTGTGATCAGCAAGGCAGTCAAGGAGAACCACCTTACCGGGGTCGTTGTTTCTGCGTGCTCGCCCCGTCTCCACGAACCGACCTTCAGGACAGCAACAAAGGAAGCCGGCCTGAACCCGTTCCGGTTCGAGATGGCAAACATCCGTGAGCAGAACTCGTGGGTGCACATGCACGACCGCGAAGGTTCAACCGAAAAGGCCAAGGATGCGATCAGGATAGCAGTGGCAAAAGCTGCACTTCTCCAGGACCTCTTCCCGAAGACTGTGCCGGTCGAAAAGGCCGCTATGGTCGTCGGTGCAGGAGTCGCCGGCATGCAGGCAGCCCTTGACCTTGCTGCAGCGGGGATCAAGACCTATCTCGTAGAGTCCGACACCAGTATCGGAGGGCGTATGTCCCAGCTGGACAAGACGTTCCCGACACTCGATTGTTCGCAGTGCATCCTTACTCCGAAGATGGTGGACGTTGGGAGGGCTACAATGATCGACCTGATGACCTACTCGGAGATTGACGCAGTAGAAGGGTACATCGGTAACTTCGAGGTCACTGTCCGCAAGAAGGCACGCGGCGTGATGACGCCCAATGAAGCGGAAGCCAAGGGAATTGTCGGCGGCGGTTGTAACGGCTGCGGTGACTGTGATGCAGTCTGCCCGGTTATCAAGCCCAACGAGTTCGAAATCGGCATGAAGCCGAGGAAAGCCATCTATATCAACCACCCGCAGGTCGTCCCCCTCCTGTACACGATCGACTTCAACTCCTGTATCAAGTGCGGCCTGTGCGTGACCGCCTGTGGTCCCGAAAAGAGGGCCATTGACCTCGAATCCAAGGACGAATTCATCAAGGTCAAGGTCGGTACCGTCATCCTCGCGACCGGGTACGATATCTTCCCCATCGAGAAGAAAGAGGAGTGGGGATACAAGCGGTACGAGAACGTCATCACGAGCCTCGAATTCGAGCGGCTCATCTGCGCATCCGGCCCGACCGGCGGCCACCTCATCCGCCCGAGCGACGGCGAGACGCCCAAACGCGTGGCCTTCGTGCTCTGTGCAGGGTCACGTGACAACACTGGCATCGGCAAGCCGTACTGTTCCCGTTTCTGCTGCATGTACTCCCTGAAGCATGCGCACCAGATCACCGAGAAGATCCCCGGATGTGTTCCCTACATCTTCTACATGGATATCCGGTCGTTCGGAAAGGCGTACGAGGAATTCTACTACCGTATTCAGGATGAGGGCGCAAAATTCATCCGCGGACGCGTGGCAAACATCCTCGAGGATCCCAAGACCAAGAACCTCCATGTCTATGCTGACGATACCCTGCTTGACCGCCCGGTCGATATGGAAGTCGATCTTGTCGTGCTCGCTGCCGCAATCGAGCCCAAGGCAGATACCAACAGGACCAGGAAACTCTTCGGTGTCTCCTGCTCCATGGACGGCTGGCTCCTTGAGGCGCATCCGAAACTGAACCCGTGCGGAACCACCACTGCCGGTGTATTCCTTGCCGGTGTCTGCCAGGGACCAAAAGATATCCCAGACACGGTAGCATCCGCGGAAGGTGCGGCATCAGCGGCCAGCATCCCGATCCACAAGGGAGAAGTCGAACTCGAGCCGTACTTCGCAACCTGTATCGAAGAGAAATGTGCCGGCTGCGGCATGTGCGTGAACCTCTGCCCCTACAGCGCCCTTTCCCTCGTGGAAAAAGACGGAAGGACGGTCATGCAGGTTACGGAGGCAAAGTGCAAGGGCTGCGGTACCTGCGGTGGCTTCTGTCCCGGTGGAGCTATCTGGATGAACCACTTCGCAACCCCCCAGATCGTTGCCCAGATCGATGCATTCCTGCTCGGAGGTGAGCAGTAAATGTCTGACGAATGGAAACCCAAGATCCTCGGCATGGTCTGCAACTGGTGTTCCTACGCAGGAGCCGACCTTGCCGGCGGGGGTCGTATCCAGTACCCCCCGGACATCAGGATTGTCCGTGTGATGTGCACCGGTCGTCTCGACTCCCTCTTCGTCCTCAAGGCGTTTGCCGATGGGGCGGACGGTGTCCTCATCTCCGGGTGCCACTTCGGGGACTGTCACTACCTTGAGGGCAACTACAAGGCGGCAAAGAGGATGTTCATGGTCAAGAGGCTGATGAAGAGCATCGGTCTTGACGACCGCCGGTTCCGGATGACGTTTGTCTCTGCATCGGAAGGTGCGAAATGGGCAAAAGTCGTGACAAACGTCGTTAATACCGTCAAAGAGCTCGGGCCGAGCCCACTCACGGAGAACAAGTAAACCCTGCCAAGGATCCCTCACCAGGACCTGTCACAAACCAATATTTTTTATAAAAGAGCGCACCGAAAAACAGGTAATTTTTTAACATAGTATAAGATATCATAACACTTTTTTAAAAAATAGTCGTACTGTGTAAAACAATGAAAGGTCGTATATATGTAATATTTGAACATTCCTTCATTTTTATGTAATATTTTTACAGTTATATAAAAAAACTTTTCGAGATAAAATCGGAACGCTTATAAGGGGAAATTGGGAATTATTCAATGTCCCAATCTAGGGGACGTGCAATAGCGACTTTCATTCATTACCAGTGACTTCTGTTAGTGACTACCAGCGTTCAGTTCTCGTACCGTACAGCAGTTAAAAGTCAATTTGGAGGAAATTACATGGCAAAATATAAAGACACAATCGACCTCTACGACGATGAGGGGAAGCTCTTAAAGAGCAACGTCACGATTGACAAGATCAGTCCGCTGACCAACAAGGGTGCTCTCGAGCTCATCGACCTCACCAAGAGGACCGTGGCAGTCAACCTCGGGGGTATTGAGGAAGCACTCAAGACCGGTAAGATGGGCGGCAAGTCGAACCAGATCCTCGGCCGCAGCATGAGCTGCAGCTGCGTCAAGGACTGCGATGCACTCGCAGCCAAGATCAAGAGCATGGTCCAGGTTACCGAGGGCGACAACACCAAGATCACGAAGGTCGCCGGTGGCAAAATGCTTCTTGTCGAGGTTCCGTCTGCACGTATCAACGCAGCAGCAACCTACGATGCGACATCCACATCCGTTGCAGCAGCGACCACCTACGCGCTTATCGAGCAGTACAAGGTCGGCATGTTCGATGGTTCCTACGTCAAGGGCGCAGTCTGGGGTACCTACCCGCAGACCATGGACATGCAGGGCGGCAATGTCGTCTCGATCCTGTCCATCCCGCAGAACAACGAAGGCCTCGGCTATGCACTCCGTAACATCCCGGCAAACCACGCTGTCATGATGACCCACCGGAATGCAATCCAGGGTGCAGCACTCTCGGCCACCTTCGAGCAGGCCGGAGAATTCGAGATGGGCGCAGCAATCGGCCCGTTCGAGCGTGCCCAGCTCCTGCTTTACGGGTACCAGGGCCTGAATGCAAACAACATCGTCTACGACCTCGTCAAGAAGAACGGCAAGACCGGTACCATCGGTACTGTTGTGCAGAGCCTCGTCGAGCGTGCCATTGAGGACAAGGTCATCAAGGCAGGCAAGAAGGGCAAGAGCGGCTACATCTTCTACGACACCAAGGATCCGATGCTCTGGAACGCCTACGCATCCGCAGGCACCCTCGCAGCGACCATGGTCAACTGCGGTGCAGGACGGTTCGCACAGGCAGTTTCCGCAACCCTGCTCTACTTCAACGATCTGCTCGAGCACGAGACCGGCCTCCCAGGCTCCGACTTCGGTCGCACGATGGGTGTCGCAGTCGGGTTCTCGTTCTTCAGCCACTCGATCTACGGTGGCGGCGGCCCCGGCGGATTCAACGGCAACCACGTCGTTACCCGTCACGCAGCCGGTGTCGGTATGCCCTGTATCGTCGCAGCATGCGCACTTGATGCAGGTACCCAGATGTTCGGCCCCGAGGCTACCTCAAAGGTTTACCAGGACACTTTCGGGCAGATCGATGCGTTCAAGAAACCGATGCAGACGATCGCAAAGGGTGTATAATCCCTTTCAGGATACGAATGACCAAAGCCACGTTCCCCCAGTGCAGGATTGTCACCGAGCGGCTGCTTAATCCCGAGACAACCGAGCACCTGCTGAACAAGCTCGTCGAACTTCCCGGTATCAGGCGCATGGTCCTCAACGGGCCCCGCCTTCCTGTTACCATTACCTACGGGCCCGCCAAAGGACTGGCGAACCCTCATACGATGAGGAGGCCAATCCATGTCGGCGACCAGGAAATCGATCTGCATGTTCACGTGGGTACGGTGCTCCTCGAGCTTGAGAACCGCGACGTGATTCCCGCACTGAAGACCGCATGCGAACAGATCTTCACCCATTTCTCCTTCCGGATCCAGGAAGGGAAGTTCATGAAGACCGAGCCCTCGCTTGTCGATTATTGCAAGTACGGCCCGGATGCGGACACATCGATCCTCGGACTGGCTGATCCAAGCAGCAAGTCCAGACCCACTATCATTCAGGGAATCAAATAATGCCAATGGGACGAGTAACCCAGGTTGTTGACTGCCGCGAGGCGATGGGCATGGGTAAAGGAGGCGGGATTGCCCAGCGGGGCACCATCTCCGAATGCCGGTACCCGGACGTGATCGTGGTCGGAATGTCCCCAGGACGCCGCCACGTCACAAAACCGGTGTGCGACATCACCTCGGGGCTGCGACAGCAGGGCGTCGAATACAGTATCAGTACCCTTGTACTGAACGCCGGCAGCGGCGTCCCCCCGGACGCCCCCAATATTGCCGGCGGCGTCATCGGCGCCTACTTCGGGCTTACTGACAAGGAGATTGCGCAGATTGAGAAACACAAGGTTGCCATACTTCACCATGGGAATGTCCGATCCCATGTGGTGCACAAGGTCCGGTTTATTCTCGAGGCCTGCGACGTGAAGGCAATTGTCGTTTCCCAATCCCCGATTGATTATGAGGATCTCGCGAAAGAGGGCGTGAAGACTGCCGTAGTGATGCCCCCGGCCGACCGGATCCGTACGAAAGGTACGGTGATGGCGATCGTGAGCGGCGTGACCCGGGGTCAGACCCCCACGCGTGAGAAGATGGCGGAAGTCATTTCATCTGTCATGAGAATCGTGAAAAAAAAGTAACATTGGAGTGATTAGACAATGGCATACAAACCCCAGTATTGTCCCGGCCAGACGCAGGTCGCCGAGAACAGGCGCAAGCAGCTGGACCCCACTCACAAGCTGGAAAAGCTTCGTGATGTAACGGACAAGGACGTCGTCCTCGTCATGGGACACAAGGCACCCGGTGCAGCATATCCATCCGCACACCCGCCACTCGCCGAGCAGCAGGAACCAGCCTGCCCGATCCGCAAGCTCGTGACCCCGACCGACGGCGCAAAGGCCGGCGACCGCGTCCGCTACATCCAGTTCACCGACTCGATGTACAACGCTCCCTGCCAGCCGTACCAGAGATCCTGGCTCGAGTCCTACCGCTTCCGCGGCATTGACCCGGGTACGCTGTCCGGCCGTCAGATCGTCGAATGCCGTGAGAGAGATCTCGAGAAATATGCAAAGGAACTCATCAACACCGAGCTCTTCGATGCAGCACTCACCGGCATCCGTGGCTGTACCGTGCACGGACACTCCCTCCGTCTCGACGAGAACGGGATGATGTTCGATATGCTCCAGCGCTTTGTCATCGACAAGAAATCGGGCATGATCAAGTACGTCAAGGACCAGGTCGGCGTCCCCCTCGACTCCGAAGTCAAGGTCGGCAAGGCAATGGACGCGAAGTGGCTCAAGGCGCACACCACCATGTACCACTCGCTTGTCGGTACCGGCTTCCGCGACGACGCAGAATACGTTGAATACATCCAGCGCATCCACGCGCTGAGGGTAAAATACGGCTTCATGCCAAAGGAGTGATAAGACATGGCAAAGGCAAAAATCGAAAGGACCCAGAAGCTCTTCCTGAAGGCAATGAAGGAGAAGTTTGCAGAAGACCCCCAGGCAACCTCAACCGTGTTCGCCCGCGAAGGTCTCGAGCAGTCCCCGCGCAAGATGGAGTTCTTAAAGGAAGGCCAGAAAGTCGCGATGGAACGCGGCATCTCCGGTTATGACCCGAAGCGCTGCCACTGTGGTGGTATCCCGCTCGGCCAGCGCCAGCTGATGACCTACGAAGTCTCCGGCACCGGCGTCTTTGTCGAGGGCGATGACCTTCACTTTGTCAACAACGCTGCAATGCAGCAGATGTGGGACGACATCCGCCGGACGATCATCGTTGGCCTCGACCTCGCCCACGGCACCCTCCAGAAACGTCTGGGAAAGGAAGTTACTCCTGAGACCATCAACGAGTACCTCCACGTCTTAAACCACGCGATGCCCGGCGCAGCAGTCGTTCAGGAACACATGGTCGAGACCCACCCGGCTCTCGTCGACGACTGCTACGTCAAAGTCTTCACCGGCGATGACGAGATGGCAGACGACCTCGAGCCCCAGTTCGTCTTAAACCTCGACAAGCTCTTCCCGGCAAAGCAGGCAGCCGCCCTCAAGGCCGCAGTCGGCAAGTCCATGTGGCAGGCAGTCCACATCCCGACAACCGTCAGCAGGACCTGCGACGGTGGAACGACCTCCCGTTGGTCTGCAATGCAGATCGGTATGTCCTTTATCGGAGCGTACAAGATGTGCGCCGGTGAGGCAGCAGTCGCCGACCTTGCATTCGCGGCAAAGCATGCCGGTGTCATCCAGATGGCAGATATCCTGCCCGCCCGCCGTGCACGTGGCCCGAACGAGCCAGGTGGCATCAAGTTCGGACATTTCGCCGACATGATCCAGGCAGACCGCAAGTACCCCAACGACCCCGTCAAGGCATCCCTTGAAGTCGTCGGTGCAGGTACCATGCTCTTCGACCAGATCTGGCTCGGATCTTACATGTCCGGCGGTGTCGGATTCACCCAGTATGCAACCGCTGCATACACCGACAACATCCTCGACGACTACTGCTACTACGGTCTTGACTACGTCAAGAAAAACCACGGCGGTCTCGGAAAGGCAAAGGCGACCCAGGAAGCAGTCAGCGATATTGCATCCGAAGTCACGCTCTACGGCATGGAGCAGTACGAGACGTACCCGACCACCCTCGAGGACCACTTCGGCGGTTCCCAGCGTGCGTCCGTCCTTGCAGCAGCATCAGGTATTTCCGCGTCACTTGCAACGGCAAACTCCAATGCAGGCCTGAACGGCTGGTACATGTCGATGCTCCTGCACAAGGAAGGCTGGTCACGTCTCGGCTTCTTCGGCTACGACCTGCAGGACCAGTGCGGTTCCGCGAACTGCATGTCCGTCCGGCCCGACGAAGGCTGTATCGGAGAGCTCCGCGGCCCGAACTACC
This sequence comes from Methanoregula sp., assembly GCF_052325125.1. Classification (GTDB taxonomy): domain Archaea; phylum Halobacteriota; class Methanomicrobia; order Methanomicrobiales; family Methanospirillaceae; genus Methanoregula. The sequence goes on along the minus strand of NZ_JBKQWO010000010.1, from coordinate 13,605 downwards.
CGAACTACGCAATGAACGTCGGACACCAGGGAGAGTACGCTGCAATTGCAGCTGCCGCTCACTATGGACGCCAGGATGCCTGGACCCTGTCCCCGCTCATGAAGATCACGTTTGCCGACCCGTCGCTCAAGTTCGACTTTGCCGAACCACGCCGCGAGTTCGCAAAGGGTGCAATCCGCGAGTTTATGCCCGCCGGCGAGCGCTCACTGATCATCCCCGCAAGGTAAGCACGATCGTCCCCAACCAAATTTTTTTTCTTTTTTGTGATTCTCCCTGATACGAGGATCTTCACTGTAGAGGAGCCGTTCGCTATTCCCCCATCACAGGGATGTACCCGGAATTTTTTCCATCAGGCACATTTCATCGTGCAGAGCCCTGTAAACCGGTCCTTTGTGTCACCGCAGATATGATCGATGACGCAAAGAAATCCGGGCTGAAAGTCGGGACGCGGGCCGACAAATGTGGGCATTGCAAAGATACTTCACGAAGACGCCTGAATAAACTCGAAAAAAGTGAATAACCAACGGGATGAGAAAGGGTGCGCAGTCCCGTGCGCCCATATCTTCTGGTTCCCGGCCCAGAGTCATATCTTTTGGCTTACAAAAAGTGGCATTAAATCGCTTTTATCCATTAAGATCAGGGAAGTCCAGCATCCCATCAGAGTTTCTTGGTAACTTCAACAGGATCAATCGTTGCATCGATCTGGCAGTCAAACGAGACAACATCCAGCCACCCGGCCTTCTCGAACATATGCATGAAGCAGACGCCGATAACTGCTGCACCGGGATGCCTGTCAATTACGGCCTTCACCTGCTCTGCTTTCACCGGCACATTGGGCATGGAGAGCCCGCCCATGATAACAATTGCTTTGGGATGAAGAGCCGTGGGGGCATCCCGGGCCTGCATGCCGATATCTGCGATATTCTGGATCGTGTGCGCCTTGCTCTCATCGATCATGGGAACGAAGACCTGTTCGAGTTCAAGGGAACGGATGGCAAACCCCAGCAGTTCGACAAACGGCGTACAGGTCCCCGGCACACCGTAATAGACAATCTGGTCGCCATTCTTTAATCCCTTTGACTCGACAAATTCCTTGAATTGGCGCAGGATACCGGGGACACCGTGGAAGATCTCTTTGCTGGTCATGATAGATCCACAGTCAGGTTGGGAGGAGATAAAATTTCGCCATGGAGGCACTGTTCATATTCGCAAGGATCGTGGGGCCGGATTCGGCGCAACAGGAAAAGCGGGCAAAAACCGTGCAGGTCAGTATTCCAGTCTTAACCCGACACCGGTCTCCTGTAAAGTACATGCCCCGGAAAGCGTGATCTTTGCAAAAAGGGAGGTACAATGGCAGGCATGCACCGCCGCAGGTACAGCGTTACGGAGATAGTCACAGGTACCCTGCAGCTGTTCCGGCGACGGGCCAACCAGGTGAAACCCCCCGATGATATCAACAATCCGGTTCTCCCCGCAGACCTCCCGCGCATATTCCGCGATATTGCAGATCCCTGCATGCGAGCAGCCGGTGATGATGACAAGCCCTGCCCCGGATTGAAACGCAAGGGCGGAATCGTCCAGCAGGAAATCAGGGGCGGTGCTGCCGTCGGGCAAGAGAATTGTCCGCGTTCCCGGATCTGTCCGCTCGTACGCGAACCTCCTGGGAACCTCTCCCAAAAAGACCAGGTCGCCGGTGATCCAGACCGGCGAACAGGAGAGGTTCACCGGGAACTGGCGCCGGACTTCTTCTTCACCCAAAGGAGAGCCGGTATTGGGGAGCGGGGGCCTGGGCCGCGGGCAAAAGCAGAGAGGATGGGCAACAAGGTGAGGTACCTGATGAGGGATGTGGTTGATCTTCGATTCGGCAAGGTGCCGGATAAGAGCGACGAGCCCTCCCGTATGATCGAAGTGTCCATGGGACAGGATAACATAATCCAGATCCAAAAGATCCGTTCCCATGTTCCTTGCATTGGCAAGGAATGCATCCGAATACCCGGTATCGAACAGGATCTTCTTTTCGTCGGTTTCAAGGAGGAACGAAAGCCCGGGTTCGCCTGAGAAATACCGGTCCGTGAACGTGTTGTTATCGACAAGTACCGAGAGGGTGAGCCGGGATGCCATAAAAAGATATGACGCCGTGAAGGAAATGAGTCTTTTCTTTTCTGGATTGTACCGAAAAACATGCTGGGGCGCCTATTCCCGGGGAACCCCCGGCTCCCAATGTAAGGACAGGATAGTTTAAATGATTTATGCTCATATGAGTAATAAAGTAGAGGTACACGATGAAGATCTGTATTACAGCCCGGGGGCCGGATACGGAAAGCGGGTTTGAACCTCATTTTGCCCGGGCCCCGTGGTTTTTACTGTTCGATACCCGGACCCGGCAGGTTGATGCCATCCGGAACGGTTTTACGGTGAGCGACCAGAAGATAGGTCAGAATGCCGTCCTGCTGCTTTCATCCCACAATGTTACCACGGTCATCACCGGCAGGGCAGGCACCCAGGCGAGAAATCTCCTCATGAATGCCCATATCCAGCTCCATATCTGTGAAAGTGAAGGATCGGTACATGAGGTGCTTTCGGAATTTCTCCTTACAAAAAAAGGAAAAACAGGAAGCCCGGTACCGGAACAGCCCGCCGAACGTCGTACCAGGTAGCCCGGGATGAAAAGTGTACAGGTCCTCCCGGTTTTTATGTCAGGGTACGAGAGTTTAAATGATTTATGCGCATATGAGTAATTATATCAAAAACAACTCCAGGGTGAACCAATGCCAGAACCAACAACAACTCCAGCCACTACCAATGAATCAGCAGCCCCCGCCCGACGCGGGTGCATTGATGAGCACACCTGCGCGTGCGGTGAAAAACACGAACGGCATGAAGACGGGGTCAGCCACCGGGAATCCTGCACATCCCCCTTAAAATACGGAGATACCTGCTGCTGCCGGTCCGATGATGATACCGGAAACGCTCCCCACCGGTGCGGGCATGGCCCGCGCTGCCAGTAAAATATCCTTTTTACCGCTGACGGACCGAACGAAAACGGCGAGACTGATGCCCGGTTCTTTTCTGATCCCCGATCTGCTCGAGCAGTACATGAAGGAGCGGGGATACACGGAACGCTGGATTACGGTCCAGGAACTCCGTACCTGTGTCCAGCAGGACTGCCCGTCAGGCCAGGCGATTTCCGGGTTCTTGGGCAGGAACCACAACGGGGCCTTTGCTGCCTGCCGGTACAGGGTAACGCGGGTTGAAAAATTCCGGGACACAACCCCTCCTTACCGGGTCATAAAAAGGTACCTCGTGCAGGAACGGCCGGCATGGCAACACCACGCACGGCAGGCATACATCAGTAAGAACAACCCCTCCCGGTAAACCTGTTATACTATTCCAGATACACTATATCAAGGAGTGTACGACCGTGCCTGATGAGATTCCTGCCCGGAATGAATGCCCCCGTCGGGGGAGACCTCGCCTCAGGCGCACCATTGCGGGTACTTCGGAATCACGCTGCTACAAACCCTGCTGCTGTCCGGAGGAGGAAGGGACCGGTATCTCCCTGCAGCCCGAAGAGATCGAGCTTATCCGGCTCATAGACCTTGATGGGTTGGAGCAGGAAGAAGCAGCTGAAAAACTCGGGGTATCCCGCAAGACTGCATGGCGCGACCTGCACGAGGCCCGGCGCAAGATTGCCGATGCGCTGGTGAACGGGAAGGGGATCGAGATGGCCGGCTGCCAGAAAGCGGCAGAAGGCCGGTGCCCGAAGTGTCCCCGTTAAGCCATCACCGCTTTTTTCACGGCGTTTATGGCAATTCCGTCATCTTTTTATGGTTTCGCTCATATGGGTATTTACCCCCTCCCGAAACGAGGAGTACGAGGTAATGATTATGAGCAACGAACCGATGAGAATACCCGTGAATTACGGTGAGGCCGCAGAAACCTTAACAACACTCCTGGGCCTGAAAGGATCTCCGGTAGCCCTCAGATTCGCCCCATCAAAAGAGGATATCCCGGCCGGGATGGTGGAACTGGACAAGACCATCCGGCACTGTTCTATGGTGAACCTGGCCCGGACCGAGGGAAAGATATTCTACGCTCCCGCGGAAAAGCATGAGTGCAACGGCGGCGCATGGTCGCTGGGGTTGCGGGAGATAACGCCGACGTTAAAGAATGGCGAGTTTTACTTTAAACTGGGAAAGTACGACAGCTCGGCCTCCTGCAAACGGACCATCGAGAAGGTCACGCATCTTGGCCCGGGCGAGACGTATGCCACGCTCTATGCCCCCCTTGGAAAGACCCCTTTTACCCCGCAGGTCATCCTGATCGTGACGACCCCGAGGAACATGCTCAAGCTCGCCCAGAGTTCACTCTTCCGGCTCGGCGGGAGGATCTATGCTGAGTTCTCCGGCATCCAGTCGGTCTGTTCGGACGCCACAGCACAGACCTATCTTACCGGGAGACCGAACTTCTCGCTGGGCTGCGATGGTTCACGGAAGTTCTCCGGCATTGCTGACGACGAGCTGGTGATGGGTTTCCCGGCCGAGATGCTCCCCGAGATTACTGCCGCGTTAAAGATCGTCATCGGGGCCGCCGGTTCAAAATAGCATTTCATACCTGACAGAATCCCCGGGCGAAATGAGCGGTGCCATACGTGCCGGTGCCTTCATGGCAATCGGGAGATGCACGAATGGCAGGGCTCGTCCGCACTTTTTTTAGTAGGATCCCGATCCTTAAATCTTTATGCTCATATGCGTAATAATTCCCTGCAAAGATCTGGAATGGATGTACATGCCGAATTTTGATGGGACCGGGCCGTTAAAACGCGGGAGACTGATCGGGCGGGGGCGCGGACCCTGCCGGAAGAACGCTGGCGGGAACAGGCAACAGGAGCCGGATGCTCCGGTCCAAAAAAACCCGGCAAAGGATAACGTACAAGCGGAGACGTAAAGAACCATGCCAAAACCATTCATCAGCGTGAACGACCTCTGCATGGACTTCGCTGATACGCGGGTCCTCAACAACGTTTCGTTTGAGATCCCGGAGGGGGAGATCATGGGGGTCATAGGAAGGAGCGGGGCAGGAAAAAGTGTCTTAATGCACCTTCTCAGGGGTGTCGAGCAGCCCCCGTCAAAAGGCTCGGTCGTCTACCACATGGCCGCCTGCAACCGCTGTTCGTTCATGGACGTCCAGAGCCGGGCCGGGAGCCGGTGCCCGGAATGCGGCGGCGAGCTGGTCGCCGTAGATGTCGACCTCTGGGGCGAGAAAACAGACGGGATGAAGTCCCGGGTCATGAACCGGACCGCGATCATGTTCCAGCGCACGTTTGCCCTCTATGGTGACGACCGGGTGATCGAGAACGTGTTGCACGCGCTCGATGATATCCGGTACCCACAGGAACAGGCGATCAACCGGGCCGCCGACCTGATCGACCAGGTGAAACTCTCCCACCGTATGATGCATATCGCCCGTGACCTCTCCGGCGGCGAGAAACAGCGGGTCGTGCTTGCCCGGCAGCTGGCAAAGAACCCGGCGATGCTCTTTGCCGACGAACCGACCGGGACGCTCGACCCGGAGACCGCCCGGCTGGTGCACGCTATGCTCATCGAAGCGGCACAGCGCAACACCATGGGCATGGTGGTGACCTCGCATTTCTCGCAGGTGATCGAAGACATGGCGGACCATGCGATGCTGCTCGTGAACGGCGAGATCGCCGCCATGGGTTCGCCAAAAGAGGTCATCCATTCGTTCGTGAAGGACTACCAGGAGATCGGGGAGTCGGCACCCGCGGAACTGGGAGATAAGATTCTCTCTGCACGGGACGTGGCCAAACGGTACGTCTCTGTTGACCGGGGCGTGGTGCGGGCAGTAAATTCCGTCACCTTCGATGTAGCGAGGAAGGAAATTTTCGGCATCATAGGAAAGAGCGGGGCGGGAAAAACCACGCTCTCCCAGATCATTGCCGGCATCATCGAGCCGACGAGCGGGGAGATGAACATCCTGATCGGGGATGACTGGGTGGACATGACAAAGCCCGGGATCAACGAGCGGGGGAGGGCAAAGGAATACATCGGCCTCCTGCACCAGGAATACGACCTCTTCCCCCACCGGACGATCCTCGATAACCTCACCGACTCCATCGGGCTCGAATTCCCCAAGGAGCTCGCGCAGCGCAAGGCTGTGGCAACGCTCATGATGGCGGGTTTCTCCAAAGAGAAGGCACAATCGATCCTGAACCGGTACCCGGGAGAACTGTCCGATGGCGAACGGCACCGGGTCGCGCTTGCGCAGGTGCTGATCCGGGAACCGCGCCTCGTGATCCTCGATGAGCCGACCGGTACGATGGACCCAATCACCAAGCAGGACGTGAAGCACTCGATCCTGAACGCACGCGACGAGATGGACGAGACCTTCGTCGTCGTCTCCCACGATATGGATTTCGTGCGGGATATCTGCGACCGGCTCGCCCTGATGCGGGGCGGGAAGATCATCAGGATCGGCCCGACTGCCGAAGTCCTTCCCCACGTGACCGAGGAGGAGAGGCACGATTGAACGATACCAATGATTATTCCCGCAGAACCGGATACTTGATACCATGACACCAGAACAGAAAGACCAGGCCTGTACCGAGAACTGCGGCACGCGTGCCTCGGCACAACCCCACAGCGCCCCGACCGGGCTGCCACCGAAAGCGAAGATCGATGTAAAACACGTTATCCTTGTCCTGAGCGGGAAGGGCGGCGTAGGGAAATCCACGGTTTCGGTGAACCTTGCATACGCTCTCGCCAACCACGGGAAAAAGGTCGGGCTCCTCGATCTTGATTTTCACGGCCCCAATATCCCCAAGATGCTGGGGATCGAAGACCGGCGGCCGACGGTCCTCGCAAACACTATCGAGCCCGTGCATGTGACCGGCAACCTTGCGGTCATGTCGATGGCATTCCTGCTGCCGGACACGAGCACCCCGGTGGTCTGGCGCGGCCCGATGAAAATGGGCGCCATCCAGCAATTCCTTGCGGAGGTGAACTGGGGTGCCCTTGATTATCTTGTCGTCGATCTGCCGCCCGGTACCGGCGACGAGGCGCTCACGATCGTCCAGCTGGCCCCGAACGTTAGGGGTGCAGTCATCGTCACCACCCCGCAGGATGTCGCTGTCATGGATGCGGTCAAGGCAGCAAAATTCGTTGAGAAACTGGAGCTGCCGGTCCTCGGGGTCATCGAGAACATGAGCGGGATGGCCTGTCCATACTGCGGCGGGACCATCGACCTGTTCGGCACGGGGGGCGGAAAAAAGGCGGCCGGGGACCTCGGCGTCCCATTCCTGGGCGCGATCCCGCTCGATCCGGCAATGGTCAAGGCGAGCGACGAGGGCCGCCCCTACATCCTCCGGCATGCAGATTCCCCGACCTGGCGGGCCGTGAATGCGGTCATGGAGAACCTGATCAGCGAGGTCGAGAAGTAAGAACACCGCCGGCCCGGGTATCCCGCCCGCCGGGTACGCCCTTTTTTGATCTTTTTTGCCGTTAGGTACGGGCAGGGGGAAGGATGAAAACCCTTATCCCCTGATGAAAGGAAAAATCCTCATGAAAAACCCGTTCCACGTGATGATCATCCCGACGCTGGGATGCCCCTCGAAGTGCAAATACTGCTGGAGTTCGGAGGAGGGGTCGCCGGTTATGAGCGTGGACACGGTAAAAGAGATCGTGGAATGGCTCAACGGGGAGGATAGGGACCGGGTGACGTTCACGTTCCACGGCGGGGAACCGCTGCTTGCCGGGGCGGATTTTTACCGGCAGGCGCTGCCACTGCTTGCCGACGGGCTCGCCCAGATGCACCCGGAGTTTGCGATGCAGACGAACCTCTGGCGCATGACGCCGGAGATCGCCGATGTCCTCGCGGCATATCACGTGCCCATCGGGTCGAGCATCGACGGACCCGAGGCGATCACCGATTCGCAGCGGGGGGACGGCTATTACGAGAAGTGCATGCGGGGCTACGAGATCGCAAAAGCCCACGGCCTCGACGTGCGGTTCATCTGCACGTTCACGAACAAATCGGTGAAGAAAAAAGAGGAGATCTTCGGATTCTTCCTCGACAAGGGCTTTACCCTGAAGCTGCACCCGGCGCTGCCGTCGCTCCGGTCCGAGAACCCGAAGGAGTGGGCGCTGGAACCGGCGGAGTACGGCGAGCTCCTCGTGTACCTTCTCGACGAGGCGCTCGGCCACATGGACAAGATCGAGGTGATGAACATCAACGACCTCTGCCGGTGCGTGTTCACCCGGCGGGGCAGCGTCTGCACGTACGTGGACTGCATGGGGAGCACGTTTGCGATCGGCCCTGACGGGAGCATCTACCCCTGCTACCGGTTCGTGGGGATGCCGGAGTACGTGATGGGAAACGTCGCCGACCGCCCGTCCATCGAGACCCTGATGGCGTCACCGGCGGGAAAACTGATGCTCGCATTTAAGGACTACGTGGATGTGGTCTGCGGGAAGTGCAGGCATATCAAATACTGCCGGGGCGGGTGCCCCTACAACGCGATGGCGCCGACGCCGGGGAGGATCGAAGGGGTCGACCCGCACTGCGTTGCCTACACCCGGATCTTCGATGAGATCAACGACCGGCTCAACAGGGAGATGTTCGATGCGCCGCCGATGGAGATGGGCGGGTTTGGTGCGCCGGTCGCGGGGAGATCGCAGAAGCCCGGCGTGATGATGCTGATGCGGAAGAACGCGATGCGGTAGTATTCCCGACGGCCTTGCCCGGCCCCGGTTCCGTGGGAGGTCTGTCCCCTGCTCCGGGCCGTCGTACGGACGTGAAAGTATCTCCCGGTAAAAAGAGAGATCTTCCCGGGAGATCTGCCGGAGGCGACTACTTCATCGTCGGCTTCCAGAGGCCGATGGCGTTTCCTTCGGTGTCCTGGATGATCGCAATCAGCCCGACGGTTTTTATCTCATTTTTCGGGACGATCGTCTTACCGCCCAGTTTCTCCACCTTTGCAAGGACCTTATCGAGGTCGTCGACCATCACGAAATTGATGATGGGTTTCGACATCTGCCGCTTGTACAGCCCGCCCATGTTCATCGTGCCTTCCTCCGCCTTACCGGTGACGATGTCCTGGTACTGCATCGGGGCCACCGCCGGGTCCATCGGGGTTTTGGTCGGCTCGATCTTCCACCCGAGGAGGGAGTGGTAGAAATGCTTTGCGCGGTCGACGTTATCGGCCGGAATCTGGAAGTATGCAATGTTTGCCATGGGACAGTGATAACCGTGGTATCGTATTTAGGGGTTGAGACAGTTTTCAAAATCTGAAAGGGAACCGTGCGTCCCGGAAAGGGGGGTAAAAACCGCGAGAGCTCCCGCCGGAACCGGATTTTTTACCGACGCTCTCTGGGGGCTCGCGCCCCCGCCGCGTGGGCACCCCCAAATTGCGATAGTTCCTCAGAAGGTAATCCGGGATCATCTCATAGCGGCGGGGCAGTCCGGGGGAGAGGCACGGTCCTCTCCGTTCCACTGTACTGTGTACTATGATTCAGGACAGGGCTTTTCCCGACGTAAAAATTGAAAAAATATGGGGGTTACGCTTTCTTTGCGCTGGTGTTCTTGTCACTGGCAGCGGCCTTCGCGTTTGCCGATGCCTTCTTCGCGGCGGCGACTGCCTTGGTAATCTTCACTGACGTAGTAATCACTTCCTTTTCGTTGATTGTGGTTTATGCCACGTAATGATAATCTCTTTATGCCGGGATATACGCTTTCTTATGATACGGGGATTCCGGGCGGTTTACGCGGAGATTTTCGCGACCGGGAAGCGGAGAACGCACCGGCAGGATCCGGGGGACCGCCCGGCTCACTTCTTTTCCGGCATCAGGAGGCCGAACAGGTTCCCTTCGGTGTCGAGGATCATCGCGTTGTGCCCCACGCCGGGGATTGCGGTCTTGGGTATCAGGATTGTCCCGCCAAGGCCCGCCACCTTTGCAAGCACCGCGTCGATATCGTCGACCTGCACGAAATCCAGGATCGGTTCGGTCATCTGCCGCTTGTACAGCCCACCGGTGTTCAGCGTGCCAGCCGCCGCCGGCCCGGTGGTGATATCGTGGTACTGCATCACCGCTATTCCCATGGTCTCGGGGGATGCTGTCGGCTCGATCTGCCAGCCGAGGAGGGCGGAATAAAAGCGCCGGGCCCGGTCCACGTCATCGGCCGGGATCATGAAGTGCATGAGGTTTGGCATGGGAAGAGATAGTACCGTTGCGGTATTTAGCGGTAGGGATACGGGCCGGCATCGCAGGCGCCGGGGGGTAGGGGTGACGGGTGGTGTGGAGGGAAGAGGGGGAGGGGGGTGATCCCCCTACCCCCCCTCCTTCTTTTTTCCTGGAGGGGATCACCCCCCCACCCATGTGCCGGGCCCGGAGGGGGGCACCCCCCTACCCCTCAGGTCCCGGCCGGGCCGGAACGCGACAATCCAGGAAATCCGCCAGTACGCGAACTCACGACGGCAATTCCACGCGAACCACAGGTTTTGGCCATGCAAAACAGGGGCCGTTTTGCGGGCAAGGGGGGGAGGGGGGTGATCCCCCTACCCCCCCCTTCTCTTTTTTCCTGGAGGGGATCACCCTCCCCCCCATGTGGCCGGGCGGGTGGGGGGTACCCCCCCTTATTAGTGGGAATGAGGGGAGAGGAGATATCTAAAATTCTGTTGGTACCGGCAGATCAGAAAAATATAGTTTAATCCTTACTATAACCTTTCACAACTGCAATTTCCTCATCCGTCAAACCATAGAGCTCATAAACTAGTTTTTCAATTGCTGCATCAGTAGCCACAATCTGTCGGGAGATCTGCATCTTATCCTGCTCAAGTTTCGCATCTTGCAACCGCTTGTTAAGGTCAAGCATATGGGTGACAAGTTCAACCATGCGATCGTGGCGGACTTTATCAGCGGGATCGGAGAAATTGATGGTATGGATAGGGATTTTTGAAACGCTATTCCAGAAATATTCTCTAATCCCACCACTTTTTAGTTTAGCAATACTCTGGAACCTAAATGACAAAAGTTGTGAATTTAACAATCCAAGGATGTATTTCAAATCTTCAGGTTGTCCATTTTCGAATAATACAGTCGTATCAGTAAGGCCTAAGTATTCCTTATTAGTATCCAATGCAAAACGATTGGAAACCGCAAGATATGGGCATAAGAGACGGGGCCGGTCATACCATTCTTTATGCAAAGGCCAAGTGTATTTCCACCATTCACAATTCCCTCGTTTGAAGGCTGCCCTTCCTTTTAATTCAGGCGTATGAGCGTTAAGATGATTTTGAACCCCCTCAGGTAAATCTTTTAATTTCGGGGCTTCTTCGAGATATAATAAAAATTCTTGTCGATTATTAATTGAATATCGTTGGATATCGGAATTGGTTGCTCGTTTGAAATATTGACTTTTATTCAACCCCCATTTTTTTATTTCTTCAAGAGACCGTTTTCCAAAGACATCGTTAAGTCCGGTTTCCATTCCTTTTCCAATAGCTAAAATGTCTCCAACTTTTTTCCCAGCATTGTCGAGTTTCTTATTAATTTTATCAACATTATCAGAGGCAAATATCCACGGTGCATCATTCAGTTCTTTTTGGTCTTTCTCAACCCGTTCAAATATTTTATCCTCATTAAGATATCTCTCTAACTCCAGCGAAGGCAATGTTTTTTGCAGTAATTTATAATCAACAGTTTTTTGAGGGGATTTACGTGAGTCTAATGTGATTATACAGGTTGTAATTCCAACTCCCTCGAATACATAAAAATTTTGAAAATCTATAATTTCATTAATCGCTGAATTTGATGTAAGATATCTTCGTAATTTGTCCGCTTTAAATGCCTCTAAGAAGGCCCTAGAAACAATAAAACTTACAAAACCTTTGCTCAGACTTGCTCCTTTTGCAAGGAAATAAAATAAAATATCCGTTTTGTCGTTGTAAATTTCCGGATATTGCTTTTTTATTGCCCTTAACCGGTTATCGTTCTTTCCCCAAGTGTCATCTATATTTAAATAGGGGGGATTTCCGATTACTGCATCGAAGCCTCCCATTTTCATAACGTCAGAAAACTCATGATTCCAATCAAATGCATTAATATTTGTTATCTCACTTCCATCAAGTGTAAATTGCGAATCCGTGTAAATTTCTGTATTAATTAATGAGTTCCCACACTTGATGTTCTGGTTTAGGGAGGGAAGAGCTCGTTCCGCAAAGAGTTTCAATTGTTTTGAGATATTCTCTTCATTCTCATCTTCAAGCACTTTTAGCAGTAATGATAATTTGGTTACCTCAACAGCCTGTTGATCAATATCCACACCAAAAATATTGCTGATAAGGATGCGCTTTTTTTCGACAGTTGTTAATTTCCAATTACTACGTCTTCGCTCTAACAAAGGGATGTCCTTATTATATCCTGTATTATAGAGGGGAAGTTCTATTTGGTCTGCATTTTTTTTCTTTTTTGTCTGTGTAGCAGGTTCCGGAAGAAGAGCTTTCACTGAAGGATCTGAAAGATTTTTTTTCTCATTATATTTTGGGATCAAATTTGCCAGATACCATTCAAGATGCCAATCAAGGAGATACTGATATGCACCAATAAGGAACGAACCTGAGCCACAGGCAGGATCGAGAATGCGGAGTTTTGCTACTTCACGTTGTGTTTTACCCTTAACAAGTTCCCCAAGGGTACGCTTGACGATATATTCGACAATATATTGGGGAGTATAATAGACACCCCCTGCTTTTTTTACGTCCTCCTTAAGTTCAATTCTTACTTGATGTCCTTCCGTGAGCCGGATTACTTTACCCAAGAATTGTTCATAGACCTGTCCAAGAATAACAGGTGGAATAACAGAGAATTCATAGGGACTATCCGGGAAATAAAGACGTTTAATAATGTTTTTAAGAACTTTATCGTCTATTTTCAAATTTAGAGTGAGGGTATCTGCAGGTTCTGCCAAGACATCATCATTATTAAAATGAAAAAGCCCGGAATTGTAGCGATCATCCGCGATCTTGAATAATTCGCAGATTTTTTGGTAGACATTATCTCCTTCGAGATATTGTTTAAGGGTTTCGTATTTTTCAATCCCTCGATCTTCACAAATTCTTAAAAAGATAAGCCGATCAATAATTTTCTGAACTGATAGATTGACTTCTTCTTTCGTAAGATCGTTATTTCTGATAGCGATATTTTGGGCAATTTCTTTACGCCAGTCTTCAATATCTTTTAAAAACTCCTCATTGACGGTTGTGGTCCCATGTTTTCCTTTCTTTGCGTCAACGAATTGATCAAAAGAGCCACGATATACACTTTTTTTTGCAAATATTTTGTAAATTTCATCCCATTTCTCTGGATAGTCTAAATACGAATATTTTTTAATACGAGCTGTTGAGAAAGTATCGTTTGCAAGGGGTCTTATCGTACAATCATATACCGCGAATTGCTCGAAATTTTGCTCTGTAGAAATCCTATCCAAAACAGACGGTACCAATGACCGAAAGATCTAAGGTACATTGTCTCCTTACATTCGATTGTGAGTCCAAAAAGCAAGGAGACAACTAAAAGATTAGCGAGCCGG
>NZ_JBKQWO010000009.1:0-10558 GCF_052325125.1 Methanoregula sp. | reverse complement strand
AGCGGTGATCTCAAATCTCGAAGATTCCTGATTCAGACGAAAGAAATCGCTAACAAAATGATCGTCTGTAACATTCACAGATTTCTACAATTTCTCCGGGTGAAGGTTTTCTACAGAGCAAATTTTTCCATATTCACCTGTATTTCCCATATCCACGAAAGGATTAATTTTTAGTGGCCAAAATAAACCCACACCAAAAAGGAACAAAAAAATGAGGATTACAGTGAATGCCGCAAAAAAGATGATAAAAGCGGTTAAACAGACAATTAACTGAGAAATCAGTGAATACGTAAAAATTGGGAAATATAAAAAATTGTGATTAAAGAATAAAAGATTAAATGAGGCTAGAACGACTTGACCGGGATATGACTGGTGTAATTGTACCCATTCTGTAGCGACTATAAGAAAAAATAAAATAACGGAACGCAAATACAATCGAAACCCCCGCCCAGAGGTGTTCTTAAAATAGACTCCATTAAAGAAGGATTTTAAAAAATTATTTTTGTTGGCTCCCTTAACTTCCGTAATAATTCTTTTTTGGATAAGGTGTCCAAACTCTTGAGATAAATAGACCTCTCCTCCCCAGCATATCGATGCAATAAGAATTACAATGAATAGTTGACTTATATCCATTATTTTCGCCGAGAATGGATCTGGTGCAAAGTACAACGGGATAATAAGTACACATGTTGTGATAATACACAGAGTCAAAAAAACTAAAAATAGATCAAATATTTTGTTAATTCGGCTTTCCGAATCAATGTTCTGTCGATGTCTTCTCCATATCCTATTCACAATAAAATTATACGACAATTCAAGAGCGTTTTGTTTATCAAAAGAAAGATCTTCTTCTACTCTTGCGAAATTAAGTTCGGATAATATAGTTTTAATTCGATTTCGCATTAGATTGATCATTATCTGCACATCATATAAATATGCAATATTTTGTTATTCCAATCACAATTTTGTTTGTTTTATCTTCCATTTCCTCTTTTTGCACGCCAAACACCCCGGATCCCGGAACCGGCCATAACCCGTGCCCGGATTACAACCCCCCACTTACCCGTAATACCCCATCCTGCACACAGGTATGTGTCAAAGGGGCCCCCGAGACAGCAGAAAAAAGAAAGAACAAGAAAGGACGTGAAAAAAATGGCAGATTTCCAGGATGGAACAACCACTAAGACCGCCTTCCGCAACCTGACAGAACCGATTGCGGACCCGACGACGTTCAACGCGATCGTCCAGGCAGTCATCGTATCGAACCCCTTCGGATGTGTATCCTACATGTCCGCAGGTGAAACACACGCAGGTGTGGAGAAGACAAAAGAGGCCTATACCGCGAAGATCGTGTACCAGGACACCGACGCCAAAGTCGTCGGGAACATCTCCGACCGGTACGTCAGCCTCGCCGGGTTCAACGCCGGCATCGCTGCGATCCTCGCCGCAGGCTCCCTGAACACCGCACACGGCGGGACCCCGGCACGGGACTCCGACAGCGAAACCTACTCGGTGACCCTCAAGTGCCACGACCCGAACGGAGAGTTATACTACCTCCACTTCAGCCGCGACCGGCTCATCATCGCCTCCTACACGGACGATGCGATCCGGACGAAGATCGAGACCTGGGCCGACACCGAGACGGCCCTCGCATGAGGTGAGCGCGATGGACACCGAACTCATCCTCACCGGGGCATTCCTCGGCACCGGGCTCCTCGCCTACGTGGTCATCCCCGGTCTCCTCGTCATGTGGGACCGGGTGCTCGACCACATGGAAGAATCAGAAGGGAACAGGAAAGCATGAAAACAAAGGACAGGGGCAATCTCCCCCCTGCCCTTTCGTTTTGAGGCATACGGGGCTCTGCGGGAACCCGGGTCTCCAAAAACCGTTTTTTTAAGGACCACAGAAAATTCCCTTGCCCCGCCGGGCACCTCATGGGGCCCTGATGAGAGGCCCGAGAACAATCCTGTACCGTAAGCGGATATCAGGATCCTACAAAGAGCGTATCGTCCAATCCCCTGAAATGCAGATAGCCGGTCATAACCTTCCCGCTCACCTGCCGGGCCGTTGCAAGGATGATGGCGTCAGCCGTCCCGCCGGGGAACCCGTCGTTTCTCAGGTGGCCGGCAGCAGTTGCGATCTCCTGATCGACATTCACCACCCGGCCAACCGTATTGATCAGACTGAGCATCTCCCCCAGGAGATTCCGGGGATACCCATTATATTTCCGTATGATCTCGGTGATGGTGATCGCGGATGTCAGTAATGCAACGTCCCCCGGGGTTTCGATAACCTCTTTCATTGCCGGGTCGGACCCCCGGAAATACTCGATCCAGACCCAGGTATCAATCACCAGGTACTCGATGGGAATCATCATCCTCCCGTACAAAGGGTGGCATCTCAGGGGTGCACCCAAACAGGGATTTTACGGATGTCTTCCGGGTGTTGATCAGGAACTTTATTACCTCGTCGTAGGTGTGCATGTTATGGCACTCCTTGAGGGCATTGAGTTCCTCCTTGGTATCTGCCATCAGCTGGATGGTGGTCGTCGCTGGTCTCTGTGCATCCGCAGACATGATCCGGATTATAGCGCTATAGCGTTATAGTATTATTGGAAAAAAGAGTTATTTCCCCAGGTAAACGACATCGGGCAGGTTCCTGAAGTGCTGGTCCCCGGTAACGATCTTTGACGATGTGATCCGTGCCGTTGCAAGGATGATCGCATCCGCGATCCCGCCCTCGATCTCCGTATTCCGCAGCTGGCCCGCGAGCCGGGCGATATCGAAGGTCACCGGAATGACCGTTGCCCGCTGTGCAACATCGTCAGTCCTCACCGGTATCAGGCTCACATCCCGCTGCTGGTAAATCTGCGCGATCTCGGCAATGGTGATGCTGGAGACGCAGAACTCTTCCGGGCTCCCGTCGATGATCTTTATCGCTTTCTTACTGGTGCCCTTCCAGTACTCGATCCACGTCCAGGTATCAATAAGATACGCGATGCGAATCGCCCCTGGTATCCCGGGTAAATGCCGGAAGATCCGGATCGCATCCCGCTGTCGAAGGGAAGCCCTTTTTCCGGCTTTTTATGAGATACTGGACCGCCTTATCATAGGTCTTTGCCCCGATCTCTTTCTTGATCTCGTCCAGCTCCTGTTTGGAGGCAAACGAGACGGAGATCGAGGTGTACTGCGCTTCCATGCCACGATTTATAGAACTATAACATTATAAATTTATGGAAAACAGGGGAAACCACCCCCCGCTCTCCGTTTCGTGATCCCATGAAAAAACCGTTTTTTAAGGACTGCACCTTTTTTACCGGGGAGCATCCTTTGCAATCGCCGAGAGGATCACCGCGACGACCGAGATCACGGCCGCCGCGATAAATGCGACCGCAAAGCCCGTCACGATAATTTCCATCGGGATCTGCGCCACCGGGGTCTTCGGATCGAATCCCTCGCTGTTCACCACCGTGAAGAGGGCGATCGTGCCCATCAGGGCGATCCCCAGGGTTTCCCCGACATTCTTCATCGTCGTCATGATACTCGAACCGACGCCCTCTTCGTCCTTTTTGCTCTGGCCGAGGATCTGGTTCATGTTGGGGGGGAAGAAGATCCCAAGAGCTATGCCGACGCAGAGCAGGGTGACGGCAATAAAGAGGATGCTGGTATGCTGCGTAAAGAGGCTGATCATAAAGAACGTCACGCACGCAAATGCGGCCGCTCCCGTCGCAAGCACCCGTGACCCGATCCGGTCGGAGAGGGCGCCCGAGATGGGGCCCAGGATCATGAGCGCAACGGACGGGATGGCGAGGAGGAGACCGGCAACAGAGGCCTCGAATCCCATCACGCCTTCGAAAAAGAAGGGGAGGAGGTACTGGACGCCGGCGAACGTGAGCATCATGGCCGCGGCGGCGAGGCTTGCGGCAAGGAAGCTGGTGTTCCGGAACAGGGCGAAGTCGCAGAGCGGGTCCCGGCAGCGGGTCTCCCGGAGAATGAAGAGAACCCACAGTACGGCCGATATGCCGAAGCTGCCGAGTATGGCGGGGGAGGTCCAGCCGAGCGTCAGCCCCTCATCGACCGGCCAGAGGAGCGCGGCAAGGGCAAAGAAGAAGATGATCGCGCCGGGGTAATCGAACGGCCCGCTCTTTGCAGGCACCCGGTCAACGGGGATGCATCGTATGCCCAGGATGACGGCACAGATCCCGATCGGGACGTTGATGAAGAAGATCCAGTGCCAGCTGGCGTACTGGGTGAGGAAACCCCCAATGATCGGGCCGGCGGCAATTCCCACGGAGATCACGGTGGCAAGAATACCCAGGGCCTTGCCGCGGATCTCTCTGGGGAGGTAGATCGCCACCATGGCCGGGCCGATAGCTTCGAGTGCCGCGGCACCGATTCCCTGGATGAACCGCGAGCCGATCAGGGACCCGATGGAAAACGAGAGGCCGCAGAGGAGCGATCCCACGGTAAAGACGGCAAATCCCGCAATGAAGATCTTCCGGAACCCTTTCATGTCCCCGAGCTTCCCAAAGGCGAGGAGGAGTCCGCTTAAGACGAGCAGGTAGCTCATGGCCACCCAGGATACCATGGACAGGGAGACCCCGAACGATGCTGCGATCGCGGGGAGGGAGATGTTCACGATGGTCGAATCGAGAGATGCCATGAAGGTGGAGAGCGCGAGGATAAAGAGAACGAGGTTCTGCTCCCGTCCGGAGAGGGCGTTCTGGAGTTCCATAGAGAATCTTCAGCCTTCTTTTTATGATATATATTTGGGTTTCCGGGACACGGCGGTATGCAGAAACCTGCATCCTCTCATAAACCGTTTTTTAGGGACCCCGGGTCCCGCATCCCCTCTTAAAAGAAAAAGCGTGCCGGGCACTTATCCCGCAAACACGCGCTCCCAGAGCATCACGATGATCTCAAACGCGATGAGGAGGATCACCACCCATTCCAGGAAGTTCGAGTGCTGGATCCTGACCTCGTCGGACAGCATCGAGTAGTTCTCCCGGATCACATCGATCTTCCGGCTCACGCTCTCGCTCCACTGGCCGCTTCTCAGGATCTTGAGTGCCGCCGCATAGACGCGGGCATAGTAGACGTCCTCGGTCACCTTGATCAGGTTATCGACCTTTTCGATCGTTTCCGAGATCTCAGCGGAGATCTTCATCTGGTGCCGCATGATCGCATGGTACTGGCCGCCCCGCGAAAACCAGGACAGCCGGTCCGCATGCTCGATATCGTCATACATCCGCGCCATCTCACGGGTCAGCTCCCGGTCATAGTACCGCAGTTCGAGCACCTGCACGTTTGCAAACTCGATCAGATCGATGATATCGGTCGGGCTCTCAGGGCCGCACAACAGGGCAGAGTCCCAGGAAATAATCGCAAGATCCTCGTTTGAGTAACTGAGGGAATTTTTTATGATATCCTCCCGGATCTGGGGAGAAACACAGGTCCGGTCCCCAAGCAGCAGCGGCACCGGGTCGATCGTGTCGTCCCGCCGGTCGGTCACGTAGATCGTGTAATCCTCGTAAAAGTCCGGGTCGATCGCAAAATTCCTGATATGCGGCTTGATGATCTCCCCCAGCGTGTTGAGATACTGGAGGAAGAAATCCGAAAGCCCTTCCTGGCCGGCAAACCGGAACGCAATATCCTCCAGTTCCCGGTGATCCGCCTGCTCATCATCATAGATGAAACAGAGGCTGATCACACCGATATCATAGACACGGGCTACAGCGGAAAACTCGTACGAGCGCCCCTCCCGTTCCACCGTGATCGGCAGCATGCGGATCAGGAGCGGGGACGACTCTATCATGATGGATTTGGGCTTGACACGGACAAAACTGGTGCGGGCCGTAAAATAATTCCGGGCAAGCGACTTTTCCAGCCAGTCAATATCGATCTCCCGGCCGATATCATAAATGCGGTAAAAACGAAGTGAAATCATACCTCGCGCTCCTTTTGGGAAAAACCCGTGGTATGGATTAATATTACCTCCGGATCACCATAAAACCTTACACGGGTCATGTGCCTGTCGCCTCTGCGGAACCGGTGGTGGAGGATGGCAAAACACCCGGTTTTTTATCCACCGTGAGGTGATTTATATCCCGGCAGCGCAAACCAACGATGGAGAGATCCTATGTACACTGATTTTTTATCCGTAGGCATGGTCACGGTCATCGGTCTCATGGCCGGTACCGCAATCGGCCTCTTTATCGGGTACCTTATCAGACAGCAGCGGGCACGCTGGGCGGATATGACCCGGCGCGAGAAATCGATCAATATTTTACTCGTGATCATCTGTTCCGCAATCTGCATCACCGGGCTTGCATGGCGTTTTCTCCTGAACTGACGTTGCTGCGCGGGAATGGCGACTTTATTTTTCGACGGGTCCGGGAAAAGGGGCACAGCAAAAAACGGCATTCTACAAGTGACAGCTTGATGATGCGGGACATGCAACAAATTACGGTACGCGTGTCCATGCAGGGACAAAAAATCCGGCGCCCGGGCGAATCCGCTTTTCAGAGAGGCCCGGTATGCCGGCCCTGCCGGGACCACACGATCGGCATCAGGCAGTATGCAGGGTGGGTGTAAGTGGAGACCGGACTGTTCATCCATGGAATTATCATCGGCATTGCGCTTGCCGCGCCCGTCGGCCCGATCGCCTTTGTGTGCATCCAGCGCTCCCTTGCCTGCGGACGCCTGCATGGCATTACTTCCGGCTTTGGAATCGCAACGGCCGATGCCTTCTATGCGGCGGTGACGGCGTTTGGCCTTGCGCTTATATCGGACTTCCTGCTCGCCCGCCAGTGGTTCTTCCGGCTGTTCGGGGGGCTCGCCCTCATTGCAGTAGGTCTCCGTATTGTCTTTGCCGCGCCACCAGAGGTCACCACAAAACCCGAAAACGAGTCCTATCTTGCCGATTATACCACGATGCTTGCCATCACTCTGGCAAACCCCCTTACCATCCTTTTTTTCACTATCATTATCCCGGGCTTCGGCGTGGTGATCAGCGGAAGTACGTGGGTCACCCCGGCCATCTTCGTGGCAGGAGTGTTCATCGGAGAAATGGGATGGTGGGTCTTCCTCTGCGGAACGCTGGGTTCCATGCGAAGCTACCTGACAAGTGAGCGCCTGCACCTGATCAATCGTCTCGCCGGACTGGTGATCACTGCATTCGGCGTGGTACTGATCGCCTCCCTGTTCGTGGCAACTGACATCGTGTAACTTCTGTTATTTACCCCAACGCGCAACCTGATACTCCGACTGCCTTTTCCCTGATGAAAAAATCGCCGTTATACCAAGAGGGTGATGAATGAGGGCAGACCATTTTTTTTGCAGATACTTCACTAAGGGAATAGTTCACTTATTAAACTATTAATTAACAAAACTGTTTTCAGAACAAGATGGCAGAAGATATACGGGACCGCGCTGCTGACGCCCTGCTTGCACTCATTCCCCTCTACTATAAGAACGTGATTCGACACAAGCATGCGGTCAGCGGGATACAAGTGGCGCAACACCATACACTCGGGGTGCTTATGAAATTCGACTCAATGCCGATGTCTGAAATCGGAAGCCGCCTGTATATCTCCCGGCCATACATGACCAGGCTCGCCGACCTGATGATTGCTGACGGCCTGGTGGAACGCCGGCCCGATCCCGCTGATCGCCGGGTGATCAACCTTGCAATAACAGAGAAAGGTAAAATATACCTCAAACAATCGTTATCATGGTTAAAGCAGGACCTCAAAGAGAGCCTGGCCGACATCGATGACAGCGACATCGAAAAACTGTGTACAGCGCTGGAAAATACCTACCAGGTCCTCTCAAAACTCCGGCAGGAGTGACAATTATGTCTCTGTTCAGCCATGAAAATATTCCCGCACCCGGGAGTAAAAATCATGACGGCACCATAAACGGACCTGCAGGTGTTTTACCCGGCAGGACACCGGCAGAATCAGAGGGTGCAAACCAGGGCAATGGAACCGCGATTATCCGGATCAATCACCTCTCCAAAGTCTTTGCCAGCAAGACAAAAACCGTGATCGCCGTAAACGACGTCTCCTTTGAAGTGAAACGCGGGGAAATTTTCGGGCTCCTCGGGGCAAACGGCGCAGGAAAGAGCACGCTCATCCGGATCCTTACGACTCTCCTCTCCCCGACATCAGGGCAGGCATTCGTCGACAACTACGACATTACAAAAGACCCCGAGAAGATCCGGGAAATCATCGGTGTCTGCGCGCAGAACTACACCAGCGATTCCGAACTGACCGCGTACGACAATCTCGAGTTCTACGGAAAACTCGAAAACGTTCCTGACAGTATCCTCCCGGACCGGATTATGGAACTCCTGAAAATGGCCGGCCTCACCGACCGTGCTTACATGCCGGTGGGCACGTTCTCAGGGGGCATGAAACGCAAACTCGAGATTGTCCGCGCATTTATTCACCGGCCGCTCATCCTTTTCCTCGACGAGCCTACCATCGGCCTCGATCCCGAGGCACGCAGGGAGGTGTGGCAGCAGATCATGATGCTCAACAAAGAGCATACGACCATCATTCTCACCACCCATTACATGGACGAGGCAGAAAAACTCTGCGGCCGGATCGCTTTTGTGGAGCGCGGGAGCCTGATCGCCCTTGACACCATGGAAAACCTCAGGAAACTGATACCGGCTGGCGATCTCATCGAGATCGGTGTGGATCATATGGACCCGCTGGCAGAAGAGGCGATCCGGAACGTCAACCTCGTCAACGCGGTGTCGGTAGTCGAGCATAAGGTAATTATATCGGCGACTAACGGCAGCCAGGTGATTCCTGCCATCCTTGCCGTATTCGATAAATACGCGGTTCCCATTATCTCAATCTCGATCCGATCCCCCTCGCTTGAAGACATCTTCATCTACCTGACCGGCAAGGGGCTGGACAACGGTAACGGTGATGGAAACGATGCCCCCGGTACAGGCAGAAGGCAGCCACCTTGATGCCCGTCATGCTGCGGGGCGCCCTTGCAATCTTCAAACGGGACTTCAAGAAGTTTTTGAGCAACCCGTTCATCATCATGATGACGCTCATCATGCCCATCATGTACCTGGTGATCTTCGGGAGCGCGATGGGAGGCACCCTCACCCATATCCCGGTCGGCGTTGTACAAGAGGTCCCGCCCTACAACGATACGCCGCTCTTTACGAGCGCCGCATACCAGCTCAACCATATCAGCCAGACCGATTTCGCCAACAAACTGCTGGATGTTACCGTATATGCAGATGAAAATGTGGCCAAACAGGATCTGGATAATGGAAAACTATCGGCAGTGATTGTCTTTCCCTCATCGGTTTCAAACGACAACGCGGTCCGTGTCTACGTCGATAGTTCTGACTCCGTAACACCCCCGATCATCGAAGCGGCAGTAAACCAGGTTATGCTCGGTCTTGGGGCACGAAACCCTATCCTTGTCGACAAGATCTACGGGAATATCCAGTATCTCCAGTTCTTTGGCGTGGGCGTGATTATGATGGCCATATTTACCTCCACCATGTTTGGTGGCGGGATCGCGCTTATCAAGGACCGGGAGAACGGCATCCACGAGGGCTATCTTGTCACGCCGGTCAAACGCTCAAGTATCATCTTTGGGATCATCTCAAGCGGCACAGTAAGGGCATTCATTGCGGGATTCACCATCTTCTGGATCGACCTGCTCATCACCGGCATCACCCTCCAGAGTTTTCAGGACTTTCTGCTGGTCCTGCTGGTGATCCTTATCGCATGTATCGGAGTAACGAGCCTTGTTGTCTCCTTTGCATCCCGTTTCGCATCCCAGCAGGAATATTCATCGGTTATCGCGTTTTTTAACCTCATTCTCTTCATGACCTCGGGTGCCTTTTACCCGGTCATCGGGATGCCGGGCTGGCTGCGCTGGATCACCATAATCAACCCCGAATACTACGGTGTCCATGCCCTGCGAAGCATCATCCTCAGGAACCAGGGGCTCAACGTGATCGGTATGGATCTCATAGCGCTATTGATCTTTTCAACAGCAATGATCATCCTCGGAATAGTGACCTACCGGCGTACTCTCGAATAAATGCTGATTTTAAGGAAACCTTCACCAGAAACATGAGATAAAAATGTCGCGCACGCAGGAGAAAAAGAGGAAAAAATTGCGGTTTTATCCCAAGAGCCATGAGGGATATGATGACAATGTATAGTAATTGGGATCGGAATATATATGATAAGAATTTCAACCTGTACTAGATTTCTTACAACCTTTTCGAGGATCTGCATGAGTGAAATACGTGGATATCTATCTCCCGTAAAGAGGGAGGCTGCCGGGGCTGGCAGAGGTTCTTCGGCTCACCGCATCAGCACATTGCGGCTTCTGTGCCTCGTATCTATCGTCCTGTTAGCCCTTGCCATCACCCCGGTGCTCGCCGGGACGCAGTATATGGCCGGGAGCCCCGACCTGGAAGCACACATTGCGGGGACGAACGAGTTTTCGCCCGGGGACGATCTCAATCTCCAGGTTGTCATCGAGAACACGGGGCTCAACCAGTTCA
>NZ_JBKQWO010000008.1:0-13422 GCF_052325125.1 Methanoregula sp. | reverse complement strand
TCTACGATTCACCATTGCGGCACATCCTGGTACGGCACGAACAGGCAGCAGCGCATGCCGCGGACGGCTATGCACGCGCGAGCGGTCGTGTAGGGGTATGCCTTGCCACCTCGGGGCCCGGTGCCTGTAACCTCGTCACCGGGATCGCTACGGCCTACATGGACTCGGTTCCCCTTGTCGCTATCACCGGCCAGGTCCCGACCACGATGCTCGGGAACGACGCCTTCCAGGAGTCGGACATCCAGGGCATCACGATGCCGATCACCAAGCACAACTACCTCGTGAAGGAGACCTCGGACATCCCCCGCGTGATAAAAGAGGCGTTCTATATCGCGGGTACAGGACGGCAGGGGCCGGTGCTTGTCGATCTCCCGAAGGATGTCAACACCCGGTCGGTCAAGGAGCCGGTCGTGCCGGAGAAAGTGGTGCTCCGGGGTTACAACCCGACCTATAAGGGGCACAAGCGCCAGATCGACAAGGCAGTCGAACTTATCATGGCAGCGGAACGGCCGCTCATCTACGCGGGCGGCGGCGTGATCTCGTCCAATGCCTCGCCGGAACTCGTGGCATTCGCTTCCGGCCACGGCATCCCGGTCACAACGACCCTGATGGGCATCGGGTGCATCCCCTGCGACCATCCGCTCAACCTCGGCATGCTGGGCATGCACGGCACCGAGTATGCAAACTTCGCGGTCACCGAATGCGATCTCCTGATCGCCATCGGGGCGCGGTTCGACGACCGGGTGACCGGCAGGATCGAGACGTTCGCGCCGCATGCAAGGATCATCCATATCGATATCGACCCGGCCGAGATCGGAAAGAACAAGCACGTCGACGTGCCGATCGTCGGCGACGTGAAAACCGTGATCGGGGACATGATTGCCGGCTTAACGAAGAAAAACGCCTGCGACGCGTGGCAGAAGAAGATAAAGCACTGGAAACAGCACCACCCGCTCCGGTTCGGGAAAGACAATGGCTGCCTGCATCCCCAGTTTATCCTCCAGCAGATGAACGAACTGCTAAAAGGAGATGCGGTGATTGTGTCTGAGGTGGGCCAGAACCAGATGTGGACTGCACAGTACTTCTGTTTCCGCCAGCCCCGGACGTGGATTACGTCCGGCGGCCTGGGCACGATGGGCTATGGTTTTCCCGCAGCTATCGGGGCGCACTTTGCACGGCCGGATGTGCCGGTCTTCGATGTGGCTGGCGACGGGAGCATCCAGATGAACATCCAGGAGATGGGGACTGCGGTGCAGTACAACATCCCGGTGAAGATCGCGATCCTGAATAACATGTACCTCGGCATGGTGCGCCAGTGGCAGGAGCTCTTCTACGACCGGCGCTACGCGTATACCGAGCTCCCGCCGGTGGAGTTTGTAAAGATAGCGCAGGCATACGGTATCGACGGTATGAAAGTGGAGTCCTGCGATGAAGTGATGCCGGCGCTTAAAGCCGCGGTGGACCATGACGGCCCGTTCGTGATGGACTTCAGGATCGAGCGGGAGGAGAATGTGTTCCCGATGGTCCCGGCAGGAGCTGCGATCAACGAGATGATCGGGGGGCATCCGCCATCATGAAGGCGCACACGTTGTCTATCCTCGTGGAGAACAAGGCCGGGGTCCTCTCACGGGTCACCGGCCTCTTCTCCCGGCGCGGCTTTAATATCGAGAGCCTCGCGGTGGGTCCCTGCGAGGAACCGGACATGAGCCGGATCACCATTGTCGTGATCGGCGATGACGGGCAGGTCGAGCAGGTCATGAAACAGCTCAACAAGCTCATTGACGTGATCAAGGTGTCCGACCTGACCGACAACGAGCGGGTCGAACGCGAACTGGTGATGTTCAAGGTGACCGCCGACCAGGGGTCGACCCGTGCAGAGATCATGCAGATCGCAACCATCTTCCGCGCCCAGATCGTGGACGTGGGCGCAAAGTCGGTGATCCTCCAGGTGGTCGGGGATACCGACAAGATCAACGCGATGGAAAAACTGCTGCGCCAGTTCGGGATCAAGGAGCTGATCCGGACCGGAAGGATCGCGATCATGCGCGGCACAAAGACGGTGACGAGCAGCAAGTAATCTTTTTTTTTTGGTTTGCCAAAAAGGAAAACGACCTCACGGTTTTTCCTTACAGGGTTTTCCGGATGGCGGCCGTGGTTTCAGAAATGATGAGGATTATGATCTTTTTTGCGGCTAAAACTCCTTTAAGTGATGCGAATGGCAACGATTCACTCCGGGGCACGATCACGATTTTAAGTTTTCCTGCGAGCCATACATGGCCTTCCCGTATGTGGGCATCTGTTGAGTGTGCCTGGTGAGTGGTGCATCCCTGGAAATCTTTGTACGGGTGGGGCCGGGAAAAATTCTGGTAATAATTATCACAGCGTCGCACGCAATCCCCCTCCCATAATTTATCCGCCTCCTCTCTTCCTGGCCGCTGGCCGGTGACATTTCGATTGTGTTATATGTTAGCATACAACAACTTAACAAGGTATTATGTTTGGATTGCCGGATATCACGATTTTGGCAGTTGGCGGTGTGACGGTCATCGCCATCCTCGCACTGCTGTACTGGGGCCTGACGTTCCGGGGGCATGACTGAAAATGACGGACTATGTTACCATTGCGGTTATTGCCATTTATTTCCTGGTTCTCCTGGGTATTGGTGTATGGGCCTCGAAAAAGATCAAGACTGCTGAAGATTATCTTGTCGCCGGCCGCTCGCTCGGGTTCTGGGTGTTTATCCTTCTGATGATCGGCACCGTCTGCTCGGGCATGTCGCTTTTGGGCGTCTCGGGGCTCGGGTACCGGGCCGGCTGGCCGACCATGTGGGAAGAGATCTTCGTCCCGCTCGCGATTGGGTTCTGTATCATCTTCTTTGGTGTCAAACTCCATAATGTGGCAAAGACCGCCGGGTACATGACCGTGCAGGACTACCTCGCCCACCGGTACGAAAGCCCCACGGCGCTGCGCTCGCTCTCGGCTGTCGCAGGGATCATCGTTTCGCTCATCTACCTTGTCGGGCAGTACACCGCCATCGCAATTGTGCTGATGTGGCTCTTTGCGATCCCCCTGTGGCTTGCGCTCCTCATCGCGACCCTGGTAACCATGATCTATACCACGATTGGCGGACTGTATGCAGTAGCGTGGGCGTCCCTGATCCAGTCTATCATCCTCATCGTCGGGATCTTCGTGATGGCCCCGATCATCATCTACTACGCAGGTGGCTTTACGCATGTCAATGAAGTGCTTGCGACCATCAACCCGAACCTCGTAATGCCGTGGATGCCAAGCGGCGCCTTTACTCCTGCCTACATCGTCTCGTTTGCGATCATGCTCATGGTGGGCCTTGCATGCGCCCCGCATGTCATCAATAACGTGCTTGCGGTAAAGGATGTCAAGTACTTCAAATGGGCCCCGCTCGTTGCATTCCTGATCTATGGGGCAGCCATGTATCTCTTAAAATTTACCGGCCTTGCCGGGCTTGTGATGGTGAAAGCCGGAGTGTTTACCCTGCCCGCCGTCTCGAATGCCTCTGATTTCATCATCCTCTATGGTATTCAGTACTCGCTCCCAATCCTTGCCCTCTGGGCGATATTTGCCGTGATCGTGCTTGCAGCCGTCATGTCCACAACCGACCGGCTGATGCTGACCATCGGCGCAATGTGCTCATGGGACCTGTACAAGAAGATTATCAGGCCCAATGCGAGCGACAAGAGCGTCGTCCTGCTCTCCAAGGTGATCGTGGTACTCTCCGCATTCGGCACGATGATCCTTGCGATCAACCCGCCGGCCGCGCTTGCGAGCCTCATCTGGATGGGGATCGGGATCATGCTTGCCACCTTTGCAGTCCCGTTCCTTGCCGGCCTCTACTGGCGGGGTGCCACCCGCGCCGGGGCGCTTGCGAGCATGTTCCTGGGACTTGTCTCGGCGGTAGTGTTCGGGGCCCTCAACTACTTCAATATCACGCTCTTTGGCTATAACTACGGGAATCTCCCCCTTCACTTCTCGTTCTACCCGCTTGTCATATCCGTCGTGGCCATGTATGTCGTCAGCATCTTCTCCCAAAAGACCTCGGAGAAGGTTCTTGACGAAACCCAGACCGGCTGGTACATTTCAAAACGGTAAACCAACCCCTCTTTTTTACCGGCAACGGTGCATTTTTATAAATTCTGCCCGCCAAGATCTGGGCAGTGAAAACGGTAATTCTCGGGGGCGGATTATCCGGCCTTACGCTGGCCCGGCTCCTGCATGAAAAAGGCACAGACCTGCTGGTCCTTGAGGCAGAGCCGGCATATGGGGGGCTCTGCAGGTCACGCACCGATAAGGGGTTCACGTTTGACATTGGCGGCTCGCATATCATTTTTTCGCGGGACACCGAAGTCCTCGCGTTCATGCGGCGGATGATCCGGGGAAACGAGCAGCAGAATACCCGGAACACGAAGATCTTCTATAAAGGGCGGTACGTGAAGTACCCCTTCGAAAACGGCCTTTCTGATTTGCCTGCAGAGGACCGCTTCTTCTGCATCAGTGAGTTTGTGAAGACGCTTGTTGCCGTGGAAAAGGGCGAACTGGCAGCTCCCGGGACCTTCCACGAATGGATCTACTATACGTTCGGAAAAGGGATCGCCGAGTGTTACATGGTACCGTACAACGAGAAGATCTGGAAATACCCGACGGAGAAGATGTCCCTGCACTGGGTGGACGGGCGCATCCCCCGGCCGCCGGTCGACGATGTGATCAAATCCGCGATCGGCATCGCGACAGAAGGGTATACCCACCAGTCGGTCTTTTCCTACCCGCTCGACGGCGGCATCGAAGCGCTCGCAAAAGCGATCGCTCAACCGGTGGAGCCGTACATAAAGACCGGCTTTTCGGTCCGTTCGATCAGAAAAGAGGGCGGTCGGTGGCTCATCAGCGATGGAGAGGAGACGATCGGGGCCGACCGGATCATCTCCACGATCCCGGTCCAGCACCTGATCGCCGCACTTGACGGTGTGCCTGAGGACGTCAGGAAAGCCTGCGATGCACTCACGTACAACTCAATTGTCTGCGTCAACATCGGGATCCGCGGCAGTGTCCCGGATTATTCCTGGCTGTACATCCCCGACCCGGCGCTCGGGAAGACCAACCGGGTCTCGTTTCCTTCGCAGTACAGCCGTCATGTGGCGCCGGACGGGCACAGTGCCATTCTCGCCGAGATTACCCACCAGCCGGATGATCCCGTGGCACGGATGAGCGATGAAGATCTCGTTTCTGAGGTCACCGGGACGCTTGCGGAGATGGACCTTATTACTCCGGACCAGATCGTTTTCTCCTCGGTGGTGCGCCAGCCGTTTGCCTACGTGGTATACGATACAGAATACCAGAAAAATATTGCCGTTCTCCGGGATTACTGCCGGAATCTTGGCATCCCACTCGTGGGCCGGTTCTCGCAGTTCGAGTACCTCAACATGGACGGGTGTATCCGGAGCGTGCTGGACTTCGTGCAGACATATCCGGCATAAAATAATTTTGCATCCTGCATCACGCTTATCATTTCGCGAGCCCAAAAAAAGTACAGGAGTTTTTCATAACGCATGATTTCGGTCATTGTCCCCTCCTTCAATGAAGAGGAGAACATCGCCCAGTGCCTTGTATCGCTTTCGCACCAGACTCTTCCCAGAAATGAGTACGAGATCCTCGTGGTCGATGGCGGGTCAACGGACAAGACCTGCGAGATCGCCCGGAAGTATGCCGACAAGGTGTTTATCCAGACCAGCAAGAAGGTCGGAGGTGCACGAAACGATGGTGTCATTGCCGCCAGAGGCGAAATTATCGCCTCCACCGATGCCGACTGCATCCTTCCTCCTGACTGGGTCGAACGGGTAAAGAAAGATTTTACCGATCCGGCGGTTGCCCAGGTCTATGGCCCGGTCTACCCCATCGAGGACAGTATCGGGAACCACTTCTCGCTGCTCCTTGCAAATACCTTCTCCCGTATCGGCTACTACAGCAGCACCTTCTACTACACGCTTGGCTGCAACACCGCATTCCGGAAAGATGCGTTCATCCGGGCCGGCATGTACCGGTGCATCGACGCCGGTGATGACATTGAGATCGCCATGCGCATGAAAGACCAGGGAAAGATCCGGTTTGACGGGAGAATGAAGGTCGGGTTCTCGATGCGCCGGTACCAGCAGTACGGGACATTCAAGTCCCTGTACGAGTGGCTCTATATCGTTGCTCACGGAGGGGAAACCCAGAAATATGCATATACCCAGAAAAAATACAAATGATTCCCGGGCCGGCCGTCCCGTAGGTATGAGACACCGATGACCGGCGCCGGAAAAACACCTGCCGGAGAGCGACCTGCATCCGGGCGCGATCAGATCGCGGCATTTGAGGACAGCGAGTTTGGCCGGCTGCTGGGCCTGCACATCGCCGAGGCCCGGGACGGATATGCCCGGGTCGAGATGGACTGCAGCGGGAAATGCAACCCACACGGTGTCGCTCATGGCGGTGCGATTTTCTCGCTCGCTGATCATGCATTCGGGATTGCCTCCAACTGCGGTAAAGACCACCACACGGCGGTCTCAGTGCATATCCAGTATATCGCGCCCGCCCGCGGCCGGCTCTCCGCAGTCGCGGAGCGTATCGCATCGAACGGGACCTGCGAGACCTACCGGGTGGTAGTAACCGAAGGCGACCGTACGGTTGCGTTGTTTGATGGTGTTGCGTTCCGGGTCTCGCCATAGTGACCTCACAGTGTTATTCTGGCTTCCCGGCACCCTGTCGTTTTATCTTTTTGCAGATTCTCATACTCACGTATGACCGTTGAGAAAACAGCCGTGACCGCTGTCGCCGGGCTTATGGCGATAGCGGCCCGGACCGCGCCCAAGGCAAAAGGGCAGGACGAAATTCTCATTTCCGTTCTCACCTCTGCCCGGCAGAAGGAACTCTCCCGGGCAATGACAGATTACGGCACGCAGCACGGGCTGGGGTTCTTCCTGCGCGATGCGAAGAATGTCGCTGCAAGCGATGCCTGTCTTGTTGTCGGCGTCCGTGGAAATGTATCCGTTGGGATCAATTGCGGGGCCTGCGGGTACGCGACCTGTGCTGCCCTTGAAAAAGCCACGCAGAAAAAGCGACCCACAACCACGGCGTTCGCCGGCCCCAACTGTGCAGTACGGATGGCGGATCTTGGTATTGCCGTCGGGTCAGCGGCAAAGACCGCCCAGATCCACAACGTGGACAACCGGATCATGTATACCGCGGGCTCGGTTGCGATGAATCTCGGGTTCCTCGGGAAAGACTGTACTGTTGCCTATGCGATCCCGCTTTCGGCTTCAGGAAAAAACATCTTCTTCGACCGCGACCTTGCAAAAAAGTGAGCATTCAAACGTTTCTGGTACACTCATTTTTTCAAACCATTACTTTTTTTAAGAAAGAATGGGGGGCGATGAATATGCCAATAGCCGGACTTGTTTTTTTTTAAAATTTCCGGCACGCATCGGCAAGTTCGCTCTGGAGAAAAAAATACGTTTTTTGGGGACAAGCCACCGATTGTTGTCCGATTGATTTTTTCTTTTTCAAATGTGTCGTATCGGGCAATTTTTTTGCGATCAACCCGGTCCGGTCGTCTGATCCGGCCGCGGCCGGTTATGGGAAAAACACGTACGATTCAGGGCATTATTTCTTTCCTCCCCCCAATAATCGGACACCTTTCGCTAAAACCGGTTACCTGGACTTTTTCCGGTTCCTGAAAGCAGAACTCTTCGATTCCGGTCTTTCAAAGACAGGTTACCGGTCATGAAAGCAGGGGGCATCAAAACGGCAGGAGACGGGATGGATGAATATGTCCGAAAAGGAAGTATCCCGGATCTCAAATCCCGGACGGGACCTGTTTTCCGTTCGTAAGAAACCATTCCCGGTCGTTTCAATCTGTGTCTCAATTTTTGATTTTCAGGTAACAGCTATTAAGACCCCGCTTCTCATGCTTTCCTGGTGATTCATCATAACGGTTACTAAAACATCAGGCGCCTGTATCGCGTTCAGAACCCCTGTGCCGAAACAAACCCGGCTGGCCGCGGGCAGATCCGGGACCGCGGGAAACCGAACCTCCCCTGCTTTCCTGGACAAGGCAAGCCGCGACATGCTGACCCGGTTCGGCGAACAATTCCAGGTGGCCGGGATCGAGTATAGCCCGGAATGGTCCAACGAATTAAAAGCCTTCGATGAGTTTCTGGCGAACCATGTACGGCCGAACCGGATCTGCTCTGTCCAGTGCATGTTGCTCTGGAGCGAATGGGTCCGGATGTTCAGGCGCCGGATATCCGGATTTCCAAAACTGATCGGTGAAGAAGAGTTCCGCAATGCCATTACGGGCGCATTTGGCGTAGAGATTGCAGATGATGGCTACCGGGGCAGAGTCTACCCCGGCATAAAGTTTGTGCCGTAACTACCGGTGCAGGGAGAGGCGGCCGTTATGAAGTTTACAAAAGATCGTGATCGGTGGTGGCAGACCAGGACTATACAAGGTAATTCCGGTCCCTCAACGGTATATACCGGTCCTGTCCGCTGGCAAGGTCCCCTGCCCGTACCGTCCTTGCGGTATGCCGGGGAACTGGCTGGCGTTCTTGCCGTGCCGGGCTGTCCCGTGGATGGACCTGTCTATTCCATGTACCGGGATGTGGCCCGCACTCCTGCAGATCGCCGGTGGCTTCGGGAGCAGGAAATCCGGTTCGACATCACGGTCATCCCCCCGGGGGACCTTTGCGGGGAATTTGTGAAGACCAAGGGGCATTACCACCCGGCAAATCCCTCCGGTACCGGTTACCCCGAGATCTATGAAGTGCTGGAGGGTGAGGCGCATTACCTGCTCCAGACCCGGGACTGTGCAGACGTGGTGATGATCACCGCCTTTGCCGGGGAGATTGTCGTTGTGCCTCCCGGATACGGCCATGTCACGATCAATCCCTCCCGCACAGCCGTTCTCCAGATGGCAAACCTTGTCTCGTCTGCGTTCCAGAGTGAGTACCAGGCATATGAGGATCTCCGCGGCGCGGCCTTTTACGAGATGTCGGACGGGGCACTGGTAAAAAATCCGTTTTACCTCACGGTGCCCGGTTTGAGGCTTACCGGCGCGGGCCATATCACCGTCATGAAAGAGATGATCAGTGACCCCCTCTACGATCTTGTGGAAAAGCGGGCGGAGGTACTCGGATTCCTGAACCATCCTGAAGAATACCACGTACGCTTTTCCAGGATCTTCCAGGAAAGCACATCTGCATCATCCCGAACGTACAACCTGAACCGGGTAGACATGCATGCTGATTAAAAAGACCCGCAGTCTCTGCCCATCCTGCAATTCCGTTGTTGACGCGGAAATTGTCGAAGAAGATGGTTCTGTCTGGCTGAACCGGACATGTCCGTTACATGGGGATTTCCGGTACCTGTACTGGTCAGATCCGGAGATGTATCACCGGTTCGATACCTACGATGCCGTCGGGAACGGAATCGCAAATCCCCAAAATCCCGGCGCACCCGAGAACAGTTGCCCGACAGCCTGCGGGTTGTGCAACAACCACCATTCCCAGACGCTTCTTGCAAATATCGACCTGACCAACCGCTGCAATCTCGACTGCGACTTCTGCTTTGCGAATGCCCGGGCGTGCGGTTTCATTTACGAGCCCGGCTTCGACGATATCGTCCGGATGCTGCAGGTGCTGCGGGACGAGAAACCCGTCCCGGCCCCTGCGGTGCAATTCTCCGGTGGTGAACCCACGATGCGGAAGGATCTGGCGGATATCATCCGGAAGGCCAAGGAGATGGGGTTCCCCCAGGTGCAGATCGCAACGAACGGGGTTAAGCTGGCAACAGAGCCGGATCTTGTCCGGGAGCTCAGGGATGCCGGCCTCGATACCGTCTACCTCCATTTTGACGGAGTGACAAAAGAGACAAATCCCATCCTTGCTATCCACAAAAAGACGCTTGAGAACCTCGGGAAGGCCGGGCTCGGAACGGTGCTTGTGCCGACGGTTATCCGGGGTCGGAATGACCACCAGCTGGGGGATATTATCCGGTTTGCCATCGAGAATATCGCGTTCGTGCGGGGCGTGAACTTCCAGCCCATCGCATTTACCGGTGCTGCAAGCGATGAAGACATCCAGAAAGCCAGGATCACCATTCCCGATGTCCTCGCCCGGGTCGAGGACCAGATGGATGGGATTATCAGGAAGGACGATTTCTACCCGGTTCCATGTGTCCTTCCGTTCTCGGATCTCGTTGAGGCCTATACCGGCATGCCGCAGGTAAGGTTCACGGCCCACCAGCATTGCGGGGCCGCAACGTATGTATTCGTTCAGCCCGACGGCGTTATCCCGGTCAACCGCATGGTTGACGTGGAGAGCTTCTTTGAATCGATCCGGCATATGGCCGGGACTATCAGGAAAGGAGGCACCATCAACAAGTACAAGGCACTTCTCGAAGGAGTCAGGGGCCTGCACAGTTCCGTGAAGAAGGGGGAGCAGGGCAACACTGCGAAGTTCTGGAAGATGATTGGCAGGACCCTGATCAGCCAGAACTTCGATGCCCTCCGGGAGTTCCACTGGAACGCACTTTTCATCGGCACCATGCACTTCATGGACAAGTACAACTACGATATCGAACGGGTCCGGCGGTGCTGCATCCATTACGCAACGCCCGACGGGAAACTGATCCCCTTCTGTACCTATAACAGCGGGCCGGTCTACCGCGAGCAGGTGTGGAGGAAATTTGCAGGGAAACCGGATTCGGGTGCGGATAGCAGCGGTGATGATGAAACCTTTGAGCCCTACAGCGGCCCTGTTTTACGTAGGGTCGGTGACCAGGTTTTACCATATAACCATCCAGCCGACCCCAATAGTACACCGGTAACATAAAAAGGAAGATGGTGACAGCTGAAGTTGTTTCCCGGCATCGTTCCCTTGTGATCCGGTGCCTTCATCATCCGTACTGAGTGTTGTGGTGCACGCGCTCGTTTCACGTGGACAGAGATGCACCGGTTGCATACAGGGAATAAGGCGGCGTTCGTGCCGGGCACCGGGATGCGCCCCGGATACCCAATACACCTGCTATATATACCCGAAAATAAGAAAAGAATCGTTGGTTGTGTACTCTATGCAAGAGGACATTGTTATCATCGCCACCCCGTTTCATCCCGTGAAATGGGGTTCGTTCATTGCCCGTGGACTCCTCGCACTCATTATCGGTATCCTGGTACTGATCTGGACCGGTATTGCGGTACAGGTCGTAGTCACCCTCATCGGGATCCTGATCATCCTTGCTGCGATTCTAGCGCTGGTACTTGCACTCAAACCCCCGGCCGGTGCATCGCGATCCGTCGTGCTCCTCGTTATGGGAGTCCTCGGCCTGCTCGTCGGAATTGCAGCTATCCTGTACCGGTGGATTGCTGCCGAGGCGCTGACAGTCATCATTGCCCTCCTTATGCTCTTTTTCGGATTTATCGATCTCTCGATTGCAATCTTCCACCCGGAGTATACACGGCACCGGTTCCTGCTTGTTTTTTCCGGGGCAATCTCGATAATTCTCGGCGGGGTATTTTTCTTCCTGCCGGCATTCGGTGCGATAGTACTCGTTGCCGTATATCTCGGGATATTTGCCATCATTTACGGTATCCTGAGTATAGCCATCGGTGTCATGGTAAAAAGAGAACAGAAGAAGGTGACGTCCGGGTAACCGGCTTTATCGTCCGGATCCCTGCTGATTTTTCCGGGAGGAGCGGGCATCAGTCCTCAACAGGCCGGTGCGTACGGGGTAAAGAGTATTTTTTCACCACGTTCACATCCCTGAAGACACCCGGGCGATGAACACCTCCGGGAGATCCCTTTAAATTCTGCTTGTCCAAATATCATCGGGAGGAGAGACCATGGACAAAGTCACGCTCGGCCCAATGCCCTATATGAGTGTCATGCCCTCCGTGCTCGTCGGCACCACCCTGAAAGGAAGAGCAAATTATATGACTGCCGGGGCAGCGACCGTCGCCTGCATGGCGCCGCCGATGGTCTGCGTCGCGATCAATAAGGCCAGGTACACCGCGAAGGCAATAGAGGAGAACAAAACGTTCAGCCTGAATTTCCCATCCGTCGGACAGGTGGCCGGGACCGATTACTGCGGGATTGTCTCCGGCGCACAGGAAGACAAGTCAAAGATCTGGACTTCATTCTATGGCAGACTGAAGACTGCACCTATGGCTGAAGAGTGCCCGGTCAACCTCGAATGCAGCCTCTTTAAAGCCGTGGACTGTGGGAGCCACCTGCTGCATATCGGAGAAGTTGTCGAGGTCTATGCAGACAAAGCGTGCATGACTGACAAAAAACCCGATGTTTCGAAGGTCCACCCGATCGTATACGCCCAGGCCATGTATTTTGACCTCGGGAAACCCCTGGAAAAGGCGTTTTCGGCTGGCAAGAGGTATGTGAAAAAATAATGCCGGTTTGTGACCGGACGGATCAATCGCTTAAAAAGGAGCAGGAATGTTTACCCTGGTATTGCTGCGGCACGGCGAAAGTACGTGGAACAGGGAGAACCGGTTCACCGGCTGGACTGACGTCGACCTGTCGATGCAGGGCAGGGAAGAAGCCCACCGGGCAGCCCGTCTCCTCCGCGACGGCGGATTCTCCTTTGACATCACCTATACATCAGTGCTCCGTAGGGCAATACGGACTTTGTGGATCGTCCTCGATGACATGGACCTGATGTACCTCCCGGTGCATCATTCATGGCGGTTGAACGAACGCCATTACGGCGCACTGCAGGGGCTGGACAAGCGCGAAACAACAGAGATGTTCGGCAAAGATCAGGTCCATGCATGGCGGCGGGGATACAGGGTCCGGCCCCCGGCGCTTGAAGAGAACGACCCCCGCCACCCGAGGTTCGACCCCCGGTATTCAGACCTGAAAACGGACGAACTGCCAGCCACAGAATCGCTGGAGGACACGCTAAAACGGGTGGTGCCGTACTGGAAAGAGACCATCGTCCCTTCGGTCATGGACAAGAAAAAGGTGATGATAGCGGCCCACGGGAACAGCATCCGGGCGCTTGTCAAATATCTCGATGGGGTTCCTGATGACGAGATCACCGGTCTCAATATCCCGACCGGGTTCCCCCTGGTCTATGAGCTTGATAAATCCCTTCAACCGGTTCGTCACTATTACCTGGGTGATGAGGAGGAGGTCCGGCACGCGACAGAATCGGTAGCGGATCAAGCGGCGGGCACAGGAGAAAACACCCGCTGCACAACGGAACGGAAATTACCATGACCGGAATATTCAAGGCTTACGATATCCGGGGTTCATATCCCGGCGAACTGGACGAAAAATCTGCCGAACGGATCGGATCGGCGTTTGCCCGCATCATGAAATACGGCACGATTGCGGTGGGAAG
>NZ_JBKQWO010000007.1:0-38902 GCF_052325125.1 Methanoregula sp. | reverse complement strand
TATCCTCCCCGGATCCCAGGTGCTCAAAAAACCGGCGCTGGATATCGCGGGAAACGAAGAGTTCGGAAAAGATCATGCGGCCGAGCTCTTCCGGGGAGTATCCGAGCATCGCAGCGACCTGCTGGTTGGCAAGGCGGATCGTAAAACTGTTTTTGTCAAAGAGGATAATCCCCAGCAGGGAGTTCTCGAAGATGCTGCGGTATCGGGCTTCCGAGACCCGGATCATGTTGGTGAAGTACGCGACAGCGAGTGCAACACAGATAAAAAGGATAGCCTGGCCGGTGGCTGACCCGAGGGCAAGGAGATCCGGGAAGAGCGACAAGTACACGAGACATTCATAGACGATCCCGCAGATGCCGGAAAGAATGATCCCTTTGCGGGGATAGAAATAGGTCGCGTACAGGATGGGAAAATAAAAAAGCTGGGGGTAGATGGCCCCGGCATTCCTGGTAAGAGCGATCGCTGTGATCAGGATGGAGGAGAGGGTAAGCGAGACAATGACGGAAAAGCGGACGATATCCGTGTGGGAGAACCGGTGTCCTCTGATGGTGATCTGCGGTTCCATTACTAGGTTGGATTAACTCTGGTACTGTATAAATCTGTCATTATTGTCGCATACCAAAAAAATGAAGGGGGATCATCGCACGAGGGGCTGGAGTTTCTCAATCACCCGGTTGACCTGCGCGACCGAGGTGCCGATATAAGCATCGGGGGCCAGGAGGGTAACGAGGTCATCCCGCGAACAGAACCGGACCACCTCGGGGTCCCCTCCAAGGACATCCGCAAGCGGCCGGCTTTCGGCAAGCGCCTGCATGCTTGCCATCCGGACCCGTTCATGGGCATCCTGCCGGTTCATGCCACGCCGGGTGAGCTCGATCATCACCGATTCCGCCATGTTGATCCCGTGGAGGAACGCGAGGTTGCGCCGGATCGCAGCACGGTTAATTTCCAGCGTGTCGAGCACCGTAGTCATAAGGCGGAGGCAGTGATCCGCAAGAATGGAGGCTTCGGGAAAGAGCACCCGTTCGCAGGATGAGTTGGTGAGATCCCGTTCGTCCCAGAGGGTGTTGTTGAGGAGCGCCGGCTCAACAGAGGCTCTCACGATCCGGGCAAGGCCGCATACCTGCTCGGATTTTATGGGGTTGCGTTTGTGCGGCATCGTGGACGAACCTACCTGTTTTGCGCCAAACGCCTCTTCCACTTCGCCG
This sequence comes from Methanoregula sp., assembly GCF_052325125.1. GTDB lineage: Archaea > Halobacteriota > Methanomicrobia > Methanomicrobiales > Methanospirillaceae > Methanoregula. The sequence goes on along the minus strand of NZ_JBKQWO010000007.1, from coordinate 37,694 downwards.
ATTTCGGTGCGCTGGAGCGAACGGATCTCGACGCCGATCTTGTCGAGCGTCGTTGCGATGTTTGCGAGGAACATGAAGTACTCCGCGTACCGGTCCCGTGAGATCACCTGGTTTGAGACATCCACAGAAGAGAGGTGCAGCAGCTGCATCATCGTCGCCTGGACATCCATGCCTTTTGGCCCGATCGCCGCCTGTGTCCCGACAGCGCCGGTCATCTGCCCGACCGCGACCCGGGGGCGCAGCTGTTCCAGCCGTTCGATATGCCGGCCCACTTCGCTTGCCCAGATGGCAAACCTAAGGCCATACGTGGTCGGGACACCCTGCTGCCCGTGTGTCCTGCCGACTGCGACAAGCGTTGTTGTTTCGCCGGCTCTTCGTATCAGCACCCCGAGGAGTCTGCGCAGTTTTGCATCGGTAAGATCCAGCGCCTGGGCCAGCTGGAGGCCTGTCGCCGTATCGAGAATGTCATTTGAGGTGGCACCGTAATGCACCCACCGGCCCGACTCGCCGCAGACTTCGGCAATTGATTTCACGATCGCCATCATGTCGTGGCTGATCTCTGCCTCGATCTCTTTTGCACGGGCAAGGGATGCCTTCGGTGCGTTCTGTGCGATCTCCCCGGCCGCGGCCCCGGGGATCAGGCCGTGCGCCGCCTCTGCCTGTGCGAGCGCGACTTCCACTGCAACGACGCAGGCGAACCGGTTCTCCTCGTTCCAGACTGCGCGCATCTCCGGGGTGCCGTACCGGAACTCGATCGGGTGGACTGCCATGAGAACAGATGGGTTGTACGGGAATATTAGCATTGAGCCTGTTCGCGTGCACAATCATGCACCTCCAGTCCGACGCCCATAAAACCCGGGAGCACCAATCATATTCCAGCAATGGACAGTTTCGATCCTTTCTTCCCTTACGAGGAATACCGCCCCCACCAGCGCGAGATGCTCGCATTCGCCGCAGAGGTCGCCCGGGATGGCGGGATCGGTATGATCGATGCCCCGACCGGCAGCGGGAAGTCAAGCGTTGTTGCATCCCTTCTTGCCGAACGCAAAAACCGGAAGATTGTGATCGCCGTCCGCACGGTCAGCCAGCTCACCACATTTATACGGGAACTTGCGCTTGTCAAAAAGAAGCAGCCGAAGTTAAAGATCGTGTACCTGGTCGGGAAAAAGAGCATGTGCCCTCTGGGCGGCGAAGGGGACGTGTACCGGCGCTGCGAGGGGGTCAAGACATTTTCATCCTCCCTTATGCGCGATCGGGCGGAGAAAGGGGCCCTTGTCCCGATAAAGGATCCGTTCATCGTCCAGCAGATCCGGAGGATGGACCGGGAGCACCCGCTCATCTGCCCGTATTTTATCGCGAGCCGGCAGTTCGTTTCCGGGGACACCGGCGGCCTCAAGATGGTACCTTCGACCACGGTGCGCTCGAAGTCCGAACGGGTGCTTGCCGATCCCGTCCGCCCGCAGGAACTGGCCGGTTTTGCCGGTGACATCTGCCCGTACGAACTGATGATGCACGCGGCAAAGAACGCGGACGTGATCATCCTCAATTACCACCATCTCTTCGACCGCGAGATCCGGGAGCAGCTGTACGCGAACCTCAATGTCGAGTCACAGGACGTGATGGTTTTAATCGACGAGGCCCATAACTGCGGGGACACGATCCAGTCGATCGAGAGTGTCGGGCTCGCACAAAAGGATCTTGAGCAGGCAATCCGCGAGCTCTCGGGCATGAAACGCCACCACAAGGGGGCAGAGGCGGTGCAGCACGTCCTTCCCCGGCTCACCGAGTTTATCCGGGGACTGGCAAACTCGACCGAACCCGAGGACTGGTTCGATCCCGGTATCTTTGACCGGATGATCGTCAAAGGGTCGCTCTGGAAGGACATGGACGAGATTGTCGACGAACTCATGGGTCTTGCCGAGACGATCCGGGACAGGAACCAGAAGGCAGGCGAGTTCCGCGAGACGGCGATCGAGCGCCTGACTGTTTTCATGTACCGGCTCTCGCAGTCCGCCCATAACCCCGCATACCTTACGATCTACAAAAAGACCGAGGAAGGGATTATCCTTGAGGTGAGGAATATCGACCCGTCCGCCCCGCTCACCGAGATCTGCTCACAACATGCCTGCAGCATCCTGATCTCGGGCACGCTCTCACCGGTCGAAAGCTTCCGGCGCCTCTATTTCAACAACGCGAAAGTGTCCACCCTCGCACTCCCGAATTCGTTCCCAAAGGAGAACCGGCTCATCTGCTGTGCGACTGATATCACCACGGCCTATTCCCTCCGGCAGAACCGGGAGAATACGGAAAAGATTGTGCACTACATTACCGCATTTGCGGCGCTCAGGAAAAACCGTGCCATTTACTTTCCGAGTTACCAGATCCTTGAAACCTATGCGGCGCTTGCGTCATCCCATATTCACCGGAGGAAGGTCTATATTGAGCCCCGGGATGCAGCAGGTGCCGGGGCCGCGCTCAATGAGTTTCTTTCTCTTCCCTCGCAGGGAGAGTCAGGGATCATGTTTGCCGTCTGTGGCGGGAAGTGGAGCGAGGGGCTGGACTACCGGGGCGAGATGCTCTCCGGGGCGATGGTGATTGGCCTCCCGCTTGCCCCCTTTAACCGCGTACGAAAGATGGTCATCGAGTATTTCCGCCATAAGTATGGTGAGGAGGGCGAATTTCTGTGTTATACTCTGCCGGCGATAAACCGGGCGCTCCAGGCGCTCGGGCGCGTGCTGCGCACTCCCGAGGATCGCGGGGTGCTGGTGCTCGGCGAGCGCAGGTTCCTTGAAAAACGCGTAAGATCGGCGTTGCCCTCCTGGATACAGGATGAGATGATCGAGTGCGACAGTGCACAGTTCCGCGAGGTGATAGCAAAATGGAAGTGACCGGGGGGTCGTGCCGGCTTGGTCTCTGGCATGTCCATGTATGGTGGAACGGGGACGCAATCCACCGTGTCCGGTTTGCCACCTCCGGTATTCCCGGCCCGGTACCGGCCCCGATCCTGAAATACTGTGCCGGCCATGCGGTTGACCTGTCGGAGCTCGCCACTATTGCGTGCGAAGGAGAGACCGTATCTGCCCGGATCTACCGTGCCGTCCGGGAGGTGCCGTACGGCAGCACCGCAACCTACGGGCAGATCGCAGCACAGGTGGGCACTTCTCCTCGTGCGGTGGGTCGTGCGATGGCGCACAACCCGACGCCGCTTGTCGTGCCCTGTCACCGGATAGTCGCGGCAAACGGCATCGGAGGGTTCACCCCGCACCTGGAAATCAAGGAACTGCTCCTCGCACTGGAACGGAAAGGCAAAAAAGCGGGCATGAGGTGAACGGAAATGTGCTGCCACCTTTCCGGGCATTCCGGAATCTCTAATTGCCCCCCGGGAAAATATCATAATGGTTGCGGAGGAGCGCAATGAACATACTGGTACTGGGAGCAGGAGCAGTAGGTTTGTCGGTTGCCGCAAAACTCTCCGGCGTCTGCGATGTTCACGTGGTCGCCCGGAAACGGATCGCCGATGCCATCAATGCCGGCGGGCTCCGGCTGACCGGTATCTGGGGCACCGGAACATTCCGGTTCAGCATTTCTGACAGCATCCCGGAAGGTACCCGCTATGATTATATCATTATCACTGCAAAGTCCCGGGATACCGAGACGCTCTGCCGGGAGTACGCGGCTGCCATCCGCGGTACCGAAACCGTCAGCCTCCAGAACGGGATCGGGAACGAGGAGATCATCAGCCGGTACACGGACAAGGTGATCGGCGGGATGATCATTACCGGTTTTGAATGGCAGGGGGAAGCCGGGGTGCATGTATCGGTCGAGGCCGGACCGGCAAAACTCGGACGGTTCCCGGCAGGGCTTGATGAGCCGGTACGAAGGCTCGTGGACCTCATGACGCAGGCAGGTATAAGGGTTGAAGGAAGCACGGAGGTACGTGCGGACCTCTGGGGAAAGACACTCTATAACTGTGCCTTAAACCCGCTCGGCGCCGTGATGGGGGTGCCGTACGGGAAACTCGGGCAGCCTGCGGCGTGGCGCATTATTGCGCAGATCGTCAGCGAGGGTTTTTTGGTTATCGATGCCGAAGGGGTCCGTCTCCCGTGGGGATCTGCAGACGACTATCTCACGTATCTCCATGATGTACAGCTCCCGGCTACCGCCCGGCACCACTCGTCCATGCTCCAGGACATCACCCGGGGCCGGCCCACCGAGATCGATTTCCTCAACGGCGCCATTGTTGCAAAAGGTGCCATACACGGCATTCCCGTCCCGGTAAATGCATGTATTGTCGACCTTGTGAAATTCCGCGAGTCCCTGACCCCGGCCGGAGAACCATCGTGAGATCTGCAGTGGTGCTTGCCGGGGGTGAGGCACGGCGGGCAAACGGCCAGGAAAAATATTTTTTCACCTACGAGGGAAAAACCTTTATCGAACGATTAATCGAATCGCTTTCCAGGGTCGTTGACGAGATCGTCATTGTCGCCCGAAACCCGGCACAGTGCACCCGTTTCCGGGAGATCGGCAATGTCATCTGTATCAGCGATATCCGGCAGGGCCTGGGGCCTATCGGCGGGCTCCATGCCGGTACTCTTGCGGCAGGAGGTGACCTGATCTTCGTATCGGCCTGCGATATGCCCTGCATCGATGCCGGGGTGGTTTCCTATCTTTTCCAGGCAATCGGTTCCCATGATGCAGCAATTCCCCGGTGGGACGAGCGGATGCTTGAACCCCTGCATGCCGTATACCGGCGGACTGCCCTCCTTGCATATCTCGAAAGCCACACATCCCTCTCGCTGCGAACGATGATCCAGACCCTCGACACCTGTTACGTCCCGGTGGATGAGCTGCGGGCATTCGATCCGCGTCTCAGGACGTTCACGAACATCAACAAGCTTGAGGAACTGGAACATATCAACCTCTCCTGGTCAGGAAAACCCGGGGAGGTCCGTAAGTAACCGGCAGGCGCCGGGTGGCAGATTCTCGCTGGGGTACGCAATGATCGCCCGCGGTATTTCCTGCTGTTTTTGTGGGATTTGTGTCATCTAACATTATATATGGATTAAAACAACTCTAGAATAATGAACATACCGTGACAGTGGACGTGTCAGGCCAGTCATCCGGGAGAATGCGAATAAATGGGACAGCAGTCATACGATATTGAGGCGGCGAGCCGGCTCTTTATTGTGTTCGTTGCATCGATCAGTGCGATCGCCGGTACTATCTTCTCTCTCATCCATGGCGTCTCTGCGGTATTTTCGTTCCTCTATCTCCTTCCCATCATCTGTGTCGTTTATTTTTATCCGGGTCGTGCCGTTCTCTTTGCTCTTGGCATCAGCATTATCTACATCGGCCTCGTGTACGCGCTGGGGGCATTCGATCCGTTCCTTATTGCCGTTTCCACCGCATGGTTTGCCATATTTATCACTCTCGCCGTGGTATCTTCCTCCTATGCGAATGGTCTCCTCGAAGAGAAAGCGCGGATCCGGCATATCATGGAGAATACCCTGGAGGGTATCTTCTGTTTTGATCCTGGCACCTGGTATATCAGAAGAGTTAACGACAAATGCGCACGGTGGCTTCTGTATTCCCGGAATGAACTGGAAGGCGGCCCGGTTAGTACGGTATGGCCGGATGCTGATGCACAACAGCGGTTCATTGGCGAGGTAAAGTTGAGAAAAACCGGCGTGATATTCGAATCCCCTTTCCGGCAGAAAAACGGAGGCCTGCTCAGATTCGTTCTCTCTCCTCTTTATGTGACGAAGAATATGGTTCTCTGTTCCGTTGCGAATGTGGCCGATGCAAAAGTTGCCGATGAGGAAATCCGCCAGACGCTTGAAGACCTTGAGCGGCAGGTGCGGGAACGCACTGCGCATCTTGAACGGATGAATGAGGAGCTGCGGGCCGAGATCATCGAGCGCCGCAGGCTTGAACACACCCTCCTGTCCGGTGAACTCAATAACGACACTAAAAACAAAGACGGGAAACAGTCATGATTATTCGCATCGCCCCGGAAAAAAAGCAGCAGCTGTACTGGACGATCACGCTTGTTTTCACGATTCTCATCACCCTGTCCTCAACAATCTACTCACTCTCCCACGGCATTTACGATGGTTTCCCGTTCATCTATTTCATCCCCATTATCCTGTTTGTGTATCTCTATCCGTCACGGGGAGTGTTTTTTTCACTCGGGATAAGCACGGTTTACATCCTGCTCGTCTACGTTTACAGCGGTTTTTATTCCCAGGCAGTGGCTGTCTCCACTGCGTGGTTTGTGGTGTTTGTCACCATTGGTGTCGTTACCTCAACATTTGCCGAAGGACTGCGTGAAGAGGAGCTCAAATACCTGGGGATCTTTGAGAACTCCCAGGCCGGGATATTCACGTTCGATCTGGATACCCAACGGCTCGCAGAAGTAAACGGAAAATGCGCACAAATGCTCAGGTACGAGCGTCCCGAACTCACCGGAGCAGACCTCTCCCGTATTATGACCGGAAAAGAGAGCCGTGAACGGTTTGTCCGGCAGATCCGCGAGCACAGGAAGACCGGCGACCTTGAGCTCCTTTTTACTGCCCGTGACGGAACGACACGCCAGTTCCTGGTCTCTGCATCGGTCACCCCGGGCAATATTGCGATCTGCTCAGCGATCGATATCACTGCCCGCAAACTGGCAGAACAGGTGATTGAAAGAGCCAGAAACGATCTGGAAATGAGGGTGAATAAACGGACCGAAGAACTGATGCGGGTAAACAAGGAACTCACGGCTGAAATCGAGGAACGCAAACGTTTCGAGGCAGCAATCCGGCTCGCCAACCACAAAATCAACACCCTCACCGGTATCACGCGGCACGATATCCTCAACCAGATAACGGCAGTAGTGATGTACCTCTCGCTTATCCGGGAATCAGTGACCGATCCGGTTGTCACCGGCTATCTCGAAAAGGTTGTCGATGTCACCGGCATGATCCAAAAACAGGTACGGTTCACGCAGGACTACCAGAGTATAGGGGCAAGCGAACCCCGATGGCACAATGTCGATGAGGAGATCAGCGAGGCAGCGGCCGCAGTCAATCAAAAGGGCATGGTGATTGAATGGCAGGTTGACGGCCTTGAGATTTTTGCAGACTCGGGTTTTCCCAAAGTGTTTCTCAAACTGATCGAAAACGCGCTCATCCATGGGACTCATGCAACCCTGATCCGGTTCTCCTGCCGGGAGGCAGAAGACGGACTCATCATTTCCTGCGAAGATAACGGGGTGGGTATTCCCGAGGTCTCAAAAGAGCGGATATTCAGGCGTGAGTATTTCCGCAACACCGGTTACGGGCTGTTTTTGATTAGCGAGATCCTGAGCATTACCGGGCTGTCCATCAGGGAAACCGGCACGCCCGGGAGCGGGGCCCTGTTCGAGATCCATGTACCCAGAGGGGCTTACCGGTTGATCCGGAAGACCGGAGAGCCTGAATCCGGCCGGTAACGTACCTGCAGTATCCTTCACGGTTCAGGCAGGAGATCAGCCCGGTCCCGGTTCTCTTTGGGGGTACCGGTTCCCGTTTCAGATATTTTTCTTCCTGCCGCTTGCATCCCGCAGGTAGTGCCCGAACTCGCTTTTTTTGAGGAGATCGCCGGAAAAGACCGGTCCATCTCTGCAGACCCGGAGACCATCCGGGTCGATACAGCAGGAGCCGCAGATACCCACACCGCATTTCATGTACCGGTGAAGTGAAAATTCTGTTCTTGATGCAAACCCGAGGCTGTCGGTCTTTGCAAGCACCGCCTTCATCATCGGCTCCGGGCCGCAGACCGCGATCCGGTCATACGTGGCAAGACTGAGGTCCTTCATGAGATCGGTGACAAACCCGTGCTGTCCCAGCGTCCCGTCATCTGTTGCGATTATGACATCGGTGCTTTCGTCCAGCTGGTCGACAAAGAGGAGTTCTTTCTCCGTCCGTGCGCCAAGGAGCATCGTCATCACGCAGTCTGATCGGGTGAGTGGCAGGAGCGGAGCCGCCCCGACGCCCCCGGCAATGGCCAGCATCTTCTCACCCCGGGTAAAGCCGTTCCCGAACGGCCCCCGGATCCCAAGCGTTGCACCCGCCGTGCAACCGAACAGGGCGCCGGTTGCGTCTCCGACGTTCTGGACAGTGATCCCGTTTGCCGAGGAGAGCGCCATGGGCACCTCGTCTACTCCCGGGATCCATACCATCACAAACTGCCCGGGCTCAAAGGAGAACTCGCGGTCAAAGAAGAACGTCTTTACCGATGGCGTCTCATTTTTGATCCCGGTGATGGAAACCTGTACTGGCAGCTGGTCACCCATGGGCGCACCCCACGATATCTTCTGGTGCAATGCCATTTTTCGCGTACAGGTCATTTTTTATTGTCTCAAAGATCCCGATGTCCCGCTGCACCGCACTGCCTATCTCGACGGCCCGGGCGCCGGCCATCATCATCTCGATCACATTGTCGGCAGTTGAGACGCCTCCGCACCCGATGATGGGAATGGTACAGGCTTCATAGAGCTCGTAGACACAGCGGACAGCGACCGGGAAGATGACATCTCCCGAGAGCCCGCCGAAACGGTTGCCGAGTACCGGGCGCCTCATTCCCGTCGAGATGCGCATGGCTTTGAGCGTGTTGATGGCAACGATCGCGGTCGCTCCTCCCCGTTCCGCCGCCTTACCGATTGCGGCGATATCAGTTACGTTGGGGGTAAGCTTCACCCATGTAGGCATGCCCAGAGCACGTACTGCCCGGGTACATGCCTCCACGAGCGCGGGATCAACACCGATCGCCGCCCCGTAGCCTTCCGCATGGGGACAGGAGAGGTTAAGCTCGAATCCGGCAGCCCTCCCTTTAAACCACCCGGCGACTTCGGCAAATTCACCCGGGTTTCCACCGAAGATGCTCACGATTGCCGGTTTTTTCTCAAGCGGTTTGAGTTCGTCTGCAAATTCCCGGGACGGGTTCGGCAGCCCCATCGCATTTAAGATGCCGTTGTCAAGCACGGCAACACAGGGGCCGGCATGTCCGTCCTTTGGCTGCGGGCCGATCGACTTGGTCACCACGCCTCCGGCACCGAGGGTAAGCATTCGTGACAGGGATGCCCCGGTTGTTCCGAGGACCCCGGCGGCAAGGATAAGGTGGTTGTCGAGCGCCACGCCACCGACCGTCACCGGGCCCGTCCTGAGTACGACCATCCATCACATGATGGACGTGATGTCTTATAAAGAGCATCATTTTTTAAAAACGGGCCTCCTGCCCGTGGGTAGTCACTTAAATTCAGGAGGTGCATACCTAGTACTGGACAAGAAAATGGTGCGGCTCGCAGTGATGGGTGTCGGAAGGATCGGCGGAGAGGTTGCCTTCCTTGCCGCCGCGCAGGGACTCGTGGACGAGCTGGTCCTGTACGATCAGGCTGGAAAACTGCTCAGGGCGCAGGTGCTCGATATCCGGCATACCGGCCTCCCGGTAACGGTCACTACCGATGTCCGCGATATCCGCGATGCCGATATCTGCGTCTTTGCGGCTGGCAGTCCCCGGACCCCGGCGGTGAAGACCCGGGCGGATCTTCTTGCGGTAAACCTTCCCGCGACCCGGAAGTGCGCCCGCCTTCTCCGCGGATTCTCCGGTCTCCTTATTACCGTGACAAACCCGATGGATGTGAATAATTTTCTCCTGCACCATCTCACCGGTATTCCCCGGGAACGATGCATCGGGTTTGGCGGCCAGCTGGACAGTGCACGCTTCACCCTTGCCCTCCGGCAGCGGGAGCTGGAAGGCACGGCATATGTTCTTGGCGAACACGGGGAGTACCAGGTGCCGGTCTTTTCCCGGCTCCCCCGGCCGGTCGCGGACAACCGGCGCAAGGAGATCCTCCATGAACTCAAAGGTGCCAGCATGGAAGTGATCAAAGGCAAAGGCGGGACGGTCTTTGGACCGGCATACCATATCGTCTCCCTCATACGGATGCTTCTTGCCGATACGCGGGATACGGTTCCCTGCTCTGCAGTGCTTGACGGGGAGTATGGGATTTCCGAATGCTCGCTTGGCGTGCCGGTCCGGGTCGGGCATGCCGGTATCCATGATATCGTCCAATGGGATCTCGATGCTTGGGAAGATGCAGGAATGGCACAGGCCGGGGCATTTGTCCGGGATCTCTGCCGCACGGTGGTGCCATAAGATCATGCCTGCCCAGGTCATGCGGTCCTCAGAAACGCTGACGGTTCCCCGCACTTATGGGGAGTCCGGCGCACTGACCATTGCCATCAACCAGGTGGAGTACAGCAACACGCCCGAAGGGCCGATTATTCACGTCTTCGGACGGGACCCGGGAGGCCTGGCGCACAGGATCGACGTGACCGGCTTTTTGCCGTACTTCTATGTTCCTGAAGAGCAGGTCGGCCAGGCGTATCCTGCGCAGGTGACGATCGAACCCGACACGATATACCGCTCAATACGGGGCGAGAAACTCAAACGGCTGTATACCGTCCGTCCGGGCGACGTGCGGGAAGCGAGGGAGCGGTACCGGCATTTCGAGGCCGATATACCTTTTGCGACCCGGTTCATGATAGACTGCGGGCTCACCGGGGCCGTCTCTGTACCCGCGACAACGGTGGATTACCATGAACTGGTGCCTGCCGAGGTGGATGCACCGGCCCGGGTCTGTATGATCGATATTGAGTGCGAAGACGAGCGGGGCTTCCCGGATACCCAGCGGGATGCGATCATCTGCATTACCTGCCACGATTCTTTTGATAACGATTACACTACCTTCCTGTTCGGTGGCGGCACAATGCCTGCTGAAATCTCCAAAAAAGAATCTGCCGGCGGTCTCGTAAACGGCTGCTTCCGTAAAGGCGTCCACACGATCTGTTCCTATGCCGACGAAGTGTCTATGCTCAAAGCGTTTGGCGCATATATCGCCCGGCGCGATCCCGATATCCTGTCCGGGTGGAACTTTGTCGATTTCGACATGCCGTACATCATGGGCCGGATGGAGAAACTGGGGCTCTCCCCGGTCATGCTTGCCCGCCTCCCCGGCATGACCGAGAGGAGCGCGCTTCGCGGCCGGGCGCTTTTCGATCTCCTTACCGGTTACAAGAAGATGCATTCGACCCAGAAGGAGTCTTACCGTCTCGATGCAATTGCCCAGGAAGAAGTAGGGGAGAGCAAGGTGCGGTACACCGGCACGGTCTCCGATCTCTGGAAGAAACAACCGGCGCTCCTGGTCGAATACAATTACAAGGATGTCGAGCTCTGTGTTGCGATCAACAAAAAGGATAACATTGTCGGCTTTTACCGCGAGATCGCCCGCTATGTCGGTTGCCCGCTGGACAAGACGCTGAATTCTTCGAGCGTGATCGATGTCTATATCCTGAGGAAGGCACACGGGAAGTATGTCCTCCCGTCGAAAGGCTTTGCGAATGCCGAGGAATTCGAGGGTGCAACGGTCTTTGAGCCGAGCAAAGGCGTGCGGGAGAACGTGGTGGTCCTGGACCTGAAATCGCTCTACCCGATGGCGATGATGACGATCAATGCCTCACCGGAGACAAAAGACCCTGACGGCGAACTTACGGCCCCGAACGGTATCCGGTTCAGAAAACAGCCTGACGGGCTGACCCGGAGCATCCTCTCGGAACTCTTAAAGGAACGGGACGCGAGAAAAAACCTGCGGAACACCTTCCCCTACGGCTCGCCGCAGTACCTCCTCTACGATATGCAGCAGAACGTGCTCAAAGTGATCATGAACACCTACTACGGGGTCTCGGGTTATACCCGGTTCCGGCTCTTCGACCGGGAGATCGGTGCCGCGGTCACCTCCGTGGGCCGGGCGATCATCGAGCATACCCGGCGCGTTATCGAGCAGGAAGGATACAAGGTAATCTATGGCGATACGGATTCCTGCATGGTGCAGATCCCCCCGCTCGACCGGGAACAAACCATCGAAACAGCCCGGATGCTTGAGAAGAAGCTTAACGCGAGTTACGGTGATTTCGCCCGGCGCGAGCTGAATGCAGAAACCCATTATTTCTCGATCAAGTTCGAAAAGATTTATGCCCGTTTCTTCCAGGCGGGAAAGAAGAAGCGGTACGCGGGACGCCTCGTCTGGAAAGAGGGAAAAGATGCCGACCAGATCGATATCGTCGGTTTCGAGATACGGCGCAGCGACACCCCGCAGATCACAAAAATCGTCCAGTCAAAGGTCATGGAGATGATCCTTGCCGGGGCGGACTATGCGGACATTAAATCGTACCTTGGGGGGATTATCACCCAGTACCGGGCCGGGAAGTTTTCGCTTGATGAAGCAGGTATACCCGGCGGGATCGGCAAATCCCTCGATGATTACGAGACTGACGATGCACAGGTGCGGGGCGCCCGGTACGCCAACCAGTACCTGCACACGGAGTTTGGCAAAGGAAGCAAGCCAAAGCGTGTCTATATTAAAAACGTGACCGGGAAGTACCCCAAGACCGATGTGCTCTGTTTCGAGTATGCCGATCAGGTGCCAAAGGAGTTCGTGCCCGACTGGGAACTGATGCTCGAAAAGACCATCGAGCAGCCGATCTCCCGGATCATCGAGGCACTTGGCTGGAGCTGGAAGGATGTCGATCCCTCGCACACAACGCTTGCCCAATGGGGTTTCGGGTAACCGTGTAACCGCCGGCAGCCAGGTTCGTTTTGTAGTTTTTAACCAGTGTGTTTTGGTATGACACGAATAACGCTCTGTGAGCCGGGGCAATGCCCGGTGTCGCCCGGAGCATCCCCTAAAATACGGATGTCCGGGAGACCCCGGCACCGGATGATGCCCCAACATATCGTGTGACGGTGTTCCGGCGCCTGTGCAATAAATCCGACTGTCCGGCGATTTTTTCCTGTCCGGGTGAAGAACCGTTCAGTCGCGATCGGGGTGTTTTCCTCCCTGCTTCAGCCGCTCGGTCAGTTTTTTTACCTGTTCGCGGAGTGCGATGGCCTGTTCGAAGTCGAGGTTGTCTGCTGCGTCCCGCATCTTCTTTTCGAGCTCGATGACGACGTTGGGGATCTCTGCCCTGGGGACGTGTTTTGTATCCTTGATCTCGACTTCTTTCTCTTTTACCGGCTTTATGATGGTCTGCGGGACGATATGGTGGCTGGTATTGTACGCGATCTGCATCTCCCGCCGGCGCTTTGTCTCGGAGATCGCGGCCTTCATCGAATCGGTCATGGAATCCGCATAGAGTACGACCTTCGCGTTCACGTTCCTCGCCGCTCTCCCGATGATCTGGATCAGGCTCCGTGCGTCCCTGAGGAATCCTTCCTTGTCAGCGTCGAGAATGCCGATAAACCCGACCTCGGGGATATCAAGGCCCTCGCGCAAGAGGTTGATCCCCACCAGTACGTCGAATTTGCCGAGCCGCAGTTCGCGGATGATCTCGGTGCGTTCCAGCGTCTGGATCTCCGAGTGGAGGTAGCGGGTGCGGATACCCCGGTCCGCGAGGTACTCGGAAAGTTCCTCGGCAAGTTTCTTGGTGAGCGTGGTCACCAGCACCCGGTCGCCACGTTCAATGGTCTTTTTCACCTCGCTTATCACATCGGGCGCCTGCCCTTCGGTTGGCCGGACTTCGACTGCCGGATCGACGAGGCCGGTTGGCCGGATGATCTGCTCGACCACCTGTGTCGAGTGCCTGAGTTCGTAGGGGCCGGGTGTCGCCGAGACAAAGACGACCTGCCGCATATACTGCTCGAACTCGTGGAATTTCAGGGGCCGGTTGTCGAGCGCTGACGGGAGCCGGAAACCGTACCTGACCAGGGTCTCCTTCCTCGAACGGTCGCCGTTGTACATCCCGTGCAGCTGCGGGATAGTCTGGTGGCTCTCGTCGATGATCAAAAGAAAATCATCCGGGAAGTAATCGAGCAGGCAGTACGGTTTTTCGCCGGCTTTCCTGCCGTCAAAATGTCGCGAATAGTTCTCGATGCCTTTGCAGGAGCCCGTCTCCTGGATCATCTCGAGATCGAAGTTTGTCCGCTGCCGGAGCCGGTGTGCCTCGACCAGCCCCAGCGTGGGGAGCACTTCGTCGAGTTCCTCTTTTATCGTGGCGATCGCGGCTTTCTGTGCACTCTCCGGAGTGACGAAGTGGCGCGCGGGGTACACATAGAAATACTTCATCTCCTCTTTTTTTGCCCCGGTATTCTTGTCTACCTCGCGTATACGCTCGATCTCGTCGCCGAAGAGCTCGATCCGGATAATATCGTTATAATACCCCGGCACGACGTCGATGGTATCGCCCTTGACCCGGAACCGGCCCGGGGAAAGATCGATGTCGTTTCTTTCGAACTGGACATCGAGGAGCCGGCTCATGATCTCGTTTCTTGTGATCTTCTGGCCGACCGCGAGGTCAAAGCCGAGGTTCCTGAAGTTTTCGGGATTGCCAAGGCCGAAGATGCAGGAGACCGACGCGACCACGATGACATCGCGCCGGCCCGAGAGGGAGGCGGTGGCGGAGAGCCGGAGCATCTCGATCTTGGGGTTGATGGCAGAGTCCTTCTCGATATACTGGTCTTTTGCCGGGATATAGGACTCGGGCTGGTAGTAATCGTAGTACGAGACGAAGTACTCGACCCGGTTTTTCGGGAAAAAATCACAGAACTCCTGGTAGAGCTGGGCGGCAAGCGTCTTGTTGTGCGCGATGACAAGGGTCGGCTTTTTTGCCGCCGCAATTACGTTTGCCATGGTAAACGTCTTGCCGGAGCCGGTGACGCCCAGGAGCGTCTGGAACCGGATGTTGTCCGCCAGGCCGTCGTTGAGTTTTGCTATAGCCTCCGGCTGCGAACCGGCCGGGGGAAAGGAAGAGACGAGCTGGAATTCTGTCACGGTGCTTAGAAGTACGGACGGGGATATAAAAAGGGATTCCTGATGAGGCAGGAATGTCATGTATCCGGGATTTACCGGTCACTTTGGCTTGTAGTATCCCCACTTCTTCAGTGCTTCGCGAAGTTCCTGCGACGATTTTGCCTTCTCGTCGAGTGTTACGCCCTCCTGCCAGGCCTCGATCGCCTGCATGGTCGCCCGGGCACCGGCCCGGGTCCCTTTCGGATGGCCGTGGATGCCGCCCGACACGAGCAGGATGAGATCCCTGCCGTAGATGTCGAGCACGTCGGGGACAAGGCCCGGGTGCAGTCCGCCCGACGAGACCGGAAACGCCGCTTTGATCGAACCCCAGTCCTGGGCCAGGCACTGGTGCGGGACCTCCGCTATCTTTTTCTTTCGCAGCAGGTCGGCAAGAAGGATCGATTCGGTCTTTGTACCGGTCAGTTTGCCGACGGCTGTACCGGTGTGTATCTGGGAGACGCCGACAAGACGCATGAGCTTTGCGAGGAAGTACATCGTCATACCGTGTTTTTTGTTCCGGTCGAAGGCTGAATGGAACGCCCGGTGCGCGTGGATCGCGAGGCCAAGGTCAGAGCAGTAGTCCCGCATCGTCATGACGCTCGCCGTTCCTGCAACCACCACATCGATCATCGCGTAGTTCCAGCCATACTCCGCGAGCAGGTCGGCACGCTTCTTCATGGTTTCCACGTCGGCAGAGATATTCAGGAACGCGGACTTCCTCTCGCCGGTCTCCCGTTCGGCCTTGTCCCGGAGTTTTGTCATATATTGTACGCGGTCCTCGAACCGGTTGAAAGATGTCGAAGTGAGGTTTTCATCATCCTTGACAAAATCAAAGCCGCCCATCCACGTCTCGTAACCGACCTCCGCGTGCTCCTTTGCGGAAAACCCGATCTTTGGTTTTGGTACGGCACCGGTCAGGGGTCGGCCGTAGATCTTCATCATCTTCCGTATCCCATCCATGCCGAAGTGGGGCCCTTTGAACCCATTGACATATGCAGAGGGGAGCGTGGCATCAATGAGGCGCAGGTTTTTTAGGGCTTTCATCCCGAAGATATTCCCCGCAATCCCGCTCATCAGCTGCACGGCGTTTCCTTCTTCCCAGAGTGCAAGCGGGTAGGCGACTTTGACAAAGTGCTTGTCGAACGAAAACGCCTTCGCCTCCAGTTTCTTCATCCGCGGGGGCATCGTAAAGAGGGTCGTCCAGGTGCCGGTCGAACTCTCGGATGCGATCCGGCCCGCGGCTTCTTTATCCGTGATCCCTGCAGCCGGTTCAAAGTAAAAAAGACAGACAAGGTCGTCCTTTGCCGGCTCGTAATTCGTATCGACAAATTCGTTATACCAGTCAATTGCCATAGTTCTTCCCGTACCTACCAATGCATGCATGATTCAAAAATCTTCAGATCGCAAAAGAAGCAGGCACTCTTCTCCGTACCAGCGGGAAACGCCAAAAGTTCCGTGGATACCGGGAAAATGCAGCCGGCCCGGTAGTGCCCCTCCCCAAAAAGAGCACCGGTATACATGCAGGGTATGCTGGATATCCCGTTGAATGTACGTTCTGTTGCATCCCCGGCATGCAGACCGGCCGACTATTCATCCGGTAAATAAAAATGGTTTTTGGATAAAAGGCAGGCACTGCCCGGGGAGGCATTCTTTAGGTTGACCGAAACCATTTTTATTTAGGGTATCCTAATTATTGATCAGATGGCACAGGAACAGGTTGAAGAATATCTCGAAGCGATCTATGACATTGCCGGCACTGAAGGCGCCGCAAAGACCACGGCAATTGCCAAATGCCTCAAGGTCGCGCCGGCAAGTGTGACCGAAGCGCTCCAGAACCTTGCAGAGAAGAACCTGGTGAACTACGAACCGTACCGGGGCGCAAGCCTGACCGGTGAGGGGAAAAAGATTGCAGAGACGATCAAGCGCCGCCACCGTCTC
This sequence comes from Methanoregula sp., assembly GCF_052325125.1. Taxonomy (GTDB): domain Archaea; phylum Halobacteriota; class Methanomicrobia; order Methanomicrobiales; family Methanospirillaceae; genus Methanoregula. The sequence continues at coordinate 20,890 of NZ_JBKQWO010000007.1, read as the reverse complement.
CTCGAAGTCTTCCTTGCCGACGTCCTGCACATCAACCGGGCAAAAGTGCACGATGAGGCGTGCCGGATGGAGCATACAATTTCGGAAGACACCGAAAACGCACTCTGCCGGATGCTCAATGCCCCGGCGCGCTGCCCCCATGGAAGCCCTATCGCTCCCTGTGCCAAAGGGGTGGGAAGCTGCAGCGATTGCGATGCCATCACCGGTTCTGCCATCCCTCTCCCGGAAGACATCCGTGCCTCCGCCATCGTCCCCATCACGGATCTCGGTCCCCAGGAGAAAGGGACCATTGCGTTCATCCGCGGCGACTGCAGGGTCGTCCAGCGGCTTTCCGATCTCGGCCTGACGCTCGGGACCACCGTCTCGGTCACGCGCAAGGCTCCGATGAACGGACCCGTCGAGGTATTCGTGCGCCGGACAAAACTGGCGATCGACCACTCCATTGCAGAGAACATTTTTGTCGATGCATCCCGGGCAGGGCAGCCATGAGCGGATGCGGAGGGTGCAAGGCCAGCCCTCCCAAAGGCGAGACAAAGATAAAAGACGCTGAATACACCATCGCGCTTGCGGGCAATGCGAATGTAGGCAAGAGCGTGACGTTCAACCAGCTTACCGGCGTCGACCAGATCATCGGCAACTGGCCGGGAAAGACGGTCGAACGGGCGGAGGGCCTTCTCCAGTACAAGGGGCACCGGATCCGGGTGATCGACCTGCCCGGTATCTACTCCTTCTCGACATACTCGATGGAGGAACTGGTCTCCCGTGACTATATCGCGCTGGAGCACCCGGACGCCGTCGTCAATGTCATCGATGCGTCAGCACTGGAGCGCAATCTTTTCTTTACCATCCAGCTCCTCGAACTCGCCCCGCCGCTCCTCATCTCCGTGAACCAGATCGACCTCGCGGAGAAGAAGGGGATCACCATTGACACTGAAAAACTTGCCGCGCTTCTCGGTGTCCCGGTCGTTCCCACGGTCGCGATCAGGGGCAAGGGCATCGCCCCCCTCACCGAGGCGATCCTCGATCTCGCACAGCGCCGCCCGACACCCCCGGTTCTCCGGTACGGGAAAGAGATTGAGGAACGGATCGAAAAACTCGTCCCCCTGCTTGAGCCGCTGACGATCCCCTACCCCGTACGGTTTGTTGCCATCAAGCTCATCGAACGCGACCCCGCGATGGTGAAGATCGTAAAGGATCAGGCCCCCGGCGTCGTCGAAAAGGCTGACCGCCTCGCGGTCGAGATCGAAGCGATCCACGGTGAAACAGTCTGCGTCGTAATGAGCGCGGAACGGTATAACGTCGCTGATCGGATCGCGGCCGAGGTGATCACCGTGCGGGCCCCGGAGAACGGCGTGCACAAAAAGAGCCTGACCGACCGGCTCGACCGGCTCGCCCTTCACCCGTTTCTCGGGTACCTTACGGTCTTTCTCGTGATAGGGGGGCTGCTCGTATGGACCTTTGTCGTCGGCGCCCGCATATCCGATCTCATCCAGTCTTTCTTCTCGCAGATCGCACCCTACGAACCGGTCATCACCGGCCCGGTCACCAGTATACTCTGGAACGGCGCGTTCTCGGGCCTCGTCGCAGGAATCACGCTGGTCATCCCGTTCGTCCTGCCGTTCTACCTCCTCCTCGCCGTGATGGAGGACTCCGGCTACCTTACCCGCATCGCGGTGATGCTCGACCGGGGTATGCACAAGCTCGGGCTGCATGGCAAGGCCGTTATTCCCCTCATCCTCGGCTACGGGTGCAACGTGCCGGCCTGTTTTTCCTGCCGGATCATGGAGTCCCCCAAGCAGAAACTGCTCGCTGCGTTCCTGGTCACCCTCATTCCCTGTACGGCCCGGACGGTCGTCATCCTCGGTCTCGTCGGTAAATTCGTCAGCATCTGGTGGGCGCTCGCGCTCTATGCTTTCGATATCGTGCTGATCATCCTTGTGGGGAGGATTGCCTACAAGGTCGTCCCGGGCGAGTCGGTCGGCCTTATCATGGAGATGCCGGACTACCACGTCCCTTCGGCCTCTGTCGTCCTGAAACAGACGTGGGCGCGGACAAAATCGCTCATCTGGTTTGTCTTTCCCGCATACATCGTCGGAAGCGCGGCGATACAGGTCTTCTACGCGGTCGGCCTGCTCAACCCGGTCAACAACCTCCTCGCACCTGTCACGGTATTCTGGCTCGGCCTGCCCGTGATCGTCGGGATCACCCTCATCTTCGGTGTCGTGCGAAAAGAACTCACCATCCTCACCCTCGCGGTGCTCTTCGGGTCGACGAACTTCGCGGCCTTCCTCACTCCTGTCCAGCTCATTGTCATTGCACTCGTTTCCATGCTCTATATCCCCTGCATTTCGGTCATTCTGGTGCTCGCCTCAGAGTTCGGGTGGAGAAAGTCGCTTGCGATCTCCGTTACCGAGGTCGTCCTCGCTCTCGGGATCGGCGGGATCGCATTCAGGGTGCTCAGCCTGTTTATGGGATGACGTGCGCCGGACAGCCCTTTTTAATCCCACAATTTTATCGATGGAATACGATACAGGATTTTCCCCGGTACCGGAACGACCGCCTGCATTTCAACGGTGAAGCTGCCGGGAGGACAGGCAAAAAACGGAACTGATTACCTGGCGGTCTGCTACGGGAAATATCCGAATGGCGTTATGCACCGGCGGTAGTGACCGGTATGTACGGGGGTTTACCGGTGGCGGGATTGACAAGGAGGGAGATCGATCCCCCCGGGGCGCTTTTGATGACCTGCGTAACCCTGGTGCCATTATTATATACTTCTACGGTCAGGTTGTTCCCGGAATAATCCAGTTTCCGGAATGTGGCCTGAACGAGGTCGTTACTGTTTTTTATCGCATAGAACTGTTCCCCGGTTCCCCTTACTTCCCTGAGGTTTCCCGGGTTCCCGTAGCTTCCTACAAAGGTTCCGTTATACGTTACCTTCACCCATACTCCTTCGGCAGGAACCGCAGCCTGCGATATTATTGTTGCGGCTGGCAGGGGGGTCGGGGTCGGCGTTATAGCGGCCGGGTGACCTGATCCGTTTTCCGTTCCCACCGGGTACATGAGGGTAATGGCTGCTGCGCATACGATGATGAGAATCACGATGCCGATCGCTGCCATGACCTGTACAGGGATTTTTCCCGGTTGCGGCGCCGGGGGGTGCCCGGCGGGGGCCTGGACTGCCGGGGTTTTCTTCTCCGGTGGTGTTGCCGGTATTGTATCGGGAACGGGAGCGGAAATTACCGGGAACACGACACTGTCGGGTAACCCGACGGGTTCCCGGCTGCCGGAAGGGGACATTCCCGGAATGCCGGCCTGCGCCGGCTTGTCAACCGGCAGCCGGGCCGGCTCCTCCTCCCATACGTCTCCACGGTCATCGATGTCTGGTAATGCCGGGTACGCGTATCCGGGCGAACGTTCCGGCTGTACCGTTGCAGCGGGTGCCGGAGTGGTTTTTTTCATCTTTTTGGCCGGTTTTCTGGCACGGGCTTTCGGCCTGGCGGGTGCCGGTTCTTCTTTTTGGGCCTGCGTCGCGCTCCCGCCCGTGACACCGTCCTGCTGGACCGGAACGGTGTCTTTCTGCACTCCACCGGATACCTTCGGCACCAGCTCATCGGACGGTGCTGCCGGGATGACTGCCGGACCGGTCTTTTCGTCAGTTTTTGCCAGGTCTTCGTCACGGAGGGTGGCATCCGGGCGTTCCTGTCCCGGGGCGGGGGGGCTGATGACCCAGGCACTCCCTGCGGGCGATCCGGACCCGGTCACCGGCTCATCAGGTACCGGGGAAGTGCCTTCCTTTTCACCTGCGGGAGCAGGTGACGGGGTGCCTCTATCAGGATACCCTCCCTCTTCGGGGAAGGTCTGGTCTATCAGGGCCGGCGCTTCAGGCAGGTTGTCCGGTGTCTCCCCTGCCGTTTCCTGTATCGCGGCGAGCAGTTCCTCAGATGGCCGCGGGCTTTTGCGGGTTACCTGTGAATGGGGCCGCGGCACCTCGGGAGCTTCAAAACGTCGTACAGTAGGGTGCATGCCCCGGGATGTTACCGGGACCTGATGCTGTACGGCAGGCGGGGGTTCCTGACGGACGGAGACGATATGTTCGATCAGTTTCTTTACCCAGAGATCGCATTCCGCGGCCCGGTCTTCAGAGGGGCGCTCGGAAAAGATCAGGTCGATGGTCCTTGAATCTTCAAGACCGATCGGGTCGATGACCGTAAGGGTGATGAACGGCTCGCGTGCAGGGGTCGTTCCCCCCTTTACGGACAGGATGGTGGCAAACGGGACCACCTGCGGCTGGTCGCCGGAATGGTCGCTGTCGACAAGGGCAAGGCGCTGGCTGGTAAGGATCAGATCGAACTCGGCATCGTCGATCATCACCCGGTCCGTTGTCAGGATGATGGACTCACCGCTTTTCAGGTACGGGCCGGCCATATATGCGTCACTCTCCGGATCTGTTTTCGTTGTCTGTAGTGATATGCTTTTTAGGTGCGCTTTTTTCGCATTCACCGGTTATTATAGGGCAGGGCCTGTAAGCCGGAGAATATCGGCGGTCCCAGGGATCGTTATAATCCGGTGAAGGTGCACCGGCAACGATTGAGCTGGCGCAGCCATCCGTGCAAAGCCTGTCGATACCATAACCCGGCCGGGGAAATTACCCCCGGGCACACGTCACGATCCTGTTTCTGTGGCTTTTTTAAACAACACACGGTTGATCATGACTTATTTAAAAAGGCAGAATAGTCAACGCCCGGCCGGGGCGCCCTCCTGTTCAGGTCCAAATCGTTTCTCTCTTTAACCTTATCCCCGTACGCTCACCAGCCAGGCCTCGAACTCGCGGTGGAACTGGTGAATTGGTTCACGCATATCCCGAGTCTGCTTTGCAGTCTTCTCATGGCAGGACCGTACGCATTCCATGGCATTCTCGTGATCCTTTTCACCGCCAGGATGCCCGAATTCAGGTTTGCGATCGCACTCGCGGGGCCCGGCTGCCGCAGTACGATAAAAACCGGCGCTGGCCGCAGGCCGCAACGGTTTTACTGCACACCGCGTATCTGATCGCCCGTCCCAATCTGTGTTAACAGGAAATCCCGCCCGTTTCAGGGGCCGGTCCCACGTGGCATCCACGAGCACCCAGCGGTTCTCGATCTTCACCCGGCAGGCAAGGTGGCAGGAAACGGGAAGGCCGGTCGCCAGCCGGCGGAGTTCCGGGGGGTACTGGAGATCCGGGTCGTCCCAGAGAAAAGGAAACGTCGCATAGACCACATCAAATCCCAGTCTCCGGTACATCTCTGCCAGCAGGTAATGTTTCGGTCCGCAGGACCCTTTACCCAATTCAAGGATCCGCTCCGGCGCAGTTGCCGGATCGGTCATGGGTACTGCGAGAGAGTACGGGATATCACGGATATGCTCGAAAACCGGGATAAGGCTCTGGCGGGGATCAGGTCCCCTGGACCATTCCTGAAACCTGGCAGTTACCAAAGAAGCCATACGTTCATTCCTTTAAAAAGCATTTTCCCGGTTCCCTTTTTACCGTCAGGGTACCCTTGCAGGCACCTGTACCCGGATTGGCACCGCCAATAAAAAAAAGATGGTTTCCGGGACAGGCCGCCCGTGCCCGCTATTGTTAATTTTTAATAAAATTGCAGGGTAATACAATGGGAAAAGGGCCGGTTTTTATCCCTTGAAGGTAAGTGTGCCCGGTATGCAGGATATTATTCCGCAGGGTTTTGTGCCGGGACAGGTAACTTCCTGATGTGATCCTTTAATTCATCGAACTCGCGTTCAGGGTTTCCCCTGCGGCCGACATATTCGTTGGCGCCGGCATCGAAGACTTTCTGCATCTCCCGATCCAGTTCCTTCCCGCTGTAGATGATAATATGCGAGGTGCACCCCTGCCCGCGCAGTGCGCCCACAAACATCGTGCCGTTCATCACCGGCATGCGCCAGTCTGTGATGATAGCATCGTACGGGTGTTGCCGTGCCATTGCCAGTGCGTCTGCAACACTCGTGGTGGTATCGGCCGTGCATCCCGGATCGTCTTCGAATTCAAGACGCAGAAGTTCCAGGATATCCGCATCATCGTCGACAATGAGAATTCTGGTCATTAACCTGTTCAGAAATTGCCGGTTTTGATATTTAAAATGGTAATATCCATGAATCGGGTCTGCCGGGACAGGGCCCGGGCACGAATATGCACGAAAACCTGCGGTTCAGGCCCCATTGCCGGAGTTCTGGCGATAGGAAACAGGAGGTATGCCAATCTCAAACCGTATAGTATTCCCGTACTCTCCGGTCTCTGCAAGGGTGATATCGGTCAGCGACAGGATTTCCCTGAGGATAAAAAGACCCCGCTGGCCATATGCCTCCCCTCCCCCATCAAAGATCCTTTCCTTGTCCTCCGGCCTGATGCCGGGGCCGTCATATTCCACGGCGACCACCCTCCGTTCCTTTTCTGCCCGTAAAAATACATGGATGGCCTGGGGAGGGTGTCTGGCATTGACAGCATTTTCGAACAACCGGGAAAACACGCGTTCCATCTGGCGATCCGCGTACACGCAAAGATCCGGCAGATCGACAGAAAACCTTGCCGGGGTGTCGCTGTACCGCGTCACGGCCGCCGCAACAACATTCCTGATGTTCAGCCATTCGGGGGGATCGGCACCCAGATCCTTGAAATCCCGGGTGATGGTAATCTCGTCCCGTATGGCATTGGCCGCATGCTCCTGGCGTTCGAGGTATTCAAGGACAACCGGATCCTTCTCCCTTTTCCGCGCCCTTCCCAGGTACCCCAAAAGGACAGTAACCTTATTCTGGATATCGTGGCGGGTGAGGCTCGTGAGCACATTGAGTTTTTTATTGGCCAGGTGAAGCGTGCGCTCCATCCGGGTCCTCTCTGAGATATCCCGGCAGAAACAACAGACAAATTCATTATTGTGGTATTCCAGGTACCTGAGGACCATTTCGACAGGCATCTTTGTTCCGTCCTTCCTGATCATGACCGTTTGCCGGGTGATGGTTCCCTCGCGTTTGAGGTGTTCCCAGGTGTCGCCCCAGGTCTCCGTGGCCGGTACGGGGACGACATCCCCCAGCGCGAGATCAGGCATTTCCCCGGCAGTGTATCCCACACCGGTCACTGCGGCCTTGTTCGCATAATCCACCCGGGCATTGCGATTTACCCAGAACACCATATCTGCTGCATTGTCCATGGCAAACTGGGTCAGGAGCAGCTGCTGTTCCATAGTTTCCCTGCGGGTCATTTCGTCGTACAGCTGCCGGTTGATCTCACGGAGCTCGTTTGTGCGGGTTACGATGGTCTCTTCGAGCATGTCCTGCGTTTTTTTGAGTTTTGTCCGTACCAGGACCTCTTCCGTGATATCGAGCCCGCAGGAAAAATACCCGGTCAGCTGGTCGCGGTCATCGAACAGGGCACGATCCCACCATCGCTGCCACCGTGCCTCCCCGTTTGCCATAATCGCCCGGAACTCAATCATGCCGGCCGGATACCGGGGGCTTAACCGGGTGCGGTTCATGCGGACCCGCTCTGCATCGTCCGCTGATACAAGGTGCTTGAACGGCCTCCCGATCATCTCTTCCCGCGATCTCGATATTGCGCGGCAATAGGGTTCATTGACGTACTGGATAATTCCCTCCGGGCTGTACCGTACGGCATATTCCACCTGGTTATCAAGGATCACCCGGAATTCGGGAAGAGCGGCAGCCGGTGGAGAAGCATTCCCTGTACGTTCATCGTCCACGATCACCGCCACCCCCGGCTTACCGGTCGAAAAGACCAGCGGTACAAGGAACAGGTTAACCGGGTGCTCTTCACTGCCAAGAGCGACCTGTGCATGCACCCGCTGCTCCAGGCCTTTGAGCGCCGTCCTGAAGATCTGCTGGGCAGTCCCGCCTTCGAGCGACCTTAACGGAAGTTTGTCAAACGGCAGACCGGGCAGCTGTTCCGGTGAGATGCCCGTCAGGAGTGAAAACTGCTGGTTATTATCGGTCACCAGGCCGTCCTGGTCGAGCGTGACAAACGGCTGGCTGCAGACCTTCCTGAGGGAATCCGCAGACATGCGGTGGGATATATAATAGACCTTCGAGGTTCCCCGCTTTCGCCCGTCAACTGCTCCCTGGACCTGCAGGATGTCCATGTATTTTGCTACCGAATTCCGGTTTATGCCGAGCAGACCCGCTATATCGGTGATGCTCAACCCTTCCGGGTGCTTCTCAAGTTCGTCCCTGATCCGTGATATCTCTTCCAGGTACTCTTCCATGGTCTGCTTCTGTTGGTATAGTGTCGGTCATAATCCTTTAAAAAATATTCTTTTGCCATGCTAATCTGCAAGGCAATTAAGTATATTTATAAATTAATTTTTGCACAGATAACAATTGCATTACCAATAGCATGGCAAAACAGGCCCTGCTTGAAATGCAGTAAAAGAGATGATGGTTTGATGGAACGTGCGAGATATGCAATGAATGCAGGCCAGATTCATCCGGCTACTGCGGTTGAACATGATGGTCTGAGGGAGAACATCAGGCTCCTGCAGGAACTCTCGGAAAAACTTGACCGTTATTTTGCCATGCGGACATTGGGTGCATCCCCTGCGGAGGTATCAGCAGATGATTACTGACAGTCTCTCCCGGGATGACGGGGTATCGTATATGGAATGCGCATATGCCTATCCCTCCTGCACGATCACGGTGGGAAGGGTCCGGCTGCTGTACGGGATCCTGCATGCATCGGGTATGGACAAAATCAGGGAAATTCAGAATGGGTGGTAATTAACATGGATGTAAAGGTAGATTCAGTCTTTAAGAATGAGATCCGGATATCGGATTCGACCGCAAATCCGGGAGCTCTCGGCCTGCTGGCGTTCGGCCTGACGACTATTATCCTGAACATGAGCAATGCAGGGATATTTGCCCTGGGCTCCGTGGTCTTTTCCATGGGGATCTTCTACGGGGGTCTTGCCCAGATCATCGCAGGCATCATGGAATGGAAGAAGAACAACACGTTCGGGATGACGGCGTTTATCTCGTACGGCTTTTTCTGGATATCACTGGTGTTTTTGATCCTCATGCCCTTGTGGGGGTGGGGTCCGGCGCTCGGAAAAGAAGGACTCGTCTGTTTCCTTGGTATATGGGGCTTGTTCTCGCTCGGGATGTTCCTGATCACGTTCAGGCTGTCAAAGGCAATGCAGGTCGTGTTCGGCACACTGGTGCTGCTCTTCCTCCTGCTGATTGCAGGTAACGCCCTCGGGAACAACACGATCCTGGTAATCGCCGGTATCGAGGGTGTCATCTGCGGGTTGTCCGCGATGTACACCGGGCTCGGGCAGATCATGAATGAAGTATGGAAAGAAACCGTGGTAAGACTCGGGTGATGAAAATGGTTGAATTACAGGATTTAACGGAAATGTTTGAGAGGAACCCTCTCGCACAAACGGTAGTGGATGCAAATCAGAAGATCCTCATCGTAAACGATGCCTTCTGCAAAATGGTCGGTTATTCCAAGGACCGGCTGCTCGCGATCAAGTTCTCGGATTTCAGGGACCAGCGGATGATCAAGTATCTCGAGAATACCGGGGAATCGGTACCGGAAGCGATCAGCACAAAGAGGACGACTCTCGGGAGGAGCACGATGGAGACGCCTTCCGGCGTCCATGTCGTGGTACGGACAAATATGCCCCTCCTCAACGAGAAAGGGGAAGTCAGGTACGTGTATGTGACCTACAACGAGATTTCCGTGCACGTCAAAGTCCAGCAGTACATGGAGAAAGAGGTCGCCGAACTGAGCGTGGTCTATGGAAAGATGGCTGCAGGGGATCTGACGGTAAGGCACGAGATCACGAAACCGGATGAGGACACAAAGGAGACCTACGAACAGATCATCAAGCTCCGCGATGCGGTGCGGGGGATTGTCATTTCCCTGGAAAAGAACATCGGCGATGTCAACAAGCATATGCAGAACCTGACCACAACGGCCGACAACGCGAACCGGAGCATCGAAGACGCGTCGAAAGGCGTGAACCAGATTGCAAAGAATGCCGGTGTCGTCAGCGAGAACGCCCAGAAAGCGGCTGAAGGCGTCGACCAGATGTCCAAGGCCATGCAGGACATGAGCGCGGCCGTCGAGGAAATTACCTCGAGCATGGAGAGCGTCTCCACGCAGGCAAAGAGCGCGAACGATTCTGCAAAGGAAGGCGCGATCCTTGCGGACACGGTCAACAAGGACATGACCGAGATCACTACTGCAACGACGAACGTGCACGGGATCGTAAAAGAGATCGAGAAACAGATGGCCGACATCAGCAAGATCATCGTGCTCATCCGCGACCTCGCCAACCAGACCAACCTGCTCGCCCTGAATGCGGCGATCGAGGCCGCACGGGCCGGCGAACACGGCAGGGGTTTTGCGGTCGTTGCATCCGAGGTAAAGTCCCTTGCGCAGGAATCACGCTCCAGCGCCGAGAAGATCGAGGACATGATCACCCAGCTCAACACGGCCACCAGGAAAGCGACCGAGGCCATGGATGCCTCTAAGGAACTGGTAAACAAAGGGGTCATTGCATCAGGCGAAGCGCTTGCTGCATTCAGGAAGATCCAGATCGCGGCCGAGACCGTGGCAAACAGCGCCTCGGAAGTTGCCGCAGCTACAGAAGAGCAGGCCGCAACCACCGAGGAGATCACCGCAAGCGTTCACGAGGTCGGAAGTATCATCGAACGGACCGCAAAAGAGGCCGGTGATGCAGCCGCAGCGACCGAGGAGTCTGCCGCAGCGCTTGACGAGATCACGAGAATGATCCAGGTGGTCAACGATGTTGCAGTCGAGGCTACGGAAGCAAACCGCCGGTTCAAGGTGGATTAACGGGGGAGCTGCCCATGTCTGTAAAGGCGAGCGAACCCGTTGCGACGGCAAATAACTCCGCCGCTGCCCAGGGCGACCTGGGCACGATACAGGTTGTGGAGTTTGTGCTCGGGAACGAGCATTTCGCCATCGACCTCTTTGACGTCAAGGAAGTGGTCGAGTATACGACGATCACAAAACTTCCCAACGTCCAGCCCTATGTCCGCGGGATTATCGACCTGCGGGGCGAGATCACGATGATCGTCGACCTCAAGCACCGGCTGAACATCACCGATGCGAGCACGAAATCGCTTGAAGCCTCGCGGATCATCGTCCTCGACGACAAGATCACCAAATCCAAGATCGGGATCCTCGTCGACGACGTGACCTCGGTCTCCACCTTCGACGATAACCAGGTGGATCACACGTCCGCGTCGATCAGCCACGAGGACACGGCGATCATAGGGATCATCAAACGCAAAATCAAGGTCAAGGACAAGGAGATCAACGAACTGATCATCTGGATCGACATCAAGAAACTGCTCAACGATCTCGATTCCACCATTTGATCGCCGATGACAAAAAGAGAGGATCGCCCGGTCCCGTAATGATGGCATGCCGGCACGGCTTACGGATACGAAAGCACGTCCCTGAAGGCGCCGGCATGGTGCCCCCATCTTCCGGGCACGTATCCTTTTTTGTGCCTTACGGCCCGGGCCGGCTGCCAGTATATCACGGGCGCAACCCGGGGTTTTCTTGATATAGGTGCCGGATAATATCTGGTATACTGTTCGGGAGAATACCCGTATGAAAGCGGCACTCATTTTTTCCGGCGGGATGGACAGCACCACCCTGCTCTACGACATGATCCACGAGGGATACGAGGTCAGTGCGCTCACCTTCGATTACTGCCAGAGGCATAAAAAGGAGATCCGGTGCGCAGAAAAGACCTGCGCAAAACTGCATATCCCCCATAAACTTGTCGGGGTACCTGTTTTAAACGATCTTGCCCCGTCCAGCCTGACCCGGGCTTCGTGGGACGTACCCGAAGGCAATTATGCAGAGGAGACGATGAAACAGACAGTCGTCCCGAACCGGAACATGGTTTTTTTAAGCCTTGCTGCCTCCTACGCCATCGGCACCGGTGCCCCGCACCTCTTCTACGCGGCGCACGCGGGGGACCATGCGATCTACCCGGACTGCCGGCCGGCGTTCGTGAGCGCCATGGCGACCGCACTTCACCTCTGTGACTGGAACGACCTCGTGCTCCATGCGCCCTACCTCTGGATGAGTAAAGGGGATATTGTTAAAAAAGGCCTTGAGCTCGGGGTCAATTATGCGGATACCTGGTCGTGCTACAAAGGAGAGGAACTCTCCTGCGGGAAGTGCGGCGCCTGCACCGAGCGGCTCGAGGCGTTCGAACAGGCCGGTGCAGCAGATCCCCTGAAGTACCAGGATTAGGAGATATGTCGCATCGACCGGGAAAAACTGCCGGCCACCCGGTTACTGGTTCTCAAAGGCAAAGGCGACCCGGTAGTCCTGCGAGCACTCCCCGTCAAGGATCGTCTCGTACGTCTGGGTCGCTCCCGGCCCGATGCTCCCGATAAAGACGGACCGTGAATCCCGGATCGTGCCGGTCCCGGTGTTTATGAGGTTGAAGTCCAGCCTCAGGTTGTCCGTGGAGACGTTTCCCGCGTTGTACACGTACCCGGCGAGGTCGGTGTAGCAGCCGTATTCCGGCGACCACGAATCCTGGTACTGGTAATGGGTGTGGAGCGAACCGGACGAACTGTCCTGCACGGTCGCGGTGCTGAGGCAGCCGGCAGCTGCGGCAAGCACGATCACGAGAAGAAGGACCGCTATGCCACAACAGTATTTTCGGGTATACATGGACAGTTTCTCCACAGAAGGACTTCCCCAAAAAAGGGTGGTGGTTACTTCAGCACGAGGATCGATTCTGGGGCACGGACGAGGAGCGCCAGGCTCTCGTAGATCTGGAATTCGAGGAGATCCCCGACCGGCCCGTTGTACGCGGTGACCATGTCCTGCCCGATGGCAAGAGATGCGTACTGGCTGCCCGATGCGAGCAGCACGCCGCCTTTCTTGAGTGCCGGGGCCTTGACCACGCCATCGGTGACGATCGACCGGATGTGGTCGAGTTCGGTCCCGTCTCCCTGCGGGTACCGGCGCAGGAGGAGGTTGTACTGGGCCGGGGCGAGGGCCATGCTGTAGGGGCCGTGGAACCCGGCTGCATCGAGTTTTGTGACCGCGTCGATGATCTGGTCTGCGGCCGTGCCGATCTTATCCCACTTCGTGAGGGTGAGCGAGCCTGCCCCTTCCGCGTTGAGCAGCCCCGGGATGCCCGGGAGGCCCGAGAATATGATCCGGTCCTCTTTTGCGGCCGCGTCCATCGCCGCACACGCTACCGGCGTCGTGTCAAGGATGAGGTGGTCGCGTTCGTATGCCGCGAGATCGCGCTTCGCGAGGGAAAATTCGGTCCTGATCATCGTGAGGGGGATCGCCGTGCTCCCGATGATCCCGTCCTCGACTGCATAGTCGCCCATCGGGATCGACTTGAGACCGAACCCGTACGGGCCTTCCAGGGAAAGGATCCGGCGACCGGCGATCTGGCTCTTTGCTGCCTGAACCATCGTGTCGTCAACCAGTTTCCACGTCGCTGCTTCGATAGGTGCCTCATCTCGTCCGAGATATGAATTTGCCATGGTTTATGCTCCTGTTGTCCTGAGTGATCCAATGGTCGGTTCGTCCTTAACTGCCGCTGTTGCCGGTGCCGGGGCGGCGAGCTTGGCCGCAAGCGTATCCACTTCGAGCGTTCCCTGCCTGAGGAACCCGTCCTCCTCCCCGTCGGTCAGTATCCCAAGGAGCCGGATGAGTTCGCCGGCATGGACCCGCTCTTCGTTTGCGATATCCGTGAGCACGGCCTTTGCGAGCGCGTTGTCGGTCGCATCCGCATGGGCCATGTACCCGTGGATCGCTTCGAGCTCCCCGGCAATATCGAGCCGTAATGCTCTCAGGAGTTCATCGTGGGTCAGCTTGCGGTCCGGAACAGTGCCACTGAATGGGTTGAAAAAGTCTGGCATGATTTCCTCCGTTAGTCTCTAGGTCAATAGTATATTGCCAAGCATAAATACTTTTGACTACTGGCATGTCACGGTCAGGGATGTACAATGCGGATCAGGTCAGTGCCTTCTTTTTCCTGAGCAGGCGGTGGTAGGCGATTGCAAACCGGTGTGCCTCGTCCCGGATCTCCTCGATGTACCGGAGTGCGATGCTTTTTTTGTCGAGCCGCAGCGGGAGCGCCTCCCCGGGGAGGTAGATCTCCTCTTCCCGTTTTGCGATTGCAATGACCGGCTGTTCCTCGGCGCCGAGGGAGGCAAGCGCTTCGCGGGCTGCCGAGAGCTGGCCCCTGCCGCCATCGACGATGACGAGGTCCGGGAAGGGTGCGTTTTCATCCGTGAGCCGTTTGTACCGCCGTTTTACCACTTCTGCGATGGATGCGAAATCGTCTATCCCTTCAACCGTCCTGATCTTAAAGCGCCGGTAATTGCTCTTGTCGGGCCTGCCGTCCCGGAACTGCACCATTGAGCCGACCATCGCGGTGCCGGAGAGGTGCGAGATATCGAAGCACTCGATCACGGAGGGGGGAGGTGCCATGCGGAGGGCGGTGCCAAGCTCGGCGCCCTTGAGCGTGTCGCGGAAGAATGCGATCTCGAGGTTCTTTTTTGCGAGGTCGAGCAGCTGCCGTTTCTCCCCCCGCTGCGGAACGATGACATCGACATGTTTTCCCTTTTTGAGCGAGAGGAACTCCGCGAGCGCAGGACCTGTTTCGTGTTCGAGGATCAGTTCTGCCGGCGGTTCGCGCTCCGAGTAATACTGGACCAGGAACTCCTCGAAGAAGTCTTCGCCGGCATCGAACGTGAACTCCTGCTTGTTCGAAAGCGACCCGCGCTCGACGTTGAACGCGGTGAGGTAGACCTTCCCTCCGGTCACCTGGTACGCGATCACGTCCTGGTCGTACTCCCGCCGGCGCTCCACGTGCTGCCGGTCGGCAAGGTGCCCGATGGCCGCAATCTCGTTCCTGAGCACGAGCGCCCGTTCGTACTCCTCTGCCGCCGAACATGCGGCCATCTCCTGCCGGAGCTCGTCGAGAAGTTCGTGGGATTTCCCTTTGAGGAGCAGGGCGGCTTTTTTTACGTTCTCCCCGTACTCCGCAGGGCTCACGGTGCCGGTGCAGGGGGCGCTGCAGGACTGCATGTGGCGCCGGAGGCAGGGGCGCTTCGGGAGTTTTTTGCAGGTCCGCAGGTGAAACACCTTTTTTGCCACCTTGAGCACATGGTCGCGCTCGGCCGCAGAGACAAACGGCCCGAAGAACGTCCCGTCGCCCGACGCCCGGCGGGCGATTACGAGCCTCGGGAACTCATCGCGGGTCAGCTCGATCCACGCGTAGCGTTTTGCGTCCTTCAAATCGATATTGTATTTCGGCTGGTGTTTTTTTATGAGGGTATTTTCAAGGAGGAAGGCCTCGGTCTCGGTATCCGTGACCACGACATCGACCGAGGCGATGCGGGCGACCAGGCTCCGGGTCTTCGCGTCATGGTCTTTTTTCTTGAAATAGCTCGACACCCTCTTTTTGAGGTTCTTTGCCTTCCCGACATAGATGATCGTCCCTGCTTCATCGGAGTAGAGGTAGCAGCCGGGGTTTTCGGGGAGGCTCGCGGTATCGATCATGAATCCAAAAGAGTATCCGGGTGCAGGCTCATTAAGCGTTGGGAATGGGGTAATGAATGGTCAGTCGGCCGGTTCGCTGCAATACGCCTTGATCGCGTCGATGAAGACCGGGCCGTATTTCTCCTGCCTGACACTACCGACCCCCGGAATCGTTGCGAATTGCGCCCGGTCGCAGGGGCGGATGCGGGCCATCTCCCGCAGGCTCCGGTCTGCGAACACGACATACGGGGGCACCCGGCTCTCCCTGGCAATGGCCAGCCTGACAGATTTGAGCCGCAGAAAAAGTTCCGCTTCCGTTTCACGGGCATCCCCATCGACAACCTCACTGGTCTCCGGATCTGTTGACAGGGGAAATGACGCTGCATCACGCCCGGGTGCCGGGAGCCGGACACGGCATGTCCCGGCAAGCAGCCCGCTGCTTTTCGCTGCAAGGGCAATGACCGGGTATTTGTCACCGGTTCTTGCGAGAAAACCCTGGCTGACCATGTCATTGATCCAGGCCCGGTACTCCTCCTTTGAGTACTGCTTCCCGGTTGCATACGCGGGCAGCCGGTCGAAATGGTATGATTCGATCTTCGCCGATTTTTTCCCCCGCAGGACGTCGGTGACAAGTTCGATCCCGAAGTGGGACGGCAGCTGCCGGACGCACAAGGCGATCAGGCGCGCCGGTTCCGTGCCGTCGATGAATGCGGCAGGATGATCGCAGTTATCGCACGACCCGCAGTTCCCTGCTTTGGGGGTTTCGCCAAAATATGAGAGCAGGAAGGCGCGCCGGCAGCCGGTCGTCTCGCAGTACCCGGTCACGTCATGGAGTTTTTTGAGTGCGATCCGGACCGAGCGCTCGCCACCCTCGTCGTGTTCGAGCATGGACCTGACCCGGGCATAATCCCCCCTGCTGTAAAAGAGGAGGCATTCGGCTGGCTTCCCGTCACGGCCGGCCCGCCCGGTCTCCTGGTAGTAGGACTCGACCGTCTTTGGCAGATCGTAGTGGATCACGAAGCGGACGTCCGGCTTGTCGATCCCCATGCCGAACGCGACGGTGGCGCAGATAATATGCGCAGCGTTCTTGAGGAACGCGTCCTGCACATCTGCTCTCACCGGCCGGGGAAGCCCGGCATGGTAGGCGAGCGCCTTAAAGCCTTTTTTCCGGAGTTCGTATGCGATCTCTTCTGTCTCTTTCTTGCTCATGCAGTAGACGATGCCAGACTCGTTCCTGTGCCGGCAGAGGAAATCGGCGAGCATGACCAGCGGGTTCTTCTTCGGGACCACCCGGTACGTCAGGTTCTCCCGGTTGAAACTGCCCACGAACTCCCTGACATGCACGAGGCCGAGCTGCTGGCAGATATCTTTCCGCACTTCCGGGATCGCGGTCGCGGTAAGGGCGATCACCGGAGCGGTGGGGAACAGTTTCCTGAACCGGGCAAGTTCCCGGTACTCGGGCCGGAAGTTGTGGCCCCATTCCGAGATGCAGTGCGCTTCGTCGATTGCGATCAGCCGGACCGGGGCTGCTGCAAGGGTGTCAAGAAAACCGGCCTGCATGCATTTCTCCGGCGAGACAAACAGGAGGTGGAGCCGGCCCGCCTTCATCTCCGCCTCGATCCGGGTGCGCTCCCGGGAGTCGAGCGAACTGTTGCAGGCGGCGGCCATGATCCCCCGGGCGTTGAGGTCGTCCACCTGGTCTTTCATGAGCGCGATGAGCGGCGAAATGACCACGGTGAGGCCGCCGAGGTACAGGGCCGGCAGCTGGTAGCAGAGCGACTTCCCGCCCCCGGTTGCCATGATCGCGAGCGTATCGTTTCCTGCAAGGACCGATGCGATGATCGTTTCCTGGTGCGGGCGGAAGGCAGGATAACCCCAGTGTTTCCTGAGCAGGGTGAGGGGAGTCTCCTGCGGTCCGGGGGCGGTGCGTGCGGTGGATGCCTGCGGTGCGTTCATGAAAAGTCCTCCCGGGCCGGCGTGTGCAGCCCGGGCACTGGCGTTGTGTGATGAGGAGTGCGGCAGGACGGTATATGAAGCCCCGGGCGCGGGGGGTGAAACTGACTGGTGGGGTTCAGGTGTGGGTTTTTTCCCGGAAAGTCCGGGAACCTTGCAGGACAATTTTAGAAAAGTCCGGTAATGTTAGTGAACTATTTTCAAAAAGTCCGATGACTTTGCCGGACTTTTTTTAGAAAGTCCAGTAGCATTAGTGAATTTTTTCCGGAAAGATTGATGACTTTGCCGGACTTTTTTTAGAAAGTCCGGGAGATGACCTTGATTTTGACCGGATTTTTCAGGATATCATGGCCTGACGCTCAAACGGGGCTCCGCGCCCTTCTGCCCGCATGGGCCGGAGCTCCCGGGGAATGGCGGAAATTTTCCCGGTGATTACGGGCAGCAGGCCCGGTCTCCGCTGCCGATCTCCGCACCCCAGTCCCCAGATGTTTTTCCCGCAGGTCCTCCCCTATGACCTCATCCAATCCGGGCCCGGATTGAGCCCCGATTGGCCCTTGGCAGATCAAAAAGAAGCCCGTATCGGGCTCCGTTTAAAAACGAGCCCAAATCAGCCTTATTTTCGCAATCGGACGAAATAAAATGATCTCATAGAAGCGTTTTGAGGGCGGTTTTCGGGCCCGGATGGGTTTTCGGTTGATGGTGAAAAAAGTGGCCGTTTTTGGGGCTTCTACGGCCTGCCAATGGGCATTATATGGGGCTCAATTTGGGCGTATTTTGGCAAATGGGGGCGTATATGGGCACGGATTTTCGGGAGGGGGGAATCGGACGGGGATATGGGGAGATTTTTGGGGTGGGGGGACGTGAGAAAAAGGGCTGCCGGTCAGTGGTGCGTGGGCTTACCCTGCATTTCTGAATCTCGTAAATAATCAAAAAACGCCGTTGTTATACGAAGACATCAAGAAATTTTTAACACATGGAGTGCAAAATCAATTCAACGCATCGGAATGATGGTGAATGGAAGAGGTACCGGTGGCGGGTGAGGAAAGAGATACGAGGAAAAGGGTATGAAACGCACAATGGATGTTACCTTGCGGGACTCCAGGCTTCCGACCGGTTATCCGGAGTTCATTGCCGGGCTGAAAACCAGAATTCGCTCTGCCTAGGCAAGAGCTGTGGTATCCGTCAATCGCGAGTTGATCCTTCTCTACTGGCAGATCGGAAATGACATCCTTACCCGGCAACAGGCTGAGGGATGGGGTGCAAAAGTGATTGATCGCCTCTCGCGGGATCTGGTGCACGAATTTCCCGATATGAAAGGGTTCTCGGTCAGGAACCTGAAATATATGCGGGCATTTGCTGAAACCTGGCATGATGCGGCAATTGTGCAAGAGCTGCTTGCACAAATTACCTGGTATCACCATATCGCCCTGCTCGACAAGGTGAAGGATGCAAAGGAGCGCGAGTGGTACATCAGGCAGACCATCCAGAACAGATGGAGCCGGAATGTGCTGATACACCAGATTGAAAGCGGGCTTTTTTTACGTACCGGAGCAGCGGTAACCAATTTTGCGGCAGCGCTTCCGGCGCGGGGCATTGTACGTCATGAAATAGTGGTTGTCAATTCAGTTGTCATTCTGGTTGTCAATTCCGGAGCATACGAAGATCCGGTACTTCGACTCACCCGGGGATTCCCTCACCCGTACCCCCTGGCTCCCCGGTCATGACCTCCCTTTCCCCCACATGACCTCATCCCATCCGGCCTCAAATCTCGCCCGGATTTCCCCTTTTCGGATCCAATCGGAGCCCAATTTGAGCTCCGTTTAAAAATAACCTCAAATCAGCCATATTTTGGCAAACGGACGAAATAAAACGTTCTCATAGACGCGTTTTGAGGCCGTTTTTGGGGCCCGGATGGGTTTTTGGTTTGGGATGAAAAAAGAGGCCATTTTTGGGGCTTCCATGGCCGATTATGGGCATTATATGGGGTTCAATCTGGGCGTATTTTGGCAAACGGGGGTTTATTAGTGGCCTGATTTTTGAGGGTGGCAATCGGAGGGTTTTACGGGCGTTTTTTTAGGTATTGTAGGGATAGGGCGCTCAAAAAAGGGGCTCGCCGCCCCCCGGCCAGCGTGGACTTGGCCCGAAATATGCTTTTCAGAATTTTGTGAAATCAGTTGAATTATTTCTGATCACGCAGGGATTGGCCTTTCTTGGTGAGCCGATATTTTTGTTTGTTGCTGTACGGTTTTTTGGGAATTGTCAGCGAGATAAGGTTTTGTTGGATCGCAGGTTTGAGGTATGTTTTTCTGAAATGTCCCTCGTCTTTTAAGTTGAGAATATCCTGGAGTTCTCGTCTTGACATATCCCCATCAAGAACGTTTAGCATCCGTTTAATCCCCGGGTTAATTTCGTGGGGAATCTCATGAGTCTCCCGGAATGCAAAAAAAGTCAGCCTGACGCCCTGCTCGTTTTGCGACCACTGAGGAAGAGGCAGGCCCCGGTCGGTACACGTTTTCTGAATCAGAACACTGCCCCGCCCCATCTTTTCCATGAATCCCCTCAGATAGAGCACATGAGCGATATCCGGATTGCGTAATACGGAAATCTGTCCTTTCGAGATCGAATCCAGAGTTACCCCTTCAGGAAATTTACCGGTATTCTCTATCTCCAGGCGATCCCGATAGATATTGACAAAGACCCCTCCGGAAGAATTACTGTAATCCCGGTGGGCAAAAGCGTTGACCAGTCCTTCCCGTATCGCATCAGGGGGATATTGTGGGATATCCAGTCGTGTGAGACTATCGGCAGTAAAATCAGATGATGTTGAAGTATTTCGCTGGATAAATCCAAACACATCTTCTAATAATTGAACAAGCGGTCCCTCGAAAGATTTCTGATCCGTAAATTTATCATCACTCTTATCAGTTGTAAATCTCGCAGTTCTGACACGGATTTGTGGATTTCGTATTGCAGGATTTGTGGTGAATAGAATATCCCCTCCATTGGTGAGCCGGCCATATTTGAAGACTGATAATTGTTCAAGAAATGAGATATTGGGCAATTGGTCATTAATCTGGAGGCGCCCGGTTTTAGCTATCGCGTTTATCGCAGTTTTAATTTCTTCTTTATCCAGATCTTTGTCAGGATCTGCTAAAGAAAATCTCCGTTCCCAGCGTTCAGGCTCCACTTGTCTTCTGAGGACAAGGTCTCGAATTGTTTCGATGTCCGCCTTTTTGGTTTCCGCACCTGTCCGCATATAGATGATATTCTGAAATGCGTACGGTGGATCCTGCCCGGCCGGCACTTCCAGTATGATCAGATCTTTATCCTGAACATTCTGCACATGGATTTCCACAAGGGTTC
>NZ_JBKQWO010000006.1:0-46036 GCF_052325125.1 Methanoregula sp. | reverse complement strand
GCCTGACGGGCGAGGGGGGATTTGAACCCCCGACCATTAGCTTAGGAGGCTAACGCTCTATCCGGACTAAGCCACTCGCCCACTGCTCATACCAATTGCAGGGGAATATGTATAAGTTTTGCGCGCTTCAACATCTCTCCCGCAATGGACACAATTGAGGCAACGGAAGGAAAAACGACGTTTTTTGTCCCGGTCCAGGACACCCGCGAGCAGTTCCCCCCCGGTACCGCCCCGGTCTTTTTCAACCGCCGTATGGAGCTCAACCGGGATGCGACCGTCCTCCTCCTCTCGGTGCTCCAGCCCTCCGATTACCTCGATGCCATGGGTGCGACCGGTGTCCGGGGGCTCCGCGTGGCAAACGAGTGCGGGATCCCGGTCACGATAAACGACCGCGACCCGGCAGCAATCCCCCTCATCCGGCAGAATGTTGCCCGTTCCGGGCTTCCCGTCACGGTCACCTGCCGGGACGCCAGCTCCCTGCTCTCCGAACAGTCCTTCGACGCGGTCGACATCGACCCGTTCGGGACGCCGGCGCCGTTCATCGATGCCGGCGTGCGGGGGTGCCGGCGGTTCCTCCTCGTAACCGCGACGGATACGGCACCGCTCTGCGGGGCGCATCTCCGGGCCGGCATCCGCCGGTACTTCGCCCGCCCGGCGAACACCGGGTACCACGCGGAGGTCGGGCTCCGCATCCTGCTCGGGTTCGTTGTCAGGGAAACGGTAAAATACGACCGGGGTATCGAACCGCTCTTCTGTTTTGCCCGGGAGCACTTCGTACGCTTAAATCTGATGCTCACCCGGGGCGCACAGGCAGCAGACCGGACGATCGCAAAGATCGGTTTTCTGATGCAGTGCCCTTCCTGTGCCTACCGTGAGGAACAGCCCGGGATGATCCCTGCCGCTGCCTGCTGCCCCCACTGCGGAAAGCCGCTCCGCCCCATCGGGCCGCTCTACCTCGGAAAACTTTTCACCGATGAGGTACTGGCGCAGATGCAGGAACGGCTCGCCTGCAGTGAGCTGGGCACAAAAAAAGATCTTGCAAAACTTCTTGGTACCTGCTGGGAGGAACTGCCACTCTCCAGCCACTACGATTACCATCTCCTTGCCCGGTCGCTTGCCGTCTCCCCGCCGCCTATTGATACGGTTCTTGAACGGCTGCGTTCCGCCGGGTATGCCGCAAGCCGGACGCACTTCTCAGGTACCGGGGTAAAAACCGACGCTCCGCTTCGAGTGCTCCTCGAGACGATCGGCACTGCCGGTAGGGCCTGAATTACGCCAGACACGAAAAATGCACCGCATCAGACATCTCATAACAGGGATGCTTACGACAGGATTCCGGGGATCATCCGGCATGCCGGTTCTCCGGGCCGTATCCCTGCCGGAAGACCTTCTCTTTTCACAGAGCGGTTTTCGGACGACGTGCCTTAACCGGAGGCGGGGGATCTAGTGTTCGATGATGATGGTAAGGATGTCCCCGTCGAGGAGCTTGTGCGTCAGGCCCACCCGCTGGCCGCCGTGTTTCACGGATCTTCCCCAGACGCGGGCATACCGGAACCGGCGCACGAAGTCCCGGTGGAGCTTGGTGCAGACCGTCTCGACCGTGCTCCCTGTCCTGACGATCAGCGGCTCTTCGAGATCGGCCTCGCCGCTCTGGGGCTTGAGGTAGACACGCATGAACCCGAGGCAGTCGTAGATCGCATCCTTGAGCTCCTCCATGTGGTACCCGGAATGGGCGGAGATCATGAGCGGCGTGGTGCCGAACCGGTCCTGAATGTCGTGCTCGATATCGAGGTACGTCTCCTTGTCGATGAGGTCCACCTTGTTGACCGCGATGAACGCAGGGACGTAGACCC
Source organism: Methanoregula sp. (assembly GCF_052325125.1). Taxonomy (GTDB): domain Archaea; phylum Halobacteriota; class Methanomicrobia; order Methanomicrobiales; family Methanospirillaceae; genus Methanoregula. Next base: position 44,183 of record NZ_JBKQWO010000006.1, on the reverse strand, counting down.
GGTTCCCCTGCACGGCGTCGATTAAGTCTTCCTGGGTCGCGTTGCCGCGGATCAGCACTTCGGCATTCATCATCTTGCTCTCGGCAAGGATCGACCGCACATCCTCGATGTCGAGATCGAGCGTCCCGACCGCCGAGAGCCTGACCCCACCGACGGAGGTCTTCTTGATGGTGATGTCGGGTTTTGGCACGTTGATACGGATGCCTGCATCGTAGAGTTCCTTGATGAGGACGTTCACGTGCTTGCCGTTGAAGACATCGACGAGGATGATGATGATGTCGGCGCTCCGCACGACGCCGATAACTTCCTTGCCCCGGCCCTTGCCCATGGCGGCGCCGGCGATAAGTCCCGGGATATCGAGCAGCTGGATCTTCGCACCCTTGTGCTCGAGGGCGCCGGGCACTACGGTCAGCGTGGTAAATGCGTAGGCGGCCACCGCGCTCTCGGTGCCGGTGAGCTTGTTGAGGAGCGTGCTCTTACCGGTCGACGGGAACCCGACGAGGACTGCGGTCGCATCGCCGGACTTCTTGACGGAGTAGCCTTCCCCGCCCCCGCCGGACTTCATCGCACGGAAGACCGCTTCGTCGCGAAGTTTTGCCATCTTCGCTTTTATCCGCCCGATATGCTTGGAAGTAGCCTTGTTGTACGGAGTCTTTACGAGCTCCGCTTCCAGCTCGGCTATCTGCTCTTCAAGACTACCAGCCATTTCTCATATTAATCGACGCCCGTTCGGGATATAGTTGTTTATGGGGATGCCCGGTAATCGCACAAAAACGCCCGGGCACGGCCGGATTGAAAAGAACCCCGTAATTTCCCCTCTCCCGGCCCCGGGGGATTTTTTCCTTTTTCCTTTTCGCGCCATCCCTTTGCAGGGCGGACAACGGCTGACAAACTTTAAGTAACTCCATCGCCCATGTTACTAGAGCAATTACGCTGCTATAGTGTAGACCGGCCAATCATGCGAGCCTCTCACGCTCGCGACAGGGGTTCGAATCCCCTTAGCAGCACTCTAACATTGATGGTATAATGCTCTATTTTGAAAAATTAACCACTATTGTGTGAAAAGTCCGATGATGTGACCGATTACATCGCGTTGCATTGGATCTACTAACCCAAAAACAAAAAATATAGGTTTTTGAAGACCATGATACAATTCCATGCCATCGTCATAAATATGAAATCCTTCAACTTTTTTATATGGAATCTTCATTGGATTCCCCCACGAAGTAAATAAATGAATATTCTTGTTTGTTATCACTAAAGCACCAAGAGCAACATCAACCATTTGATAGGTAGGTATTGATTGGCCTATATACATCCGAAAACCTTTCAATCCAAAGACAGGCGCGGATAAACCAGATCTACGAGATCCCATATATTTCGATTTCTTGGCCTTCGCCGAACATGCAATATATACAATTTCGTCACTTTTCATTGAATTTGCGAGTGAGTGAATGCCGGGAAAAGCCGTTTCAAAATTTTTCCATTCTTCAAGTTGGTCAATAGATGTCGCTTTAAGATTTTTTTCAAAGAACATGTGATATTCGGCTAACATTTTTGCTCTTTGTTGAGCTATAGCAAGATTTTCAGCCTCTTCACATTCTTTGCACATTTTCTTTCCCAATAACGATTTGAAAAAGCCAAGATCTTTACCACATTTAATGCAGGTTGCCATCGTTCATCTATCCTTGTTTGATAAAGATTCACTCACATTTTCTACAATATCCATTTACATGCGTCCCATCTTTACGACAATAATCATGTACCCAGCATTTACCAATTGGACAGGTGCCGGTCTCATAATTTACCGTGCATACAGGTGAAACTACCATTGTTGTAGCAGTCGAGGGAGTGGAGGTTATTGAGGTAGTCATCATTGAAGGTGCATTTTGGGTCACATCCTGATCTGTGACGGACGGAGATACGGTTGTAGTCGGTACATTAACCGAATTATCTGAATTGTTCATACATCCAGTTATTAAAATCATGACGATACAAACGGTAATTAATAATAAAAAAATATTTGTTCCCATAGATCCTTGGTTATAATTCCATAGTAATAATATCATCTCGATTCTTTTTCTCCCCCCTCCCTGCTCTGCAGGGAGTCGCTCTGGCGCCTCGTCGGGCCCTCGCTGGGCAAGGTTCCTGATCATCAGCTGAACAGGTAAGTGCGTAGCGCAAAACCCGACGAGGCGTTTTGCGCGTCAGGCATCGCTCAATATGAGAGAGCAGATCCAGCATTGTGCCTGCATGAATGCCACATAACAGATCTCCCGGCCCGGCATCCCCAAACCCCTATGGGGGGGAGGGTGCCTCCCACCTTCGCGGACAAGGGGGGTAGGGGGTGATCCCCCCTCTCAGGTCAAAGAGGGGTGGGGGGTACCCCCTCACCCCCCTCCCCCCTCCGGCCGTATCCGGCAGAACGGCTCCGTCGGAGTTTCCACACGAAATGCAGGATAAGGTACTGAAACCACTAGAGGGGGTACCCCCTACCTTCACGCACGCAAGGGGTGGGGGGTGATCCCCTCTCTCAGGTCAAAGAGGGGTGGGGGGTACCCCCTCACCCCCATTTTGCTTTTCCCGGAGCACGGGATCCCCCGAACCTGTAGACTTCTAAAAAAATTCCCGGAATTCCTAAAACAAAGGGCTCAGGCCCCGGCCGGTGCCGTCACGTTCCCCGTACTATTGCCGGCCACCGATGTCGCCACGGATGGTGGAATGACTGCCAGAACATCAAGGACCCCATAGGGAAGCGTTGTTGAATCTGTCTTGATCAGGGTGCCATCAGAATAGACCCTGACGGTCAGCTTATCTCCCGAGCCATCGTTTTTCTGGATGGACGCAGAAACAAGACCATCATTTGCTGCCGGTATCAGGTAGAAGTGATCACCGGTGTTGGGCAATACCTGCTGGCTGCCGGTCACCATCCGCTGGTCACCCGGTGCACCTACAGATCCTGAATAGAACTGGTCATAGATGATCTCCATCCAGATCCCTGAAGACGGTACGACCGGAGGAGTTGGCGTCGGTTGGGGTGTCTCGACCACTGTCGGCAACGGTGTCGGCACGGGTGTCGGTTGGGGTGTCGGGACGGTCGTTGGCTCCGGTGTGGGGGCTGCATGCAGGAAGGTACCGGCAGGATTCTGCATCGTTTTCATGACAAGGAACCCCCCCGCTGCGATGACCAGGATCACGATGACCACTGCCGTAAGGAGTTTTGAGCGCTTTCGTTTTAGGGCGGCAGGATCCTGCGGCGGGGGAGATGCTGCCGGTCCCGGTGCAGTATCTGCATTTTCCGGCTCTTTCAAGAGATCAAGAACGATTCTCTTGGCTTTCTGGGCATTATCGTAACCGGGATGGAAAGATAATGCCTTGTTTATGGACTGGAGGGCTTCCTGGTATTGGTCCGTCTGAATTAACGCTAACCCGCGATTATTCCACACTTCGGCCATAGTCGGGTCAATGGCGATGGCTTTATCAAATGCGGTTATTGCACGCCGGTAATCACCCTTTTCGTAAAGAGCCACACCTTCATTGAACCACGTTTGGGCCTCATCCATAATGTATAAAAAACACTTATGGGATATACGAGTTCCTAAATATAATTCCCCCATTATCAACCGGAAATCCAATACCGTAAAATACCAGACGTTTGAGCAATAGTTTCATAATCTCAAAACAGACATCTCAAACTATGACTCGTGACGATACTGCCGTCTCGTTGAAAATACCGACCGGGTTGGTTGAAAAACTGGATACTATTGCAAAACAGAAGTACCTGAATCGCGATGACATTATTATCGATGCGTGTGCCTATTATTGCCAGTTCTATGATATGAACAGGGAACAGTTTCCTGAAACAATGCGCAGTGTATTCTTCAATCTCGCCCGTCACGATGGTGAATTTCGTACACTCCTGCGGCAGGTGTTACGGGAGGATCCCACCGCTGATTCTGATAACCCCAAATAATTTTTCCATCCCGCTTTTTCACTGACGGTTATATTTTCCATTCTGAAGTGGCATCGAAAGCGAAAAAAGTGCCGTATCGTATTATTAATTCAAAAGGGGCAGCGTGCTGGCTCAAAACCCGGACTTCTCCGTCATCAAAAAGGGGACATCGATGGTGGCGCCCAACCGGTCCGGAACTTCCGGAAGTTACCTGATCATCAGCTTACATATTCTTTGAGATCTCCGCTTATCTCGACCGTACCCAGATGGAAGGTTATCCTGCTCTGGCCGAAATAATTCCAGAGAAATGCAATAATGACCGCAATTCCCTTTCCGATGAGATAGTTGACGGCAAAGATTTCCACCGCAAGAGAGAGGATTACGAGAGTCAGGGCGAGGCTGATCAGGGAAATGAGGGCAAAGAAGAAAAACTGGCGGAGATAGTTCCGGCTCGTATCCCGGAAATTGAGGTATTTGTTCAGGAAAAAATTAACAACCATTCCACAGGTGTACGAAAATGTTGCAGACCAGATGTACCAGACACTGAAATATTCGGTAAAAACATACAGGAGGCCCACATCGATGATGGTGGAGAATAATCCTATGAGAAAAAACCCGATAATTTTTTCCCGGTTAAGTACGGCGAGTATTTTACACGAGGCCCATCGTGCTCTGAGGTAGTTCATAAAAAGGTGAATTACCCGGAGCCTGCCGCCCCGGCGCAATCATACAGGGATATGGCGGTTCCTGATCCCGCAGCGACGGCCGCATTCATCCCGGTACCGTTGCCGGAAGGCAGGTTCACTGCCGTGCAGTGATCGCTTACCCAGCTGAATATTTCGCTGTTACCCGAGCTCATCCCCCCGCCCATTCCACCTGAACCGCCGGTGAGGAAGTACCGGACTTTGCCCTCCTGGATAAGAGTGGTCAGGGAGGTTATGGAAAGGATCCGGTCGCTGCCGGAGAATCCCCCGATGGACATGACCGGTTTTCCTGTTTCGATGATCAGGTTTGCACCGGTCTGGCTGCTTGGGACCGCGAGTATCCAGGTCTCATTCGTAGTGTGGGAGAGCAGGAAATTTACCAGCTGGGCATCCGAAGCACCACCGGTACCCCGCATGGTCATGGAAGTACTGCCTGATGCATAACCGGCGTTTACCTGCCCCGCGAGGCGTTCCCGGCCGGCCCGGTCCTGCAGGAAACCGCCCGTTCCCATGCCCGGCACCGTTCCGGCTCCCGCACCCATACCCCCGACTGTCCGTGCTCCGGAGGGGCCTGCTACTCCCTGGCTGCTCCCGTACATCAGGGGTGTGCAGGACCAGGCGAAGGGGGCGACAAAGAGGAGCCCGATGGCGACGGCCACCATGTATTTCTGATGGTTGGGTGAAACCACATTTTTCCGTATCTTTATGTATGCAAGAATTCCTGCGCACCCGATAGTCCCAACGAGGACGAGCGGGATCAGGAGACCGGACCATGCGGCGTCATACGAAAGGAAGAGGGCCTGGAGGAGCCCGGTGATGAGAACTGCCCCGACAAGGAGCCAGCCTTTCCACCCTTCAGTCAGGTACTCCCAGTACATCGCGACAGCACCGATCCCGACAAGCGCAGCAAGAGGCGGTGCAATGGTCGCAATATAGTAGGTATGCCCAAACGCGGTCGTAAAACTGAAGAACAGGAGGCCGGGCACGAGCCAGAGCAGCATCGCGATGAGGGTGAGCCCCCTCTCTCCCGCGATCCCGGCATCCTCAAACCCTTTGAGCGTGAGGGAGGCCGGTCTCCGCACCCATGCGAGGAGCCCGATCAGGGCAAGGGGGAGGAGCCACGAGAACTGTCCTGCGAGCTGTTCCCCGAAGAAACGGGTGATGCCCGGTGCTCCCTCTCCGTTTGCCATGCCGCCGGCAGCGCCTCCCCGGGCGGCTGCCAGATCACCATAAGGATTCGCACCGGCTGCCCGGGCGCTGCTCTGTGGTCGTTGGCCTGCTTCCCGGAAGGTGCCAGTCCCCTGCTCCCTCGCGCCATCACCTATGAAAGCCATCCCACGGCTTTCCAGGCCCAGGCGCTCAAGGCCGTTGTAGTTAACGATGAGGCCAAGGACCGTGTTGTCCCCGCTGCCACCGATATAGGGGCGCTCGCTGGCAGGGACCATATCGACTGCAACTGCCCATGAGAGGGAAACCCCGATCAGGATGATGATGGCAAGTCCGATATGGAGCGCCCGTTTTCTCAGCATCAGGTCAGGTGTGCCCAGGAAATAGATCACGAGAACGGCGGGAACAACAACGAACGCCTGGATCATCTTGATATTGAAGCCGATCCCGATGAGAATGACCGAGACGAGGAGCCACGGGAGGGACCGCTCCCGTGCGGCCCTGATGGCAACCCAGACCGCCAGAAGAAGGACAAAGATGAGCTGGGTGTCCATGGTGCCGTTCCGGGAAACCGCGACGAGAATGGGGGTTACGGCAAGAGCAAGGGCTGCAACAAGACCTGCCGGTTTTCCGAAGGGACGCGCGACAATGAAATAGATGAGGGCGACCGAGCCGATCCCTGCAAGGGCCTGCGGGAGGACGAGGACCCAGCCGGAAAACCCCAGTACTGCGGCAAAGACTGCCTGCACCCAGAGGCCGACCGGCGGTTTGTCCACGGTCACAAATCCCGCGGGATCAAAGGAGTTGAAAAAACCGGCGGCCGGGTTGACGAGCGTGCTCTTGACGGCGGCTGCATAAAAGGTATTCGTGAAGCCCTGGTTCCAGATGTTCCAGAGGTTCAGGAACGCGGATAAAACCAGTATTCCGGCAAGAAGGATCTCGGCTTTGTACTTCAGGATAAATTCCCGGTTGATCAGATCAATCACCCTGCCCCGGGCAGAACCCGGATACCCTTCCCTTTCTGCCCGGGCATATATTGTCATGTTTATTGGACATATTGTAATATATGTTTTACCGAAGGCGCTGGTAGGGCAGATTACCGGTATTTATCCTGTGGTTTCATGTCCCCCAGGATCACGAGTGATGCCGTTGCAGGGTTTTGATGGGGTAACCGCGGATATCCGGCTGTTCATACCGTACATAACCACGGTCAGCCGACACCTTGTCAGGACCTGCCGGGCAATGCCGGTCGCTGACGAGGATGGCCCTCTACAGAATCCTGCATCGCCTCATACCGGATGAACGCTGATCGTGGTGCCCCGGCTCTGTGCCGTTGCAGAAATCATCCTTCCCCCTCCTGCCCGAGGGAAAAACCCCGGAACTGCTACAGCAGGGCAGGGACACCCCCTCATTTGGCCCGGCCAAAAAATTTAGGCATAACCAAATGAATAATAGCCATAGCATCCAAGTTAGTGTAAAGTTTAGTATACATCGCAGAAAAGGGGATTGCCGTGAATTTAACGATCCTGAAAGATCACCGGAAATTAGTAATCGTCGGCCTCGTCGGCTTTTTTGTCCTCGTGGCCCTCGGGCTTCGTCTTATACCCATGCTTACCATGGGTCATACCGATATCCTCTCGATGGTCGCAAGCGATGACCCCCAGTACGATCTGCGGCTGGTCGAACTGTCCCTCGCCAATCACTTCCAGTATCCCTGGTTTGATCCGATGACCCATTTCCCCGTCGGGACTTCCATCTACTGGGGTCCGCTCACCATTCTCATTGCCGACGTATTCTGCACAATCGCCGGTGCGGTCACCAGGCCCGAGATCATCGGTGCGTGTCTTTGGGTGACACCCGTGTTTGCCGCTGCAACCGTCGCCCTGATGTACTTTGTCGGGAAGGCATTCGGGGACTGGAAAACCGGGCTCCTGGCTTCAGGGTTTACTGCGGTCGTTTCCGGGACGTTCTTCCTCTATTCCCTGTACGGGTATTTCAATCACCGCGACGGCGAAGTGCTCTTTTCCACCCTGTTCTGCCTTGCATACCTGTATATCCTGATCTCGGAGAAGGGGACCTCTATCAGACTTGCCGATTTTAGCACCTGGCGAAAAACTGCATTATTGTCCGCCCTCGCGGGCATTGCGTACCTGCTCGGGCTTTTCCTTATGCCGACAATGATCCTGTTTGCCTTTATCGTCGGCGTATTCACCCTCGTCCAGTTCGTGTTCGATTTCTACCGCGGCCGGTCGAGTGAATACCTGCTGATAGCAAACAGCATCATCTTTGCAATAGCGACGATCGGGCTCCTCGTTTTCGGGTTCAAAAATCCCGGCACGGATCTCTCGACGTATTCTGTCGGCCATGTGTATGCATACCTCTGCCTGATCGGCGCAACAGCACTGCTGTATCTCCTTTCCCGATATCTTAAAAACAAAAAGCGATATTATTACCCCTTAACTATCATCGGCTGCGGGATCCTTTTCGTGGCGATCCTCTTTGTTGCAGCCCCGCAGCTCTATACCTTGTTTGTCAGCGATCTCTACGCATTTTTCGGGCAGGCATCCGTAACCCAGACGGTGATGGATGCCATGGCATGGACTCCCGGGGAGGCATGGGCAGCATTCAATTACGGGCTTCTTCTCATGGCTGGCGGGATACTGGTCACGCTCTATAACAATTTCAGGGAAGAACGGCCCCAGGAAATTTTTGCCGTCGTGTGGGCTCTCATCATCCTCTTCTCGACATGGCAGCACGTCCGGTACGAATATTACCTTGCGGTCGTCATCGCCCTGCTCTCAGCAGTATGCATCCATTTCGTTTTCGAAAAAGGATGGGGGGATCTCCGCCAGCTGGCGACGGCAATCATGCCGCATCAGGCAGCAGACAGCTCAAAAGAGACTGGAACTGAGGAACGGCGCCGGGGTAAAAAACAGAAGCAGAAGAAAAGTCCGGGCGGTTCCCCGGAACTGAATTATCCTGTCCTTGGGGTTGTCGGGATCGTATTCATACTCGGCATTCTCTTTGCTTACTCATCAGTCACCTATAATTACCAGATAGCGTCCAGCGGTGTCAACACCATGAACCCCGACTGGGAAACAGCACTCGAATGGCTGGGCAACAATACGCCGGATACCGGCGTGAATTATTATGCGATCTATGACCAGAAGACATTCCAGTACCCTTCGACCGCGTACGGGATCATGTCATGGTGGGATTACGGGCATATGATCACGTACATCGCACACCGCATCCCAAATGCCAACCCATTCCAGCAGGGGGTTACCGGCCCCAACGGGTCAGCAGCGTATTTCATGGCAACCAGCGAGGACACCGCCAATGCCATTCTTGATGCCGATGGCACAAAGTACGTGATCACCGATATCGATATGGATACCGGTAAGTTCTGGGCGATGGCAACCTGGTATAATACGACGGTAGCCGGTACTCCCTACCAGACAAATATGTTCTATCCAAGCCAGTCCGACCCGAGTCAATACAATGCCGTCACGCTCAACGAGGAGCCATACTACCAGACCATAGTATCCCGGCTCCACAACTTCGATGGATCCATGACCCCAGCGACATCTGCTTTCTACGTTGAATATGCGGATCCGAGCATTACCCAGGCCTCCCTTCCGGTGCTGACCGATGCGGAGGTGATGAATGTGTCCGATGCAGCCACGAAGGCGGAACAGTATAACCTGGGTGCCCCGGCAGGGCACCATGCAACCGTTCTCAGTTTATCGATTACCCAGCCTATCGATGACGTTCCTGCCCTGCGCCATTACCGTCTCATCTACGAGTCGCCGACAAACACGGCGAAATCAGACAGCGGTGATGTGAAGTACGTGAAAATCTTCGAATACGTCAAAGGCGCCCACATCAAAGGAGACGGCATAATCGATATCCCGCTTGTCACCAACCAAGGCAGGAACTTCACCTACCGGCAGGAAAGCATCAATGGCGAATTCATTGTCCCGTATTCAACGGGAAGCGACAACCCGTACCCGGTGAAGGCCGTTGGCCCGTACCATATTGAGGGGACCAGCACAACATTCGAGGTTCCGGAGTCAGCGGTCGTGCAGGGAACAACAATAAACTGATAGCGGAGTGCCCATCCGGCCTCATATTTTTCCAAGAATGAATTCTTAATTACAACGTTTAACCGGATTTTTATTATCACAGTTCTCGTGCAAGTTCAGGACATTCTGGGGGTTTTGAAAAATTCCATGACCGGATTCTCCCGAACCTGCCCGGGTATTCCACATGAGTCCGGGAGGAGTCCTTCTTCCTAAGCGGATCGACCGGCCACGACAATGCCCCTTGCCGGGCAGGGTTCCGGATCCGTTAAAATGATCAGAGTGCAAAACCCGGCAGTCGTTTCGGTGCATCCGGCATCGTTTCTTACAGATGCAGAATTGCCCGCGTCCATGCCACGTGCAACCCGCCCGCCAAACCCTGACGGGGGCCATAGAAAATATTCAGCTGGCTCATGGTCAGGAACTGGTATCTGAAGATGCCGGAACGGTTACATTTCCGGAACGGTTGGCGACTGATGTCGTCGGCACCGGAGTGGCAAGGACTGCCAGGATATCGACATTCCCGTAAGGGATGGTCGTTGAAGCCGTCTTTAGCAGCGTGCTGTCTTTGAAAACATTTACGGTCAGATTATCTCCAGACCCATCGTTTTTATGGAGCGATGCAGTTATAAAACCGTTATTTTCCGGTATCTGGTAGAAATGGTCTCCGGTATTTGGTACCATCTGCTGGCTGCCGGATACCATCTGCTGGTTGTTTGGCGTTCCTACATATCCTGAATAGTACCGGTCGTAGTTGACCTCCACCCAGACTCCTGAAGACGGTACGAGAGGTTGCATTGTCGTCGGTACGGCAGTTGGTGTCGGCACTGCGGTCGGGACTGTCGTCGGTTCCGGGGTGGGTGCCACAGTGAGGGGGGTGCAAGCGCTCTTCTGCATATTTTTCATGACGATAAAACCACCGGCTGTGACTGCAATAAGCACGATCACGATGATCGCTGCTGCAAAGATTTTTGAGTGTTTCCGCGCCGGTGCCCCAGAACCCTGCGGCAGGGGGGATCCTGCCGCTCCGGGTGCACCATCTGCATTTTGCGGATTATTTAAAAGATCGAGAATTATTTTCCTGGCTTTTTTGGCATTTTCGTAGTTGGGATCGATAGTTAATGCTTTATTAACGGATTGGAGAGCCTCCTGATATTGTTCTGTCTGAATGAACGATAATCCGCGATTATTCCATACTTCGGCCATGGTCGGATCAATGGCGATTGTTTTATCGAATGCCGTTATTGCACGCCGGTAATCCCCCTTTTCGTAAAAAGCCACACCTTCCTCAAACCACTTTTGGGCCTCATCCATGATGTACAAAAAACACTTATGGGATATACAAGTTCCCAAAAATAATTCCCTGACTAGCGGCAGGGCACCGCTGCTTTGAGACTGGTGAGACAAAAAACCGATTAAATTCCGGTCGACAGTCGTGAGCGTGAAGGTTCCCTGATTGCGGCTGCCGGCCATTCGAGGGTATACGGTTTTTCAACAGCGCAGTTTACCGTGCCGGCCACACCACCCACAATCGCACCAGCCACTTCTGAGGGAACGAAAAAACGTCACTACTGGCCAGCGCAGGAAACCATGGCAATCGTCCATGCGATCCCCGGTAAAGATACCCTTAAACACCTCCCCCGCGAACCTGAGTCCGGTGATGCCAAATGGCCAAGGTAACAGTCGGCCCGATGCCGTACATGAGTGTCATGCCCACCGTTCTCGTGGGTGCAAATGTGAAAGGTAAACCAAACTACATGACCGCCGCGTGGGCAACGGTTGCCTGTATGGCGCCACCCATGGTCTGCGTGGCGATCAACAGGGTGCGGTATACCGCAAAGGGAATCGAGGAGAACAAGACCTTCAGCCTGAACATACCGTCCACCCGGCAGGTGGTCGAGACCGACCATTGCGGTCTTGTTTCAGGTGTTCAGGCAGATAAATCCGCAGTCTTCCGGTCGACCTACGGAAAGCTGAAGACCGCTCCCCTCGCGGAGGAGTGCCCGGTCAATATTGAATGCAGGTTGTTTGAATCCGTGGAGTGCGGAAGCCACCTGCTGTATATCGGCGAAGTCATGGAGATCCATGCCGATACAACCTGTCTGACGGACGGGAAACCGGATATTGCAAAGATCAACCCGATCATCTATGCCCAGGGCACCTATTTCGGTGTGGGTAAAGAGGTCGGGAAGGCCTTCTCGGCCGGGAAGACCTACCACAAAAAGTAAGACCGGGAGTGTTCCCGGGAACTGTTTTTTTTTCATTGGGGTATCAGCAGTTGACGTGCAGAACCGCAACGAACGGACGTGTTTCCTCCGCGAGCATATCAATGATTTCCGGTGTCGGCCGGACCACGATTTCATAGTGTTCCAATAACTCCCTTGCATCCGGCGTAAGTGGAAGATCCCCGTATTGGCCGGTCCCTACGTAGACAACTGCCGGGTGTTCCCCGGCCAGGAATCCGATTTCGCCTTCGGAAAGGGGCGTGTGCCCGTAGGCATCCTTGAATTTTTTTGACTGTTTCTTATGCCGCTTTGTTACGCTCCTGTCGGAGTGGATAATCACATCGTGGTCGTAACGTATCCCGTCAATCTCCACCCACCCGTTCCTGGTCTTCATTGCTAAAAAACACCCTTTGGTACCGGAAAGTACCGCACAGGATCATTTGATTCTATCCGAAGTACCCCCCAATAGGTCTCCAGAGATCTCATATCAGACGGGGCGAGCGTATCACCAGAGCCGAAAAAATTGTTTTTCCCATGACGGGACTGCATGCCGGTACAGCCTGCCATTATCCCGTTTTACGATTGTCCTTTTTTCGTAGTGGATATGCGGTACGGGACTCATCAAATGGTCGTATGGTTTTCCGGAGGGGGATGTAGTTTTGCGCCAGTTCAACCCCGGGTGCCGGTTGGTGACACGATACTGGCGTAAAAGGGCGTACCGGCAATAAGGCTGGCGCCATCAACACTTTTTTAAGGATGGAAACAGTAAGAACACCTCTTTAAGAATCGTACGGCAGATGAATGACTGATGCTCTCCAACCATGCATACCTGTCTCTTGTGATCCCTCCGCAGGATCGGATCCTGCTCGCGGTCGCCCTTCTCCTTATTGCTGCCGTGCTCGCCTATTTTCTGGTAAAAGCCCTGCTGTATTCCGCGGAGCACGAATCCGGCCAGTAAGCCAGGGGGCGGACAGTCAGCACTTTAGGAATATAAAAAGGTCAAGGGTATTCCTGCAAGCACTCAGGTGACTTAAGTCCGGATTTTCTGCACAAGGGCCATTTTTTCCGGATCCCGTCTTCTTTTGCGGACCGGATTCGGTTGATGATCCCGGTGATAGGCCGGGAGAGACGGATGAGGTTCTGCGGCCGGCCGATTGATTCGGTCCAAAACGACCTGCTCGCGATCCAGCCCCGCTCAGGGAGATACTGCACCGCGATGCTGACTTCCGGTTACCGGAGATCGGCGCCCCTCTCGATATCCCGTGAGGTTGCTTCAGGAGTGTTTCCCAGAAACACCAGGCCTTTTGCCACGTTCCGGGAATGCCGGATGCCGGTCAGGAGATCGGTAAACACCCCTTCCTCCACGGTAAAATACAGCACATTCCAGCCCGGCATCCTGTCCCATCCCGCCGTTCAGACCGTATGTAGATTGTACTTTACCCTTTGGGAGATGTAAACATTGATTTGGGCCAACATCAGGATTTTCCCCGGGACTCATATCACCCGGGAGATCTTTACCGTGATCTTGTCGTCCTGTTTTTTTATCTCTACATTGATCATCTTGTCCTTAAACGGGACTTTATGCACGCCATATTTGCCTGATGCAATGATCCTCTGGAGTTTTGCCATATCTGCACGGGGCATCCTTCGGAAATCATCATCCACAAAAACAACTGTTGCCATGACCACTACCCCCCGGGTATCCCCCGTTCGGGATTGCACGGGATATCTACTCTTTTGCGGGCGCAGGTATCAACCTTGTGCGAGGGGTTATTTTTTTTTTTCGGCGTTTAACGCTCTTTTTTCAACCCGGTTTGTGGATTAAACGCGTATCTGCGATTTTTTATGAGGAAGCATTAAATATCGTATCCCAGCATATCCCTATGTGAAGTACTATGAGCAGGGAGAAGATCAAGGTACCAGGCAATGTGTATGAAGAGCTGGTCGCTCTTGAGCGCGAGATCCATTTCACGCTGGACACCCAGGACACGGTGCGCCGGGCGGAAGACCGTGGATACATGGCGGCTGCAAACTGGATCCGGCAGAACGAGAATGCATACAAGGTCGGGTTCTCGTGGGGATTCGAACCCGAGGCAGAGGAACCACACAGCACGATCCGGGACGTTCCCGAGCGGACAGAACCGGTACAGAGGCGGACAGTTTCCCACCCTCCCACCCTCCAGGCCAGCCGGCCCCAGCCCCAACCCGGCAGGTCGCCCCAGAGAAAATCTTCCTCCGGCTCCGGCAGCGGCAACGGTATTATTGCCGGGATAAAAAACTGGATCAATAAATACTTCTGATCACCCTCTTTTTTCAAAGGAGAGTACCGGTATCCCGGTGGGTATGCGTCCGGTAAAAAGACTAATCTGAAGCTGACGGGAAATACTTTTCACGGGAAGTACGATCACCTATGGCACGTGAACTCAATGAAAAGGATCTGGTAATCTTAAAAAAACTCGCTCCTGAGTGTGATGACCTCACCTGCGGCGGATCGGGACACCGGTTCCACGCGATCCTGCCCCCGGTCTCCAACCATTTTGCCGAAAGTGCCGAGGATTTTATCGGACGGATCAACCGGCTTTCCGATGAGGAACTGACCTATATCACCGAAAAAATCCTGACCGGGGAAGAGGGTCTCGGATGTGTAGAGGTCGAGGATGCCGAAGCGCTCGTTAAACTCATTCATGACAGGATCTCCCCGGAGATGGCAAACAAGGTGATCGCAGCCTACGAATCCGGCGGTGAATGCGACCGCTGATCCCACCGCCGGAAACAAGCCCTCTCATGACCGATATCACCCTCCTGATTTCTGCGCTGGGCTCACCCGTGGTAAAGACACGGCGTGACGCCGCAGCCCGTCTCGGCAGATCCGGTAATCCTTCAGCGGTAGCGCCGCTCATGCAGGTACTTTCCGACGCTCACCCGGTCGTCCGCCGGGAAGCGGCACAAGCCCTCGGGAGGCTGGACGACGACCGGGCCGTGCCCGGCCTTATCACGGCCCTGGCCGATACTGACCCCGAAGTCCGTGCCGGGGCAATCGCGGCACTCGGGCGGCTGAAAGACCGCCGGGCGGTCATTCCCCTCACCGGCTGCCTCAAAGATCGCGATGACCGGATCCGGACCGGGGCGGCGGAGGTGCTGGGGAGGTTAGGCGACAGCAGGGCAATCGGCCCACTCACGGGCGCAGCCATCGACCCCTTTGAAAGCGTCCGTGAGGCAGCTGGCAAAGCCCTTCTCCACCTCCGGAAAAAAGCATAAACACGATATTCGGGAATCGTTCCCGTGAAAGCGAAGTTGCAGCACCCCCACCCTGAAATTTTTTCCCTGTTCCTGCTGTGCACACCCGACGCAGTTTTTGTAGTATCACGAGAAATTTATGGATGCGCGGTGCACTGATGAATACGAAGGAAATCTGATGTCCGTTATCATCGAAGCCGAAAACCTGATGAAGACCTACAACGACACGATTGCCGTCAGCCACATCAGATTTAGTGTGAAAAAAGGGGAGATCTTCGGTTTTCTCGGGCCAAACGGCGCAGGAAAAACAACCACCATGCGGATGATCGAGTGCGTCTCGCCTCGCACGTCGGGAATGCTCCGGGTGTTCGGCATGGATCCTGAAAAAAACCCGGCTGAAATCAAACAACGGATTGGTGTCGTCCCGCAGGAAACCAACCTCGACCCGGACTTCACGTGCTCGGGAAACCTGCTTACCTACGCCCGGTACTTTGATATCCCCCCGGCCGAAGCGGAAAAACGGGTGGGGGACCTGCTCGCGTTTGTGGCGCTCACCGAGAAACGTGACGTGTCCATCGATAAACTCTCCGGGGGCATGAAACGCCGGCTCATCCTCGCCCGGGCGCTCATCAACAACCCGGATCTGCTCATCCTGGACGAACCGACCATCGGCCTCGACCCGCAGGCACGCCACCTGATATGGGAACGCCTCCGGCTCCTCAGGGCACAGGGGAATACTATCGTGCTCACTACCCATTACCTTGATGAGGCGGCCCGGCTCTGCGACCGGCTGGTGATCATGGACCACGGCACGTTCCTTGTCGAGGGGACACCCGCCGATCTGGTCCGGGACCAGGTGGGAAGCGAGATCATTGAAATGGATAACACCCCGGAAGTGATCGCCTGCCTTGCGGATCTTGGCGTGACTTACGAAATCCTCGGCGACGAGGTGCAGGTGGCGACCGACGCATCCCGGGAACTCGCAAAAACCCTGCTCGACCGGTGCAAAAAAAGCAGGGTGAGTACCCGGCCGGCGACACTCGAGGACGTGTTCCTGAAACTGACCGGGAGGACCCTGAGGGAATAGCATGCCGTCTGTCTGGTCGTTTCCCCGGATTACCCGTCGCGCAGAAAAGGTCTGGCAGCGCAACCTTGTAGTTTTTTTCAAGACATGGAAGGTGAATTTCTTCCCACCGTTCATCGAAGCGTTTCTTTATCTCTCCGCCATCGGTCTCGGCATCGGAACGTACGTGGGGGCTATCGACGGCGTTCCGTATATCGACTATATCGCGCCGGCCATCCTTGCGATATCGGTCATGAACTCTGCGTTCTTCGAATGCACGTACGGCTCCTATGTGCGGATGTATTACCAGAAGAGTTTTGACGCGATGATAGCGACGCCGCTCTCGATCGAGGACGTGATCGCAGGAGAAATTCTCTGGGGCGCGACAAGGAGCCTGATCTCGGTTGCAATCATGCTGCCGGTTCTCGTGGTATTCAGGGTCATCTCGCTTCCGTTCTCTCTTTTTGCCATCCCGCTCGCATTCCTTGGCGGGCTCACGTTTGCCGGCCTAGCGATGTGTTTTACCGCGATCACGCCGAGCATCGATACGCTCAATTACCCCTCTTTTTTACTCATTACGCCCATGATGCTGTTTTCGGGCACCTTTTTTCCTCTTTCCGTCCTCCCCGCGATCTTCCAGTACGTCGCCCTTGCCATCTTCCCGCTCACCCATATTGTGGCACTTATGCGGATGGCAACACTTCCTGATGCAGGCGCACTGCTTCCCCTGCACATCGCATGGATACTCGCCGCTACCTTAATCTTCTGCGTGATCTCGATCAACCTGATGCGGCGCCGGCTGATCGTATAAGGATATGAGGCTTTAAAAAAAGTTACCGGAACCCGGCCCGTTACTTCTGTCTGCGGGCACGGGGACACTGCTGCCAGAGAGGATCGGACATGCTGACCGCTCCTTCGGGCGGGTTCTTCACCGGCAGAACCGTACGTTCAGCATCCTGTATGTTACGGAGCGCATCGTCAAGGAGG
This sequence comes from Methanoregula sp., assembly GCF_052325125.1. Lineage (GTDB taxonomy): Archaea > Halobacteriota > Methanomicrobia > Methanomicrobiales > Methanospirillaceae > Methanoregula. Next base: position 26,766 of record NZ_JBKQWO010000006.1, on the reverse strand, counting down.
ATAACCTCCCGTTCGATATCGGTCAAAGGGAAATCCCTGCGCAGTTCCAGCAGGAGGATCGCGATCTCGTCCCTGACGAGGAGATCGGCGCTTCCCCCCTCATCGCACATGCCCAGCTCGTGGTAGCAGAGCAGCGTCCGGTACGTTTCCGTATACGCGGTTAGGTCGCGGAAGAGTTCTTCGCGGTAAGCCCGGCCGCCCGTGCGTTCCACGATTTTTAGTTCACGGGTGATGCGGTCGTATTCTGCCAGCGCTTCCGTGAGTGCGGCATCGCCCTTAAAGGAGGCCAGAATCTCACGCAGGGGATACTGTGCAAAATACGGTGCACCGGCCCGGTACCGCCCGAAACTGCTGCGTTCCAGGGCGTGATCGCGGGTCTCCTGCACGGCCGTGTCGTACCGGTGCAGGCGGTGCCTGATATCGTAGGTGGTGGTTGTATCCATGGGATTACCTGCTGGTGAATGGGTAAAACGGGAAACGGATTAGTAAAAAACTGCTCCAGATATTGCCGGTTATTCCTTAAATAATTTTAATAGAGCGAGGAACAGGATACCCTGGAGGGGGTACCAGGCACTCCGCAGCGCAAAAACCGGCCCTGCGGTTAAAAGGGAATGCATCAGCCCTGTTTTCTGATGAGCCGGAGCACGTAGAGTTCCTCGTCTTCAACCTTCTGTCGGCATGCCACTTCAGCAGTAAAACCGCGATCGACAAACAACTCCACAACCTCGGAGAGCCCGGTCAGCGAGGATACCAGAAGCAGGATCCGTCCAGCCGGAGCAAGCACCTCGCTGACTGCGTCTGCGAAACGCCCAATCACATCCCGACCGGTGGCGCCGCCGTCCAACGCAGACTCCAGCCAGTCGTCGATCCGCTCCCCAGGCTGTGTCGGGAGATACGGGGGGTTGAAAATGATAAGATCGAATGTGCCCCTGATGCCAGAGAAGAGATCGCTTCGCACCACATCTATGCCTTTCTGCCGCGCACAGAAAACTGCATGGGGGTTGATATCGGTCGCTACGATCTCACAGTCCCGCGCCAGCGCCGCGGCGATACAACCCGAGCCGGTGCCGACTTCGAGCACCCGGTCGCCGGGCCTCACCTCGGCCTGTGCTGCCGCGAGGAGCAGGAACGTGTCCGCTTCGGGCTGGTACACCTGCGCAGGATAGTAGGGCATAGCTGAAAGAAGAGTGGGGCGGGGAGGAAAATAAGGGATCGCCCGGGTCGGCCATAAGAAATCGCTTCAGCCCCGGCAGGAACCAGGTGCATCCAGAATGTCAGAAGATTTCCCGGGAGAATGGCGTAATTATGCATCCGGTTCTCAAGGACGTGTGCAATTGGTACGCATGTCTTCCCTAAGCGCGTACAAACCAATATGAGGAGACAGGAAAAATGCAGATCAGATGGACAACATCAAACTCAAATGGCTGGTTGATCTTCTTCTGGGGATCACCTTTATTCTCTGTTTTGTCAGCGGGCTTCTGAAATATACCGTACTGTTGCAGCTGACCGGGTTAAGCGACGTTATCCTCCCTGCAGCGTTGATCTCCGACCTCCATGACTGGTCCGGTCTTTTCCTTGGGCTTTTCGTCTTTCTCCACCTGCTCCTGAACCGCCGGTGGATTATCTCAACAACGAAAAAGATCCTTTCCGGGAGCAGGGGAGAGCCCTGATCCCTTAAACCCACCGGCAATTTATAGAGCGGGGTGGCCGCACCAGTGAGGAGAGCTTTCCCCTTGGAGAGGGGGGCTAACTGGCATGGGCGGCGGGAACTGACGCTCAGTGGTACGGATACTGCTGCACCGGATATTTCTATGCAGGATCTACACGGGATGTTTTCCCGTCTCACCAGCCTTTAACCCCGGTCAGGATTCAAGCGAAAAGAAAGAAAAGAGGAGATTGCGGGAAAGAGGGGGCACCATACAGAGCATTCAGAAGAGGATATACCACAAGAAGACAGCGCTAACATAGATTTACTCAAAATTCGCGATCGTTGCAAAATCTTCCAGGTATAATTCTTCCGGCCGGCTCTGGAGAATTTCGCCCGGCAGCACATCAATAACACGCTTTGCCCATTCGGGATCAAGGATTCCCGACGACCCCCTGATGCCGTTTCGGACCGTCTTACGCCGGTGGGTAAAGAGCGCCCGCACCACGTCAGCATACCGTTTTTTGTTGTCGACACCGAAGATCGGCAGCCGGGGGGTGATCTTCACCACCATCGAGTGGACCTGGGGCTTGGGCGAGAAACAGGTGGGCGGGAGGGTGAAGCACTGCTGCACCACTGCATAGGTCTGGACCATGATCGAGAGCCGGCCGCAGTTTTTCGTGCCAGCCGGGGCCACCATGCGCCGGGCAAACTCCTCCTGGAACATCAGCACCGCCACCTCAAACCCGATATCGAGGAGCCGGAAGGTTATCTTCGAGGAAACCGAGTAGGGGAGGTTGGAAACCACCATCCCGAAGGGCGGGAGGGGGCACCGGGTCGCATCGCCGTGCGTGACCGTCAGCGTCCCGTCCCGGATCTCTTCGGAAAAAAGATCGACGAGCTCCTCGCAGAGGGCACCGTCCAGTTCCACCGCATGGACAATAGCCCCCCGGTCGAGCAGGGCCCGGGTCAGCGCCCCGTTCCCCGGCCCGACCTCAAGGACCGTCTTCCCCTTCACATCCGCACAGTCCGCAATCCGGCCGATCGCATTCTTGTCGATGAGGAAGTGCTGGTCGTGGTGGGCTTTCATTTCGTTGTGAAAAGGTGGTACTTGACGTCCTTGTCCTGCAGTTCTTCGAGAATCCGCGCCTGGATCATCTTCTCCGGGTGGGGGATTGACTTGATCCGTGTAGAGATATCCGCGAAACTCTCAAACGGCTTCCTGTTTCTGGCCTCCAGGACCTCCCACATCAGTTTCTTCCCGATACCGGGCAGCAGGTGGAGCATGTGGAGCTTAGGCGTGATCGAGATGGCCTTGTTAAAGAACGTGACAAAATCCGTTTCCCGCCCGGTGACGACCTGCTCGATCATGAACGGCAGTTCACCCTTTGCGGTCGGGGTCAGCTCGTCGTAGCTGATCCGGCGTTTCACGCGTTCGATCTTGTCCCTCTCGGAGTCCCCGATATAGACCTTGTCATGGAGATTGATGACCATGCCGGGCTTGGGGATAAGTTCAAGCAGTTTGAATTGCTCAAGACCCATTGCCTGGACAACCGGTTCACGCTTAAACTGGGGCCGGGGATCGTCGGCATGCCCTTTCATGAGCACATCCAGTACGATCGCATTGACCTCTTTTTTCTCGACCTTCATGACCTGCACCTCAGAAGTGTGCCATGACCAGATCGATAATGGAATCAATCTCTTCGGGAGCGAGCGTGAACCGCTCCTTTGCGAAGATCGCACGGACTTCGTCCCGGCTCTTGGGCATGATATTTGCTATCCGGTAGGCGATCTCCGGCTTCATCTTCTCAAGTTTGAGGAGCTTGTCCACGAGATCCTTGGATTTCTCGGGAGTGGTCTTCGCTAGCTGATTGGCATGTTCCATGCTCCGCCGAAACTCATAGGAAAGCTCCTTCTCGGCAGCAATCCTCTCTGATTCCACGCCCATAAGAACTGCGCGGAGTTCGGGGAGTGTAACCTTTTCTTCGCTAAGAATACCCTTCACTTTCATGCCAATCACCTGACATTGAGTTTACTTTTGTGCTTTTAGATGTTGTGGTCGTGCAATAACCGTTTTTTCGGCATTGCCGTCGTGAATGGAGAGCATCCACGCACGGCCGCGTTTGCCGATCACGGTGCCCGTGAGCCCGTGGAAACGGCGATGCGGCATCCCCTTCTGGATGCTTGAGTTCACGACGATGTGAACCTTCTCGCCGACCTCGAACTGCTGGATAACGGAGGTGACCGGCGGCAGCCCGCGTTGTCTTAATTCTTTCTTGAATTTATACCGTGTTTTTTTTCTGGGTCCATTGTGGTGTGCCATTGTCTAATCTCCCTCCTGTGGTCCTTCTACCTGCACGACATCAAGACTGGTGACGTGCGCCGATCTCTGCAGGATCTCGGCAAGACTCGGGGTGGTCCTTCCCTGATCTCCTGATACGAGTTCTTTGATGTAGAGACCGGCTTCGCCCAGGACTTCAAGGATAAACTGTCCGTCCTGTACCCCTACGCACTCGATATCGAGGACTTTACGCTCCCGGATCTTATCTGCTCTCCGGTGGGCGACCCGTTCGGGCGTGCGCTGCTGTATTGTGACGCCTTTTAAGGCTTTTAGGTCATTTGCGAGTTCTTCCGCAGATAATGGCCCTTCAACCTCGACCAGGATCCTGTATTTTTTATGCGCTTTACTTGATTTAAGGGTTTCCACGTCCGAACGGTCGCTCCAGTGCGAGAGAGCAACCGCAACCCTCCCGTCAGCGCTCCGGTTGATCTCCGCTTCAACGGCGACAAGGTCCATGGTACGCTTTTTCGGGGCAACGACTTCAAGGATGAACGGCCGGCCGGTTCCCACGCAGCGGGCGTCGATATCCTCCCTGCCGGCCCCGTGCAACACCGCGTCCTCAGCGTCAAAAAGTTCGATGACCGGCCTGCCGATCAATTCCTCGACAGAGTCCAGGTACTGCTTGCCAGTATAGTTGCACTTCTCGCAGCCGGCCCCCCTGCAGGCCCGGCAGTTCCAGTGGGTCTGAGGGATACCGCGCTCGAACTTCTGGTATCTCCCGTAAAAGAACAGGGAGTTGACCTGGATATCCACCATACCGGACGCCGGGTCGAGCAGGGCGATAATATCGGGCTTCTTGAAGTCCACGGTCTTTCCCGTGAGCGCCGAGACTGCCTTTCCCACCTCGCGGTTCACCTCGGACTTAAAGGGTTCCGGTTCGCCAAGGGAGAGGTCGCTCCAGACCATCTCCTCGTTCTCCGCAATCAGCGGGGGAACCCGGCAGCCGATAAGGAATGAGGAGTACTCATGTCCTTCCATCGCACTGACCACTTTTTCTGCCCATTCCGGGACAGCATCGAAGAAGTTGCCGCAGACCCAACAGATGCCGGTAAAACGCTCGTACGGCTGGTTTAAGGCCAGTGCCCGTGCAATACGGAGGCCCCGGCCGCGTTCATCGTCAGAAAGCCCATGCGAGCGCTTGCCAAAGAACCGTCCCAGGCAGTGATCGCAGCAGTCCCCGTATGCGAGGATCTTTTCGACTTGTTCGTTTATTTCCATCCGTTGTTCCTCCGGTCGATCTCGTTCGAGATGACCGTAATCGTATGATCGGCGTGCAGGCAGACCGGCCCGACCGAATACCGGGGGGCGTCGCGTATGAGCGCCTCCTCTGCATCCGAAAAATTCTGGTGGTCGGAGAGCAGGAACACCGCAGGCATCACCGGTGCCGTGCGGATATCGGTACCCTTCTCGTCCAGTACGGCAAACGGGTGTTCGGCGATCAAGCGTTCAAGGCCGCCATTTCGTACAAACACGCCCGGCGCGGCTTCCCGGAATTCGCTCCCGCAGGGGATGGAAAGCGCCTTTTTGATGAGTGCCCCGGCACTCCGTTCATCTGGCGAGAGTGAGCGGATCGCATTTCCCCGGAACTGCACGGTCTTTGGCTCCTTTGGCCCACCGAGAAGAACAAGAGAGCAGTCCGCGTCCCGACGCAGGTTGTGCGAGAGGAAGAGCGAGGCGTTCACGCACCGACAGAGAACGTCCATGCGCCCTGCCCCGGGGAGATCGTTTAAGGAAAAATCCCCGTCCGTGCGGGCAAGGTGCCCGACAATCGCAAACGAGGCCATGTCATTGCATTCCGGAGAAACGCTTCATCAGGCGCTGCATGTTGAGTTTTCCGCCGCCCGCGCCCCGGAGTCCCTTGAGGGTCTTGTGCATCATCTTGTAGTATTTTAAAAGTTCCCGTACTTCTTCGGGACTACCGCCGGCGCCCCGGGCGATCCGCTGCATCCGCGAACTGTTGATAAGACCGGGATCATCGAGCTCCTTTGGTGTCATCGAGTCCATGAGGATCCGGTACCGGACCATCTTCGTGCTCGTGACATCGTAGACTCCCTCGGGCAGCTGCATATTGCCCATAGGGAGCATGTTCATGATCTGTTTTAAGGGGCCCATCTTGTTGAGCGCTTCGAGCTGCTTGTACATGTCGCGGAGGGTGAAGTGGCCCTTCATCATCGCTTCCATGTCAATCTCGCCTGCCATCTGGGCTTCCTGGGCTTTTTCCATCAGCGCCTGGAGGTCGCCCATCCCGAGGAGCCGGGAGATAAAGCCGTTCGCGTCGAAGCGTTCGAGGTTTTCTATCGTCTCTCCCGCCCCGATAAAGACGATCCCGCTCTTGGTCTCGGCAACGGCCGAGAGGGCGCCGCCGCCTTTTGCGGTGCCGTCCATCTTGGTGATGATCACGCCGTCGATCCCGATCGCTTCATGAAACCGGCGCGCCTGCTCGCTTGCCTGCTGGCCGAGTGCAGCGTCGATCACGAGCCAGCGGTGGGTGGCTTTCGTGATCGCGTTGAGGTCGATAATCTCCTGGATAAGGTCAGGTTCAAGAGCGTGCCGGCCCTGCGTATCGACAATAATAACTTCCTGGTCTTTTATCGCGGCAAGCCCATCTTTGACAATCTTTCTCGCATCGGTCGCCTTCGGGTCGCCAAAACAGGGGACGTTGATTTTCGCACAAAGCGTCGAGAGCTGGTCGTAAGCCCCGGGCCGGAATGTATCGGCGCAGATCACACCAACCTTCATGCCTTTCTTCTGGAAGTAGCGGGCGATCTTCGCCGTCGTCGTCGTCTTGCCGCTCCCCTGGAGCCCGGCCATCAGGATGACCTGCGGTTCGAGTTTTAAGTCGGCCGTGGCATAGACCAGCCGGACGAGTTCCTGGTAAACGATGCGCAGGACGTGTTCGCGGACGTTAGTGTTTTTCGGCAGTTCCTCGTCAAGCGACCGGGTCCGGATCGCCTTTGAGAGTTCCATGACGAGCTTGACGTTCACATCCGCGGAGAGAAGCGCCCGCTGGAGGTTCTTGACCAGTTCGTCAACCGCCGCCCGGTCGACCACGGCTTTACCGGCAAGTTTCTTAAGAGCGTCCTTGAGCGAGCCGGAAAGACTGTCCATCATCAGGCACCACTCCCGAGAAGTTCCTCGACAACTGCGCCGGGCTCGAACGGGACGATGTCCTCGTAGGCCTGTCCCGTGCCCAGGAAGAGCAGGGGTTTCCCGATAGTGTGGGCGATCGAGATCGCCGCCCCGCCCCGGGAATCCATGTCGGCCTTGGTGAGAACGATGGCATCGGCCCCGACCGTCCTGTCAAACTCGGCAGCCCTGACGACTGCATCGTTTCCGGCAACCGCCTCGTCCACGTAGACTATAAGATCGGGTTTCATCACGCGCCGGATCTTGTCGAGCTGGCTCATCAGGTTCGCCTTCGTGTGGAACCGGCCGGCAGTATCCGCGAGCACGACGTCCGTCTTGTGGGCGAGGGCGTACTGCACAGTGTCAAAGAGCACCGCTGACGGATCGGCACCGGTCTGGTGTTCGATGACCTTGATCCCGATCCGTTCGGCATGCACGCCGATCTGTTCGATGGCCCCGGCCCGGAAGGTGTCGCCGGCACCGATCACGACCGAGAAACCCTGTTTCTTGAGGTATGCGCCGATCTTTGCGACGGTCGTGGTCTTGCCGGTCCCGTTCACCCCGATAAAGAGGATCTTGACCGGCCGCTCGCGGGCCCGTATATACGCAGGAAGGTCAAGACCAGTACCGAGCACCTTCAGCAGTGCGGACCTGAGGGCCCCGACGACAAGCGTGTCGACCGATTCCCCGATCTTGCGATGCCTCCCTACGAGGCCGGTTCTGATGTCTGCAATGATCGCATCGGCGACCGGCAGGGCGACATCGCTTTCCAAAAGTGTCATCTCCAGCTCTTCAAGGGCCCCGGCAACATCCTTTTCAGAAATGACAAGTTCGCGGTCGATAATCAGGATTTTTACCTTGTCGGCAAGAGTCGGGTTCTTTCCCGGCATGGCAGCAGTGGAAGGTACGGCCTGTTCTGCCGACGCGGACTGCGCAGCTTCCGCTGCTGCCCCGATACTCGCGCCAAGCCGGTTCCGTGCGGACTGCAGCTGTTCCCTGAGACCCGAAAACATGTGCGAGGGTTCCCCGGTTACTCTTCGTCGTTATCTTCGTGTTCGTGCCGGCGGGGAGCCGGGTTTTCAGCCGCGGATGCCTGCCGGTAACCCTGTTCGAGCCGTTTTGCGATCTCGTTCATCTGCCCTTTGAGTTTGTCCAGTGCCTCGGCCACCTTCTTCTGCGAGGCTTCCATCTCGGTGATCCGGTCTTTCAGGTACCCGACCGCATCCGGGTTGGTCTTTTCCACGATCACATCGGAGCCGATATTGAGGAGGACTTTTTCCGGATCGACGATCTTCGCCCGGAGGCTTGCCCCGCCGCCGATCTGGAGGAGCACATTGCCGTCTTCTGTTGAGACAAGTGCCTCAAGCGCCTCGATCGCGGCAAACGCCTCCATGCGCCCGTTTTCCATCAGCTCGAGCTGGCCGGCAAAGACCTCGGCCTGCTGTCCGTATTCTTTTAAGTAGTACTGGAGCGTTTCGATTTCGCGCTGGTCCATGGGTTGTGCTGCTGCCAAGATTCCTGCCTCCCTTTTTCTGTTGCGGGTAACCGGGTCTTTCTGATATGTTTGTCCGCAGGGAGCATAAATACATCATTATGGGTTGTTCCGCCGGCTCCCTCTGTACTCACCAGTCCACTGTCGTGCGTCGTGCTTGCCTTTGGTAAAATACCGGATGTCATAGGATTCAGACGGGTGTTTCTGAGCGGTTTTTATCATTTTCACGCCCGGCTCATGTACCTGCGGGGCCCTGCTCCCCCTCAGTACCGGATGAAGGCTCATACCATCAGCAAACCCGGTTACGAATCCCTGAACACGCCGGTCATACCGGATCATCGCCATGAACCAAGGCTCGGTGTGACCCTCGGGGTATCTTCAGGAATCCCCAAATTCCCTTGCCGGTACTGGCAAAAACAAACCCTATCCCGGGAGGATAGTGAATGCACGGCTAAATGGTTCACATCCCGGGAAACGCGCATGGCCAAAACCCATTATTTCATGCAAATTCCGGAAGATTTGCACATGCCGGATTTTCTGATCGGGCCTTATTTTTACACACTGCTATTTATAGTACTCTTTATAATTCGGAATAGATAGAATATTTTTTTTTGGTTTTTAAAAATTTATGATCCATGAAATCTACATTTTTGCGTTCGTAAAAAATCAGTAAAACCGGGAAAATTCCACTGTTTTTCGGGGATATTTTTCCGTTTCCGGCTTTGAAAAAGTGGCGCAAGTTTGATATGAACGGAAATGAGTGTAACTCTTGATCATTACGATCACAGGAGGAGAGAAAACATGAAAACAAAACTATGGATTATTGTTGGGGTTCTGATCATCGCATTCGCAGCGATGGTTGCACCGGTGATGGCGGATGGTACTGTTACAACTTCTGGAAACCAGCCTACAAATGCCTCGGTTTCGATACTTAATGCTTCTACCAACTTCGGAAGTTTTACAGTGGGTACGGATACCATATCTCCCAGCCATTATAACACATCAGTTGGTTTCCCGGTAATAGATGTGTATTCCAATGAGAACCAATGGTATGTAAAAGTGAACGGAAACAACGCTGAAATGACCAATGGTGTTTATACTCTCGCTAATCCTTTGACTATTCAAAATGCGACACCTGTCACTGATATCACTGGGGTCGCCAGTCCGTTGACACTAACCACCAGTGCGACCCAATTGCTGATGGGTTCACCTGTTGACGAAACTTACGTTCCCCTTGTACTTCAGCAACCAATTATTCCGACGGATACAGCTGCCAACGGCTATCAAATGGTAATTACCGTGGCATACTCTGACACGGCCTAGTCATTTTCTCCCATCACGGGGGAAATAAATACTTTTTATGACTTTTTTGGGGAGATTCTACCGGCAGTTCTGCGAAATATATCGTGCGTACCGCTCGGAGTCATCACAAGCCATTAAAAAATGTTAAATATTCTCCCATTCAAAGCAGAAATAGTGATGTCGAAGAAACGATATGCCGTTCACCGGTACGATCATCTGATATGGCACTAGCAAAAGACCTTAAAAGGGTTTATTTTCCTTACAGTTTCTCATAAAGAGGTGTGAAATGAAAGATCGAATCAAGAGATGGGCAATGATAAATGGATTGCTGATCCTGATAATGTTGGTAATACTCTGTACCGTACCTGCATCTGCGATCAATATCCTTGGAACAAAGTATGTCGGCAGCATAGCACCAGGTGGAACGGATACCTTCCCGATGACCATTGGTCTTGGACCGAACGAAAATCCATCCGATATATCGGTTGAAGTGATGGGATTCGGTCAACAGATGGACTCGGGTTTTGTCCCCATTGATCCGGCGAACGACACGAACCCGTATTCGGCACGGACATTTATCTCCCTTGATAATACAACCTTTCATCTGGAGCCTGGAGCATCCCAACCGGTAACTGCGACTATCACCCTCCCAAAGGACGTGGGCACGGGAGGTAGATATGCTATAATCTATGTCCATGCTCTTCCAGTAGGAAGTGGACAGACCACCATTACGACGGCAATAATTGTACCGGTACTGATCACCATTTCGGGAACCACCCCCTCCTTGACCGGCAGCATAACGGGAGTAGACGTCGGAAGTTTGACCGTTGGCCAGCCGATTGTAGTCACCACGACCTTTAAAAACACGGGAAATTACCAGTATCGATATATCGTCAACAATGTCACGATCACTGATGGGAATGGGAACATTATAGGAGAGGGTTCGGCGCAACCGTGGCCGAACTCCATCATTCCCGGAAATACCGTGCAATATGTTGTCACCCCCGATGTGAAGAATCTGTCTGCGGGAACCTATACCGTCGATTCAAAGATCCTCCTCGAAAACGGACAGGTTCTTGATGATAAGACAAACACGTTCACAGTGGGAACAAATTACGTTCCTCCAATAACCGCGTCCAGTATCTCCCTCACACCGGGAAGTGCGGGAACCCTGACATCAACTGATGGCCGGATCTCGATCCTGTTCCCGCAGGGTGCGGTACTGGGTGATGCCATGGTTACCCTTCAACCGTACTCCCTGGATTCCCTTCCCTCCGCACCAGCGGGCGCAAAATTTGGGGCAACCTGTTTTGAGGTCACCGGGCTCTCCGGTCTGCTCAGCAAGGATGCCACGGTCCGGGTCACTTATTCGGCTGACGATTTTGCAGCGGCCGGTGGGGATGCATCCCAGCTGAAACTCTCCTACTATGACGCTGCCCAGAATGCGTGGGTCATCCTGTCCACGCAGGTGGATTCTAGCAGTACAACGCTGACTGCGACAACCAACCACCTGAGTGTCTGGGCCGTCATGGTTTCATCGTCAACCACCGGTGGCACCGCAGCCGAGGCTGCACCAGAGGCAACCACAACCAAGAGTCCCCTTCCCCTGACCGTGATTCTTGTGGCAATTATTATCGCTGGTATTGCATTCTGTAAGAGTGGCAGGAAATGAAAATGAATGAAAAATAATTTTTTAATTTTTTTTGTCATTTCCTTTTTTCTCTGTCTTACTTCAGGATTTTTCGTAAATCCCGTGGATGCAGGAAACACAGGAATAGTGGTGATTACCGGAACAATGCCCCTTATCACCTATAATGTATCGGCCGGAGGGATCGGTAGTAACAACGCCACGATAACCTGGAACACAAACGGTAATGCCAACAGCACTGTTAATTACGGTACTACAATCTCTTATGGCTCAACCAGCTCCGATGATGTGATGGTGTCCACGCATACAATCGGGTTGAACAGCCTCTCCTCAAACACAACATACCATTACCTGGTGACATCAACAACTCTTGACGGGTTATCCGTTACCAGCGCGGATGCGAATTTTACAACCCTGTACCCCACCGGGATAACCGTCGCCACCCAGACTCAGGGGACCACCTTCTCCGGTACCACTACCACGACAGTCGCCGGTACCCAGCAGGTAAATCTCACCCTTTCAACAGTTTCCGGGACGCCAACAGTTTCCGGAAACACGGTCACGGTCAGCAATCCGGGGAATGGCTGGTCCAGCCTGCAATACACCGGAACAAATGTGGTAAACGACGGGCAGAACATCAGTATTGACGGCATACAGGGCGTCACCATGCAGAGCGCTCCGGTCACCGCTAGTCTTGGCGGGAGTATCGGGACGGTCAGCACCCAGATTACGGTCCCCCTGACCCAGCTCGTTTCCGGCGCCACAATCCAGCAGAATGTCATTAGTGGGGCGACGTCTTCCGTGTCCGATGCTTTCCAGGTTGCAGCAGCCGACAACAACCTCAATATCCAGGCAATTGCCTATACGGTTGAATTCCAGAACACCGGGTCCCTCAATGCCAACCTGGGAAGCGCCGGAGTGACGCTGGACCTGAGCGTCGATGATGCATGGGTGGTCGCAAATGGTGGCAGGAGCAATATAAGGATCCTGCGGTTAGGGGATGACGGGACAAAAGAAGTTCTCACCACGCAATATGTCTCAAGCACGGGTTCCACCGATTATTTCAGGGCTACTTCACCTCACGGGCTTTCGACCTTTGGCATGTCTGCCACCAGTGGCAGCGGCGGGGGTAATAATGGGGGTGGTGGCAACGGAGGGAGTAATAATAATGGTGGGAGTGGTAGCGAAGGGAGCAGCAGCGTCTCGGGGGGCTTCCTTTCGAGCCTCTTCGGGATTCCACCGGCGGCCCCGGTGGCATCCCTCCCGGTCGCGCAGCCGGGCCTCCAGCTGGGTCCGTTCGAAACAAATGCAACAACGACAACCCGGTCCCTCTCGGTCGCAGGATTAACCGCAACCACCGGAACTGCGGGGACACAGACCTTCCTTCTAGACACTGCACTCGCAAGACAGTCAGGATCAATAATTTCCCTCACAGATAACGCAATCACCATCATCCAGCCGGGCTTCACTCTTACAGTGGTAACCAGCGACATGTCGATTAAGGATAACGGGTTGATATCCGGTACCGTCAAAAGCGTGGGATTGAATACTGCACCCGCGTATGCAGAGACGAATGCAGGCACGGTTTCCATCTCGGTCAGTACACCACTTGATTCAATTCCTGAAAATGCATCAATCACAACCGCTATTTCATATATCGCAAACCAGGGAATACAGGATGCGTTCCAGTCAGCTGCCAAAGGCAATAACCAGCAGATCGAAGGGATAGCATACAGTGCATACGTCGGGAAAAACAACTTTGTTGCACCCGGGCTGGCGATTATAAACCTGACCATCCCCCCGGACTGGGTTACGAATCATGGAGGGATTCAGTCGATAGGAATTGCACGTCTCTCTGATGAGGGGACTTCCGCCATACTCAAGACCGATTATACAGGGTCCGATAATAGAGGAAATATGGTCTTCCAGGGAACATCTCCCCAGGGGTTGTCCATATTCGGCCTGATCAGCCTGAAAAACCAGACCGGACCTGCGCCGACAGGGGCTGGAACCCCGGCTCCCGCACCATCATCCCTGTCGCAGTCTCCCGGCGGAATCATCCGAAGCTTTGCAGGAGGCGTCGAAAGGATTATTGCGAACAATATTGTTATTGTTCTGGTAATCGGGGGATGTCTTATCCTGCTGGCAATTGGAACCGGTGTTATCGTGTATAACCGAAGGGTCCCTAAAAAGAACAACCGGAACGGAAAAAATGAACGATGATCGTTGGCAGGAAAGAATTATCCATTCTGTTTTTGTCCTTGCCGTTGAGGTCAGCGTTTCTGTCTGTCATCCCCGTCAGGATGAGACAGGAGACGAATTTAAACTCATCCGGGTTCTCCTGAATATGGTTTTGTAGAGTGCCCCTATTCCAAATCTTTTTCCCCTGCTCTGGACAACCCTCATGAGATGGCCGCCTTCGACCCGTCCCTTCTTGGGATCTTCATCTTCGGTCTTGTCGCCGGCATCTGCCCCTGCAACAGCGTCCTCTGCCTCGGCCTTATCGGGTATCTCACCAGCGGAACTGCGCGGCTCACGCTCCCTACTATCCTCAGGCTCACTCTCGCATTCTGCACCGGCACCATCCTTGTACTCCTGCCACTCGGCGTGATCGCGGGGTTCCTCGGGAAATATCTCCTCTTTTTGAACAGCACCATCGCCTGGTCCCTCGGGGGTATCCTCCTCATCCTCATGGGCCTCCAGCTCCTGCACCTCTATAAACCCCCGATACGGAGCATCTTTTCGCACCTGCGGGCGCCGGTGTCCTATACCGTCACCGGCGCGTTCCTGCTCGGCCTCTCATTCGGGGCGATCACCTTGGGCCGGGGAGCGCCGATGCTTATTGTCGTCCTCACGTACATTGCGCTCTACCAGACCATGACGCAGGGACTCCTCACCATTCTTGTCTATGGACTCGGGATGAGCATCCCACTGATCGTCATCAGCTCGATTGGCGGGGCGGTCGGGAAAACAATCAAGGAAAAAGCGAACGTAAGCGGCGAACTTGCCGACCGGATCATCGGCTGCGCGATTATCGTGATCGGCATCTACTTCCTGTACCTGGCATTCAGGTAACGCCGGCACCCGGACGGCACATACCGGATATTCGGACGGCTCCATTCAGATATAACCGCAAAGTTCCTGAAATTCCCGGAGGATGCCACCGGGGTCCCGGAAAAAAGATTTACTCAGGCTTCGCCAGGCTGACGCCATCGACCTTGATGTAGCGCCTCTTTAAATTATGCTTGCTGCCGAAGACCGCAAACGTGCGTTCCCTAGCCTGATTCTCGTTTGGCGCCGCGATCACTTTCGTGTAGGGCACCCAATCTTCGCCCATAAGGAATGTTCCTTTTACTTCATACTTCTGCTCTGCCATAATCACTCACTCCAGAAATCCAAATACGTCCTCGACCCTGCCGAGTTCAAACCCGCTCGTCGCGTTACCGGCAATGTAGCCCGCATCGTTCACGAGAAGGCCGGTACCGATAAGGCCGCTGCCCATGTTGATCGTGCCGGTACCGACCGGCACCTTCGCCACCGCTTCGATCTGTGCAATCTGCTGCGCGGTCGCATTCGGGTGCACGATCACACCCTTGTTCGTGGCGGCGCCGGCCATGCCGACAGTCCGCACGCCCCCAAGCATCAGGTGGATCACAACGACCCCCAGGAACTCCCCGATTGTCGCTGCGATTTCAGCAGGAAGGTCCGGGTGCACCACGGCAAACGTATCGTTTGCCATGATCACGTTCCCTGCCGCGTTCATTGTATCTGAGAGCAGCATGACCTTCCGGTGCTTTTTGAGCACCGCAAGCTCGCTCTCGGTTGCAAGCCCCGAGACCACGAGGCCCCGGCTGTTCCCTGCGACAAGCGACCCGATGATCGAACTGCCCTGGATGGTCGTCTCAACCAGTTCCACGGAGAGCGCCTCTTTAAGCGCGTCCCGGAACTCATCCGCCGATTCCGGCGGGATCACCGCGATATCGCCTGCAACCCGGGCAAAAACCCCGATATTGGGGTCCCCGTCAAAGTTAGTCGTGCGTTCCATATGCTTACGATTCCGGGGCAAGTTCTGCCTGGACCTGCCCGTCTTCCATCTTCATGGCGCGGACCCGGATCTTTGATGGCGGCTTCTCGCTTCCCCGGCTCCACACCTTCTCGTTGATGGTCTTGTCAAGCTTGACATCTTCGGTCTTCATGTGCTTGGCAAGGTACTTGCGGATATCCTTGATCGCGCCGTTCGCCCGCTTCCACCGGGGCATCCTGCGTGCATCCCGCAGCGGGATGATATAGACATGCTCCTGCATCTGTTCTGCCATGATTTTACACCTTTAACGTGCTTCTGCGCCAGTTGCGTCTCTTCGGGTGCGAAACGACGCTTCTTTTCGTCCTTACCATGACCCACTGGGGCACACGCCGGTTCTGTTCGCATGCCTTGGCGAGCCGGATCTTCCTTCCTTTGCTGAGCTTGCTCATGTTCTTCACCTAGTTGTTATTGCACTTCTTTCTTCCCACCACAAGCGACTGCTCGTGGTGCGGGGGGAACAGGGCAGCGGGATCAACTCCGCGGGCACGGATCGCCGCCCTGATCTCGGATTCGTAGTCCCCGTTTGGTATCATCCCGGTCTCCCCGTATTCTACCACGAGGAACCGGTCCGCCAGCCGGTCGACTTCGGATCGCATATAACCGAGAAGCGGGCGCACATACGTGCTCCCGGTCCGGCCGCAGATGCTCTGCACCTGCGCCCTCGTGAGCATCGGGACCCGGTCGTCAAACCGGGTCCCGTCGCTGACGACCTTGTACTCACCGGCAAGGGTCCCGATGGCAGTCTGGTGGATGCGGTTGATCGCATCGTTGGGATACCCGCACGAAATTACCATGTCTGCCATCTCTTCTGCCATACCTTCGGGAAATACCCGTTTCTTTAAAGGGAACCCCAGCGCCTGCGCGGCATTCTCTATTGTCGGGATTAAGCGGGCGGGGTCGAACACAAACGTGTTGAGTTCAACCTCGTAATACGTACCCAGCATGATCGCTGCAAGGGAACTATCCTTCCCGCCGCTGTAAAGCACTCCTGCTTTCATCACTTTCTGGTGATCGAGTAATCCCGTTTTGCCGGCGCAAGCTGCCGGAGCAGCTCTTTTAGCTGTGCATCGGTGATCTTCTGCTGGAGACGCCCGCTCTGGGCAAGCATCACCAGCTGCTGTTCCACGGCGCCCGCGAAGTCCGGTTTTGTCAGCCGGATGGTGTTCAGGCGTTCCCGGGCGTCGGGCTCGAGAATCTGCATAAGCACCATCTGCACCTGGGACTTGAGACGCTGCTGGCGTTCGAGCTCATCCTGCATAGCCTGCTGATCGCCGGCCTGCTGCTGGAGTTGCGCCATCCTTCTCTTGCGGATCTCACTCAGCTCGTCGTCTCCCATGGATTGTCACCTCAGTTATGATTCGGGCTTCTTGCCTTCAGCCTTCTTGCCTTCGCCCTTCTTTGCGGCAGGTTTCTTCTCGCCCTTCGCATCGTCAGACTTCTCGGCCTTGGAGGATTTCTCAGCCTTGCCCTTCTTCGCTTCAGCCTTCTTTGGCTCTTCAGCAACCGGCTTTACCCTCTTCGGGACGGGTGCCGGCGGGTGGGCGATAACCTCCTGGGCCATACTGTCCAGGAAAGCCATGCCGGCCGGGGAGACTTTGCGCCCGGTCTTGTCGTGCGCAATGAACCCGGCAGCCTCAAGCTGCTGGAGGGCCTTTCTGAGAATCGAGCCGCTGCCCTTCCGGAAAGCATTCGGTTTCGAGCCGCGGTTCTTGTTCCCGCCATAGAAACTCCGCATCCGTTCAACGCCCAGGGGGCCATCGACGTAGACGCGTCTCAGCACTGCTGCTGCCCGGATAAACCACCAGTCGGGGTCTTCGGGCGGCATCTCCTTATGTACCCCGGTCTTTGCAAAGGCAGCCCAGGCCGGCGGCTTGATCTCCTGCCGCTTCTTGAGCTCCTCGGCAACCTTCCTGATAAGGTGGTCGGCCGGGACATCATATACGGTCGTCATGTAGAGTCCTCACTGTTTTTAAAATTAAATAACAGTCTTATCTTATTGGTAAGCGAGGTTTTTATATATTTCGAGATAACGAAAACCCCATTCTCACGGTACGAAAACGGCTCATTTTTTCCCATTTTTCCCGCGTTCGGAAAGTACCATGGTCTTTCCCCGTACTTCGACGAGGACCGCACGCGCTGCTTCCGCCACTGCTTCCGGGTCGATCTCCGTGTTCTGGAGCCATTTTACCTTGATTACCTTACGCTTTTTGAGCTGGGCAGCAATCTCCTCGATCGTTGCCGCCGTGCATCCCTGTTTCCCGATCCAGACCGTCGGTTTGAGGTCCTGCATCGCGGGATCAGTCTTTGTTGTCAAGAGGATCTCTCCACCCGGTACCGGGTTATCTTCCTGCATTCCAGGCAGGTGGCCGACACCCATCCATGGTGCACCCGCACCCGCATGTTTGCCCCGGGCACCAGGTACCGGTAGCAGTGGTGGCAGTACCGGCGCCGGTACTCCCGGTCGATCCTGACCCGGTGGCGCATGGCAATCTTCCGGGCAAGAGTAACGTACCGGTCGCTGTATTCGGGATGCTCAGGGAATGTCTTTTCTGCCTGGGAAAAGAGCACCGCAATACGCTCCCGTGCGAGGGGTTTTATGGAGGGGGGGCGGTTCCTGTCCTTCATGGTGAACGGTACCTTTCAGGTGTCATACTATCCGCGCCCGGGATATAAAAATGACGGTGCGTGGAAAGGAAAGCGACGTGCTCTCCCCTTCAGGGTAGGGCAATTTACCGGGCCCTGACCTTCCTTCCTTCGATGCTCAGCCGGTCCTCGCAGAAGAGCCTGACTGCCTCCGGGAGGGCGAGATGTTCCTGTATGAGGATACGGTTGGCAAGGGTATCCTCGTCGTCATCATCCATGACCCGTACACAGCGCTGCAGGATAATGGGGCCGCCGTCCAGGCTCTCGTCAACGAAATGCACGGTACATCCGGTCACTTTTACCCCGTGAAAGAGCGCCTGCCGCTGGGCGTGGAGACCGGTGAAACTGGGGAGGAGCGCCGGGTGGATATTGATCATCATCCCGGCATACTCCCGCACGATAGCCGACCCCAGAATGCGCATATAGCCGGCGAGTGCTACAAGGTCAGGCCGGGCTTTCCTGAGTGCATCAAGAAGTGCCCCCTCGTAGAGCTCACGGGTGGCGAACCTGGCATAATCGACCACAACAACCGGGATGCCGGCAGCCTCTGCCCGCTCGATTGCATACGCTTTCGGATTGTCGGTGACAAGCGCCACGCATACGGCAGGGATACTGCCTCTCTGCAGGGCTTCGATGATTGCCTGGAAGTTCGAACCGCGTCCCGATGCAACCACTACGATCCGTTTTGTCATGATTCCTGCGCTCCAGGACGGTTCTTCCATCACCGGGGTTCTGCCTCGCCCGGGGTCGTTGGGCGGGCAATACACTTGATCTTCACGATGCGCCGGCCGTGCATCTGCATGACGACAAGCGTGATCCTCCCGGCCTCGATCTCCACTTTCTCCCCCGGGTGCTGCGGGATGTGGCCGAGCCGGTCGATGAGAAGACCGCCGACGGTCTCATACGATTCGTCCAGGGGCAGCCCGATGCTGAGCTCATCGTTGATATCGTCCACCCACATCTGGGCGTCAAGCACGTAGACCCCCTCGGCGATGTTCTGCACCCCGGGCTCCTCCTTGTCGTATTCGTCCCTGATTTCTCCCACGATCTCTTCGAGAATGTCTTCTACCGTAACGATCCCCACGAAACTGCTGTACTCATCGATGATAATGGCAATCTGTACCCGGTGTACCTGGAGTTCTTTTAAGAGATCGTCGATCTTTTTTGTCTCCGGCACGAACGTCGGGTCGTACATGATCTCTTTTATCGAAATATCCGTCCTCTTTGAAACCATCGCGGAGAATACGTCTTTTACATTGAGGACGCCCGTAATGTTGTCGATCCGGTCGTGGTAGATCGGGATGCGGGAAAAACCGGTCTCGTTGAAGATCCGGATCGCCTCGCCGATGCCTGTGGTATCCTCTATGAGGATCGCGTCGACGCGGGGGGTCATGATCTCCCGGGCGGTCGTGTCCCCGAACTCAAGAACCGAGTAAAGCATCTCCTTTTCATCTTGCTCGATCGTCCCCTCCTCTTTCCCCACGTCTATCCATTCCTTGATCTCCTCTTCGGTTACCGCCGGTTCACCCATATCCCTGCCGACGCCAAGGGACGGGCTCACCCGTTCAACAACCCAGATAACAGGCGAGAGGATGCGGGAGAGGAAAAGGATAATTGGCGCTATAGTCCGGGGGAAGGTATCCGGGGCCCGGGTGGCATAGATCTTCGGGCCGATTTCACCGAAAACAAGCAGGATGATCACGACAACGCCAGTGGCAATACCGACACCGATGCTGCCAAAGACACTGATCGCAATCGCGGTTGCAATGGCAGCCGCAGCAATGTTCATGATGGTATTTCCTACAAGGATCGTAATCAGGAAGTGATCCGGGTTCTCTTTTAATGTGGCAAGGGCTATGGCACCGGGCTTGTTGTCATTGACAAGCGTTCGGACCTTCGCCTTGGTGATCGAGATCAGGGCAACCTCTGAACTGGAAAAAAACGCGGAGAGAAGGATACAGATGACAAAGAGCAGAAGATAAAAAACGTTCTCAATCATCCTATTTCACGCCGTGGAAAAACACGCCAGATCCTTTGGTTCATAGTCGTTGTACACTGAAGTTATGGGGAATGGGATTTAATAAACCCAACGGACTGGGGTATCCCGGTTTAGTCCGGCTCCATGCATTCGTGCATAAACGCACGATCCCTCGCAAGGATTACGCACTTCTCTTCCGCGGAGAGTGGTTTTCGGAAATTGAGATCGTCAATCTCGAGCATCAGGCCCCGCCGGTAGCGGCGGTCACGGAGCGCTCCGAGGATCCGGGCGATTACCGGGTTCCGGTCCAGCGGGAGATGGAGCTGGCCGTTTCCTGCACAGCTGATGTGCACGTTTGCAAGCCGGTCAGCGCAGAGATCGATATACTGCAGCACCGTTTCCTCAGATGCTGCGAGCGCGTGGGATGTGTCGAGCGTGAACATAAGCCACGGTTCGGCATCAAGCACTTCGCGCATCCGTTCGGGCGTGCAGATGAGGGAATTGATTGCGGGTTCCATGTTTTCGAGCGCAACTTTAACGGTATCCCGTAAGGCGGCCTCGCGGAGCGCCGCGATATAGTGATCGAACCGGGCGATATCGGCCTCGCCCGGGGGACGTTTTGCCGTTCTCCGGCCGGGATGGACGGTGAGGACGCTTGCCCCGAGAACCTGCGCCATTTCAACTGACCGGACAGCATAGGCAACCGAGATCTCCGCCACATCGGGATTGATGGAGCAGGGATTGAGGTCGAGAACCGGCGTGTGGACGGTGAGAGTGGCAATCTCCGGGTGGGCACGCCGGCAGGCGATCACTTCGTCTGCCGGGAGATCGCGGAGCCAGAAATGCGGCGTCTCCAGCCAGTACTCGATCCCGTCGAGGCCTGCCCTGGCGACAAACGAGAAGATCTCTTCACTGGTGTATTCATGGAAGAACATGCTCGATACGCCGTAGGCAGTCATGATAATACTAATTGATAAGCGCTTTGTGCATAATATTTCCTTCATGGACTGGTTTTACCGCACCGAGCCCCCGGAAGCGCAGGAACCAAAGGAATTATCCGTACTACCGGATATTCCGCTCACGGTCGGCGAGGTATCCGGCATCATCGAACGCCTTCTCGATGACCGGCAGCTCCAGGATATCATGGTACAGGGCGAGGTCACGAACTACAAGCACCACGCCCGGGGCCACCGGTACTTCTCTCTCTCGGAAAAAGGGGGTGGGAGCTTGGCGGCGGTGATCAAGTGCGTCATGTGGCGGTCGGATGCCGAACGGCTTTCCTTCGAACCGGAGGACGGCATGGAGGTCATCATCACCGGTTCGGTCCGGGTGTATCCACCGCACGGGGCTTATCAGATACAGGTAAAAGAGATGACCCGGGGAGGAGCCGGGGAGAAGTACCTGCTTGTCGAGAGGTGGAAAAAGGAACTGGCGGCGGAAGGCTGGTTTGCCATCGAACGGAAACGTCCTCTGCCATCGTTTCCTACACGGGTAGGCGTAGTCACCTCGGAAACCGGGGCGGTTATCCACGATATCCGTACCGTGATCGCCCGCCGCTATCCCGTGGAGATCGTCATCTCTCCCACAGCAGTACAGGGAGAGGATGCCCACCGGGAGATCGCACGGGCAATCGAACGGGTCGCGGGACGCGTGGATGTCGTGATCGTGGCACGGGGCGGCGGGAGTTTCGAGGATCTTTTCCCCTTTAACCATCCCGATGTTGTGCGAGCGATTGCCGCATGCCCGGTCCCGGTCGTATCGGCTGTCGGCCACGAGGTTGATGTGACACTTGCGGATCTCGCAGCCGATATGCGGGCACCCACCCCTTCGGCTGCGGCCGAACTGGTAGTACCGGACAGGAAGGACCTCCGGCTCGCGCTCCGGGACCTCCGGTGCCAGCTGGGCGGGGCGCTGCTTTCCCGGGTCTCACGGGCACAGGACGATATTGCTGCGCTCCGGGACCGTCTCCGCCCGCAGCGGTTCTGCCGGAAGATCGGCGAGAAAAGGCAGGCAACCGTGGATCTCTCTGACCGGCTCGAACGGTCGTTCTCGACCCGGATCGAGCGCGACCGTCTCATGCTTGCGGAGATGAAGACGGCACTTGAGGGAAGGAGCCCGCGTGCGGTGCTCGCCCGGGGGTATTGCGTTGCGGAAAAGGACGGCATTGTTGTGAAATCCGTGGATGCCCTCTTGGGAGATGACCGGCTGAACCTGCGGTTTTACGACGGCAGGAGCCGGGTCGTGGTGGAGCGTGTGGATCATGACGGAAACCTATGAAGAAAAGATTGAGCAGTTACGACTGATTATCGCAAAGATCGAGGACGGCGGAACAAGCCTTGACGAGAGCATGAAATTATATGAACAAGGGGCAGCGCTCGTCAAACAGTGCGAAACCCTGCTTGCCGGGGCAGAAGAAAAGATCACCACGCTCAGCCGGGACGTGTAACAGTTAGGATAACAGTCATCTCTTCCCCGTTTCTAAGTGCGGTGATAAGCTCCCGGGGCAGTGCTGCAGCCATGCGATCCGTGCAGATGCCGATTGTCCTGCCGCAGGTAAAGGTACTGCGACGCCAGACCATATCGGCCGGGTGATCGAGGGTGAGGTGTGCCGACCCCCGTGATCGCACCTCGACGAGAATGTTCCCTGCCAAAAGCCGTGTCACAAGAACCGCATCGTCGTGGACAAGCACCTTTTTGAAGTCCGCAGCAAGGCCGGCACAGCCCTTGTCGGCAGCGACCCCGATGATGCAGTTGCCGTTTTCAGAAAGATGCTTTTCGCATGTCACCTCAAACGTGGTCGGGTGGGTGCCAAGGACAAGAGGATGTCCCCGGCACCGGATAATTTCCTGCGCCTCCATGCTTTATCATGTGAGGGTTGCCATTCATATTTTAATGTTTATCACCGTTTTGTGCCCCGAGTGCGGGGAAGAGACCGAGCACGAGGTTCTCTCTGAGTCCCGCGACCGCCTCGTCCGGTGCACCGCGTGCGGGCACCACCACCGGATTCCGTGGGAGAAGGAACCTGAAATGCTGGTGATAAAGACGATTGTCTCCCGGGAGGGAACTTCCCTCTCCGGCACGATTGAATTTGATCCCGAGGACGAGTGTTTTCTCGATGACCATCTTGTTGCAGAATGCGGGGATGAAGCCTACGGGGTCGAGGTTACGGCAATCGAGTGCGGGGAAAAACGGCTGCCACGTGCGAAAGCAAAGGACATCACCACCCTCTGGACCCGGACTATCGACCGGGTGGTCGTGAAGATCTCCGTCCATGACGGCAGGAAGACGATCCCGCTCTACCTGGAATGCGAGGGAGAGGATGAATTTGTGGTTGGAGAGAAATATGTTGTCGACGGGAAACGGTTTACCCTCTCCCATCTCAAACTGCGCGACGGCCCGCTGATGAGAAAAGAGGGATGGAAGACTGTCGCCCACCGGATCAAGCGTATCTACGGATTCCGGTCATAGGACTTTTTTAAAGAGTTCACCAACCATGCCAGTGAGGTCAACCCGGGAGCAGATCTCAGTACTTCACTCAAATTCGACAGATCAATCATCCCAAAAAATCGGCATGAGTCTTTTAATAACCGAAATGCCCACCCATTTTCATCATTTTCCTGTACTTCACTGATCCGGATCGGGGCCTATAACGGCATTCCGGGGCCCTATCCGGTGCCATACGACAATGTGGCCGACCCAAAAAACACTGCCTGCAGAACACCGCTAAAGAGGAGATATAAAAGCCCTGTATTTTGCCCGGTTTTGGATTTTCGCTCCAAATAATGGGGATAATTTGCAGGGTGGACAAAAAGGGATCATTTTTTTGTTTACCAGCAGGTCCCGATGGGAAAATAAGCCCATTTTGGCCCCGGATTTAAGGGGTCAGACTGCATGTCTGATAACGAGGGGTTTACACCTGGTGGGGATGGAGAACCATTCCCGGGTCATGAAGGATAATTGATAGAAGAACTGAAATGAGTGAAGTACTGGATCCGGACAGGATACATTGATCACCGCGGATTCAGAACATTTTACACAGATATACCCGTGGTGCATTCAGGCCGGGTTTTTGAGAGCAGGGTGTGAGAAGAGCTCACGGTACTAAAAATAAAAAAAAATATATCAACTTGATGCCGCGTTAATTGACTCAACGGTGACATCCGCACTCGGGTAGGAGAAATCGATGGTGATGCCATCCGGCGTCTTGTTGGCCACCTCTCCGATCCTGACGTAAGACTGGGCGGTAGAATTAACCTGCGCCGCCTCAGGGTTGCTGGAAACACCAAGGGCGATGAGCTCACCGTTCTGGATTGATGACAGGCTCATGTTACTGGCTGCCAGCTGCTCTGCCGACCAAAGCTGGGTCATAGGCTTAGCCGTTGCCAGGGAGATCGTTTTCTGGCTGTTGGCCTTCATGCCAACAATGCCCGAGCTGATAGTATCGTATTCATCCCGGAACAACGCGAACTGATTCGAGGCCGACCAGCCGGTTGAAGCCGTATAGAATTGTATCGGGTATACGTTGGGGTATACTGTGGTGTCAAGGGACTGGTTGGCCGTGATTGTCAGCGGCTTGGAGTACAGGACCCCGGAACCCTGGTTGGTGAGCTGGGTGTACAGCTGCTGGTTCGAGGTCAGGATCGGAGTCCCCTGCGCATCCCGCAGGGTATAATCCAAAACCACCACATCGCCGGGTTTTATCGTTGCAAGCGATGAAATCCAGCTTGAACCCATGGCTGATACCACCATCAGTACGACAAAAAGTACACCGGCGATAATCGCGAGTGCTTTTATCCACACTTTCTTAGATTTCACTGCCTGTTTTTTTGCGCCCATTCCTACAATCCTCCTTACTAATTCCATGTTGAACGGTCTTAAACTATTCTGATACGAGGAATTGAGATATGAGGAAGAGCGGAGGTAGGTGATGAGACCAGGAGGAAAGGAGCGAGCCGGGCGGTCCCTGATGAAGAGGGGGGTAGACCCTACCCCCCTCCCCTTCATGACCGCAACCGCAATTCCGGGCTATAAGATGTACATTTGATAATCAGATGTACAATTGATAATCAAATGTACATCTGACTAAACCGGGCAGGCCACTGACGGACGACCCGGGCGGAGAGGAGGCCGGAGGGGGGATGGTGGTGGGGGCACCCCCTTTTTTAAAAATCGGCAGCACCCCCCACCCCTTTTGTCCGTGCAGGTAGGGGTCACCCCCCCCCACGTGTGGATGGGCAGGGTCGGTCCGGCCCGGATTGCGGAGGAAGAAAAGACGATGATCCTCAAGCCTGTGGTTGAACCATACAAGGGAAAGGTAGTTCATTTATAATGGGGGGGAAAATGAAAGCGTGGTGAAACAGGATGAAATACAGGTACAAAAGGCATGTAACAAACACCCTCCTCTATGCAGTGATTATCACGGCCCTGATTGCCGTGATCAGGCAATACACCATGGAGGGGGCACTCGTTTTACCGTGGCGGCTGTGGCCTTGTTAGTTGCTGACAGGATTGTGGAGAACCAGAACCTGAAGAAAGAGGAGGAGAAGGGGAAATAGAAAAGCGTTGCAATTCTGAATCATGGGAACTGATAGCGAGGGTTCCCCGTCTCAGGGCCTCTCACGGGGCACAGCGGGGCGAGGGCGGATTAACTGGCGAATATACCGAACAATCTGGCAGGAAACCAAGGGGGGACAATGATTGGGTTGATAATCAGGAAATGATTTTTATTCTATATTCATTTATTAATGTACAATAATGCTCATAGAAGGTTTCTTTGAGGGTCTTATTGAGGGGTGCGTAGTTCCAGTTATAGAGGTCGCCTTTGCAGGGATATTTTCAACGATGCATTTTGGTTCTCAAATCACATCTACTAATATCCCATTATCAGAGACAATTACCTTTTTAATTTTTAACTTAGTGTTTGCTATAATAACGTCATCAATGGTGACGTATTGGCAATATTATCGAAATGCATACGAAAATCCCTTATATTCCTTCGGATATTTATTGGGGGTTATTGCATTGGTATGGTCTGCAATTAGCCTCAAAGATATTCAGATGTCCCTTTATTTTGTCGGTATTATTATCGTAATTGTTCTGGGATTAATAACCAAAATATTTGTGTATACAAGATTCGAAAATTGACAATTTTATCGAGACCGAAGAGAAATCCAAAGGTTACTACATGAGAGAGAGAATCTACGGCACGCTCCGGCGCGTGGTGGCACTACCCACGGACGTGTCCCAAGGCGATGCAAAAGCCAGCTTCAAAAACGGTGTGCTGGAAGTTTGGCTCAAACGCCAAGCGGTTGCCCCGTCCTCACGCATTGCGATTGAATAAAGCCCCTTACTCCTCATACCTCTCTTTTTTTAAGAACTTCCTGCTCTGTAGAAAACCTCAGTGACGAGAAATTGTAAGAACCGGTGAATGTTACAGACAATCATTTTATTTGCGATTTCCTTCATCTGAACAATAAATTTCCTTGCTTTCAGATCTCCGCCGAACTT
>NZ_JBKQWO010000005.1:0-7000 GCF_052325125.1 Methanoregula sp. | reverse complement strand
CTCCTTTTTTGTTTCTGCTGGTTTTACTGCAACGTCAGCTGATTTTGAGGGAGCCGCAGCTGGTTTTGGCGGTTCCGGGCTGGCGTTCTTCTTGAATACACTTGATAGTAGTCCCATAATCCACTCCAATAGTTTCGAGTATTACCCGGATTGCTTTCGGAATCGCGTTTTTCACATCTTCTGAAAGCTCCATGTCAACGTCTGCATCTCCCTTTTTCAGGACCTTTGACCGTTGGCACAGGATCACTGTAGTATCGATTTGATCTCTGATACGACAGAGCTGGTCGGTACCATCCCATGAATGCGGGTCAATGTAGGCTCCTGGCTTTAGATCCTTCCCGGAGATTCTGGATATTGATCCAGGCTTTGCATTAAAATCTGAAATATCGACGACGATAAGTTTCTTGGTCACTTCTGGATTAAGGAAATTAAAAATAAAGTGCGGGGCTCCAGCGCCACCGTCCTGTATTGTTACATTGTCGGGAAGTGTGAGCTTCTCCATTTCCTCAATCACCGCGGGGCCAAACCCATCATCGCCAAACAGGGGGTTTCCGCATCCCACTATTACGATTTCCGAATGCAGCATCAGGTGACACTCACTGGATGAGCTTCTGAGCCACTAACTTGTTGTCTTCATCCAGTACGATCATGTGGGTTGCACATGACACACAGGGGTCGTACCCGCGCATGATAACTTCAGCAAGCTGCCATGGTGCACCGGTGAGGGCGGCACTGCAGGTCGCAAAGTTCCACGTGGTCGGGACGAGCATGCTGAAGTACTGAACCTTCCAGTCCTTGACGCGTGCAAGGTGGACATCGGTGCCGCGGGGGGCCTCGTTGGATGCCCAGCCCAGGGAGCCGTCGCCGTCGGGGATGTAATCTGCAACGACCTTGCCTGTTGTGTCAAGTGCGTCGATGCAGTCGATCATCTCGTATAGGCTGTCAGTGTACTCCATCTCACGGGCAACGTTTTGGCCGACCGTGCCTTTCTCATCGTAGCCCTTGTAGACTGCGAGACGTGCACGTGGGCCGACTTCAACGGGCTGGCCGTCGTACATCGGGATGCCGGTGCAGGCTTCCATCTGGGGGTTGACCTTGGTGCCGAGCTTGGTGGTCCCGCCAATGGGATACTTGGGCTCTTCGAGCGAGATTTCCATCTCACCCATGTACCAATCCCATGGCCGGACTTCCTTGAACCGGTTGATGTCCCAGCTGGGGCATTCTTCCAGGCTTGAGCTACCGTAGAACGCGTGGGTTGCGAGGTAGCCCTGGTTGTGGTACCCGAGGGTCTTGGGCAGGGGCACCTTCATGCCGCCAACGCTGACCGACTCGCGTGCCTGGTAGTTCCGGAGGACCGCGATCATGAAGTCCATCTGGGCCTTGGCAAGGACGAGTCCTTCCTTTGCGAGGTCGTACATCTTGATCTTGGCCTGCTCGGAACAGTTCCGGTACATACCACCGACACGGGTGTTTCTCGGGTGGATGCAGTCGCCGCCGGCGATCTGGCCAACAGTCTGGCCGATCTCACGGAGGCGCTGGATGCGCTTTGCAACGGTGCGCACCGGTTCTTCTGCCGTGAACGGGTTGATCTGCATCTCAGTACCCGGAATATACAGGTCGGGCAGGATCAGGATATCGTGCAGTGCAATGCTGTGCAGCCGGTTTGCGAGCTGCAGGATGTGACGGAGCATCTTTGCGTCCTTCGGGATCTCGCACTTGATGGATGCTTCCATCGCTTCGGTTGCCGCAAGGGTGTGGGCAATCGGACAGATACCACAGACACGGGATGCGATCTTCGGCACCTGTTCGGGGGTCTTGCCAACGGCAAGCTTCTCGACACCCCTCACCGGGGTAATGGAACACCAGTTACCCGTCTCGATGATACCCTGATCGTTAACCTTCAAGACAAGTTTGGAGTGTCCTTCATGCCTTGTGGTTGGGGAAATCTCTACAACTTTCGACAATATTATCGCCTCATGTTATGTTGAGTTGTTCGGATTGCAGTACAAAATTACTCTATACATCTCTCATCTCTAGAGATAATTGACCGTACAAAGTACGTTCAACTCTATCTACAACGAGCCATTTTATAACGTTTATTGTTTTAATTTCCCGGTACCAGAAAAGAGAATGCAAAGGGAAATTGGTCATTAAAATAAAAACGGTGCTAAAATTACCGTTTTTTTCCGGACGCGCCAGCAGGCCGAAAAAAATACAACTTTGTTATATTATCGGGTCATTATCATTATCCGTTTTGTATTTTTCAATCTGAAAGTTTCCGGTCGCCATTGAGCTCATCCAGCAGTTCTGCGAGCGTAGCCCTCCGTTCAGCGTACGCGTCATGCTGGTGGATGCTTTCCTCATTGGTCTGCTTGATGGTGACCACGGCATCGCCCGGAAGATAGTCAAATCCGGTCAGGACTTTTTTTGCCATCTCCCGTACGCAGTCTTCCACAAATCGTGGATTTTTGTGCGCGGCAAGCACCACTGCACTTTCGTCGCCGCGCTTGAGGAGCTCGTAGATACCAGAGCTCATGGACTCCTTGAGGATATGGATGATCTTTTCGAGGTCGACATGCTGGTCGTCATCGGTTTCGATGCAGAGGAAGCCCCGGCCCCGCTGGTTATGCGTGGCCATCGGGACTTCGGCAAAGAACGCGTCGATGGTCTTTTGGTCGATACCCAGTCCTTCAAGGACGTGGTTTGCCCGCTCTTTCATGATGTTCTGGGCACAGGGGCATGCGGTCATGCCCGTGACTTCGGCACCGATGCTTTTCCTCACGATCGGCTCGCGGAAGGTCCTTTTTGCAATGGCCCGCGCATGCACCTTGACTACCTCGTGGCATGTCGTGTGGCTCACCGGAGTCTCGCGCTTGACCATGAACTCGCTGCGCATGAGTACTTCCGTGCGATCGGCATACTCGTGACGGTCAAGCAGTTTGCGTGCCACCGCGCTGCAGAGGTTCTCGATCTCGTTGACCTTGCCGTCAATCGCCTGCTGGAGTACCTCATCGATCACCTCGAAGTTCCGGGACAGGTTGGCACCCTTCAGGCTGCCGGGCAGGTCCACGTAGACATCGAAGTTCGAGATAAAGACGACCGGCCTTTTATCGGGGCGGGTAACTTCCACGAGTTTTTTTACGTTTTTTACCCCGACCCGGGTGAGGTTGATCCTGACATCGGGCGATGTTGCCTGGACATCGGGCAGTTTCCCGCTGAACGGCTGATCCGGGGCGTTGTCCACTGCTGGGTGTTTAATAAGTCATCGCATCCATGCTGGTTTTGCAAGTGTGCTTCTTTAGTTTTTTTATATAATATTTATGTGCTTTGTTGCTGATATCAAAGGGATTGGATCATGATGAAGAAATACTATGAATCCGATGCCGATCTCTCGGTGCTGAAGGGCAAGAAGATTGCGGTGATCGGATACGGTTCGCAGGGACGCGGGCAATCGCTGAACTTACGCGACAGCGGCCTCGATGTGATCATCGGTCTGCGCAAGGGAAAGAGCTGGGACGCCGCGGCAAAAGACGGCATGACCGTTCTCTCCGTTGCAGAAGCGGCAAAGAAGGCTGATATCATCCAGATTCTCCTGCCGGACGAGCTCCAGGCGGCCGTCTACAAGAACGAGATTATGCCCCACCTCACCGAGAACAAGGTCCTGATGTTCTCCCATGGGTTCAACATCCACTTCGGCCAGATCCAGCCGCCGGCAAACATCGATGTGATCATGGTGGCGCCAAAGGGCCCCGGCTTCATGGTGCGGCGGCAGTACGAAGAGGGCAAGGGCGTACCCGCACTTATCGCCATCCAGCAGGACCACACGGGAAAAGCCCAGAAGACTGCGCTTGCATACGCCAAAGGGATCGGGGCGACGCGTGCCGTCGTCCTGGAAACCACGTTCCGCGAGGAGACCGAGACCGATCTCTTCGGTGAACAGGCAGTGCTCTGCGGCGGGGCTGCCTCGCTTATCAAGGCCGGGTTCGAGACGCTCGTCGATGCAGGGTACGCGCCCGAGATGGCATATCTCGAGGTCTGCCACGAGCTCAAACTGATCGTCGACCTGATTTACGAAGGCGGGCTTACGAATATGCGCCAGTACGTGAGTAACACGGCTCAGTACGGGGATATGACCCGGGGTCCCCGGGTAATCGGGCCTGAAGCCTACGAAGCGATGGAAGAGATCCTTTGTGAGATCCAGAGCGGCGAGTTTGCAAAGGAATGGATGCTCGAAAATATGGTCAACCGCCCGGTCTTTAACGCGCTTACGAAGGCTGACGAGGAACACCTCCTTGAAGAGACCGGCAAGGAAGTACGGGCCATGATGCCCCAGTTCAGAAAATAACCGTATCCTCTTTCTTTTTTCCCGCAATCTTTTTTTCCCGCCCCGGACGAAATGCCTGCACAGGCAAGGTGTGTGAAAACTTTTTGGATATGAAATACGTTCTATTCTGCATGAAGATCTGCATCATCTACCATTCCGAGACAGGGAACACCCGGCACGTTGCGCAGCATATCGCGTCCGTCACCATAGACAGCCGCCTCGTTGAAGTGAATGACCGTGCAGAGCACTCCGCGCTGACACGATTTCTTATGCAGTGCAAAGTGGCAGTGAGTGAAGATAAAACGCCAATCGAGCCATCCCGTCTGGATGTAAAGGAGTACGATCTTTTAGTTTTTGGTTCGCCAGTCTGGGCGTTCAAGCCGACACCGGCCATCCACACGATCATCGATACCCTGACCGGTTGTGAGAATAAGCGGGCGGTAGCGTTTGTCACCTGCGGCGGCCGGCCCGGACAGAGCAAGGAAGTATTCAAAAAATGGATCGAGGGTCGGGGCATGCGCTTTATGGGATTCGAATCCATCAACCAGCAGGATATCGAGGATGATGCAAAAAATGCCGGGGTTGTTGCCTTTGTGACGGCGGCCGCGCCAAAACTGATGTAATCTTCCAGTGGGACGTTAGCGACCTTTTTTGGGACCTCTTTTCTTTACCCCATTATGTCGTTGGATGTGTATTTTTTCACCGGGCGGATCTGGATCCGGTGCTTGAGAAAGACTTTTGCACCTACGCAACCCTTATAGTACACACGTATGACGGACTCTTATGAAGATCTCTTAAAAAATGCCTATTCCCATATATCAGAAAAAACCGCATCTTCGGAACGTTTTGTAGTCCCCGAGGCAAAGGCATACATTGAGGGCAAGACCACTATCCTTGAAAATTTCGCCGAGATCGCCGACACAGTCCGTCGCGACAAGGATCACCTGATGAAGTACATTCTCGGCGAGCTGGGGACGTCGGGAAAGATCGACGGCAACCGTGCGATCTTCAACGGGAAGTTCGAAATATCGCTGTTCCGGATGATCATCAAGAGCTACGTCGACGATTACGTCATCTGTTCCGAGTGCGGCAAGCCTGATACACGCCTCGTAAAGGATGACCGGGTTCTCACCCTCCGCTGCGATGCCTGCGGAGGTCACCGTCCGGTCCGGAAGCGCAAGGTAAGGACCGAACCGGTCTCGGAGAACCTTGAAGAGGGACAGGTCATGGATGTCGAGATCCAGTCGCTCTCAAAGCGTGGCGACGGAGTTGTGAAGATGGGCCGCTATATCATGTATGTCGCGAACGCGAAACCCGGCCAGAGCGTGAAGATCAAGATCTCACGGATCTCCGGGTCGATTGTCTTCACCGAACGGGCCGAATAGGTCTGGATCGACCGGGGAATGGGCGGCGAGGGAAGGCCGGGATAACCCCCTGTTACCCCTCCCTCTTCTATGCATCCAATCCGGGGTCAGTCCGGCCTCCGATTGGTGTCTGACCTCCCCAAAAGAAGCCCATATCGGGCTCCGTTTAAAAATAACCTCAAATAGGCCATATTTTTGAAATCGGACGAATTAAAACGATCTCATAGCGCGGTTTTAAGACCCGATTATTAGCCTTTATGGGTTTTGTATTGATAATAAAAAACGCGGCCTTTGCAGGGCTCCTATGAGGCGATAAAAGGCATTATATGGGGCTCAATTCAAGGTTATTTTGCCAAACGGGGCAAATATATTGCGACATTTCCGACCCAACAAAAACGGACAGTTTTACGGACCTGAATTTACTATTGAACGGGGATTTGAGAAGAGTTTCCTGCGATGGGGTGTATATCAGGATGAGACGTTTGGGGGACTCTTATTCTCTTTTCACAAAATCCCTGAAAAAACTATTTTTTAGAGTCCTGCAGGCTTGTGGCATTGAATAATGTGCAGATCTCCGGAGCCAGAAAAAGAATTTTAAGAACTATTGTGGGTGCACTTATTTCTGTTTTGCAAGGCCTTTGAGGAGTTCGTCGCAGTTACCGGAGAGTTTTTTGCAGGCCTTCTTTATGATGGTCAGGGGGTTTTTCTTCGCGTTCTTTGTGGTCACCAGCAGTTCAGGGTCTGAGAACTGGAACTCGATGGTGTATTTTGCGACATCTACGTCCGGATCGGTCAGGATTTCCTCGACAAGGGCGTTCATGAACGTATGACCTTCCCCCTGGATGACGAGTCGTGCCTTGTCTTTTTCGAGTTCAAGTACTTTTACAATCATGCACCTATGTTTGGGCACCTGTGAACTATTAAAGTATGGGTGAACGCGGTACGGTACCGTAAAAATTCTGTCCAACCTGTCCAGAATAAAAGGATACGTTTCCCAGGTGATTCGAATTATTCCGATGTAATGGGGGAGTGTTACCTTCCTCCCATGGGCGATGAACGCCGCTACTTCCGAAGGGGTGCCTCCCGTCGCGGATCAGTGACTATAAAATCACAAAAAAATTCCTTGCTTAACCATGCCTGTGAGAGGCCCTGAAGTGGGGACCCCTCACATATTTTAATGATTTTTTGCTCTGTAGAAATCCTAAATAAAAACGAGTTGTACCGACGACCGAAAGATCTAAGGTACAGCGTCTCCTTACTATGATGTGTCGTCATGTAAGGAGACAATTAAGAGATTGGCAAGCCGGAATAT
>NZ_JBKQWO010000004.1:0-131658 GCF_052325125.1 Methanoregula sp. | reverse complement strand
GCTCCTGGAATAACGAAATTATTGGCGGTACTTATCGTCAGGAAATGGCTTGTCAGTTCAATGATTGTATCTATCCTCGAAGACAACTCGTGGAAAATAAATTCTCTGTCCTGAAAAGAAAGTTCAGTGGTGATCTCAAATCTCGAAGATTCCTGATTCAGACGAAAGAAATCGCTAACAAAATGATCGTCTGTAACATTCACAGATTTCTACAATTTCTCCGGGTGAAGGTTTTCTACAGAGCAGAAAAATCATAACATTTTCCGAGTGAAAAACCCGGAAAATCCGGAGCCGGATCCCCGGACCGGCCGGATCACAAAAAATATTGCTCGACACGACGAAAAGGGGTGGAGAATTCTAAAATAAACTTCAACAAAAATATTCAACAATTCCCTGTGTATTTCTCACAAAAAATATCGGCTGGTGCATTGGCCAGGTATTCTGTCAGGCCATTTCACTGCAGCACTCTTCGTAATTACTGCGATGGTGGCTGTTCGCGATCCATCGGATCTTTCTGTTCGTTTGTTAATGTTTTTGCAAGTGCCGTTATACCGGTCATTGCCCCAAGGTTCATTGATTCAAGGGCGGTAGACGGTACAAGGATAATGGTAGCATTTCCTGTCTTGAGCCCTTCATACAGCATGTTCATCGCTCTCAGGTGAAGCGCTGTTGGATTGTTCTCATAGCTCTTTGCTGCCAGCTCAAATTTCTCGGCAATCTGCCGTTCGGAATCCCCGAGAATGACCCGGGCCTGCCGCTCGCGCTCGGCCTGTGCCTGCATGGACATCGCATCCTGAAGGGGGCCGGGAATAATCACATCGCGGATTTCAACAGAAAGGATCTTGATGCCCCACCCGCTTACACGGCTCCCAATCAGCCTCTGGAGTTCTGCGTCAGTCGCTTCCCTCCCGGTGAGCATATCCGAAAGGAACGTCTTTCCTATAACATCCCGGAGCGCAGTCTGCGATGCCAGGGAAACCGATCCCATGTAATCCTTGACTTCAAGCGCGGATTTCTCGACATCAACCACCTGCCAGAACAATACTGCATCGACATTGACCGGAACCGTATCTTTTGTCAGGGTCTGCTCGGCATTGAACGACGTGGTGATGACCCGGAGATCGATCCAGTACGCGACCCGGCTCAGGATCGGAACGATAAGAAAAATTCCCGGCCCTTTGATTCCGATAAACCTTCCAAGGAACAGGACAACTGCCCGTTCCCACTGGTTGGCAATCTTGATCGCCATCGCAAGCAGCGCGACAACCACGATCAGAATTATTCCAGCAATCATAAAGGTGAATGCATCCATGGTTATTTCCTCCTTGAACTGCCTATCCGATAGTCATACGACAGTTAACAGAGGGTCCCCCGAAGTATATATGTGTGGTGATGGCCCCCGCAGGCCGGGTTCTGGTGCGTCCGTGAACTAGTGACCGGTTTTTTGGTCAAAAACATCCGGCCCGGATTGAATACATACATACCGAACATTTTTTATTCGCCGATTATAAGGATAAATGGGGGGATTCCCATGGTAATCAGGGTTGTATATTATTCGTGGAAGGGGCACACGGAGAAGGTTGCAACTGCGCTCGCAAAACTGCTGGATGCGGAACTGGTCCGGATAGAACCGGCGAGCAACTGCAGCGTGGCGGGAAAAGCAATAAGGGCGCTCTTCGGGATGAAATCGCCCATCAGACCAACGAAAACCGATCTCAGCGGTATCGACGCTCTCGTCATCGCAAGCCCGGTCTGGGCAGGAAAGGTGCCCGCATACGTAAACCAGTACCTCGATTCGGTTACGGGCGGCGGGGGAAAACCATTTCACATAATCGTCGAAATGGGTGGCCGGGGCGACCAGTCTGCCATCGCTGTGGTGAGAAAGGCACTTGAGCGGAAGGGAATGACGTTTGTCTCGTCGGGATCGACCATTGAAAAGGATGTCGAAAGCGGATCGTTTTTAACAACCATAGAAAAGTTTGCAGACGGGATTCTTAAACCATAATTCGTAAGGTTTGTCCAATCAGGAGGGATGTTTTTGAATTGCATCCCCGGTATCTTTACCGGAGCACCGGCGATTCGTGAACAACCGCCGGGCAAGTTCCCGGATGCTTTTTTTCCGGGGGGGGATCGATCCGTTTTCCGCAGGGGATTAATCCACGTGTGTAAACGCCGGGTATACCGCAGGCTCACTGCCCCGGATAATAATACCCGCGTGATATAACACGGTCGGGTTTTTACCAAACGGGGATGTTCCCTCGTAATCATGCCAGCGTGAGAGAAATTCCTGCCTTGGGATCACGCCGCGCGTTCCAAGCATGGATGGATCCTCGAAGTAGACGTTATCCTTGTCCAATCCGATCACGACCATATAGTGACCATCCTCCCAAATATCCTCCCACGAGAGATTTACTTCATCCGGAACCCGCCACGCCTGGCATGCGATGATCACCGGAATTCTGTCGGCATTGAGTTGTTCAAGGTCCACCAGTGTGAGGTTCGTCCGCAGTTCGGCCTGCAGGCCATGAGCCCGGGCCACGCGGACGAGGGACTCCGGGGGCGTGCCGGCTTCTTCGGTAGTATTTAGCTCCTCTATGAGTGTGCCCTCCCGCTCGTCAATTCCCCAGTAATTAAAAACGGCCTGCAGGGATGCTGCCCCGCAGGAATATGACTGACTCTGCCGGACATCGGGGACCCTGGTCAAGAGGCCGGGAGGGGATGCGGACAGCTGGCCTGCATTTTCCCCTGTGTTTTTGCCGGATGAGGGGGTTTGAATGCAGCCGGAACATATGAGGAAACCCGCAACGAACAGGCAGGTCATGAGACAAACGGGAAAATTCCTGTGCACTTCTGACATTCGGATTACCTAAAACATGTCCGGTTACCATTTATAGATTTACCTGGTTACGATTCCGATACGTTGACTGGATGTCGGGAAGAAAATCTGCGATCCTGACAATTTCCGCGATGAAACGATCTGCCGGAATATCTCAAATTCCGTGGTTTGATCGGCACCGTATTTAACAAGATATATAACTTCACATCTCAATCAGATTTTTGTGAAACGGGTCGCCGTTATTTTTCTGGTTTTCAGCCTTCTCGTCCTGGTACCGGCAGCTTATGCAGCAAACGATCTCGTGATCACCCAGCCGAGCGTGAACGAGACCTTATTTGCCGAGATGAGGGATTTCTATGTTTACGGCATCTTCCCGAACTCCCCGCTCGCGACCCCCGGTGACGTTGAAATTGAGCTGTTCCCCAGGTCTTCCTGCACCTTTTCTTCCCCCGTGCAGTGTACCGGTTCCCCCCTTCGCCAGATAGAGAGCCATGTCGATCCGGTGACCGGTACCACAAACCAGAGCTGCCTTAATCTAACCTTTGTCAACGGCGTCACGGTAGGCGGAGGGTACGTCCCGGATATCGTGGAGAACCCCGACGGGAGTAACTTTACCGATCCCAACGACAAGGTCGTGGTGACGGACGGGTATTATGCAGGCCTTGTCCTCGGCGGCGTCACAAAAACCTACAACACGACCTACAAGGACAGTTCCGGGGCAACCCTCCAGGACCTGACCGCCGGCGATTATACCATTCTTGTTTCCGGCCTTACCCGCTCGCTCTCCGGCCAGGTTACCTCAGAGAATATCACGTTCGGGATCACCAATACCGCACTTGGCACGAACCGGCCCCCCGATAACAAGAATGCCCGCATCAATTATGCCATCCAGCACGGCCTCCGTACGTATTTCGATGCGTTCCCCGGCTATTTCTCGGATGGCGGGAGCAACTGGTCCAACTTCGTTGCCCGGGCGTACCCCAACAACGGGATCGAGGTGGTAAACGACCTCAGCGGGACGGTTCTCGATACGATTGCGGTCGCCAATAATACGATGTTTTTGTACAACATCAATTCCGCCAGCACGACGTACTCGGTCGAATTGGCCCCGATCCTGAAGTACAACCTCCAGGATTCGGCGAATACGACATTCCTCTATTACAGCAACGGGGAACCATACCTGACGTATAACGACACAACCGGAACCCCCCGGAATATTGCGTCCACGATCCTGCCCTTCACCGGTACAAACCGGCTCGCGCTCACCCGGGTCGAGGTCCGCGCCCCGCTCCCCACGAGCTACGAGAACCTCTACGACCCGAACGATACAACGCAGCAGACGGTGTACACCGACCTGTCCGGCGGCGTCACTCTTAATCAGGGGCAGGAATTTATTGTCTTCGGGGTCACGAAGCCAATTGCATCGGCTGTGACGACAACACAATATCCTTACTGGTATTCGATCAGCAACCGGACCTCCCTGATCGCCTACACCATCAAGGATTCGGGTGGCAGCACGCTCCTTACTGCATCGCACGACGTCAATCTCTCCCGGTATTTCTCGCCCGGGAGCACGACGCGGTACAACTCGCTCTTTGAATTCGGCTCGGAGTTCACCACGCTCTCCACGCCCGGCACCTACCAGGTCAGCCTTGTCGGCATGGATATATCGGGAAATACCGTCCCGGGAACTTCAGCCTCATTCTCCGTGACCGTACTTTCCCCGCCGGACACTTCCGGGAGGGGCATTTCCGATGCAGCGGATTCCGGGAGAGGGAGTTCCTATGAGGCAACCTCTCCCGGTGCCCCGGCCGGCCAGGCCATGACCTTTGCCATCAACCAGCCGGTCACTGAAAATGCGCCCGGGGCGTTCACCTCGGTTTCCGTTGTCCCCTCGGTTGCTCTCGGTTCGACCCAGGTGACCGTGGCGGACGCAAACACGATCGACACGTCACCGCTTATCGGCCGGCAGACCGCCTACATCGCATCGATCGAACCGGTCGGGGTGAACCCGTCTGCGATCAGCCAGGGCACCATCACGTTTGCCGTAGCGGGGAGCTGGCTTTCGCAGCACGGGGTGAACCCTCAGGATATCGTGCTCATACGGGACCACGACGGCCAATGGTCAGAACTCGCGACCACATTCGACCACCAGGCCGGAACTACGTACTACTTTACCGCAACGACCCCGGGCTTCTCGTACTTTGCCATCACGACCCGGGTGAGTGCGGCGGTGGAGAATACAACTACGGCGGATAATGGATCCGCGAGTACCGGGGTAATGACGTCACCGCCCACCATTACGGATTCCGCGCATTTCGCTGCAACACCGGCTGCAACGCAGACCA
Source organism: Methanoregula sp. (assembly GCF_052325125.1). Lineage (GTDB taxonomy): Archaea > Halobacteriota > Methanomicrobia > Methanomicrobiales > Methanospirillaceae > Methanoregula. The sequence goes on along the minus strand of NZ_JBKQWO010000004.1, from coordinate 126,474 downwards.
CCGTGGTTCCTGAATCCGGTGTAAGTCCTGACAATTCGTCCGGCATCCCGGTCCCTGTCGTGATTGCCTGTATCGGTGGAATTGCTGTAGTGGCGGTCGGCGGGTTCCTGGTCCGGCGCTGGTGGATACGGAGGCAGAACCCGGCACTCTTCAGGAAATATGATTGATTTTCCCTAAAAAATTCATTTTCAGCGCAATTCACAAGGATATTCCACTCAAGTATTTTTTGGATTCTGGCAAAACCTTGATTACACTCTTGCACAAGAATGAACGTTTGTTATGTGCAGACGGTACTCGCTTGCCTGTATAGACAACATCTGCGGAAGGTTCCGGGTCATCGACCCGGCCATAGGTTTCCGGTCGCATTTCAGCATCGCGCCTGGCAGCACGAACCCGGTGATTGTGGTGCACGAGCGGGCGGAAGCAGTGATGATGCAATGGGGGCTCGTGCCGCACTGGACAAAAGACATCGCTGCAATGCACCGCCCGATCAATGCCCGGGCGGAAGATCTCGCAGAGAGACCGATGTTCCGGGATCTTTTGCGAACGCACCGCTGCATCGTGCCTGCGAGCGGTTTTTTTGAATGGAAACAGGAAAAATGGCGCAAAATCCCGTTTTATATTCATGTAAAAGAGGATCCGGTCTTTGCCTTTGCCGGGTTGTACGATGTATGGAGCAACCTTGCAGGTACAACGCTTGCGACATACACGATCATCACGACCGCTGCCAATGACCTCATGGCACCTGTCCACCACCGGATGCCGGCAATCCTCCGGCAGGATGACGAGATCCACTGGCTATCCCGGGATGTGCTTTCTGCTGACGAGATGCGCCGGATCCTTGCGCAGTACCCCTCCAATGGCATGGAGGCGTACCCGGTCTCGGAGCGTGTGAACAGCCCGACAGCAGATGATGAGCGACTGGTCCTGCCGGTACAGGTACTATAAGACAAAATCTGCGATTGCAGGCGGGCTTCATTGCACCATTTCCCATCTGTCCCGACGGGGCACCATTTTAACCCCCTGCCGCCAATAAAACTGTACCTGCGGCGATTTTTTTATGGACGATACCTATCTTGTCGAGATCCGCCTCGCCCGGACCCGGTGGCAGATAAAGGAAACCACACGCGCCATCACACAAAAATCCGGTGCCGAGCGCTACCGGGAACGGCACCCGCATGTGACCCTGTACGGGCCTTTCACCCTTAAAGATCCAACCCGCGTTCAGTTCCTGCTCGATACCATCGGCACAATTGCCGGCTCCATTGGGGCAGTCCCGTTCACGCTCGATGGATGGGAACGACGGGATGGGATGCATGGTGGCGTCGTGGCATTTTCCGTCAGCCCCTCCCCCGCGCTTGTCAGGCTGAGCGCCACGCTTGCCCGGGCGCTCTCCTGCTTTACCATCAGCCTGAATGCATGGGACCTGCGGCCCGATGAAAAATGGTTTCACGTCACCATTGCAAACCGCCTCCCTCCGGGCAAAGCCGAAGAGATCGTTTCCGGGCTGACCGCACCCGGATATGATGCATCCGGCAGTCCTGCCACCGGACCAAACACTGCCGGCCTGCGCACACGGCTCCTCGCACTGGCAGAGAGGATGGGAGTCATACACCAGCGCCGGAACGTCCCGATCCGGCCTGTCCTGCTCGATGATGCCGGCCTCCGGATTACTGTCATGCACAAGGACATGATCCTTGGCGAGTATGACCTGCTCAGGCAGCAGTGGCTTGCCCATGAAGAGATCCACAATCCCCGGTCGTGGCAGCAGTCACTGGCGCTCTACCGGAGAAGCGCCGGATTTGAACTCTCTGCACCGGTCGCCCATGAGCCGGGAGAGATTTTCCTTATCGCGGATCTCCACCTGGGCCATGCAAATATCATCCGGTACTGCTCGCGCCCGTTCGTCCATTCCGATGTGGCAGAGATGGACCGGGTGCTGATCGCCAACTGGAATTACCGGGTGGCACCCCGGAATCCGGTATTTTTCTTAGGAGACCTGCGATACGGCGGGGACGCACGCCCGGACGCGGAGTACAGGGTGCTCCTCAACGGCAGGATTACGTTTGTTGCCGGGAACCACGACAAAAATACCAGAGATACCGTTCCTTCAGCCCTGCTTGCCTGCGACGGGCAGGAATTTCTTCTCGTTCACGACCCGGCCAACGCCCCGGCCGGTTTCTCCGGATGGGTCATTCACGGTCATCACCACAATAACGATCTTCGTGCATTCCCGTTCATCGATTTCGCGGGAAAAAAGATCAATGTGAGCGCCGAAGTCATCGGGTATTCTCCCGTGAGCCTGCAGGAGATCAGCCGTATCATCCGTGAGCGGACGCCCGGATCCGAAGAACCCCTGCTCCTGCGGTACCCGTACGTTCAGTAGGGGGAGACCTGCGGTGTCATTTTCAGGAACCGTGGGGAGCTGCCCGGTCCTTTTACGATATGCAAAAAGTATATACAACCCGGCGTGAGAATTCCACAAAAAGGAGAATTCCGGTATGTGGTTTGAACGCATCGTTGCTGAAGGGCTGTCCCACAACTCGTACATGATCGGTTCCGGAGGAAAAGCGGCAGTCATCGACCCGCGACGGGATTGTGGAGTTTACCTAATCCTTGCAGACCGGCACGATACCGTCATCACGCATATTTTCGAGACGCACCGGAACGAGGATTATGTATCCGGTGCGCCGGAGCTTGCGCACCGGTGCAACGCACCGGTCTACCACGGCTCACGGATGGACTTTGCGTACGGGAACGGTGTCCGCGAAGGCGACCGGTTCACGCTTGGGACGCTGGAACTCTCTGTCATCGAGACCCCGGGACACACTGAGGAGAGCATCACGCTTGTCCTGGTGGACACCGAAGTCTCGCGCGAGCCGTACATGGTCTTTTCCGGCGACACCCTCTTTTCCGGCGATATTGCGAGGACGGATTTTTTCGGGCCGGAGAGAAAAGCGGAGATGGCAGAAAAAATGTATGAGAACATCACCCGGAAGATCCTGCCACTCGGGGACGGTGCGATTCTCTGCCCGGCCCACGGGGCCGGTTCTTCATGCGGGAGCGAAATTGCCGATCATCCCTTCTCCACCATCGGGTACGAGAAGCGCACCAACCCGGTCCTCGCCCTCGGGAAGGAAGCATTTGTCGCCCGGCGCACTACCGAGTCCCCGTACCTGCCGCCGTACTTCCGGCAGATGGAGACGGTCAACAGGGAAGGGCCGGCGCTCCTTCATTCGCTCCCCCGTACACACCCGCTTTCGGTCGCGGCAGTAAAGAGCCTTGTCAAATCCGGCAGCCAGATCGTCGACATCCGTTCCCCTACGGCTTTTGCCGCCGGCCACATCCCGGGCAGCTTTTCGATCTGGCGGGACGGCATTGCATCGTTTGCCGGCTGGTTCCTTGACTACGAACGCCCTGTCGTGCTCGTCGATGACTTCTCCCTTGATCTCCAGCCCGTGCTCCGGCAGTCCGTGCGGCTGGGATACGATGCTACGGCAGGCTGGCTTGCCGGTGGTTTTCCCGCATGGTTCCGGGCCGCACAACCGGTCGGGATGACCGGGACCTGCACGGTGCAGGCTCTCAGGGAGAGGCTTAACCATGAAAAGCCGTTCCTGCTTGACGTCCGCGACCAGAAAAACCGGGAGCACGTCGGGCATATCTCAGGGTCAATATCCGTGTATATCGGGGAGCTCCCCCGGCACCTGCAGGAGATCCCAAAAGACCGGCCGGTCGTCATATACTGCGATTCCGGGTACAAAGGGAGCCTCGGGGCAAGCGTGCTTGCGATGAACGGGTTTTCGGATGTGACAAACGTCCTTGGAGGGATGCAGGCATGGGTGCTCGCAGGGTACCCGTTCGAAAAATAACAGGTGCGCTGTGCTGCCGTCGCAGGCTGATTTAAAAAGGTTTATCATCTCACTCTCTGAATCCAGATTGGTGTGAATCGATGGAGGTTGTAAAGATCCCCCGGATGGAAAAACAGGAATATGACCGGTTGATCGAGAAAGGATATGTCTGCCGTATCGCTTTCCAGGGAGAGAAATACCCTTACATAGCGCCGTTCCTGTATGTTTTCGACGGATCGTTTATGTATTTCCTCTCGACCAAGTACGGCAAGAAACAGGAATATTTCAGGAAAAGCCCGCATGTCTCGGTCGAGATTGAAAAATATACCAAGGATCTTTCGTCCTATACCTTTGTCACGCTGCAGGGATACCTCGAAGAAGTGAGTGATTCAATAGAGAAGAAGATTATACGGGAGAAATTTGTCGACCTTATCGTGGAGCGCAAACTCTCCTCTAATATCCTTGCCGCGCTCGGGCATTCCCCGGCCGATCCTCCCGCAAAGATCGCTGAAGAGGAACGGTCGCTTGTCTGGAAACTGGTGGGCGTCCGCGACCTTGTCGCATTAAAAAACATGTAATTTTTTTGGCACTGTAGAAAACCTGTTTTAAACATTATGCGCCCCCCTTACGCCAGCCCTGCTCCCGATGGGGGCGTATGCGATGCCTCCGTATTACCTGTGTCGGGGTGCAGACACAAGTACAGGTGATACAGCACTATCGCGAAGCGGGGGATGCCACAAGCGTGCGGGGGCGAGAGGCCTGCCGGAGACCTAAAAGAGCGTTCTTACTCATCCCATTCAGGTTTTCTACAGAGCAAATTTTTTTTTATCCGGTAACCGTGCATGATCCCCCGTTCCTGTTTAGTGAGTATCCGGTTTTTTACGGCGCAACTGTTCCGTCTTTCCCGCCACCAGATTTTTTTTAAGTTCTTCGGGATTACTCACCGGCATGAGGCAGGCCGGGCCGGTGCAGAGATATGCAGTTGGTCTGCCATCAGGTTTTCCCCGGCCGCGTGCGACGGGGGAGACTGCATCAACAAGATCCCCGGCTTCTCCAGGGGGCCTGTACAGGATGAGCATGCCCGGAAGGTACAGGTCACCGGGCGCGTCCAGCAATGCACGGGTGCCGGGATCTGCCGGGTCACCGGTGATCACGAGATCCTGTGCTGCCCCGGTCCTTGGCGAACACACGAGCGCAGCAAGGAAACCGGCTGCTGCTGACGGGGACCTGAAAGCAGCCCCGGCAATATACCGGGCGCATGCCGATGCCGTCTCTTCGAGCACGGTATCCCCGGTAAGCCGGGAAAGCCGCATGAGGTTTTCGAAGGCAACCGAGTTTGCCGAAGGGATTGCCCCGTCATACCATTCTTTTTTGCGTACCGGAAGATCCACGGTTGTACTGGAAGAGGTAAAGAACCCCCCGTCTGTTGCATCCTGGAAATGCGCGAGAAACAAGGTGTTGAGTCCGAGCGCGTCCCTGAGATACGCGATCTCGAATGTTGCCTCGTAGAGTTCGATGAGAGCAGCGATCGTATACGCGTAATCGTCAGCAAATGCCGGAATCCCGCTCACGTGATCGCGGTACCGGTGCAGGAGGTGCCCTTCGCTGTCCATCAGGTGCGCAAAAAGGAACTGCATTGCACGGGATGCGGCGCTGGTGTATGCAGGGTTATTGAATACCCGGCCTGCCCGCGCAAGGGCAGTGCAAAAAAGTGCATTGGCATCGGTGAGGATCTTGTCGTCACGTGCAGGCCGGGGACGCTGTCCGCGTGCCAGAGCGAGCCGGGACCGGATCGCATCCCGAAGGATGACGAAATCCTGCTCCGTGATGTACGGCCCCTCTGCAGGAATGTTGCGGGTTCCGGCAGCGAAGAGAACACTGCGCTGCTTCCTGTCATCACGAGGTACACTCCCGGTACCGGCACCGGTTTCAGAAAGAGGCGCAAGGGCAAACAAAGTGGCAGCAACAGCCGCATCCTCCGGTCCAAGAGCCCGATCGATCTCTTCCTGTGTCCACGTGTAATACGCCCCTTCCCCACCCGGGCTGTCTGCATCTTCTGCTGAATAAAACGCACCGCCCGGATCCTGCAGGTCGCGGAACACGTATGCGATGCATTCATCCGCGGTCGCACGGTACCGGTTTTGCCGCGTCGCTTCGTAGGCCTCGCTACAGGCAAGCACCAGCAGGGCCTGGTCGCAGAGCATTTTCTCGAAATGCGGGATGCGCCACCGGGCATCGGTTGCGTACCGGTGCAGGCCTGAGCCAATCTGGTCCCAGATGCCGCCACTGCGGATTGCGTCAAGCGTCTGCTCTGCCATCGCAAGTGCACGGGTTTCACCGGTCAGGTGCCAGTACCTGATAAGAAATATCAGGGTATGGGGGGCCGGGAATTTCGGAGCGCTGCCAAACCCGCCGTTCTCCGGATCGAAGCGTGCCGCAAGTTCATGAAATCCCCTGTCGAGAAGCACGCGGTCCGGATCGCCCGCAAGACTGGCCGGCCCGGGCCGGGCGGCAAGCCTGGTGATCTCATCGGCCGCCCGGTACAGCTCATCCTGCTGCCCGCGCCAGAGAGAAATAATCCGTTCGAGAACTTCGATAAGGCCGGGCATCCCGGCACGGCTCTCCCTCGGGAAATACGTGCCCGCAAAGAACGGCTTTTTTTCCGCTGTCATGATTATCGTGAGCGGCCAGCCTCCCCGGCCGGTCATCTGTTGGCAGACCCCCATGTACACGCTGTCGATATCCGGGCGCTCCTCACGGTCGACCTTGATACTGACAAACTCCCGGTTGAGAACGGCGGCAACGGCCGGATCCTCAAATGATTCCTCTGCCATTACGTGGCACCAGTGGCAGGTGGAGTACCCGATAGAAAGAAAGACCGGTTTACTCTCCGCTGCTGCGCGGGCAAACGCCTCGTCCCCCCACGGGTACCAGTCGACAGGATTATGCGCATGCTGGAGCAGGTACGGGCTCTTCTCATGGATCAGCCGGTTGGGCGATCGGTCTGCCCGATCGGTTCCGTCAGTGCGGGGACCTGAAGTTTTCCCGGGAGGCATACAGGTTCATCGTTCCTGCGCTATATTATCCTATCAGAAGTACCTGCCGGGCAGGGGCCGCACCCGATTCCGGAAGACTGCATGCATTTTTTATGGATACAGCCGGACATACTGCATCATGGGCAGTGAAGTGTCCCCGGCAATGGTTACGTTTCTGGTCGTCATTGTTACCGGGCTTGCGGTGATGGGGCTCTCGCGCCTGATCGATCACCTGTGGGCACGGGTACTTCGGCACCCATGGCTCTATTTTCTTTTAAGCGCCCCGGGCGTAGTCATCCACGAGTGTTCCCATATTATCGGCTGCCTTATTACCGGTGCGAAAATCAAAAAAGTTGTGCTCCTCTCAAAGGAGGGGGGGATGGTCTCGTACGCACAACCTGCGCTCCCTGTCATTGGGAACGTGATCATCAGCACAGCCCCGCTTTTTTTCCTTCCGCTCGTGCTTGCCGCACTCACATGGCTCTTTGGGACGTATGCCGGCTGCACATTTCCTGCGGCCATACCGGTGCCGGGCTCTCCTGCGGCGGTGTACTCTCTGATATTGGTGACCGGCCGGACCCTGTACCAGAATCTTGTTACGGCATTCAACGGCTGGTTTATTCTCTATCTTTATCTGGCTATGAGCCTCGCGCTCTCGTTTTCCCCGAGCACGCAGGACCTGAAAAATGCCATTGCCGGGATATTCATCCTCATAATTGCCGGCTTTGCCATCCTTGCTGCAAATATTCCTCCGGTCACCGGTATTTTTCTTACGATCATCAGCCTGTTTGGCACCGGGCTTGGCATCGGATTTACCTTCGAACTGGCAGCCCTTGTCGTGTCGCTGCCGGCACTGGTATTTTACCGGAGAGCCTCATGACCCGTGATGCAGGGATCAGATGACTGCGCAGGCAAAAATTATCAACCCGCCTTACCGGATCCGCACGGTTTAATCTCCCGGTCAGCAAAACACTAATGCAGATGAAAACTGAGCCTTGTTCCGGCACCGGCGTGGTGGCCGATGACGGCAAAAACCTCACCCCCGGGATGCGGCAGTACCGGGAGATCAAGGCGCAGTATCCCGATGCCATCCTGTTTTTCCATATCGGGGACTTTTTCGAGACGCTCGAGGGCGATGCGGAGATCGTCTCACGGGAACTCGATCTCGTGCTCACCTCCCGGTCAAAGAACGGGGACCGGCGCATCCCGCTCGCTGGTGTCCCCCACCATGCCGGCGAAGGCTACATCGCGCGGCTGGTGGCAAAGGGCTACAAGGTCGCGATCTGCGAACAGACCGAAGACCCGAAGACGGCAAAAGGGCTCGTGAAACGTGAGGTAATCCGGGTGATCACCCCGGGCACCGTGATCGACCCGGCCATGCTCCCTTCTTCGGCCGCCGCCTACCTTATGGCAATCGCTCCCGGGACAAAAGGCGGCGACTGGGGCATGGCGCTCCTCGACATTTCGACCGGGGAATTTTCTGTCTCTGCCCTTCCGGCCGGGGGAATTGTCGAGAATATCCGGTCCGAGATTGCCCGGTACCGGCCGGCCGAATGCGTTGTCCCTTCAACGGCAGACGATGAGCTGCGGGCATGCATCCGTCAGAACAATGTCGTCGTGACACCGTACGCAGACGACCGGTTCCTTCCGGACCGGGCCTTTCGCACCCTTTGCGATCACTTCAGGGTGGCAACCCTGGCCGGCTACGGGTGCGACGCGATGCCGGCCGCTGTCGGGGCGGCAGGAGCAGCGCTTTCCTATGCGGAGGAGACCCAGAAGTCCGCCCTTCCGCAGGTAAGCAGGCTTTCTGTGCGCACGTCCGCACAGAGCATGATGCTCGATGCAGTCACGCTGCGCAATCTCGAAGTGCACGAGAGCATCCGGGGCGGCACAAGGGGCGCAACGCTCTTTTCGGTACTTGACCGGACAAAGACCCCGATGGGCAATCGCCTTTTGCGCCGGCAGCTGACCCGCCCGCTCACGGACATCGCGCAGATCGATGGAAGGCTCGATGCCGTGGAGTACTGTGCAAAAAATACCGCACTGCGCCTCTCGCTCCAGGACATGCTCTCACGCCATGCCGACATCGAACGGATCACGGCCCGGATCGCGTACGGGAATGCCGGGCCCCGCGATCTTGTGGCACTTGCCGACTCGCTTTCAACGATCCCGGCGATCAAAGAATGCCTCGCAGCGCCACCGGGAGCGGGACCCGATACTGCCGCTCTACCGGAACTTGTGGCTGCATCGCGGGATATGCTCTGCGATCTCCCTGATGTCATCGATCTCGTCAGGAAAGCGATCACTGATGACCCGCCCGCGATCGCAAAGAACGGCGGAGTGATCCGGCCCGGCTATTCTGCAGAACTTGACGGGATGACCGGTATCCTGCACTCAGGAAAGAACTGGATTGTAGAGCTCCAGCAGCAGGAGCGGGAAAAGACCGGTATAAAATCGTTGAAGATCGGGTACAACCGGGTCTTCGGTTATTATATCGACGTGAGTAAGACCAACGTCCTCCTTGTCCCGGCCCGGTACGAACGCCGGCAGACCACGGCCACCGGGGAGAGGTATACAATCCCCGAGCTCAGGGAAAAAGAGACCCTGATCACGAACGCTGACGAGCGGGTGCTCGCGCTCGAACGCACATTGTATGCCGGGCTCATCGATCAGATCCGTACAAGGATCCCTGTCCTCCAGCAGATTGCAACCGGGATCGCGACGCTTGATGTATCTGCTGCGCTCGCCGAGGTTGCGCAGGCCGGCGATTATGTCCGGCCGCAGCTGGACAACGGGGATGCCATATCCTTACGGGACGTGCGGCACCCGGTGGTCGAACGGAATCTAGCCGGTGGATTTGTGCCAAACGATGCCGACCTGTCGGGGTCAAAGACCCAGATTATGATCATTACCGGTGCGAACATGGCAGGAAAGTCCACGTACATGCGCTCGGTCGCGCTCTGCTGCATCATGGCGCAGGCCGGGAGTTTTGTTCCCGCCCGCTCCGCCCGTATCGGGATCATCGACCGGATCTTCACCCGGGTCGGCGCGTTCGATGACCTCGCAAGCGGCCAGAGTACCTTCTTTGTCGAGATGCTCGAACTGGCAAACATCCTCAACAACATGACCCCAAAGAGTCTTGTTATCCTCGACGAAATCGGTCGGGGGACAAGCACGGTGGACGGGTGCTCTATTGCAAGAGCGGTACTCGAATACCTGCATGGCAGGTTGTCTGCCGGCCCAAAGACGCTTTTTGCCACCCACTTCCATGAGCTCATCGATATGGAAGAGGAGTTAAAGCGGGTGAAAAATTACCATTTCGCGGTGCAGGAGACAAAGCAGGAGGTCGTCTTCCTGCGGAAGCTCATCCCCGGTGCGACTGACAAGAGCTACGGTATCCACGTCGCCCGGCTTGCCGGAATCCCGAAAAAAGTGACCGACCGTGCCGATGTGATCCTCAATGAGTCCCTCAACCGTGCCGTCGCCCCGGGCGCAAAGGCCCGGCGCTACACCCAGATCCTGCTCGCAGATGACAGCGCACCGGCGCATGCAGGGCCGGAAAAGCCGGGCCCGGTAGTCGAAGAACTATCCCGGATAAATCCTGACACGATGACGCCAATGCAGGCACTGGCAAAACTTGCCGAACTCAAAGGTCTCGCAAAAAAATCCGGCGGGACTGACCCGGAAGAGGCTGAACGATGACGCAGAATGAGACAGGAACCCGGAAGATACGGGTCCTCGACCCGGCAACGGTCAACCAGATTGCGGCGGGAGAAGTCGTGGAGCGCCCGGCATCGATCGTCAAGGAGCTTGTGGAGAACGCGATCGATGCCGGGGCACGCACGGTGAGGATCGATATGACGTCCGTCCAGGGTGGGATCTCGGCCATCCGGGTAACCGATGACGGGTGCGGGATGCTGCCGGCCGATGCGGAGCTGGCATTTGCCCCGCACGCGACGAGCAAGATCACCGTAATCGACGACCTTTTTAAGATCCATACGCTGGGCTTCCGGGGCGAGGCACTTGCAAGCATCGCCGCTGTCGCAAAAGTAACGCTTGTAACAAAACCCCGGGGCAGCGCCACTGCCGCCGGGACCCGGCTTGTTGTGATCGGCGGTGCCAAAAAAGAGAAAGGAGAGACCGGGACCCCTGAAGGGACAAGTGTCCTCGTGGAGGAACTTTTCTTCAATACGCCGGCCAGGAAAAAATTCCAGAAGAACCTCAATACGGAACTCGCCCGCATTCACGGGATCCTCGAAGGACTCTGCCTTGCTTACCCGCAGGTATCGTTTCGCTTTTACCATAACAACCGCGAGCAGCTCGCAACCGACCGGACCACACGGCCACTCGATACGATTGCCCGGATCTTCGGCAACGATTGCGCACGCGAACTGATCCCGGTCTCTTCCGACCTGCCGTTCATGCACATCGCGGGCTTTGTCTCCCGTCCGGCCCTCTCACGCAAAGATCGCGACCGGATCCTCGTTGCCATCAACGATCGTTATATCTCGTCACCATCCGTTACCGGTGCAATCAGGGAAGGCTATGGTACGCTTCTCCCCCGTGACCGGTTCCCGGTCGCATTTCTCTCTCTTGCCATCGATACCCGGCTCGTAGACGTGAATGTCCACCCGACAAAAAGGGAAGTCCGGCTCTCGAAGGAGAAAGAGATCACGGAGGCAGTGCGCGAAGCGGTGCATTCGGCGCTCAGGAAAAGCGACCTGATTCCCGAAGTCGCTGTACCCCGCCCGCAGAACCGGGAACTTGAAGGAGCAGGGATCGCATCCGCCAGGACTCCCCCGGGCGTTGCAGAACCGGCGGTGCCGTACGGTGCCGGGACCCGGGGACTGCCGGCGGCTGCCACACCTGCCCCGGGCACAGATGTCTCCCCCGCCCTCACCGAGCCGACCCATACCGGTACTGTCTCGACCGATCACCGGCTCCGGCAGACCGAACTTGCAAGCGGGGTTCCCCCGGTAACTGTGGCCGTGCCCGCGATGGAGGTCATAGGCCAGGTCGGCGGGATTTACATCCTTGCCGCCGCTGCGGACGGCGAACTCATCATTATTGACCAGCACGCCGCCCACGAACGGATCTTCTATGAGCAGGTGAGCCGGAGCATGGCGGCACGGCACTCGCAGGAGCTGCTCGTCCCCGCGATCATCCACCGGCCGCCAAAGGACGCGGCGATCCTCCGCGAGCTCGCTCCCGTGCTCGCGCAGGAAGGAGTTGTTATCGAGGAGTTCGGGAGCGGTTCGTTCCTGGTCCGGGCCGTCCCGGCCGTGATGGGAAAGATTGAGGGGCCGGAGCAGATCGACGACCTTGTGAGCGATCTCTTAAACAGCGACCTGGACCGGCCCGTAAGCGACCGCGAACGGATCGCCCGTATTATCGCATGCCGGAGTGCAATAAAGGCCGGCACGGTCTGCACGCACGAGCAGTGCCAGCGGATCGTCAACCAGCTCCGGGCAACAAAGACACCTTTCACCTGCCCCCACGGCCGGCCGACCATGATCCGGTTCTCCCGGGCAAAACTGGACGAAATGTTCAAACGGACGTGAAGCCGGCATTGCACCTGTGCTTTTGGTCTGTGCCGTTTGGTTTTCTCATAGTATCGGGTCCGAATTTCGGCCCGCTTTCTGCAGCAATATCAATTTTTATCACCATTACCGTACGACACGGTACGAATATACCGTCACCCCGCACTCATGAAACCATCCACGCAGGCGCATCTCGATCTCCCCGGGCTGTCAGCCCCCTGGTATCCACCGACCGATGAGGCCATCACAGCATTCCGGGCCCAGGTGCTCGCCTTCTACGAACGCAACGGCCGTCATGACATGCTCTGGCGTCACACGGACGACCCGTACCGGATCATGGTCTCCGAGATCATGCTCCAGCAGACACAGGTGGAACGGGTCGCCGTAAAATACCCGGCATTTATCGCTGCCTTTCCGGACGTTGCCGCACTCGCCCGGGCCCCGCAGTGCGAAGTGCTCGCGGCATGGCAGGGTATGGGCTACAACCGCCGTGCCATCGCGCTGAAAAAATGTGCCGAAAAAATTATGGATGAGTACGGCGGGACAGTGCCCCGCGACCCGCTGGTGCTTGCGACATTCCCCGGCATCGGTCCGGCGACTGCATCATCCATCTGTGCGTTCGCATTTAATCGGCCGGTCGTTTTTATCGAGACCAATATCCGGCGGGTGTTCATCCATTTCTTTTTCCCGGATAAGGACACGGTGTCCGATAAGGAAATCCTGTCGCTTGTGGAACGGGCACTCGACAAAGAAAACCCCCGGGTCTGGTACTGGGCGCTCATGGACCTCGGGACAAACCTCAAGAAAACGGTTTCCAACCCGAACCGGAAGAGCACCTCGTACACGAAACAGGCGCCGTTTGCAGGATCTGACCGGAGGATACGGGGTATGATCCTGAAATTTTTGATCGGGAAATCTCCCGTTCCAGCAAGAGCAGTCGTCAACCATGTGCAGGAGGAGACGGCCCGGGTGCGCAGGATCCTTGCGGCGCTGGAGAGCGAAGGTTTTATCCGGAAGAGCCGGGACGGGTACCGGCTCGCGGAATAAAGCACCGGTGCAGCAAGGTCTTTTTTTTTTACTGCGAACAGGAAAAGTTCCCGGCTCCTGCAACCATGGAAAACCGGAAAACCAGGTGGAGTCCGGCCCGGATTTCCAAAACAGGTATTCTTTTCATTTTCCCGTCCCCGGGCTGAGCCGTGAAAAGATCCGCCTCTGGTAGTGTCGTTCTAATGTTTTTCCTTCGACGGTAAAATATCTTAATAATCCCCGTTTACTGCCGGTTTTCGTGCGAATTCCTCATCAAAACATCCTGAAGACCGATCCGGTCGCCCACGGAACATACCGACGGGTTTCACGTATCTGGTCCCTTGGAGTGATCGGGTCCGGGCCCTCACCACCACAAGATATCAGGAATACCCCCCTCCCCCCACCAAATCCGGCCCCAAATTTTCCTCCGATTCCCGATTTTCCGGCCCGTTTTCCGGTCTCACAGGAAATAATGTCCACCGTCACGGAAAAGTGACAAAAAATCAGGTGTTTTCTCAAAATACCGATTTTAAAACGAATAAAAATTGCACTATAGCGGCCTTGCAGCAGCCCTTAAAAAAGGGGTGGAGATGAGGTGGATCCCGGGACGATCTGCCACAGGAAGGGCCATGGCGCCTGTTTTTTGAAAACGCCGGGAAAACGGGCCATAACAGTTCGTTTTAGTAATTAAACCGATTATATCCGTTTCCACAAGGTACCGTCATACGATACATAATTGAGTCCGGTCAAGATCTGCCGGACCATAACCGACATCACCGGGGGGAGACGAAGCGGACACTTCCGGAAGGTTCAGGATCCGGTTCATCCTTCGCATGCAGGCATTGCCCGGCTCATGATCTGGCAGATCGCAATCGACATGATTCTTCCGGAAGTTTTTGTAAGAACAACACCTCCCAAAAAACCGGTGCTGGATGTCCGGGCAGCGGTACAGCCTGCACCCGTGATCATATTGATATTATCCTTTTTCCCAAACATCCTGTCAGGAAGATCATGCAGGACTTAAAAGATATTCCCGATGCGGTGAGGTGGAGGTTTGCTGCAGAATGCGCTGCGAAGCTTCCCGCGCTGTACGATATCGCATTCCGCGAGGCGCTCGGGAAAAAGTACGATGCGCTGGAACAGGAGATCTGGATGGAGCTTGCCCGTATGGTCCGGGATATCGTCCATGACTGTTCGCTTCCGTTCCGGAATGCGCAGGAGATTGCCCGGAGCTTACAGGTCGCGATCACCGTCCTCTTCGGGCCGGAGTATGGCGGCGAAACCATCGAGCTCGCTGAGGACGGTGCAGTTGTACTGGTCAAGCGCTGCCCGTTCCTGATCCATGGCCATACGCTCGCGACCGATCACGAGCACGCGTTCTCCCGGTGCATGGCGCTCACGCTCACCGCTGTCCCGGTTCTCAACAATAAATATACTGCCCGGTTCGTGCGCACCATGTGCACCGGAGATCGACAGTGCGAAATCAGGATTGAAAAAAAACCCGCGCCACAAGCGGAGGCAGTGGCAAAGAAATAACGGGCCGGGAATTTTTAAACGGTCCCGTTTGCCCTGCAGATCGTGAAAACGTATATCCGGTACTGCCCGGTGAATTCCCGATCTTCAGGACTGACGCTGCATGGAATACTGCTGCCGACTATAAATTCCGGAACTTTCCGGCGGGAACACGGATCTCAAACCTGGCCCCCTGCAGGTAGATACCGTTTTCCCGTATCGTGAGTCCGGTAATCGAGAGGATTTCCTTGATCAGAAACATCCCAAGACCGGTATGCTTCCCAAAACCCTTAAGGAAAATCTTCTCCTTCTCTTCCGGTACAACTCCGGTTCCATTGTCCTCATATATAAGGAGCAGATCCGGATCTTCTTTTTTGATCGATAACCGTATCTCTGATACCCGCTCCCCGTGCCGGAGGGAATTATCTATAAGGTTGCAGAATACCTGTCCGAACATGGGATCGCAAAAGATCTCAACATGGCCGGTCTCACCGGAAAAAGAAATATTCCGGCCCGCAAACGATCCCGCGGCTTTGGTATATGCTGCTCCGGCATCCTGCCATTCTGGTTTCTTAAGACCGAGATCCGGATAGTCCCGGGTGAACTCCAGTTGTTCCCGGATGAGCCCGAGGATCTTTTTCATTGTACTGATGTAAGATGAGGCACCGGGATCGCGGTTATCCTGGTCCAACAGTTCGAGTTGAAAAAGGAGGGCGGTCATCTGGTTGAGAATATCATGGCGGGTGATAGTCGAAAGCAGGACCAGTTTGTTGTTTGCCGCGGCGACAGCCTCCTCAGCCTGCCTCTGCCTGGTGATATCGTGGAAACTCCATACCCTTCCGACAATATGATTGCCGATCCGCTGCGGCTGGACGTACAGTTCATAGATCCTGCCGTTCGCAAACGCCAGGTCTGTGGTGACGATCTGCCCGGCAGAATCCGATAAGGGTGCAATCAGCCTGATGAATTCATCCGGATTTGAAAGGAGGGCGACAAGGTGATCGGTGATTACCCCGAAGGTACCCTGCGGCCCTTCTTCGAGGTGCGGGGGAAGGTTGAGGATCTGCCCTGCCTTCTGGTTATACATCCGGATGATGCCGTCCCGGTCCATGACAACAATACCATCTGCCGTGGACTCTATCGTTGCCCTCTGGAGGGAGTTTGCCTGCCGGAGTTCGGCGGTCCGCTCCCTTACCAGGCCCTCAAGATGATCCTTATATTCATGGAGTTCCTTTTCTGCCTGCTTTTTACGATCGATAAACCCGGTGATGGATCCAAGCAGGATAGTACCTCCGATACTGAAGACGATAAAGGGAATTATGGAAACTACCGAAGAAAAATAGGACAGGGGAGCGGGTGAGGTCTGGAAAGCGACGGAGAGAACAAATGAATAACTCTCGATAAGCGCAACACCTATCCCGAGAAGGAAAATCTGGATAAGGTACGATTGGGGGAAGCGCTTCCATGATCGGCCATAATAAAAAAGTGCACCCAGCAGGATCCCGCTCGTGACGACGATCAGGATATCCGTTGACACGAGCGATCCCGTCGATACAGTTGCACTCCCCAGGAGAAAGATTATGGCAGCAACCGCTGCAGATACAGGACCTCCTATAAAGCCGGCAAGGGGGACAAGGATTACATTAAATCCAAGGATCGGATCGCCCGTTGCCTGCCAGAGTGCAGGGATGCTGATGGCTGCCGCTAAGCCAAAGATGCCGCCGACAGAGAGCGAAAAGGCAAGTTTTGATTGTGAACGAAACCTGTCCGGGATGAAATTGTAGAGAAGGACCAGTGTCGCGATGATCGTAAAATTCTGAAGCGAAACCCGTACCAAATCAATAGTTGCAAATGACACATCGATCATCGGTGGTTTCCTGCTCCCAAAACCGGGTTCGTTTCCGCCACTCCCCGCCATCCCTGTTCCTGTATGCTTAAGAAATAAAACCTGCGGGATAGTTCCGGTTACTATCCAATATACCTGTGCATGTAATGAATATGCGCACTCTTTTTGAAAAACAGCTGTACCGCTATGTGACAAAACCGGAAAACCAGGATTCGGGCGGTCATGGCGTAAACCCCGACCCGGGCTGCGACGCAGGGCATGCAATGGCATGTGCCCTGCATGCTCGCATCCCCGTTACCATGAACGATGACTGTCTCGTCATCCGGTACAGGGCACAGGAGCCGGAAAAAATTCCGGCAGATCGTTCTCCGGATTGCATCGGGCGGACGATGCGATCGTTGCAGTGAAAAGAGGTGCCCCTGCCTGCACCTGCAGGTATGCAGTAAAACCATTGCGTTGGGGGGGAGAGGCGGCGGGAACAATAGCGATCCCTGTATTGCACGGTTCTGGTGAACACTGCGGGCGACCGGGCAGAGATGAGGGAGGATTACGCGGCTGAACGGCACGGGGTTGCGGTACCTGAACGTTCCACGGGCGATCACATCCGGCATTAAAGATGAGGACCCGTTCAGGCCCGTTTCCACCGTTCCAGGTTCCCATTTTCCTTCCGAACGCTCTGCAACCGATAAGGACAGCATACGTGATCACAAAGAGCGGTCCGGGATTTTTTACCGGATTCCCCTGCATTCACGGTTTTATTGTCCGTGTGCAGGTTCATTAAGAAATCTTTTTGTGCCATCGTACTCTTCAATAGATTGCGTATATGCGTTTCAGGCTGATGGAATGATCTCTGTTCTCTATGTCGACGATGAGCCGGATCTCCTTGACATAGGCCGGATCTTCCTTGAGGAATCCGGTGAGTTCAGGGTCGGGACATCGACATCAGCACTGGAAGCACTGGACACCTCTTCGGTCCTGTTGTACGATGCCATCATCTCCGATTACCAGATGCCTGGCATGGATGGGATCGCTTTTTTAAAAGCGGTCCGGGAACGCTTCGGGAATATCCCGTTTATCCTCTTTACCGGCCGGGGTCGTGAAGAGGTCGTGATCGATGCGATCAACAATGGTGCGGATTTCTACGTCCAGAAAGGTGGTGACCCGCAGGCCCAGTTTGCCGATCTGGCGCACATGATCCGGCAGGCTGTCAAGATGCGGCAGGTACAGGCGTACATTGCAGAGCAGGAGCAGCGTTATCATGACGTCCAGAATGCAAATGACCTGATCCAGAGCGTTGATCCTGCCGGGCATTTCCTGTTCGTCAACAAAAAGTGGCAGGATACGCTTGGTTACGGTGAGCATGACCTTGAGAACCTCACGATCTTCGATATTATTGACGATGAGAGCAAGGAGTACTGCAAAAACGTATTTCCCCGGGTCATCGCCGGTGAAAATGTAGGGATCATCGATGTGGTTTTCAAAGCCAGGAACGGGAAAAAAGTGTTTGTCGAGGGTATGACGAACTGTAAAATAACCGACGGGAAGCCGCAGTATACCCGGGGGATCTTCAAGGATGTAACCGATCGCAAAATTGCAGAGTCTGCCCTCCGGGAGAGCGAAGAGAAATTCCGGACGCTCGTGGAATACACGCTGGACGGGATTCTTATCCTTGACCCCATGGGAAAAATCCTTTTTGCAAACCAGGCCGCAGGACGGCTTATCGGCGCAGAGAATTATCATGAGATGTTCGGTATAAGAAACGTGCTGGAGTTTATTGCCCCGGAATCGCAGGGAGATGCGGTCCGGGATTTCACCCAGGTGGCAAAGGGGATCGACGGGTACCTTTCCCGGTACAAGGTCATCACGACAACGGACCAGGAACGGTGGGCGGAGAGTATCGGGAAGAGTATCCGTTTTGGCGACGCTCCGGCAATCCTTGTCTCGCTCCGGGATATCACCGACCGGCAGAGAGCAGAAGAGGAACTGATAAAGAAAAACGAAGATCTCCACGCCGCCTACGAAGAGCTTACTACTACGGAGGAAGAACTCCGGGAGAATTATGACGAGCTCAGCAACCATGAACGGGCGCTCCGTGCCAGTGAGGAGAAGTTCCGGGCTCTTGTCGAGCACTCGCTTGACGGCATCCTGATCACGGACTTTACCGGAAACATCCTCTTTGCAAACCGTTCAGCGGGCCTTGTTGTCGATATAGAGGATTACCTGGCGGTGATCGGGAAGAGGAATGTCATGGAGTTTGTGGCCCCCGAATCGCAGGCAGAAGTACTTCGTGATTTCAGTAAAGTCGCGCAGGGCACCGATGCATACCTCGTCAAATATAAACTCATCACCGAAAAAAAACGGGAGATCTGGGTCGAGTGCATCGGGAAGAAGATCACGTTCGGGGATTCCGCGGCAATGCTGGTATCCCTGCGGGACGTCACGGAACGCACACGGGCAGAAGCGGCATTGCGGGAATCGGAGAATAAATTTGCCACCGTCTTCCGGAGCAGCCCGGTTGCGCTCACGCTCGTATCCGCAACCGACGGGACATTTGTCGATATCAACGACTCCTTTATCAGGAGTACTGGCTATTCGCACGAGGAGGTAGTTGGTAAAACGTCGGAAATCCTGGGGATTTTTGCCGACAAAAATGAATATGAGCGACTGATCTCCCTGCTCCGGGATCACCGGACCATTAACGGGATGGAGGTAAAGTGCAGGATAAAAACCGGGGAAATACGGACCTGCCTCTTTTCATCCAGCCTTATTGTGATGGACGGGAAAATCTATATTCTCTCGAGTGTTGAGGATGCCACCGAACGCAAGAGATCTGAACATGCCCTCCGTCTGGCGAACCGCCAGCTCAACCTGCTTACCGGTATCACCCGGCACGACATCCTCAACAAGATATCCATCATTCTCGGGTTCATCAAAGTTGCAGAGAAAAAATCCAGTGATCCCGCGGTGGGCGAATACCTGATGAAAATAAAATCCACCACCACCGCGATCCGATCACAGATCGAATTCACCCGGGTTTACCAGGATCTCGGCACCAACCAGCCGCAGTGGACAGGACTGGACACCGTCATGCCCCGCACCCATGTCCCGGCAACGATCGCCCTGAATGCAGATGTGCAGGGCATTGAGGTATTTGCCGATCCAATGCTGGAAAAGGTCTTCTTCAACCTCCTTGACAACTCTGTCCGGCATGGACAGCGGGTCACGGACATCCGGGTGACGTCCCACCATTCGGGCGAGGATCTGGTTGTTGTGTGGGAAGACAACGGGATTGGCATCGCTGCTGAGGAAAAGGAACGGATCTTCGAGCGGGGATTCGGGAAAAATACCGGCCTTGGGATGTTCCTTGTACGGGAGATACTTTCCCTGACGGGTATTACAATTGTGGAGACCGGGGAGCCGGGCAGGGGCACGCGGTTTGAGATCAGGGTGCCGGCGGGGGTATACCGGATTACCGGAACCTAGCTCCATCGGAAGTCATGTTTTTTGTTTTTATCACTTTTAAGGAAAACAAGTGTCCCTTTTATCTTATCACGTACCCGATCACGACGCAGGCGATCCCCGGGTAAAAGAGGACGGGGAAATACTGGCGGATATCGGCAGGGAGGAACTCCAGACCGTTGAGTTCGGGTATCACGAGCATGATCAGGCCTGCAATGAAGAACAGGTAGCTGAACTGGGTTTTGGTTGCCTTGTCCATGCACTTCTCACGGGTAAAGGTAGCCGGTCGGAAAAGAAAAATCTTTGTCGTGTCACCGCTTGACGCGGGTCCCGAACTGCCCGATCACGAGTGAATAGAGATCCGCGTCCGGCAGGGGCGGGGCGAGCAGGTCGCCGGTAATGATCCGCTCATCGGGATACCCGAGGTTCTCGCAGACCGCGATCCTGAACGGGACCAGAAGCCCTGTCGCGCCGAGCCGCCGGTAGAGTTCTGTCACCTCGAATTTTGGATCCGCGATGAGAAAAACAATCTTTTCACGCCTCAGTTCATCGATCGTCTCCTGCATGGCCTTCTCATGCCCGCGCCCGTGGGCAACGATGATGGCAACGCGGGAGAGGGAGATGTGAAGCCTGGCTGCGGCGACCTGGAGGGACGAGATACCGGGCACCACTTCGCCAGGCAGGTACCCGAGGCCGGCGAGCATCGGGTCGCCGGTCGAAAGGACGACCGCATTCTCCGGCAGCTGCGAGAGGTTCCTGTAATCGCTGATGGATCGCACGGTGCAGTTCTTCGGGATTATTTTTTTTACCA
Organism: Methanoregula sp.; assembly: GCF_052325125.1. Classification (GTDB taxonomy): domain Archaea; phylum Halobacteriota; class Methanomicrobia; order Methanomicrobiales; family Methanospirillaceae; genus Methanoregula. The sequence continues at coordinate 105,397 of NZ_JBKQWO010000004.1, read as the reverse complement.
TCTCGATCGCACGGCCGGACCCATAGATGAACCGCGCCGACCGGATCACCTGTGCCGCCTGCTCGGTGAGCATGCCCGGCCCGCAGCCGACACCGACGATCTTCATGGACTCTCCGCAATGATCTTCCCGTCACGGTTCACAAGGACCACCCTTACCCGGGGATATTTTTTCCCAAACGCTGCAAGCACCGGTTCCGCGACCGGTAAAAATGCCGGTGATGCGGCCAGTTCTTCGACAGTGGCAAAACCTGTCCCATCAAGAATATGCGGGTCGATATATTTTAAGATCAGGGCAGGGAGCCCGCAAAGGATCACGTCCCCCTGTGCAGCGGACAAGGCCTCCCCGATCCGGCCTCCCGCAAGCACGACCTCCCGGTCAGGAAAGAGCAGGCGCGAGTACCGAAGGCCGACCCGGCCGGTGGTGAGGACGACGTTTTTTGTGCCTGACAGCCGTGCCCTGACCGATTCTTCAAGATGGTCGTCCCAGGGCTCGACAAGTCCTGTCGAACCGAGCACGGAGATCCCGCCCATGACCCCGATCCGGGGGTTGAGGGTTTTTTTTGCCACACGGGCCCCCTCGGGGATCGAGAGCGTGACAGTGGCACCGGAAAGTCCGGTGACGTCGAGCGCTTCCTGCATCGCTGCAAGAATGCAGGCCAGTGGCGCTTCGCTGATCGCCGGTGCTCCCTTCCGGTACCGGGGCGTGTCACGGGAGAAATACCCGATACCCGGTCCAGGGACAAGAGTAAGCCCGTCCGGTGCGCCAACGGCTTCTGCTACGATTTCGATGCCTGCCGTCACATCCCCGGGATAGTCCCCGGCATATTTTTTACACGATGCATACCCGGCCTGCGCCGCAACGGGTACATCAGCAGAAAGGCCGCAGGGAAGCAGTACGGTGACCCGGGACACTTCACGGGAAAGCGAGAGGATCGCCGCCTTGCATGCGGCCGCGGCCGTAGTCCCGGTGGTGTACCCGCGCCGGAGGACCGTCCCCGATGCGGTCAGGACGGCAAAACCCTGTCCGACAAGGTCGAGTGCCCGGGGATCGGCGACCTTCTCCTGCCAGCTTTTGGGGTACAGGAAACCGGTGACCGGGTCCCTCATGACGCCGATTCCTCGATCAGGATCGTGATGCATTCGTTGATGGCCGCGACGGCAACGGGAGTACCGCCCCGCGTCCCCTCAGTCGAAACTGACGGAATGTCAAGAGTACGGAGGAGGGCTTTTGATTCTGCCGCGTTGACAAACCCGACCGGTGTCCCGATCACGACAGCCGGACGGATGCCATCCTGTACCATATCGCAGACCGTAAGAAGTGCGGACGGGGCGTTGCCTATCACCACCACGGATCCGGCCAGCCGGTCGCGAAGTGCCAGGAAACCGGCAGAACTCCGCGTGATCCCCCGCTCTTGGGCAATCCCACTCCCGAAGTCAAGCGCACAGAAGATCTCCGATTTATGCCCTTTCTTCTGGATGCCCACCTGGACCATGCGGATATCGGTAATGATCGGGGCACCGCTTTTGAGGGCCCGGATCACGGCCGGGACGGGATCTGCGTGGAACCGCAGCAGCTCCGCCATCGCAAAATCGCCCACTGCGACCGAGCACCGCTGGCGCACCCGGTCTTCGGGAGTCTCGTTTCCCACCATCTTTCGTGCGAGCGTGCGGGAAGTCTTTGAGATCTCGTAGGCTTCCGGGGTGGAAGCCCCCGGGTCAATATAGGTATTTGTGCTGGTATCCGCGTGGCGTGATGATTCCTTTGACATCGTTTGCCATCCTCCATATCCTGCTCTCGTTTCCGCCGATGATAACGGTCGTGTGCATATCGATTGCGTCCATGACGCTTTCGATCTCCCCGAGCGTCGTTATCACCGGGTCGGCCTGTCCTTTGCGCAGGGCGTTCTTTATCACCGCGACCGGCACGGTGGCCGGGTAGTATTTCCGGGCATGTTCGACCGCGAGCGCGAAGTTATGCGGCCGGCCGTGGCTCCGGGGATTGTAGATCACGACCGGGATCCCGACCGAAAAGACAGCGTCGAGGCGTTTTTCTATCACTTCAAGGGGCGTGAGGAGGTCGGAGAGGCTTATCGCGGCAAAATCCCCGGAGAGGGGCGACCCCACGAGTGAAGCGCCGGCATTTGCCGCGGTCACGCCGGGGACTACCTCCACCGGGATCTCCGCACCCGAATGTTCGAGCACCTCAAGGACGATGCCGGCCATCCCGTACACCCCTGCATCCCCGCCGGAGACAATCGCAACCCTGCCGGACTGCGCAAGCTCGATCGCTTTTTTTGCCCGTTCGACCTCTTTACCCATCGAGCTCCGGATCACCTGTTTCCCGGCGAGCAAAGGCCGGAGCGGTTCGAGATAGCTGTCGTTTCCGATCACGTAGTCCGCACGGGAGATCGCTTCGATCGCACGGCCGGTCATGTACTCCATCCGTCCCGGCCCTGTCCCGACGATCCAGAGGCCGTTTGCCGTGGTCTCATCGGGCGATGGCAATGGTCACCTTCCCAAAAATCTTCTTTTTCATGACAAGATCCCGGTGTTTTGAAACCGCAAGCGCACACGGCTCGGCGACCCCGACAAGGCCGATCTTTTTTGCCTTCGACGGCGTGGCTGCGGTCTGTGCGTTAATAGTATCATCATCAAGGAATATTAAGTTGGCAGGGATTGCGGCAACCCCCTCGATAAGGCCGGTCTCGCTGCATTTTTTTGCCGTGGTCGCAAAGAGCATGACATCTTTTTGCACGATGCCCGCACCGGCCAGTGCCGTGCGGATGGCCGATGTCACTTCTTCTGTCGTAACTCCTTTGCGACAGCCGATGCCGATCGCATATTCGCCGCGGTGGACGAGGATCGACACGTCAGGGCCGGCAATGACGACCGCCGGGCCGGGCACGGAATACAGTCTTGTCGTGCCGTCGAGGATCCCGGCATTGACCGCACGGGTCGAATCGCGGTTGACAATTGCGCAGCCGGTCCGGCCGGCAATTGCCTCTGCCGAATCAAGGCCGGTCGCTTCCGTTGCTGTGGAGATGACCGGTACAAGGCCGAGGGAGGAAAGTTCCTTTGCAAGTTCGTTTGCCCCGTGGTGGCCCCCAAGCAGCGGGACCGCAAAAGCGAAATCCGGGGTTACGACAACGACGGCAGGGTCTGTCCACTTGTCCCGGATGTACGGGGCGATGCCGCGTACCACGATTCCCATGGACATCAGCGCGACGATCCGCCGGGCGGATGGGAAGAGTTCAGCAAAGATCCCGGCCCTGTACTCGCGGACATCCGCATCGAGAAATGCCGCGATCCGCTGTGCATCCGGCAGGAACTGGGGCAGGGCGAGCACGACGGTGTCTTTCATGAGTAGAGGTATGATTTGACGTGTCCTTTTTTCACGTCGCCCACGACGCCACCGATGACCAGAAGGGCCGTGTGTTCGATCCCGGCGGCCTGTGCCTTTGCCGCGATATCGGCAACCGTGCCCCTGACCACGATCTGGTCGGGCCAGGAGGCATGGTAGACCACGGCGGCAGGAGTGTCCGGGGGACAGGCTAGTTTCTTTGTTATCCCTGCAAGTTTTTCTGTCCCCAGAAAAACGACCATGGTCGAATTCAGGCGCGAGAAATCCCCGATCTGGTCCTCCTTAAGCGTCTTTCCCGCAGGCCGGGTGACGATCAACGATTCAGATACGCCCCGCAGGGTGAGCTGGGTCTTGAGCGCTGCCGCTGCTGCAAAGAGTGAGGAGACGCCGGGAACTATCTCTGTTTCAATTCCCTGCGATTCGAGTTTTTCGATCTGCTCGACAATCGCACCGTAAAGCGAGGGATCGCCTGAATGGAGCCGGACCACGTTTTCATGGGCCTGCGCATGCTGCACCATCGTATCGACCATCTCGTCAAGGTGCATGCCCCAGCTGTCGAGTTTTACTGCCGCACCGGATTCCTTAACAAGTGCCGGGTTGACGAGCGAACCGGCGTAGATCAGGACATCGGCGTCCCGTACGAGCCGGAGCCCTTTGACCGTTATCAGTTCGGGGTCGCCGGGGCCGGCGCCTACGAACCAGACTTTTGGTCCCGTGCTTTGTACAGGTTTTTTTACCATGTCAGCGCCTCGCGTACAGCACGCTCATGTAATCGCTTTTTACCGGGATCTCGTCATCGCGGTAAATTTTCATGTCCGGAAAAAACATCCGCTCGACAAGGACAAACTCCCGGTACCCGTCACGCCTGAGGTCTTCTGCGATCTTTTTCGGGTGGCGGGCCTTGAGCCGGATGAGGGCGGAGGGCGGTGCGCCATCGGAGACGACAAAACCCCCGGCGAGCGGGATACCGGCTGCGGAGGCAAATGCGGTGATCGAGCTGATCCCGGGTTCGGTCCGGCATTCGATACCGGGATAGCGTTCCGCGAGGATCCCGCAGAGCCGGGAGAACGTGGAGAAAAAGTTCGGGTCGCCAAGGATGCCGAAGACTGCAAGGCCGTTTTGTGCCACCGGCGCGATCTTTTCCGCATTCGTTTCGAGGCATGACCGGATCTTCTCCTCGTCACCGGTCATCGGGAAATCGAGCATGACCGAATCGCGGTAGGGCGCGACGAGATCGGCGGCGATCCGGCCCGGGACAAAAACCGTATCCGCTTCCCTGAGGAGACGGACGGCACGGAGCGTGAGCAGGTCAGGGTTTCCCGGCCCGAGGCCCAGGCCTACGAGCATGCTGCACCCGATCCCACGATAATATACACCGGATCGACCGGCCTGAACATCAGGCTTTTTCCGAGTTCGTGAGAGCGGGCGACCTGTACGTGAACGGCCTCGCGGAAGATCCCGAGCCCCTGCATCGTCGTTGTCACGGTCGCGAGCGTGCTCACGAGGACGGCATTGACAACGATGACCCGCCGTACTTTTTGGGAAAGGACGGGGAGGATCGTTTCGATCTGCTGCGACCCGCCGACAAATGCACAGTCGGCGAGCGGGGCGGTCGTGAGAAAATCGATCGCTTCCCCTGAGTAAAATTCGATATTGGTCCGGCCGGCCTGTTCTGCCGCATCCTTCGCGTACGCGATCGCTTCCGGGCGCCGGTCGACCGCATATACTTTTTTTGCAAGCCCGGCTGCAGCGATCGAAACCTTGCCGGTCCCGCACCCGAGATCGAACACCGTATCCCGGGGCCCGAGCCCCATCTTGAACAATGAGATCGCCATCACTTCGTCCTGTGTCGGCCCGCCGGCAGGCATTATGTCGCCCATCTCCTGAAAATTTTGTTGCGTTAATGTATTAATGCTTGTTCTTAAGGCGGGGATACTGGGGATCGATGCAGTACATTCTCCCGGGGGGAGATGGAGCTGTAATGATTCCCGTAGAACGTAGTAAACATATTTTTTTTAACTTCTGGTAAAATTGAGATTAAATAATTAATTATATTACCTGTTTTCGCGCATATGTGAACTATGAACTATGTACGTTATGGAAGTGTTTTTGCCATCCTGATCGTATCCCTGCTCTTTGCCGCAGGGTGTACATCAACAGGTTCCGGCCAGTCGGCCGCGGCCACGTCATCAGCTGGATCACCGGAAAGTATCCTTGTGTACGCCGGCGCCGGGCTCCAGCCACCCCTCGAAGAAATCGGCCCACTCTTTACGGAAAAAACCGGTATTGCCGTCCAGTACAATTACGGCGGTGCGGGAACCCTTGTCTCCCAGATGAACCTCACCAGGACTGGCGACGTCTTCATGCCGGGCTCCACGGTGGAATTCAGGACCGCAAAAAGCCAGGGCCTGGTCAATGACAGCAAACTTGTGGCGTACCATGTGCCGGTGATCGTTGTCCAGAAAGGAAACCCGAAGGATATAACGACGCTGGCGGACTTCGCGCGGCCCGGTCTCAAGATCGCCCTTGGCGATGCCAATGCCACGGCAATCGGAAAAGCCGGTGCGAAGATGTTTGCGGCGCTCAATATCAGTGCGGCCGTTGAAAAGAACGTGGTCTCACGCACCCCGACCATCAACGAGCTCACCGTCATCATGCAGACCGGCCAGGCCGATGCAGCCATTCTCACGCTCGACCAGTACGATGCAAAAACCATGGACATGATCCCCATCCCGCTCAACCAGAATGTCGTTTTGATTACCCCGATCGGTGCGACCACGTTCACGCAGAACGCCACCGCGGCAAACGAGTTTGTCAGCTTTGTTGCATCCGACGAGGGGAAGGCCATCTTTGCAGAGCACGGGTTCCCCACGTACCCGAACGCGACCTATGCGAACGTCACGCCGTAAATTATGAGGTAAAAAATTAATGCATGTTGAATACACCCCCATAGGGATCGTCCACTGCCCGCTCTGTACACCCGGCGAACCGCCGTTCCAGAGCAGGTTTTCCACCTTCGAGGGAACGGTCGAGCTGTATCCGGAATTTGCAGAAGGACTCCGGGACGTGGAGGGGTTCTCCCACCTCATCCTTATCTGCCATTTCAACCGGGCAGAGAAACGGGCTTTGCAGGAGCAGCCGTTAATCGATGGTAACGCACAGCACGGCATCTTTGCCACCCGGCACTTCAACCGGCCAAACCCCATCGGGATCGCATACGTTACGCTCAAAAAGATCGAGGGAAGGACGCTCCACGTCACCGGCCTCGATCTCCTGGACGGGACGCCCATCCTTGACATCAAGCCGTACATACCGGCGTTTGACTGCATACCGGACGCATGCCCCGGCTGGGTCTCACAGGAACATGTCGGGCGGCTCAGGGAGTGCAGTAAACCAACAAAAAATCCCGGGACACAGGTACGGCACGAGTAAGTGCCGGATAAACGGGGGCAAAGATGCGCAGGTTTTCTCTGGCCCTCACGTTTTTTATTTTTCTTGCCACCGGGACCGTTCTTCTCGGCCTTGTCCTGTATACGCCTCTGCCGGCGCTCGCGGCAAGCCTCGCAAGCCCGCAGATCCGGTTTGCAATCGGGCTGAGCCTGGTTACCAGCACGGTATCGACCGCGATCTGCGTGGCCCTCGCCATCCCTTCCGCGTATGCGCTTGCCCGCTACGATTTCCCGCTTAAAAAACTGGTTAACCTTGTTCTCACCCTCCCCCTGGCCCTGCCGCCGCTTGTTGCCGGTATCGCGCTGCTGCTCTTCTTTGGAACGACGGCCTGGGGAAAAGTGCTGGAAATCCTCGGGTTCGCAGTCGTATTCACGCCGATGGGAATTGTCGTTGCCGAAGTATTTGTCAATCTCCCGTACATGGTACGGATCCTCAAATCCGCTTTTTCTGCGGTCAACCCGCGGTACGAGAATGTGGCAAAAACGCTGGGGTGCACGGAGACCGGCGCATTCCTGCAGGTAACCCTCCCGCTTGCCCGGCCCGGCCTTGTTGCGGGAACGACCATTACGTGGGCAAAATCCATGGGGGAGTTCGGGGCGGTCCTGATGCTTGCCGGGGCCACCACGATGCGCACCGAGACACTGCCCATCGCGCTGTACCTCAACATCTCCACCGGCGATCTTGACCTTGCCGTTGCGGCATCGGTGATCCTGATCATAATCTCGCTGTGCGCACTCGCTGTTGTCGAACACTATGCCGATGATGCCCATGTATTCTAGGAGGAGCGCTCGTGGCATTGCATGTTGAATCGGTTTCAAAACGGCTCGGGTCATTCCTTCTCGACAATGTTTCCTTTGATGTAAGGACCGGCGAATATTTCATGATCCTCGGCCCGACCGGCGCGGGAAAGACCATCGTACTCGAGACAATCGCCGGCATCCACACGCCAGACGCCGGGACGATCAGCTGGGACGGTGAGGACATCACCTATACGGAACCCCGCACGAGAAACATCGCGGTCGTGTACCAGGACTACATGCTGTTCGCCCACCTGACGGTCGCGGACAATATCGGGTTTGGCCTCCGGCAGAGAAACGTGGACCGGACTGCTATCGGGGCCGCTGTCGAAGAGATGGCCGGACTGCTCGATATCTATCACCTGCTCGGGCGTTACCCGGGGACGCTGAGCGGCGGCGAGCAGCAGAGGGTGGCCCTTGCACGGGCGCTGATCCTAAAACCCCGCGTCCTGCTGCTGGACGAGCCGATGAACGCGCTCGATACTGCCATGCGCGAACGCATGCGAAAAGAACTCTCCCGGATCCACCGGCTTACCGGCACGACCGTGATCCAGATCACCCACCATTTCGAGGATGTATTTGCGCTTGCCGACCGGGTCGCCGTCATGAACAACGGGACGATCGTCCAGGTGGGCGAGCCTTCCGAGGTCTTCTGGCACCCGAAGGATACCTTTGTCGCCGGCTTTGTGGGCATCGGGAACCTGATCAAAGGGACTGCCCGCCGGGCCGGGAGCCTTGCAGAGATCACCGTGAAGGCAGAGGGCAGTGTCACGATCACCGCCTCTTCCCAGGCCGAGGGGGCCGTGGTCGCAACCCTCCACGCGGAGGATGTGATCGTTTCAAAAGCCCCGTTTGCTTCCAGCGCGAGGAACTGCCTCGCAGGTACCGTAACCGAACTGGTGCCCGCGGGGAGTACGATAAAAGTCGTTATTGATGCGGGATTTCCGCTCGTTGCATTACTCACCCGCGAAAGCTGCCACGAACTGGAGCTCGAACAAAACAGCCGGGTTTATGCGACCTTCAAGGCATCCGCAGTCCATGTAATTCCGGTGAACAGCAAATAGCCCGGATCGGCTGCCCGGGTGCCCGGACTTCCGTCATACATTTCTTAAAATACCGGTTTGCCGGGGGTACTTTCGTGAAGTATATATGAAATCCCAGTGACATAAAATGTAAGAAAGCCTGCCGGAGAGAATGTTTTGAACGACCGCGTTGCAACCGACGTCTGGTACAGGAATCCTGCCAATCAGAAATTGTTCGCGGTAGTCCTTCTCCTTGTTATTGGCATTTTTCTTGAATGCATTGTACATTACCGGTACGGTATTTCTACCGTCTACACGCACTTTTATTACCTGATCGTCGTCATTGCCGGGCTCTGGTACGGAAGAAAAGCGATATGGGTCGCCCTCTTCTTCGGGACTCTTCACATTGACGTGAGCTGGCTCGCACAGGGGACATTCCCGTTCGATGCGCTGCTCCGTGCCCTGATGCTCATTATCGTGGCCGGTCTGATCGGGACGGTCGTGGAACAGATGAAGAAATACCAGGACCGGGTCCTCGTCCAGAACTCTGAGTTACAGCTGGTGAATGTGCAGCTCGATGCCTCCCGGCAGGCCTTCCTTGTCGCGAACAAAAAACTCAAACTGCTCTCCAGCATCACCCGGCACGATATCAGGAACCAGCTCACGGCGCTGCTTGCGTACATCGAACTCTCAAAAATGACCGTACAGGACCCTGAGCTGAAAAAGACCATCGATAAGGAAGAGGTCGTGGCAAACAATATCCTCCGCCAGATCGAGTTCACGAAGACCTATGAGGATATCGGGGTCAGGGCCCCGCAGTGGCAGAACGTGGCAGAGCAGATTTCCCTCCTCTCACCACCGCTTAACCAGGCCGGGGTACACCTCTCGGTTTCGACCGGGGATCTCCAGGTCTATGCAGACCCGCTCCTGGAAAAAGTGTTCGAGAACCTGATCGACAACTCGCTCCGGCACGGCGAACATGTCCGGAATATTGAGGTCAGATACGAGAAAAGGGACACCGGCCTCGTCCTTATGTACAGGGATGATGGCGCCGGTGTACCGGATAAGGACAAAAAGCGGATCTTCGAAAAGGGTTTTGGCAAAAACACCGGCCTCGGGTTGTTCCTGACCCGGGAGATCCTCTCGATCACCGGGCTTTCAATCCAGGAATGCGGGCTGTACGGCAGCGGCGTGCTCTTTGAGATACTGGTACCGGAAGGCTGTTACCGGATCGGCTGAAAAACCCGTTGCCACCGGAGCCTGGCCGTAAACACCTGCTCATCAGGCAAGGCGCGTAACCCCGGCGTAATTATGGCCCGGAAACGGTCACCCGGGACGGCAAAGACCATCAGGGCCGGGCCCGTGATCCCGGCAAACGACCTGAGGTGTTGCAGCAGCTCCTGGTCCGGTGCCGGTAAGGCACCCTTCGCATGAACCCCTCATTGACTTTTCCCGGGGCATTTTGCATTCCGGTTCCCCTTGCATAAGGGAACAGGGTACGCCTGCGGTATGCGGGCAGGAAAAGACGGAAAGGAAATTCATAAAAAAACTGCTCTCCAGAAATCCATTTTTAAATTTGTGCGAGCCCCCTCCTCTTCGCGCCACCTGTCCTCCGAGGGGGACGGGGCGCACATGCGATGCTTTTCGTATTACCTGTGCCGGGGGTATGCCCGAGTACTGGTAATACGGCGCTATCGCGAAGCGGGGGGTGCCACAAGCGTGCGGGGGCGAAGGCAAAAAGTGCCGGAGACCTGAAAAGAAGCGTCCATGCAATCTGCTCACGGAGTTCTACAGATCTAAAAAACAAGGAACCGGGACAAAAGTTCCCGATCCCGTACCGGGTCAGGAAAAAATTCATCCCTCATTCGTTCTGCGGCGGTTTTTCCTGTTTTTCTTTAAAGTATTTTTCGGCACCGCTCCCGATCACGACGCCTGCCTTCCTGAGGAGGTAGTACGCGGCTGCAAGCCCGATGATAATGATCCCTATCCCGATAAGTTCGCCGCCATTGGTGGATGACGGGTCAAGCAGGATCACCTTCCGTGCAATCGCGATGATGGCAAGCAGCACGACAACCTCCACGTGGATCACGTTGTCGGTGATATAGGCCTTCATCGTATCCAGCAGTTCCACCGTGATGAGCACGAGCAGGAACCCGGCGAGTACTGCGACCAGTTCGCCGGTCGCGAGGAGTCCCGGGGGATAACTGGTCAGGCCCGTGATGAGCAGGTAGACCAGTTCGGCAATCGCAGAGACCAGCACCACGGCAAGCAGGATAATAAGGACGGCATAGACTACACGTTCAAATTTGTTGATGTATTCCAGCATTATGTATCACCCGGGGGAATCAGGTCCGGTTGTGCAGGGTCGTACAACCTGACCACATCGCCAATGACGATGACTGCCGGGGGCTTCACACCGGCCTGTACGGCCACCTCACCGATGGTCGATAAGGACCCTGTTGTGACCCGGCGGTCCTTTCTCAGCCCGCGCTCGATAATGGCAACCGGCGTCCCGGCATCTTTTCCGTTTGCCAGGAGGGCCCGGGCAATTGTTCCCAGGTTTGCCACCCCCATCAGGACGACGATGGTGCCCCGGCTCTGCGCGAGCAGTTTCCAGTCGAGCGCGGGTTCGGGTTTCGCCGGGTCCTCGTGGCCGGTGAGGATGGTTACCTGGGAGGCATACTTCCGGTGCGTGACCGGTATGCCCACCGAAGCGGGAACGGCGAGCGCACTGGAGACGCCCGGCACCATCTCTGTTTCGATTCCCGCCGCTTTGAGGGTTTCGATCTCCTCCCCGCCCCGGCCAAAGAGGAACGGGTCGCCGCCCTTGAGCCGGACAACAACCCGGTTTTTCCGGGCCCGGTCGACCATCAGGGACTCGATCTCGTGCTGCTCCAGCGTGTGCCGGCCGCCGAACTTGCCGCAGTCGATCTTTTCTGCACGTGCCGGGAGGGTTGAAAGGATCTCTTCGCCGGGCAGCTGGTCGTAGAAGATGACCTCTGCCGCGTCGATAATCTCAGCTGCCCGCTGCGTGAGGAGCCCCGTGCCGCCCGGGCCGGAACCCACGAGATAAACTTTACCGGTCATAGGAAATCCCGAGTGTATGATACGCGTCTGCAATCAGGTCGCCGGCCCGCTCCCGCAGGGTTTTGCCCTGTGCCCGTGCCTCGTCAAGCGTCCCGATCTTCTTTTCGATACGTTCTGTCCGTTTCCCGTCCAGCGAGAGGACTTCAGCGATCAGGTGCCCTTCTTTACAATAAATACCCATGGGAGTAAAGCACCCGGCACCCACCTGCTCCATCACTGCCCGCTCGATGGCCACATCTTTGCGGGTTTCGGGATGATCGAGTGCGGAGAGCAGTTCCATGAGCGAGGGGTCTGCCCGGCTCACCACTGCGATGGTGCCCTGGTTGGGCGTGGGGACAAACTTTTCCGGGGGCAGCATTTCCCCCGGGATCCGGATCCCCAGCCGGGAAAGGCCGGCCTCGGCAAGGACGATGGCATTGTACTGCCCCTCGTTGAGTTTCCTTATTCTCGTGTCCACGTTCCCCCTCAGGTCTTTTATTGTGAGGTCCGGGTCGTGGCGCAGGAGCTGGGCCCGGCGCCGTGTGCTCGACGTCCCGATAACGGTTACTGCCGCGACCGGGCCGGTACAGGCGAGGAAATCGGCAGGGGAATCGCGGGGGAGGATCGCGGAAGTGACAAGGCCCGAGGGGCGTATCGCAGGGATATCCTTCATGCTGTGCACCGCACAGTCGATCTCGTTATTGAGGATGGCGTCATCGAGCGCCCGGACAAAGACCCCCTGCTTTCCTATCTCATGGAGAGGGACACCGGTGATCTCGTCGCCCTGCGTGCTGATGATTATCTGTTCGACGTCGATACCGAGGGCACGGATTTTCTTTATCACAGTGCCGGTCTGGGCGAGCGCCAGCCTGCTGCCCCGGGTCCCGATCCTCACCGGCAAACAGCATACCCCCCGGTGATGGCCTCGAGATCTTTTGCCGAATGCGCCACGGAAAGGAAGTTTGTCTCGAACTGGGAGGGCGGGAGGAAGACCCCTTGTTCCAGCATCTTCTGCCAGAACCGGGTAAAGGCTGCCGTGTCACACTCTTTAACCTCGGTGTAGTTCTGCGGTGCCGCGGCCCTGAAGAAGTACTTGAACATCGAGCCGATCCGGACAAATGACCCGCCGGTCCCGCCGCCGATCGATTCCCCGATTGCCCGGGCCTTCTCTGCAAGGTCCGGATAGATCCCGGGATGGTCGTGCAGCCAGCGGACGGTCGCGATCCCGGCTGCAAGAGAGAGGGGGTTTCCCGAGAAGGTTCCAGCCTGGTAGACCGGGCCCTGCGGTGCCACCTGCTGCATGATCTCCCGCCGGCCGCAGAATGCACCGATGGGCAGCCCCCCGCCGATGATCTTCCCGAGCGTGGTAAGATCGGGCCTGACGCCGAACTTCACCTGTGCGCCGCCGATGCCGAGGCGGTAGCCGGTGATCACTTCATCGAAGATTAACAGGACGTCGTGGGCCCTGGTGATCCCCCGGACATCCTTAAGATAGCCGTCTTTCGGGAGCACCGGCCCGATGTTCCCGAGCACCGGTTCGATGATGAGTGCGGCAATATCGGCATTTTTCGCGAGCAGGGTTTCGAGGGCCTCAGGATCGTTGTAGGGCAGTTGCCGCGTATGGGCGACGAGCGCCGCAAGGACGCCGGCGGAGTCGGGAACGCCCATGGTGGTCGCGCCCGAGCCGGCTTTTACCAGCACCGCATCGTGGGCGCCGTGGAACCCCCCTTCGATCTTTACGATATCGGATTTGCCGGTAAATCCCCGGGCAAGACGGATCGCGGCCATCGTCGCCTCCGATCCGCTCGACACGAACCGGATCATGTCCATGCCCGGGTGATCCCCGGTGACCAGCCGGGCAAATTCCGGTTCGTACGGTGTCGGCGTGCCATAGAGCCAGCCCTTTTCCAGCTGGGCGGCAATCGCTTTTTTTATTTCAGGATGGGCATGGCCGAGAAGGAGGGGGCCATAGGCCATGCAGCAGTCGACAAGGGTCGCGCCGTCAACGGTGGTGATATGCGCACCTTCTGCGTGCGCCGTATAGAACGGATAGGGTTTTATTGCCCGGACCGGGCTCGAAACGCCGCCGGGCATCAGGGTTTGTGCTTTGGCAAAAAGGTCCCCGCTCTTCATTTCAGCCACCCGCAGGCATCGCAGGCAAAATAGGTGATGATGAGGTCGGCCCCCGCCCGCTTGATGCAGGTAAGGGATTCAAGGACGGTCGCTTTTTCGTCGATCCAGCCGCGTTCGGCCGCCGCCTTTATCATCGCGTACTCCCCGCTCACCTGGTACGCGGCGACCGGGAGGCCGAGGGTCGCAATTTCCGCAAGCACGTCGAGGTAGGGGCCGGCGGGTTTGACCATCAGGATATCGGCGCCTTCCTCCATGTCGAGCCTGGATTCGAGGTACGCTTCGCGGCCGTTTGCCGGGTTCATCTGGTAGGTGCTGCGGTCGCCGAACGAATACCCGGACTCTGCGGCCTCACGGAACGGGCCGTACAGGGCGGACGAGAACTTGGTCGAGTACGACATGATGAGCACGTCCTCGTACCCTTCGTCATCGAGCGCCATCCTGATCGACCGCACCATCCCGTCGAGCATGCACGACGGGGCGACGATGTCGGCGCCGGCCTCGGCATGGCTCGCCGCAATCCGGTTCATGAGGAGGAGCGACTCGTCATTTAAGAGGTCTTTTCCGCCGCAGCGGTTCCCGCCCACGATCCCGCAGTGCCCGTGGCTCGTGTACTCGCAGGCGCAGACATCGGTGATGACCACCATCCCTGGATACGCTGCTTTGATGCGCCGGACTGCCTGCTGGACGACCCCTTCGGGATCATAGGCGCTGGTCGCCGCCTCGTCCTTGTGCGCCGGGATGCCAAAGAGAAGGACTGCCTTTATGCCCCGGTCCCACATCTTCCCGGCAATACCCGCAATCCCGTCTACCGGGTACCGGAACTGCCCGGGCATGGACACGATCGGTTTTTCGGTCGCTGTGGTCTCATCCACAAACAGGGGGGCGACGAGATCGTTCCTGGTGAGCGTGGTCTCGCACAAAAGCGGTTGGATAGTACGGGACCTTACCCGCCTCATTCGTCGCTGGAGAAACATGTGCACCATACCTCGAACCTAGATGATAACAGATTGCAGATGCATCGTATTTATGGTTATATTATACGGGTTACCGGTCTCCTTTTACATCCCGGGAACTGGCGGCAACCTATATCCCGTTTCCGGGTTTACTTGTGATACATGCAGAGATCCTTATTCCTCGGCCTCGCCCTGATTGCCTGTGCCGCCCTTTTTTGCGCCGGGTGCATATCGTCGCCCGGCACGCAGGCTGCACCGGTCCCCGCCGCACCTGCCCAGGCGGCAAATGTATCCCTTGCCCCGCTCGCGCTTGCCCCGGCCGATATGCCGTCCGGTTATACCCTTCTTTCCGGCCGGCAGAAATCGGCTGGCGAGATGGGTACGCTTGCAAAAGATCTCGGGTGGCAGCAGGGCTACGTCACGGTCTATTCCTTAAACGATACGGCGGGGCAGTCCGCAATCACCCAGACCATCGCGGTGTACGCCGGGAAAAATATGTCCGATCTTGTATCTCTCGTTTATACCACAGAACGGCAGGAAAAGGGCCTTAACTTTACCGATCTGCCGCTGCCTGCAACCGGACCCGACACCCGGGCATTTATTGCCACCGCGGCAGACGCTACCCCGTCCTCCACGGCCACGGAGGGTACGATCATGCTCGCCGCGGGTACATCCGCCCCGTCAGAGGGGTACGCGGAAGTCATTTTTGCCAAAGGCGATATCCTCGAAGTGATCCGGATGACCGGCCCTGGTGCACACAACGACGTGCTCACTCCCCTTGCAGAGACGGCATACGCAAAACTCGGGTGACCGGGATCTGGAAAAAAACCCTTTTCGTTTTTCTTTTTTGCGAGAAGAACCGGCCGGTTCGGGCATTCGCGTGCTTTTTCGTTGCCGGGCACCATGGCGGTTCCGGCACCGGCTCCCTGTCCCGGCAGGATCTCACTCCGGTGTATTCTTGCTTACGGGCGATACGGCCCCGGTCGTGCCCCGCGTAAGGGCCTGCACGAGCGCTTCGGCGGCACCGCGATCGCCTTCTTCGGCGCACGCCCGTATCGATGCGGTCGCATCCGTGAGGATCTTCTTCGTGAGCACCCGGGTCAGGTCGTCAATCACTTCGGCAGTCCGGTCATCTGCGCCGCCAAGCCGGGAGAGCGCCCGGTCCCGCTCGCGCAGGCGCACGGCTTCGGCCCAGGTGTGCAGGGCCGCGATGCAGTCGTCGGCGGATTTCCGGTGCAGCTGGCGGATGAAAAGTTCCAGCTCCTCGTTGACAAACGCTGCGGCCCGTTCCGCCTCGACCCTGCGGGTGCTCATGGTCTGCTCGTTTACTTCCCGCAGGTCGTCGATGGTAAAGAGATGGACGCCGTCGATTGTCCCCGACCCTTCCTCGACATCCCGGGGCTGGGCGATGTCGATCAGGATGAGCGGGCGGGGGTGGCCTTCGACCGGCCAGCACCGGGCCCGCATCGCCTCTTTTAAGTCCGCCCTGTGAATGACCGGGTGGGGTGCCGACGTGCACGAGATCACAACATCGGAGAGGGTGATGTAATGATAGAGTTCGTTGAGCCGGACCGCCTTTCCGCCAATCTTCTCCGCGAGCTTGACCGCACGCCCGAACGTGCGGTTCGCGACATAGATCGCGGTCAGCTGCTTTGCGGCGAGCGCCTGGGCAACGAGAAGGCCCATCTCGCCGCTCCCGACCACAAGGATGTGCCGGCCTTCGAGCGTCCCGAGTTCTGTCTCGGCAAGGAGCACCGCGGCAGACCCGACCGAGACGGCGCCCCGGTTGATCTGGGTGTGCCGGCGCACCCCGATGCCCACGTGGACGGCCTTGTTGATGCAGAGTTCCAGGAAACTGCCGGCGGTGCCGGCAGATTCTGCATCGGCGAGCGCTTTCTTGAGCTGCCCGATGATCTGGTCCTCGCCGACAATCATCGATTCGATGCCGGCAGCAAGCGAGAGGAGGTGGCGGAGCGCGTCCCGGCCTTCGAGCAGGAAGAACCCCGATCTGCCCTGCCCGGCAAGGAAGTCCCGGAGCGCCCCGGCGTCGCCCTCGACCATTATCTCGACGCGGTTGCAGGTCTGGAGGAGGAGGACGCCCCGGAACCTCCTGCCTGCGGCCTCAAGGAATCCCGGCTCGTCACCGAACCGGAAGGCTTCAAGCGCCATCACGTCGGCAGTGTGGTGGCTGACACCGGCGATGGCGATCCGTGCATCGGGGTCAGTCATGGAGGTACTTCTCCCTTACCCGTTCCCACGCACGCGCCGGCGACTCCGGGAGAAGCGACCAGACCGTCTTGTCGCGGAGCACCGCCGAGAGTACCCTGCGGCGCTCTTCCGGGTTTGTCTTTCTGCCCCTGAGCGCATCCCTTAAGCGGTGCTGGAGCACGATCATCGCATCGAGCGACGGGTAGTTTTTCTCGATCTCCTGCCGGATGAACCGGGAGACCGCCGGGCTCTCGCTCCCGGTGCTGATCGCGATCGTGTAGTGCTCGCCCATCGTCATCGCCGGGATGACCACGTCGCCGGGCTCGCCGTCCGCGTTGTTGAAGAGCACGCCATGCTCTTTGCAGAGCGCCCCGATCCGGTCGTTCTGTTCCCGGTCGGAGAGCGCCCCGATGACCAGGAACGCCGGCGCGATGATCAGGTCGAGCTCTGCATCCGTCGCCGTCCGGGTGTCGAGCGTCTGGATCTGGACCGGCAGCGCCCGGCTGGACGGGGAAAACGTCCTGCTGACCATGAGGACTTCCGCCTCTTGTGCGAAATGCCCGGCCTTGCGTGCCGCTACCTCCCCTCCCCCGAATATGACGACCTGTTTTCCCGTGCACTCCACGAAGAGAGGAATCATTGATCAATAGATAGAGCGATTGCGTTACATTAAGATATCACATCCGGATCCGGGACAGCAGGCACCCCATCTCCATCTTCATCTCCATCCCCATCCACCACCTCCAGCGTCTCCGGGGGCGGCGCCCGGCAAATACGCCCATATTGTGCCCAGAGTTCGATATACTTAAATTCTATGAGTGACCACACTTTAGAGCACACTGCGCCGATAGTGTAGTGGTTATCACTAGGCGTTGCCAACGCCTAAACCCGGGTTCGAGTCCCGGTCGGCGCATATTGCCTTGACGTTCGAGGCGCTTACTATTTTCGATATTCCCTTAATCTGATAGATCTAACAATTTTGAATCATGACTTACTTTTGAATATATAATAATATATATTTTACTGGATTTGATTAAGTCGGAATCCCAATCGGCGCACTGTGCCTTGTTATTCTAGGATTTAATCCTCTTGAATTTTGCAAAATTCCTCATTCCACTATTATTAATAACGAGAAGTTCTACAATTATACCATATATGAACCAAATCATTGTTCATGGTAAACACGAAACTGAATGGGTTACGATATCAAAAGATGAATATGAATCCATGAGCAAAACTATCGAGGTCCTTTCTGATAAAGATTTAATGTGCCAAATAAATAAAGGCAGGATGAAGGGAGTTCAATCCAGAGATTTTGAAGATATTGCGAAAGACCTCGGAATCTAAAATTCATCCTTGTGTTTAATCGCCTCAATATACACAATTTTGGCATTGATATCTATTGTATAGACAATTCTGAATTTTCTCTCGAAATAAAGCTCCCAATAACCATGAAGCGGTTTTTTAAGGGGCTTCCCATAACTATCTGGATTCTCTTTTAGCTTCCGAATCTTTTTTGCGAAACGTACTTGTATCTCACGATCATATTTCGCCAATTGTTTTTCAGGTTCCGGTTTCATTTTTATTTTGTACGTTTCCATATAACCTCGGAATTAGATCGGTTTAATCGGGACCATACGCATTGACTATTTTTTTAATTTTTTCAATGTCCTCTTTAGAACATTTACTAGGCATACATACTATTGCTTTTAACCCGGTTGAGGTCAAAACCTCAAATCTTACCATATCGATTTTTCCCTCAAAATCATCTTTTTCATCTGATGGGTTTTCTTTAGGGGGATTTTCTTTAGCAACCTTCGGAATTTTTTGGCCATTCGGTTCCGGCGGGGAGTTTTCTGGAGATGGTTTTCCTTGACCGAGCAGATCCTCTAATTCCGGAACATTAGTGGGAATTAATAACCGACTATTTTCATCTAGTACACCAACATACTGTGCGCTTTCGATGAATGAATCAACCGCAATATCAAGAACATTTGTAGCGATTTTCAAATGATAGAATTCTATTCGCAATAAATCCCGATTTGGCAATATAGTTTCGTTATATTTGGTTACAATGTTTGAATATACCTCCGAATTTTCAAAAGATTGAATTAGCAATTGCTTCTTTTGGCTATCCCCATTCGGAGGAAATAATATAAGAATCCCCAACTCCGTGGGTTTTATTAATTGATCAGACCTTTCAATGAGACCAAAAATTTCAGAACTGCTTGTTAAATACGAAAATCGTCTGTTATTTGCAGAGTTGATGTTCATCTCGGATAAGATTGAACCAATCTGCGCACCCTTTCGCCCCCCAATTTTATGAACAATGCTAAGATAATTGAAGCATTCTTTTAGACTGTAATAAGGATATTTTACACTTTTCTCCCGACTTTTTTTAATAACAGGATTCTTTGCGTCACCGTTTACGGATTTTGTAGTCCCTGCCTCTTTAATTCCTTCATCTTTGGACCCATTTGAATTACCAATATCCTCAGTCATAGCGATCAATAACATACTGGATACTTAAATTTATAAAACTTTCTCTAAAAATATGTTTTAAACATTAGATTATTTGTTCAAATTTGGGTTACTTATAAATTCTTTATAAGAGAGCATAATGCGAATGTGAAATCTTACAAGATGTCTCGAACATGTAATATTACCAACCTGCTAACAATTTAGGACCTGACAAAAACCCTCAGTCGAAGGTATTTCAAAGAAAACATATAATCACGTATAAAATCACATAAGAAAAAATTTGAAATTCAGGGTTTAAAATTCATCGATACATCGTGATTTATCGTCAGGACTTCCTTTTCATGTCGGGTCAGGGTATATTCATCAATCTCATCGTCTTTTAGCAGGAGTTTTCGCCCGCGCTCTTTCAAAGCCAACCGTGGATCATATTCAGATTTTTTCGATTTGCGAGGTTTCTTCTCCGGGAGACCAAAAAATGGAGATTCAGGAGGTTTGGACATCGTCTAACCCCTTGAAAATGGCCTGCTCATCCGGTTGTGATTTCTCCTTGCTGTGAACGAGCCATTTATGGGAATGAACGAAGGTTACCGGCAAGCCGTGATGATCTTCCTGTTCTACAAGATATTTTACGAGACGTCTGACATCATTTCTTTTAGATTTGTCACCACGTACTGTCCTTGAAGTTATGCCGGTCGCAGTCCCGTTTGTAATCTCATGCCACATCCAGTTGAGACGGTTATAACGGACATAAGGTTTTATCCAGAGGATATGGGCATGCTCCGGAGGAACTCCGACAAGAACCCCAACATACGGTATGGAAGACTTCTTGTTCCTGCCAACAATGCGTATGATAAGTGCATTGAAACAGTCCTCCAGGTTGAGGGAAGAGCCCCGAGGAAGGCTGATCGTCAGAAGTTCAATACGGCCAGCGGCATGTACTTTGCAAAAATCAAAGAGACCGTTTGAAAAGGTGTCGAGGTCGCCCTTCATAAATAGTTCACCTTTTCAATCCTCCTTTCAGTCGTCAAGGTGTTCCTAACAAGTAATAGAGGGAAAGGCGGCAGGGCCCCGCGCTGCGCGCGGGGGCCCCCCTGCCGCACGTTGCTACGAGCATCCCCACCCCTTCGGGGTCGCTCGGACGCCTCATCGGGTCCTCGCTGGGCAAGGAGATCGTTAGCCTCCGCTCCGCTAATAGGGAAATCCTGTTCTCTCAACAGAATCACCGGGCAGAGATCTTTGGTTGTTCGTCAACTATCCGTAACAGTCCACATCTTTCCAGCGCTCGTGCCGCAATCTGATCAAGCGGACTTAAAGCGGCAAAGATATCCCTCGTAATTGTGAGGGAGGGCTGAGAATACTTCTTATCGTAGTCACTGACTATCTTTGACATTTTAAATCACCTTTCGTGATCAGGAGAAACCGGGGATTGACGCGGTATCATAGAGCGCCGGTTCTCCTACGCTTTTGCCGTTCGGCATCAGCGTTGCATCGGTTGCCAAAAGGCAACCGGAGGCGGTAGTAGTTCCAAAACAGACTTAAGTAAAAGCAACATTTTGGCATTGTTCTGCGTCAGCAGTACTGAACAATCATTATCAGTACTGGTCTCAAATGTTGTTTTTACAGGCCAAGTAGAACTACTTGATACTAAATCCTATATTCGAGCTTCCGGATAATAATCGTTTTCCCGCCGAAACAAAATTCGTTAACTGACGTTAACCGGTTGCTTTCTCATTTGGTTGAGGATCTCCATGAAAACGGCCTGCACTTTCGGATTTTCTGCAAGCATTCTCCGGATATCAGTCGCGCTTTCTGATACTTCCTGTTCTGCCTGCTGGGTCAATGGGTGACCGCAGGTTGAGCAATAGTTTGATGTTGGGGGGTTGATGGTTGAACAGTGGAGGCATTGGTGCGGTTTAAGCCCCCGTTCTTTCTTCTTTTCGGGAACGTCAATGCCATAAAGCCGCAGCATCTCGTTATCTACATCCTGCCCCGTTAGATGAAGATAGGTTTTGAGCATGCGGCTGTCCTGCGATCCCCATGCAACCGCCTTTATGACACTCTCGCTGATGCCCTCCCGGACAAGGTGGGTTATGCGGGAATGCCGGAATACGTGGGGATTGACCCGTTTGTTTACACCGGCCCGGGCTGCTATCCGGTCGAGCTGACGGCTTACCTGTGCATGGGTCAGCGGGTCGCCATTTCTGTTAACAAAAACCAGATTATCTCCTTCTGCGATACCGGGATAAATAGAGCGCCAGCGGGAGAGGTAATCGAGAGCCATGACAAGCCGGATGTACCGGGGTTTATCCGTTTTGAAGGAGACGTTTGCGATAACACCGTATTCATCAAATTTGAGATCACTCCATTTGAGCTGTCCGATCTCCCCGATCCGGAATGCACCTTCATAGAGTGTCATGAGAAGCGCCCGGTCGCCATCCCGCTTGCAGGCTTTTACCATCTTGGTTATTTCATCCGGAGTGAGGAGATCCGATGCGGTCGTTGTCATCGGGTCCCGACCGGGGGCTTTTATCTCGTGGATCTGGTCGCGGGTAATTTTTGTGAGTTTGTTTTTTGCGAGCCAGGTATAGAACTGTTTGAGAACCTTGAGGAAGTCGCTGACCGTGTTTGCTTTGTAGGGTTTGCCGGTGAGGGATTTTTTCTTTTTTAAGTCCATTACACCCTTGTAGAGATCATTAATGGCGCATTGATTGAAGGATTTTGGCAGGATTTTACGCCAACCTACAAGCGTGAATGTGATTTTATTGACACGGGCTGTAGAGATACCCACAGTAGCCTGTAACTCATTGGTAAACCTTGTTACAAGTTCATTGTCTTTTTCGGTAAATCGTCCTTCATCTAATGCGGTTTGAATTGAGTTTCCGGCATACTCTTCCCGAACCAGATTAAATGATGCAGCCACGGACATACCCGATTATTGATGCTTTGACCATATTAAAATTATGTAAGGGAATCTAACATTTTGCTAGAGTCCCGGTCGGCGCATTTTTCTTCTGATGACTTGAAGATATCAATAGAGTAGTTATGAATAATCATGATTGTTCGAAACTAAAATTTTGTTAAAACTGTTTGAAAATGTTAAGATATTCATTGTAAGAAGAATTGATGATCTTCACAATATTTGACAAATTTGAGGGTATTTTCATATTTTTTCTTGTCATTCTCATCAGCAGCATCTTGGGCATCTGTTAACATTTTTCTTAGTTTATCCATTCCAATGCCCTTCCAAATTGTCGGCCAATTTACGACATAATATTCGGCCGTCCCATAATCATCATTTTCTTTTTTTATCGGAACATCATATTTAACGTAGAAAGGATTGCGGCCTTTGATTACATCATCTAACTTCATCCTATTAACCGTTGCATAGTTATTTAGAGCATTCATGTATTGTTTCTGAAACAGATCCGTTTGAATTACGCCGATCCAATTGCCTTTCCTCTCATGTTTGAACGCGTCAACGACAGGTAATCCTAAAACAGCAATACCCCCATCAAATTCATTATAAATATATTCACCGATAGAAAGAGCACCACGAAAGAAGAGTCCCTTTTCTATCGCTACTACATAAACAGCCATTAACCAATTTTGAGCGGCAAAAAAATTTTGCAATGTATTGTCTTTTTCCACTTTATCAGAAAAACAAATTACAATAGAATCTTGAAAAATTGCAATTTTCGGCTCGGGCAACGTTACCCCTTCTTGTTCAAATTTATCCTTCCACTTATCCCAGACATATTGCGCTCGAATTCTCATCTTTTTCATTTCGCAAAGAAAATCCAAAAACTGGGCAGCTTCTGTATATTTCGAAACACCGAGGACATCTAAAAAAATAACTACACCCCTATCGATTTCTAATGTCATAGGTGAGGATACATGTTACATTTATAAAAAAATTATGATGATTTTTATTTTTATTTCATACAGTGTCTCTAACAACAGGGATTGTATTTTTGTCTATTTCTCGGAATTGCGATTCTTCCCCCTCCCTGTTTTCGCAGGGAGTCGCTCGGGCGCCTCGTCGGGCCCTCGCTGGGCAAGTGCGTGTACGGGCGCTCGCTTCTCAATCAGCATCGCTCCGGTTCACGGTCTTGCAAACAATATCCCGGGAAAAGAGGAGAGAGAAATCAGGTAACTTCTGCACTCTATTTTTGCGTTGAAAATACCCCAATCAGTGCACCCACTGCACCGGAGCCAATCGCAATAATTCCATCGCTCGGGGCTTTGCTAATGCTGAACAGCCAGATACTGCCCACGACAACCACGAGTACTATGATTGCTAACAAGATCTCTGCAGTCCGATAAAATATCGGATCTTGTGTATATACAGCGTCTTTTTGAGTCGCGTCTTTTGCAGTCTGTGTCGCTTTGTGCACTGCATCTTTTAATGGCATTTCTGGATTTTTGTTAAGAAGATCATTCATCGCAAGATTATAATGAGCCGCAAAACGCTGTTGTTCGTCTGCTTTTTTTGAGGTACCTATCATTTTCAGCCACCTCCAGTTATGGAGTACTTGAGTAATAATCAAGTTGCGTTATATAAATATTATGTTTAAAAAAATATTATATGAGGTCCCTGCAAAGCCCATAATTCATAAGGTATTGATGATTTTTCCGAACTCTATATCCCCACCCTGCTCCCCAGGGAGTCGCTCGGGCGCCTCGCCGAGCCCTCGCTGGGCGTGTGCATGTACGGGCGCCCGCTCTTTTCATTGCACCCCCGCCCACCGAATCCTATCCCGCATCAGGATCCCGGTAAATGCGTAGCGCAAAACCCGACGAGGTGTTTTGCGCGTAGGGCATCGTTACAATTTTCCCAGAATTGATTAGGTTTTGTCGGACTCAAAGCAGGGCATCCCTTTGGTAACTTCCGCGGATCCGGGTCAGCCACCCGTACCCGGGTCCGGACAACCCGAAAACCAAGCGTTTATCTGGATTCGTCCCGAACGGTCAATCTACAGATCCAGAGGCTGAAACGAGAATGAAACCGATATCACTCCTTATGGTGCTTGCCGTCATTGCGATCATGGTTCTTGCCACCGGCTGCACCGGTACCGCACCGGCCGCTGCCGGCCCGGCACCAGCAACTCCGGCAATGCCGCAGCCGGTCTCCATTGCCAATACACCGGTCCAGTACAAGGACGTGAATGGCGTCCGGCTGGCGTACTGGGAATGGGGATCCGGCGAACCCGTCCTGCTCATCGAAGGATTCTCCAGTGAGGTCGCAAACGACACTCCCGCGCAGGCCCCGTGGAACGAGACATTCCTTTCGATCCTCTCCTCGAAATACCATGTCTATGCCTACGATCACCGGGGAATGGGGTACAGCAGCATGAACAATGTGACCCCCACGATCCCCATCTATGCCGATGATGCCGCCGGGCTGATCAAAGCCCTCGGGTACAGCAGCATGAACGTGTACGGGGAGTCCATGGGCTCGTCGACCGCGCAGCAGCTGGTCATCGCCCACCCGGAGCTTGTGCGGAAGCTGATCCTCGATTCCAACTCGTACAGCGCAAACATCCCCGAGTGCCAGGTCCTGCACTCGACCCTCCTCGAGGTCGCAAACGACACGAACGCGAGCCCGGGCCTCCGTGCCGAGGCAAATGCGAACCTTGCCTTTAACGGGACCTGGAACGGCCTTGCCGGCATCAACAAGACCGTCATGCTCGTGGTCGGCACGGGTGACGTGATCACGCCCCAGGCGGTCTCTGTCCAGATGGCCGGGCAGATCAACGGCTCCTGGCTCGTGAGGTTCCAGGGGCTCCCCCACATCGGGAACCGGAATGCACCGGTCCAGTATGGCGAGAACGCGGTGTACTTCCTTGATACAAACGAGTCGCCGCTTGCATCCCCGTAACGGTACGGGGGCCAACCGGAATTTTTTTTACTATGGATCCGGGTCTCCGGTCAGGGTGACCCGGATCATTACCCGGTGAGCTGCACTCACCCGGTGCCCGGTGTGGGCATGAGATCGCCTGTATCCGGATCAAATCGAGAAGATACGCGCATTCGTGAGTGCGGCCGGCAGGTGTGCCGGGACCGTGCTTGTCACATACGCGATCAGGGCGAGAACCAGCCCCAGGATCGCAGGCCCGATTATAAAGTATACCATTTTCTTCATGGCGTCATCCACAGGAATCTCTTCATCCGGTTATCGGGCTGAGGGGAGGAAAAAGGTTTGGACGGATAAATACGGGATCCCCCTCTGGCGCGGCAGGACCCTGTGGGTGTCTCTGACGGGAGGCTTGCCCTCTGCCACCGGGACGAACATCCATCCCCTCCGCCGTCCAACACACCTGCTGACCATCCATGAAGTACTGTCCCGAGTGCGGCAAGTCTCTCGCAGACGAGACCGCCAGCTTCTGCGATAACTGCGGCGCGAAACTTGCAGCAACAGCGGTCGCCGCACCGCAACCCGCCGTAGTGGCTCCGCCAGAGAATGAAGAGAAGAGCACGGCGATTGCAGCAATCTGTTCGCTCGTGATCCCGGGGCTCGGGCAGGTCTATAACGGGAAAACCGAGAGGGGATTTGCAATATTCTTCGGGACCGTGATCGGCCTGTTCATCTTCATCATTCCCGGGGCCATTGTCTGGCTGTTCGGGATCTACGATGCATATTCCCTGACTTATAAGATGAATAACAAAGAGATCCCGTTCCTCCCGACAAAGACCGCCCACCTGCTCATCTTCATTATTCTTGCAATCGTCACCGTGGCAGTGGTTGCTGTCCTTGTGGCGCTACTGGCCTTTGCCGCGATGTTCAGCCACATGGCTCCCCCGTTATGAGAACGCACAAACTTCAGGTTACATTTTTTATCACTTCCGGCAGATTGCGATCCCTCCCCCTCCCTGCATTCGCAGGGAGTCGCTCGGGCGCCTCACCGGGCCCTCTGCTCGGGCGAGTGCGTGTCCGGGCGCCCGCTCCTCAATCAGCATCGCCCCCCTCAACCGAATCCGATCACACATCAGGATCCCGGTAAGTGCGTAGCGCAAAACCGCCGAGGCGTTGTGCGCGTCAGGCATCGTTCTGGTTCAGCGGCTCGGAAAAATTTCCGTGACGCGATTCTGTACCCACCGTTTCAAATCTCCGGCTGGGTACACCCGATCCATTTCCTCACCGGCTGCGGGGGCGTCCCTTCGGGGGCGGCGGCACTACACCCTCATTTGGGGAGGGCACAACATCCCCCATCCACTTGATCCGGGCAACGCCAATCAGGGCCCAAATTGAGCCCGGATTCGTCTTTTCAAGACCCAATCGGAGCCCGTATCGGCCCCCGTTTTTAAATAACCCCAAATCAGCCGTATTTTTGGAATTGGACGAAATAAAACGTTCATATAAACGCGTTTTTCAGGCCGATCCCGGGGCCGGATGGGTTTTCGTTCGTTCCCGGAAAAAGAGGCCGTAAAAACGTGTTTGTCGCCCGATTATGGGCATTATATGGGGCTCAATTTGGGCGTATTTTGGCAAATAAAACAACATAATCGCTCTGATCTGTCTCGTGTGGAATCGGACGGTTTTACGGGCGTATTTTTGGGGATGACACGAGGAATATAATTATGAGGCTTCCTGACAGCGACGGCACTCCTCGCTCACGGCGGTGTGAGGCCATCAGTCCCCCATCATCAGGATCGCCCTACCCAGAAATCAGTCTGGGCAGACCGTCCCTCCCCCATGATCGTTTCTCCGACGGAGAGTTCCCGGGCCGGATCCTGCTCCGGGAAGTTCCAGTGGAAGTGGTGCTAATCCTCTCCACGATTCTTGTTTTAATCGGGCTGTTTTTGAAACGGGGCGTTTTAAACGGGAAAAAACCGTGCAATTTAGCGGGCCTGTACCGGTCGCGAAAAACCGGCCATCCACAAGGCCATCCGGGAACCCTCCTGGCTTTACCGCCCCGCTATGGCCAAAAAATAACAGGGTTTCCCGGGTGCCCGGGAAAAGGCCGGTTTTTTCCCGGAAAAGCCGGGAAATGCCTGCCGACAGGGACGGTGCGGTGCAGAAAGGTGTTCCGGGCGGGGGGATGACAGTTCCTGCCTGATTTTCCGGGTCGGAGGCAGCGGGATACTCGTTCGTCGGGGGGGGATTGCGGAGACTTCGCCGGAACTGGTCACCGGAACGAACGCTTTCCTGCTACCTGAGGACACATCAACCGGCGTACCTCCAGGTGATTTGTGATATCCGGACATCATAGGTCCCGGAGTCCCCCAGCTGACACCCGTCGATGACGTTGATCCTGTAGGTGCCGGTGCCATAAGGATCGATATCGACACTGTCATATCCTGTGCCCATTTCGTTACCGTTACTATCGTATCCGGTGCCGCGTACCGAGACTGACAGGGGATGAGCCACATTGTTTTTGACGGTGCCGGTCATCTCCAAAAGGCCGGTAACCTGACAGGTTACCGATTTCGAAACGATTTCTGCGGCCGGGAGCATCGCCTGCGCCGGTATCATGGCGGGCACTCCTGCCACGGGAACGACCGCCGGGGCGTTCTGAGCGTTCGAACCGACCGGTCCGTTGAAAACCGGTCCGGAAAGAATCAGCAGGACCGCTATAGCTATAATGAGCGCTACCAGGAAAATCATGATCAGAGTGTGAGGATTGCCGGGTTTTTTTGCCGGTGCTGCAGGCAGCAAAACAGGTGCGTCAGTCATAGGGATGCTCTTTTGCCGTAAAATTTCGGTGATGTGCTTGCGCTTCGCCGTTTTTTTGTTAAGATTGATATGTTAAAAATCTACCCGCATTTTTCATTTCCTGATTTCAGCAGGAAAGTTTTTCGAAAGTCCATCGCCGGCGGGCGATAGTATTCGATCATGAATGCTTTTGTGGGAGCATATGATGACCTGCTGATTCCTGCCCGGAACGCGATTCCCGCTCGTCTAGGTCGGTGCGGCACCTTGTCGGGTCGCGCCCGGGCAGTACAGTTTTCTCTTCCTGATCCGCCGCGGGGGCGTCCCTTCTGGGGCGGCGGCACTAATCGCTCACGGGGGTATGGGGGCATCAGCCCCCCATCATTAGGATTGCCCGGTCTGCGATCATAGCAACGAGGGATATCTCCATGTACCCGGATTTTTTTGCACTGTTTGGATACTGAGCCGCCCCTTTTTTCCGGAAAGTCCGATAACATTCCCGGACTTTTTCACAAAAGTTCGATGACCTCACCGGATTTTTTTTGAAAAGTTGGATGACCTTGGCAACCTTTTTTCAAAAAGTCCGATAACTTTGGTGAACAATTTCTGAAAAGTCTGTAACACCATCCGAATTTTTTATGGGCGAGCCTGGGGTACCCTGTCTTGCTGTATACGGCAGCTGGCCCGGTATCATCGCGAGACCGCACCAATAACCCGACCGGTCGCGGTTGTGCTCACCAACGCCACCCCCGGGCCCGGTACAGGATTGATCCGGCAACCGGTCTCCGGATCCTAATGACCAGGGCGACCTGTAAAAATACCTTAAAATATCCCGGCAGTGCAAAGGGTTGTGAGGTTGATTCTGGAATGACACTTACAACCGACCAGGAGAACGCGGTGCTGGACAGGATTATCGGGGAACGGCGCTCCTGCCGGAAATTTACCGAGAAGGTTCCCACGGACGAGCAGGTCGAGGGTATCCTCCACGCCGGACTCCATGCGCCCTTTGCCGCGGCGGCAGTCGGGAACAGTGAGGACTATTTCCGGCGGTTTGTGGTGGTACGGAAGGGTTCGAAAGCCATGAAGGAGCTGGCCCCGCTCGTTTTTAACGAGGTCGTGAAAATGGGAGGCGACCTTGAACGGGCGGCGGCAGGAAACGCCGGCCTGCGAAGCCAGGCCGCCGGGTTCATGAACCGGCTCGCCGCGATCAAAGGCATGGGCATGTTGCCCGGTGTCGGCACGGCTCCCTTCTATATCGTGGCCGCAGAAAAGAAGGGGTTCCCGCCCGTGGAACTGCAGTCCCTCGCCCACTGCATGGAGAACATGTGGCTGAAGGCAACGGCCCTCGGCCTTGGCTTCCAGATCGTCTCCGTCACGGCGCAGATGGCAGACAATAAAGAATTCTGCCGGATCCTCGGGCTCGAACACGGGAAATGGGCGCTCATGGGCTGTGCCATCGGGTACCCGGCCGAGGCGTTGTCTCCTTCAATCCGTCTGTCGGTCCGGGAGGTTACTTCGTGGCCGGCGTGATTGTGACATGATTCCGGAACAGGCGGCAAAAAAGTTCCTGCCACCGGCCTGAACGCCGGAACCGCGGGTGTCTCTGCATACAAAAATCCTGGCAGGTAGAAGGTACTGTACGGTTCCTTTGAAATCCAAAAAAAGAGAGAAAACAATAAATGGGCCCCCTGGATTACTTCTTCTTAGGGGCTGCCTTCTTTACGGCGGGTTTTTTTGCTGGGGCCTTCTTTGCGGCCGGTTTCTTTGCTACAACCATTTTTATTCCACCTCCCACCGGAAAGGGTTATAATTTTCATTATTCTACGAATACATAAATATTTTGGTCGAAATGGTAATTTCCCGCATAGAAACGGTATAAACCGCAACTTTGTCCTGCACAAAACCGGAGTATCCGGAATAGAACTGATTTTACGGACGATTCGGAGCGAAATGCGCAATCATGTGAATTAAGCCTTATTTGCCGAAATAAAAAGAGAATGAGTCGCAATCGCGACCTGCAAGGTATGCAGGCACCAGGCTGGATGCGCATTTTTCAGGTATTTTTGCAAAAATCCGCCTCCTGCGCTTTCATCCATCCCCGGGTATTTTTAAACGGCAGATAAAAGACAACCTTTAAGAGCGTAGGTTGTCCCATCGTGTACGTAATGAAGCGACCGTTTGTTGTCGGAATAATCGGGGGGTTCCTCGGGATTGCGACCGCCCTCTACGTGATCTTTTCATCCGGTTCCTCCGGGGCGACCCTCTCCGGGGTCCAGGCAGCACTTTTTTCCAGCCTGGGCCTGATGGGTGCGGTGATAGCGAACACCGAATCCCGTTTCGCCGGCTGGATGCTGCTCTCCTCCGCCGTCTGGATCACGCTCTCGGTCCCGCTTGCCGGGACGCTCAGCCTGCTGTACCTGTATATGCCGGCAATCATCATTTTCGCAATCGCCTCAGTGCTCTGTTTCATGGAGCCGGAGGCAGATGAGGAACCCCTGCCGGAAGAGGAGCAGGAACCTCAGGCCTGAATCTTTTAGCAAACCTTTCTTCCCGATGCGATGCGGTGACCGGGAAAAGAAGTCCGAAAAAACTCCGTCTTGTCCCCTTCATGCATTCGCGGGTTTTTTGCCGGATCGGTCATTGACCCTGCATACACCATGCATTTTCCGGCGCAAAAGTACCCCTCGTCATGAAAAGTGCACACCGCACTGCGGGGTCATGGGCACGATCCCCCGGCACTGGCAGCAGGTCGCAAAAAAAGGACGTTAAAAACGCCGGATAAAAATAAACAAACTGCGGCCGGGTCTTCAGGAAAAACGTGGATTATCCTGATCAAAACCCCGGTAAAATCCCGTCGCGGGATTACCGGCCCGCCCGGACGCGACCGGGTGCCGGCATGCACGCAAAAACCGGCAGATCACCGGTCTTCCTGCGTATCGGCAGCCGATGACAGGATCGGTACTGCCGAGCGGCACACAACCCCGGTGGCAACCCGGTTCAGGATAACCAGAAGGGCAAGCATCAGGATCGCCGCAAGGATAAACAGCAGGTACTGCAGACCGCCCACCGTCATATACGCAAAAAAACCATAGCAGACCCCGGCCGCAGTAACGAGGGCAGTGGCGAGAATACCTGCCCGCAGGCCGGTAAAGGCCCTGCTCCGGATATCCGGAAAGAGGAGCAGGCCGACAACACTGATCCCCCCAAAACCGATGGCGGCAAGGAGCAGGACGTACAGGAGTGCGTCGAGTACCCATACCGTCATGGTACCACACCCCGGTGAACCTGGGAGATCCGTATAGTGGTCGCAAACACGATGCACGCAAGCAGCCCCGCGAGCACCGGCAGGATCAGGTCCCCGACCGATACCGTGAGGGAAAGCGCACCAGCGCAGGCAAGGGTGGCCGCCACATTCACCGCGATCAGCCGGTCATTCAGCGTCGGGCCGGGAATGACACGCAGTACTGCGCAGAAGGCAAGGATAAAAAAACAGACTGCCGCAACAAGCCAGATATCAAGTGTCATCCACAATCACCCTCTCCGTAAACTCCGGGCTCCCTGATCCCGTATATCACAGTACTAAAATGGAGAACTGGTACATATCAAACCTCCCGCTGCCCCGGATGCCTCCCGACTCCGCCGGGGACGCGGGACAAACGATACCGGCATAAACGAAAAAGAAAAGACCGCCTATCATTTTATAAGAACAAACGCGAACAGCTGTGGGAATGCGCCCCTATCTCGGCAGGATCCTCCTGCGCTGGTGCGACCAGTGCCACACGCCGGTCCTCGCAAAAACCTGTGCTGCGTGCGGTGCACCCACCCGTGAAGTGCCGCTCACCCCCCCGGGAGATGCGCGACCGGCATTTCCGGCCGATATTGCGCTTATCAACAGCATCTTTCATGAGCACTTCGGAGCGCCGCTCGTACCCGAGGACCATCTGGTTCTTTTGAACAAGGTCCCGGATGCCGACCGGATGGAAGAGATCGTGATCGGCGGGGGGATAGCGGGCTCGATCCGGTATATCCCCAAGGAACGCCGGTGGGAGCCCATCCCGCGCCCCGAGGCCTGTACCATCTTCAGGCCGGAAAAGCGTGTTGTCGTGGTTGACGACAGCGCTGTGCCGTTTATCCGCGACCAGGGGATGAGCGTCCTCCGTCCGGGCCTTGATTTCATTGACGACGCGGTCCGGACCGGCGACGAAGTATTTATCCTCGCAAAAAACGGGGAGTGCATCGGAGCGGGCAGGGCAAAGGCAGGGGCAGAAGAAGCCCGGGCCCTCGTGAAAGGTTCTGTCGTCCGCAACCGCAGGAACGTGCCGTCCCGCATCGTCCCGGGAAAGGCCACGTGGCAGGATGCGGTCCGGTCAAATGCTGAAGCGATAGCACAGGCAGAAGCAGAAGCGGTGCAGTTCGTAAAAGACGTCGCTGCCGCGTACCCCCTCCAGCCCACCATATCGTACTCCGGGGGAAAAGACAGCCTGGCAACGATGCTTGTCGTAAGAAAAGCAATCGGCAGCGTTCCGTTGCTCTTTGCCGACACCGGCCTCGAGTTCCCGGATACCTACGAAAACGTTGAAGCGGTGCAGCAGAAATACGGGGCAGGCATCATCCGGACCACCACATCCGGTAAATTCTCAGAGACACTGGAGCGCGAGGGACCGCCGGCCGTGAACGCACGCTGGTGCTGCAGCGTCTGCAAGCTCCTGCCGGTCAGAGAGACCATCCGTTCGACCTGGGGCGAATGCCTTTCCTTTATCGGGCAACGGCGGTACGAATCGCTCGCCCGGGCGGACAGCGACCGGGTCTGGAGAAACCCGACCGTGAAAGTCCAGGTTTCCGCCGCGCCAATCCAGAACTGGACTGCCCTTCACGTCTGGCTCTACCTCTTCCGTGAGGAAGCGCCCTACAACCGGCTCTACGAGCACCGGCTGGATCGGATCGGATGTTTCATGTGCCCGTCCAGTGATA
Organism: Methanoregula sp.; assembly: GCF_052325125.1. Taxonomy (GTDB): domain Archaea; phylum Halobacteriota; class Methanomicrobia; order Methanomicrobiales; family Methanospirillaceae; genus Methanoregula. The sequence goes on along the minus strand of NZ_JBKQWO010000004.1, from coordinate 72,305 downwards.
TGGCATTGATCCATATGATCGAGACCGATTTTGCCGGGCTCTGGGGAGGGTGGCGGGAGCGGCTCGAAGCGTGGCGGGAGGCTCACGATCTCCCTGCCGACTGGATAGAGAGCGGGGCGTGGAGACTTAAGGAGGGTGTACATGGCAAAGAACGTCACCATCATTGATTACGGTCTCGGAAACCTGCGCAGTGTCATGCGCGGGATCGAGGCGGCGGGGGCACGTGCCGTCATCACCGGGGACGCAGGGGAGATCGCAGCAGCCGATGGCATCGTGCTGCCGGGAGTCGGCGCATTCCACGAGGGCATGGACCAGCTGGGCGCCATCAGGGAAACGGTCTGTGCTGCAACAAAAGATGTCCCCCTCCTTGGCATCTGTCTTGGCATGCAGATGCTCATGGACTCAAGCGAGGAGCACGGGACGCACCGGGGCCTCGGCCTCATCCCGGGCCGCGTGCGCCGGTTCCCCCATGTCCCGGGAGTGAAAGTGCCGCACATGGGCTGGAACGCCATACGTCTTACAAAAGAAGAGAGCCCCCTGTTATCAGGTCTCCCGCACGAAGCGTACGTGTATTTCGTTCACTCGTACTATGCCGATACGACACCGGAATACACCCTTACTTCAACGGACTATATTCTTCCCTTTGCCTCGTCCATTGTCCGGGACGATGTATACGGCGTACAGTTTCACCCGGAAAAGAGCGGGGCTGTCGGCCTGCGGCTGCTCAAAAATTTTATCGACCTGATCTGACGGTTTTCGGTGCGCCGGCGGATTAGTCCCGAAAGCTCCCGGAAATAAGAGAGGAACCTTTTTAATTCCGGGCATTCGACCATGTAGTCATGAGTAAGTTTATCCCCGTCCTTCTCCTGCTCTCCCTGTTCCTTGCAGGGTCGGCATCCGCGTATGGCATTTACCTGAACTGTTCTCCTCTCACCATCCCGGTCGGCCAGACCATAAAATGCTCGGTTGACTCCAATTTCCCTGCCGGGACCAGTTTCAACCTGGTTTTTTACCAGTCGCAGTACACTTCCACGCTGATCGACAGCCAGGCCATGGCCACCCAGCCTAACCAGCTCACCCAGTACGCGCTCTTCGATACCACCGGTCTCCCCGGCGGCCAGTACAAGGTCGAGATCCAGTTCAACGGTGTTGTAACGCCGAGCTCCGACTCCGCATTGACCCAGATTATCACGCTTACCGACCGTTCCAGCGACCTCACCATCAACTCCCCGACCACCCAGGACCTGGCCGATGCGCTCGTGATTTCGGGTTCGCTCAAGAACGGGGGGAATAAAGGCATACAGCTCCAGGTCGATGGTGCATCGGCAGGCCGGGTATTCGGCCCCCAGTATATCGGGACGACCAATAATATCCAGAACGGAGCCGGCGTCTTTTCGCAGACCATATCCGTGACCCAGCCCGATGATTACAAGGTCAAGTTCGCCGATGCCAACGGTGCCATTACCACGGTCACCTTCCACGTGATTGCCCCGACCGTGGCAACGACCATTCCCACGATCACGACCCCGCCACCGGTCGCCACCACGAAACTGGTCACCTATACGCCGATCCCTACCCCCTCCACGACCAGGTCGTCCCTGCCGGTGGTTGTCGTGATCGGAGCGCTCGGGATCGCCATGCTGGTTGCTGTCAGGATCAAAAAAGACCGTAAATAGAATACCCCACGATACTTTTTTCCTTTGACGGCAGGACCGGGACCGTCCCTGCGATTGGGGGATGCGCCCGCCGCAGGCAGCCTTCCTGCATTGGATTGCAGCAGGCACCATCCGGCAGGGGTTTTATGGATACCAGCCCGGGTAAAATCATATACCGCTTATCCGGGAGCATTCCGCCCAAAAAAACAGATCTCAGGGGTAGCGTCTCTTCCGCCAGAGATATGCCTCGTAGCAGAGCAGGATGAAGATGACAAAAACCCCGCCGAAAAAGAAGGCAAGCGCAGGATCGAAGGGAAGTTCCTGCACCATGGCATTTTCCGCCATGGCTTTTGCCGCGAACATCCCGGCTCCCGACCCCACCCGGGGTGCCGCAGAGGGCACTGCCTCAATCGCATTCTGGTAGGAAAAGATGGGTGAAAGTACGATGACGGCAATCGTCCCGGCAACAACGATCCCGAAAAGTGAGCCGTACTTGAGGAGCAGGGCCCTGACATTGGTCTGCCGGGGCGCGACGATCAGGAGCTGATCGGTGAGCGAGTACATTTTAACCTCGCGCCCTTTTATGCTGTACCGGGTTTCAGCAACGGTGATGAGGCCGGCATTGAGCAGGTTTTCGGCATGGTATTGTGCTGTAGTAAGGGGAATTTTCAGCTGCCCAGTGATATCGGTGAGACTTTTTGTGCCGGTAGCAAGGAGGGTGAGGATATCGCTTGCGGTCTGGCTTGCCATGGCTTTTGCGATCTTCTGCGCCCGTTCATCGCCCGGTTCCAGCACCACCACAGCCCCGGTCATGGTTAACTCTTCTGCAGCGCCGCAATAATGCGCTCGCGCCCCACGTTCAGGGCGAGATCGAGTTTGTCGGCATCCGGCCCGCCGCCCTGCGCCATCGCGGGTTTTCCGCCGCCCTTGCCGCCAAGGAGGCTGCACACCTGCCCGATAATCTCCCCGGCGTTCACCCGTGAATCGCCCGACGCAAGGACAACCCTTGCGGTTTCACCCGGGGTGGCAAGAAGAGCCACCCCGCCTTTTTCAGAGAGCACGGTTGCGATCGTCGCGAGCTCGCGCGGTGCGAGATCGATGCGTTTTACAACGACCGGAACCCCGCCGATGGTCTCGGGCCGGATCGTTTTTATCTCCAGATCCACCAGTTTCTGGCTCATGCGTTCGATCTCTTTTCTCTGGTCTTTCCATTCGGTGAAAAACCGTGTGACCGTGGGCGGGAGGTTCTCGATCTGCACGGAGAGGATGTCCGCCGATGACGTGACAATCTGTTCAAGGTGCTGCAGGTAATAGACAGCGGCGATCCCTGCGGCAAACTCGATGCGTTCGATCCCGTCCTGGATATGCTCGACCCGGAGGATCTTGATCATGCCGACCTCCCCGGTGCTCCGGCAGTGCGTCCCTGCGCAGGCCTCGATATCCCCGGCCACTTTTACCACCCGTATGTCCTTGCCCTGCGGCACCCCGCCCTGGTACAGGGAGAACCCGTAGAGCTGCTCGGCCCTGGTACGGTTCTCGATCGAGATCTCGACCGGCTGGTTGGCCATCACCATCCGGTTTGCCGCAATCTCGATCTTGTGCAGCTCATCGGCCGTAATATGCTTGAAGTGGCGGATATCGATGCGGGAGCTCTCGGCCCCTTTCTGCGCCCCGGACTGGTGGATATGGACACCGAGCACCTCTTTTGCAGCGTGGAGGAGGATATGGGTAGCCGTATGGTGGCGCATCAGCGAGAAGCGCCGTTCCTCGTCGATCATGCCCTTGACCCGCTCACCGCGCTGCAGGACGCCCCCGCTGATATGGTGGAGGATGACCTCGCCGACCTTGACCACATCGTCGACACGTGCCATGCTCTCCGATCCGACAAGGCTGCCGGTATCGGCCGGCTGGCCGCCGCCTTCAGGGTAAAAGAGCGTCTGGTCGAGCACCACGTATTCATCGAAGAAGTCGATGACCACCGCCTCGAACTCGATGTCCTCGGGCTGATCGTAGTACAGTTTCTTTGTTGGCGGCAGCCCCCGGACCCGCTCGGTACAGCCCGCAGTCTTGTCGACAACCGCCTCCTTCTTTGATTCGGAGTGCATGTCGGCGATCTGGGAATAGAAATTGTCCGGGAGATCGATGACTGCGCCTTCCTTTCCGGCAATATCCTTGATCATCTCCGGGGGGATGCCGTGGGAATCGTACAGGGTGATGATCTCGGCGAGCGGCACACGCTGGCTTTTCGCCTTGTAGGTCTTCGCGACTTTCTGGACGATCCGGGTTCCCCGTTCCAGTGTCACCGCGTATTTTTCCACCTCACGATCGACGATCTCGCGGACGATGGCAATATCCTGCTCGAATTTTTTCATACCGATGATCTTCATCTGCTCTTCGATGAGATCGGCAAGGGAGTCCTGCATCTTAAACTCGTTCATCATCCGCAGCGTCCTGCGGATAACGAGACGGGCAAGGTACCCTTCCCGCACGTTTGAAGGCACGATGCAGTCGCCGAGCATGTACGCAAGGCACCGGGTATGGTCGACAATCGCGTACACCTTTTCGATGGGTGTTATCATCCGGTCGAGCTTCTCGGGCGAGATCTCGATAGCAGCTGCCACCTTTTTTCGCAGGTTGAAGAGATTGGAGCCGGAGATGTCCATGAGCCCGGCAAACTTCGCGTTTAATGCGAGAATCTTCGTATAGTCCTTGTTTTCGAGCAGGTGCGAGATCCCTGCCGAACTCATGACCCGGCTGACCATATCCGGGAAAACCGCATCGTAGATAGTCGGGGAACCCTTCGATGCCCAGACCAGCCGCTCGAGCCCGTATCCCGTATCGACAATCCGGAGTTTCATCGGGTAGTACATCTCGCCATTGAGATCGTAGCCGGGGTGGTCGGTTTTTTCCCGGCCGAGGCTCATGAAGACAAGCGTCGCGACCTCGAGGCCGCCGATCATGACCTCGACGCTCGGGCCCGCGTTCCCGCCGCCAATCCACGGGTGTTCCTTGTACGTGACCTTGTTGAGGTCGCCGCCGATCGAGACAAGGAACTGGTCGCAGAGTTCGACCGTGCGGTCTTTCCAGTAGATCTCCTCGGTCGGCGTATTGAAGGCGTGGTGGGCAAGCATCTCGAACGTGGTCAGGTGCCGCCCGGACTTCCCGACAGAGTCAAGGTCATTGAGCCGGATGCAGGGCTGGGAGATGGTGAGCGGGTTCGCGGGCGGCGGGACGATGCCGGCGGTCACGAACGGCTGGAAATCAGCGATGGATGCGATGGTGAGATAGATATCGTCCCGCCAGCGTGCGGCCACCGGGTAGCGCTCGATGCGGGTATGCCCGTTCTTTTCAAAAAAGGAAAGGTAGGCTTCGCGCATCTCGTCGACCGTATGGCAGGTGAACACGGGATTCCCGATGAAGGTGTAGGGTTCGCAGGGTGCATCCCCGCACACCTCGCGGGAACTGTCGCGCGTCCAGAAGGCAGAACCGCAGGATTTGCAGATCTTCCGTGTCAACCCCTGATTCTTAAAATATTCGAGCTGGTATTCTTCTTCGAGCATTAAACGCACGTCCGTGGGGTATAAACCGGGAATTTCCCGTATGGCTGTACGCCAGCGACACCGTAGGACGCGGGCAGCCATATTCCTGGAACAGTACTCAAAAAGTCTGCCAGGATCGAGCTGTCAGTCCGGCATGCTGGCGTACCTGTCATTCATCTATGATTTACCCCGCAAAGGAAAAAGGGTTTCCGAAAAGGGACGGGTGAATACCGATCCGTATTGTACCGGGTACTGCAGGCAGCAGCGTCCCGGAGTCCCAAATCCCGCCCACGTCCTTAAAATATCAGCACACGCTGGTGATCCGCCACCACGTTCCCCGGCAGGTAAAACAGGATCTTCCCGAGACCCGGATAGCCGATGTCCAGCACAGCCTTCAGGTTCTTGTTTTTGGCCACGCCCCGTTTCTGGAACGAAGGAGAGAAAGCAAACAGGTGGAGGTTTTCGTTACCGGCAACTGCATCGATAAGGTCCTGAAGGTTAAATCCCACGGAGTCGGGGCAGACCTTCAGGACCCCGGTCAGCGCATAAATCCCGTCCTCCAGAAAGACCACCCGGGTGAGGATCCCTTTATGGGCGCACGCCACGGCAAACGCGATTGCCCCGTATGCGTGCCCGGTGCTGTACGGGTTTTTTGTGATGAGGATTATGATCGGCGGGGATGTGCTGTTCTGCTCTGCCCGGTCAAACGAGGGAGCTGATTCTTTCCTCGGGAACTGGACGGACCCGGCATTTTCCGAGAGGATAATGTGGCTTTTCCCGAACCGGTCAATCATGGCGTTCATGTCCCGGATCTTGAACGGTTTTATGGTACAGGTGGAGATAGTTACGCCTTTCCCGTCATTCCAGGTATTGTAACCCCGTGCAGTGGCACAACTGTTGCATGCGAGGATCAGGCACGTAAGATCCTGTTTTCCTGCCAGATCGTAAAGATCCTCGAGACCCCGCCCGATATTCTCCGACTCGGTCGGGCTCTGTCCGGTATGCCCCAGGTGAATGCCATCGAGATAGGCATACAGTTCGACCGAGAACCGGTTTTCCAGTGCAGAGAAAAGAAACCGCAGCCCGTGCCATGCTGACCTGTGCATGTACGGGGACTCGATCTCGAACCAGCCGATCGAGGCCGGTGGAAGTGGCGGCCTGTTCTGCCGGACCAGCGTCGCCACATCATTCCAGAATGATGGCTGGTTGTTGTGCGAAAGGCCGTTCTGGTCGATTACCTGGTTGGGATTTTTCATCGCAAGCTGTTCGACCGAGACCCCGCGGAGATCCAGTTCCTGCCGGTCGCAGATGATCCTGACAGCGGAAAAGGAGAGGATCACAGACCAGATCTGCCGGGTCTCCGGGTTTTCCAGGCTTGTCAGTGCATCCCCGGTGAGGAAGAAGGTGAACACCGGGCTCTTTGTCGTGGCCCGGAACAACAGGGACTCAGGACAGATCTGGATAAAGTAAAACTTGAGCGATTCCTCGAACCACGAAAGCCGCTCGCTCGTAACGGGGCCTGAAAGGAGAAAAAAATGCGAGGTCATGATCTGCCGGCTTAACGATTGTATGCGGGATATTTACCTGATCTCCCCGAAGAGGGGGAGTGGTTTTCGCACATCCACCCTGGAGCCCTCAACCGGTGCAAGCCACGGGGGAGTTTTTACTATCGTGGCGGAGAGATTGTCGCAAATAGTGTTTAATTCACCGGATTGCATTAAAGTCTTTGCTTCTTTTGCTGCCACCGTCAGGCTGGACCGGCCGTCATTGCGGCAGGACCTTTTGCTCCCGCCACCCCGTTTCTCCCGCTGTTATGCCAATTTGACAATCGTTGCCACGGGAATAATGCTATCCAGCGGTTGTTCTGCACCACCGCCAGGCCGGTTGTCATCATCCTTGTCATCATCCATTATACCAAAGAAGTAAACCAATAAACGAGTACACCAAAACAGCTACTCATGAGACGGGAGGCGATCCGGACGGCATTTCAGGAGACCAGCATCACCGGGGGAATCAACGTTCCCGTGGCACCGGGCAGGGCCGGGAAGACAGAAAAGATTCGGAATGTGACCGACAGTAACCGCACACGGTACCGGATCAGGATACGGAATTGCCGGACGGGTTGTTTCCTATGAGCAGGTTCCTGCACGTTGTCGCCGTTCCTGAAGCGGTTGCCACCGCAGTCGGGATGGCACCGGATCCTGTAACTGAAGATATTCCGGCAGATCATGCACCGGGACGCGTACTCTGTGCAGATGTGATTGCCGGGGAGGACATTCCCGGCTTCGACCGGTCCATCGTGGACGGATTTGCGGTCCGGGCAGAAGACACGGCCGGGTCCAGCGAATCGGTCCCTGCACTCCTCCGGTGTGCGGGGAGGGTTGCCATGGGACACGCAGCTGCAGGGTTTTCGGTCGCAAACGGCGGCTGTGTGTACATCCCGACCGGTGGTGTCCTCCCGAAGGGGGCCAACGCGGTTGTCATGGTGGAAAACACGGAGGAAACCGGCGATATGGTGCTGGTAAAGCGCCCCGTCTCCTACGGTGAGAACATCCTGCTGCATGACGATGATTACCGGCGCGGGGCGGTCGTGCTCCCGGCCGGCCGCAGGCTCTCCCCGCGGGATGCCGGTGTGCTCGCCGCCTGTGGGAGGACTTCGGTTATCGTCTCAAAGAAACCGGTGGTAGGGATCATTTCTACGGGCAACGAACTCGTGCCGGTGACGGCCACCCCCGGGCCGGGTCAGGTACGGGATGCCAATGCCTCCATGCTTGCGGCATACCTCCGCGAGTACGGGTGCACCCCAAAGTTCTACGGGATTGTGCCCGATGAACACGAGGCGTTCGAAACCGTTATTTCCCGGGCACTGCCGGAATGCGATGTGCTCCTCCTGTCGGGAGGGAGTTCCAAGGATGACCGGGATATGACTGCCCGCGTCGTTGCCGGCAGGGGCGAAGTGCTGGTCCATGGGATCGCGATCGCGCCCGGTAAACCGACCATTATCGGCAGGATCGATGGAAAACCCGTCTTCGGGCTGCCCGGGCACCCGGCCTCGGCATTTGTTGTTTTCATTGTTATCGTCTGCCCGCTTCTCGACCGGATGCTTGGCCAGACGAAGGCTTTACTGCATACCACAAGGGCCACGCTGGGCGATAATATCCCCTCACAGAAGGGCCGCGAGGAGTATTTCCGGGTCCGGCTGGTAAACGGGACAGCCCAGCCGGTCTTTGGCAAGGCAGGGCTGCTCAACACCCTTGTCGCAAGCGACGGGCTGGTCCGTATCCCGTCCGGGTGCGAAGGGCTGGAACTGGGTAGCGAGGTGGATGTGATCCTGTGGTAAAGCAATGCGTTACAGCCACCCGGTGACGTGCAGGGTCTGCGGTCCATGAATTCCCCGTTCTTTCGACTAAAAAAAATTCCTCTTGATGCAGCACCCGGCCGGATCACGGCCATTCCCATCATCAGTAAAGACCCGGCCCAGATCCACCCGGCCGCCAGGGACGGCCTCCCGGTCTTCAGTCACGGGACGGCGGGCTTTCCCGGACAGCAGTCGGTCGCCCTCATTCGCATCATTTACGTAACCCGCGCGGGCGGAACATCTCCATAACAAGCTGTTTTTTCTGGATCCGCTGATGATGGTATAAGTAATACGGAAGTCCTGCCATGATGCACTACCCTCCTGCCGGGAATGTATGCCGTGCCATCTGCCTCGTGCTGCTCGCCATTGCATTTGGTATTCCCTGCGCAACAGCGATAACCCTCACGCCCGGAAGTACAGCGATCACCACCATATCACAGGGAGATCCGGTCTATATCCAGGGCATCGCCACCGGCCACCCCCAGGTGGGGCTCCAGATCTGGTTTATCGGGTATAATTTTGTCAAAGTCTCGACCGTTCAGGTCAATAATGACAACACCTACGAGTACGAGCTCCAGAAATCCGATACGGCAAACCTCGCGGCCGGGGAGTACGTTGTGCTGATCCAGCACCCGATGGAGAACGGCCGGTTCGATGTAGTTTATGATGTTTCTTCCGGAATGGTAACAAATGTCCAGACGAGTAAACCGATTTTCCAGATCACCGGCAGCGGAAGCCTCCAGAGTACTGGTGCCGTCACCGCGCTGATGAACGCAATCGGAAGCCAGAATATCGACGACACCTTTGCCATCGTCACATTTTATGTCAGCCAGCCTGCAACAACCATCAACCCGATCGGTGACCTGCAGCAGGGAGAAAATATCACCATCAACGGGACCACCAACCTGGCTGCAGGCGACAACCTCATGGTATCTGTTACGTCTGCCTCGTTTACCCCGACCCCCAAAACAGAGTCCTCCGGAGTTTCCGGTGCCGGCGGCATGGTCACGGTGATGCCCGGCAGTGGCGGCCAGAACACCTGGTCCTTTACTGCGGACACTTCGACGTTTGCGCCGGGTGATTACCTGGTGACGGTTTCCGGTGTCCTGCAGCCTGTGACGGCATCCGCCAGGTTCACGGTCCGGTGCAGCGGTGCCGGGGACACCTGCAGCGTTCCCGGACTTGCATCGCCGGACGTCACGGCAGCGGTGACCAGGGTCACTCTGAACAGTACCACGGGCGTGCAGGTTACACCCACCGGACCGGCCACAACCGTGCTCCCTGCCACCACGCAGAGCGCACCGGTGCCGGCAGCGGTGTGCCTTGCGGGTGTCGCCGCACTTCTCCTGCTCCGCAGGCGTACCTAGAGCATCTTTTTTTACCAGCCCAGGAACAGCGTTTTTGTCTGCGTGTAGCTGTCCAGCGCGTGAAAACCGTTCTCCCGGCCGATCCCGCTCTCGTTCGTCCCACCAAAGGGCACTTCGGGAGGTATGGTGAGATGGCGGTTCACCCAGATGATCCCGGCGTTTACACGCCGGTATACCTCTTTTACTGTCGAGATATCCCGGGTCCAGACTGATGCACCAAGACCGTACCGCGAACGGTTTGCCTCCCGGATTGCTGCGCCGAGATCGGGCACGGTCATTACCGGCAGTACCGGCCCGAAGACCTCGTTTTTAAGGAGTGCTGCATCGGGCACCACATCCGTTACCAGGGTCGGCTGGTAGAAGAACCCGTGCCCGTATGCCGGTCCCGTTTTCGGGCTGCCACCGGTACTGATGGTCCCTTCCTCCCGGTCGGTCACCTCGTTGACCTGCGAACTGATGCGTTCGAACTGCGCCCGGTTGTTCAGCGGGCCCATGTCCGTGGCCGGCAGGAGCCCGTTTCCGAGGGTCAGGCGTTCAACTTTGGCGGTGAGCAGGCGCATGAACTCTTCTGCGATCTTCTCGTGCAGGTACAGCCGTTTGACCGCAGTGCAGACCTGGCCGGCGTTGTAGAACCGGCCACGGAGTGCCCCGTCAACTGCTTTGGGGATATCTGCGTCGGCCATCACCATCATGGGGTCGGATCCGCCCAGTTCCAGCGTGAGGGTCTTGAGATGGTCCTTTGCCATCTCCCGTATCCTCTGGCCGGTTGCACAGTCGCCGGTAAAGGAAATCTTTCTTACCCGGGGGTGTTTTACCAGCGCCGCCCCGGCCGTCTCTCCTTTGCCGGTCACGACATTGAGTACCCCGGACGGGAGGCCTGCTTCCTGCAGCAGCCATGCAATACGAAGATTCGTGAGAGGAGCCGTCGACGCCGGCTTGAGGACGAGGGTATTTCCTGCAAGGAGTGCCGGCCCCAGTTTCCATCCCATGATGATCACGGGCATGTTCCAGGGGATGATCGCCCCGCAGACTCCCAGCGGGAACCTGGTCACCAGGCAATCCCCGGCCTTACCCAGGTGCACGGCCTCCCCGGCGGGCTGCCCGGCAATGGATGCATAGTATTCGAGGATATTTGCGCATCCCCTCACCTCGTCGATGGATTCCCTGAGCGGTTTCCCCTGTTCCCGGGTAAGGAGCTGTGCAAGATCATTATGATCCCTTCGCACCAGTTCTGCAGCACGGGAGAGGATAAGACCCCGATCCCTCGTGGTCTTTTCCGACCAGGTGCCAAAGGCTGCATCCGCTGATTCAACCGCCGCATTCACGTCAGTATCCGAACCACGGGGGACGGCATCTATACGTTCACCCGTCGCCGGGTTTATCACGTCGATACGGGCTTCGTCCGTGGCCGGGACAGCAGTCCCGTTGATGAGCATATCCATGGTGTCTCGTCCCCGAGACCCTCAGGTCTCATGGTTCTTTCTTTCGTATTCCTATAAAGAAGCACCGGCAGATCCAACAGAAGGGAGGTTAAATAAGGCCGGACGGGCTGCCGGCCCGTCCGATCTCCGGACCGGCAGGTTCCGCAGGCATGCGGCATACCCTGCCGGTCTGCGTGGTGTCATACGGGCCCCGTCGCATGAGCGCCGCTTTGAACTCCTGTCCTCTCACCAGCGCCAGTAAGTGGGCGATCAACGGATCGTCGAGCATGGGACAATGCAGGGCCAGTTCATACTGCTCGTCGGCGACCCGGACAAAGCAGAGCCCGCGTGCCTCCGCCGCCTGCCTGCTGCAGATGCCGGCATCGGCCTGCCCGGCCTCGACTGCGGCAGCCACCGCCGCAGACGATCCGACTTCGAAGGTGATCCCCGGTAATCTCTTCGGGTCGAGGTTACTGTCTGACAGCAGCGCATCAAAAATGGTAGGGGAAAAGAGATCCCTGCGCACCGTTACCCAGCGGAGCCTGTCCAGTGCATCAGGGGAGACGGGCTCCCTGGATGCGATTCCCTGCTCGATCCCGGCGATGTGGATCCATGCAAGATCCCTCATCCCCTGCAGGGATCGGACAAATCCGGACGCTGACTGACGTGAAGGTTCCGGGATCATCATGGGAGCTGCATGGCAGGAATTCCGCCTGAGGGACAGCAGCCCCCCGGTGTTCCCGGTATTACCGGCATGGATGTACAGTCCTTCATCCCGCGCGAGATTCCCGAGTTCTTCAAGCGCCGGATCCATAACTCCCGAGAGCAGGATAGTCCGTTGTATGGTTGCAGGATCGGTGGTCAGAAAGACGTCCAGTTTATGGCCCGCCTCAAATCCTTCAACAGGTGCCGGGATATGGGCATAGCCGTTTGCGCGGACCGTTGCCATCTGAACCACCGGGCCCCGTGACTGTGCCATGCCCCAGTACTGCCTGCCGACCCGGCCCACCGAGACTGGTAAAAACTCGTCGAAGCCGAGATCGGAACTGACCGGGGTTGCGAGCCTTACGGGGACCGGGAATTTCTGGGCCGGTGCAAGCCCCCACTCTTCAAGGAGGGTGCCGGCAAATTCACGTATGACCGTCTGGGCTGCAAGAGGGTAGCCGGGCAGGCCTATCACCGGTTTACCCCCGATCACTCCAAGCATCATCGGCTTACCGGGCTTGACGGCGACGCCATGGAAGAGCAGCGTCCCGAGCGATGAGATCACCTCTGCGGTGAAATCGCGTGTACCGGCCGAAGATCCGGCAGAGATGAGCACAAGGTCGTTTGCCGCTGCTGCGGAGCGGAGCGCCTCCCGGATCAGGTCCTTGTCGTCGCAGGTGATGGGCAGCCGGGTACAGTGCGCACCCATTGCATCGAGGTACACCTGTGCCATAATCGTGTTACTCTCGACGACCTGCCCCGGCCCCGGCCGGACACCAAGGGGTACCAGTTCCGATCCCGTCGGAATGATCCCGACATGGACCGTTCTGACTTCAAGGCAGGTAATGCCGTACGTGGCGAGTGCGCCGATATCGAATGCCCGGATCAGGTGTCCCCGGGGAAGGACCAGCCGGCCTTTCTGGATATCCTCACCGGCCGGCCGTATATGCTGGCCGGGTGCTGCGGCCTTGCGGATCCGGAACGCATCGCCATCCTCCACCGTGTCTTCGATCATGATCACGGCATCGTATCCCGGGGGAATGACATTCCCGGTGTTGACCCGGGCAAAATCCCGCAGGGTGAGCGCAGCCTGGTCGCCAGCACCAAGGGTATCCCGGCTTTTTACTGCAATGCCGTCCATGGCGGCCAGACTGACCTCGGGTACGGTACAGGGTGCATATACCGGTGCTGCCACGACACGCCCGAGGGATGCGGTAACCGGGATGGTTTCCCTGCGATCCGGCACGGGAAATGAAGTTTTAAGGAGATGCAGGGCGTTTTCGAGAGAGCAGAGCGAAAGGTATCTTTTTACCATATCGTCTCACCCGGTCGCCTACGTTTCCCAGAATTCGTGCACCATCACCGCCAGCACCTGTCCTTGTAGTGAATCACCACTATGCCTTTACCGGACAGGACTATTAATTAAAATAATTTATCCTTACGATCCCCAATAAATGATTCGATAGGGTCCGTAATTCCGAAGAACCGATGGTGAAAAAACGAGACCGGCCCTGATGGTTGTCTCAGATTGTCCTCATACAGCCCGAAGACGCTGCAGCCTCTGCGACTGCCCGCGCCACAGCACGGGTAACGTTCTTGTCAAGGATACTGGGCAGGATGTGCGTACGGCGGGGATTTTTGACGCAAGCCGCAATCGCATGGGCGGCAGCGATTTTCATTTCATCGGAGATACAGGTGGCACAGGCATCGAGAGCCCCCCGGAATATACCCGGGAACGCAAGCACATTGTTGATCTGGTTGGGAAAATCGCTGCGGCCGGTACCGACCACTGCCGCCCCGGCCTCGGTTGCCGCGTCGGGCCAGATCTCCGGCACCGGGTTTGCCATGGCAAAGACAATGGGATTGGCGTTCATCGACCGGATCATCTCCTGCGTGATAATACCGGGAGCCGAGACACCGATGACGGCATCCGCCCCTTTCAATGCGTCGGCAAGTGAGCCGGTCCGGCCTGCATGATTGGTCTCCTCGGCGAGGATGAACTTATACTTGTTCCGGTAGAGTCCCTCGCGCCGGCGGTGGATGATCCCCCGGGTGTCGCAGACCGTGATCTCGTGGACCATGGTGCAGACCAGCGGGTCGTACCCGATGCACTTGAGGAGCCGGCTGATGGAGTAGCCTGCCGCCCCGGCACCGCAGACCACGATATTGAGATCTTCGAACGTCCGCCCGGTTACCCGGCAGGCATTCAGCAGTGCCGCAAGCACGACCACCGCGGTGCCGTGCTGGTCGTCATGCATGACCGGTATCCCGATATCCTGCAGTGCATCCTCGACTTCGAAACATTTCGGGGCCGCGATATCTTCGAGATTGATCCCCCCGAAGACCGGTGCGATATTTTTCACCTGGTCGACAAAGTCGGTCTCGTAACTCTCAAAGCAGATGGGAAACGCATCGATCCCGGCGAACTCCTTGAAGAGGATCGCCTTGCCCTCCATCACCGGGATGGCGGCATTCCCGCCGATGTTCCCGAGACCGAGAACGGCCGACCCATCGGTTACGATCGCGATGGTGTTTGCCTTGAGGGTGTAGCGGTACGCCAGGTTCCGGTCCTGTGCAATCCTGCGGCAGACTTCGGCAACGCCCGGCGTATATGCACGGGACAGGTCGTAGCTGTTTCTGAGAGGGACCTTGGACCGGATCTCCAGTTTTCCGCGGTGCCGTGCGTGGAGCATGAGGGATTCCCGGTAGATCTCGTCGCGGTCGGCAATATTCTGCATATCCACCCTGCCTGTACGAGAAGAGCGCAGTGAACCGTAATGAACCTTCTCCACCCGGAACCGCGAGGCCTCCCGCATCTGGTTTCGTTTTTTTACCAGGGATATGGGGCCACGGGCCGTTCCCTGAAACTCCGGATAAAGTTACATTTTAATACATCAATGAACAAAATTATACATTGAGGTATCATCAGAATTACCTTTCCCGCTAACGGCCGCGGCGCATCCTTATGTCCCGCGCAGGCCTGTGTTTAGTACTGATGTGATGTCCTATGAAGTCAAAAGATATTGCCATAGTCGGAATCCTCCTTGCTGTCGGTGCGATCCTGCGGTATTTCCTCGCGATGCTCCACACGCCGCTCACGCCCAACATGATCATCGCCTTTTACTGTCTTGCAATCATCCTGATCCAGCCTAAAGTGTACGAAGCGCTCGGGATCGGCATCGTTGCCGGTGTCCTGTCGATGCTGATCTCAAGTTCGATGTTTCCCCCGGCAAACCTTATCAGCGAACCGCTGGGCGCACTGGCCTGCTTTGGCCTCTACGCGCTCCTTAAATCCCGGACCCGCTTTGCCCCGACAGCGACCACCTTTATAGCGACCCTGGTGAGCGGGTTCTCGTTTGCCGCGATCGCGATCCTCAGTATCGGCGCGACCATCCTTGCAAAGTACAACGGCAACCTCGGGAACTTCGTGATCGTTTTTGTGCCGATCGTGGTCATAACGGCCGTGTTTAATGCAATCATCGTCCAGATCCTCTACCTCCCCTCAAGCAGGGTACTGGTGAGAGGGCAGGAATGATCGAGCTCAAAGACGTCAGTTATACCTACCCTCATACGGTGCAGGAAGCGCTGCACCATTTATCCCTCGTGCTGGATACCGGCCGGTGCATTATGATTACCGGACCCTCCGGCGCCGGGAAGACCACCCTCTGCCTCGCCGCGTGCGGCATCCTCGCCCACGAGTACGGCGGGAAAAAGGCGGGAACAGTCACAATCAACGGCAGGAATGTAGCGGATTATGCCGGGCTTTCCGATATCGCAAGAAACGTCGGGATCGTTTTCGACGACCCCGAGGCGCAGATGATCTTCACGACGGTCGAGGAGGAGATTCTCTCCGCGCTCGAGTACCGGGGCCTTCCTCCCGGCGAGATCGAAACACGTCTCGCCTCGATCATGGAGGTCACCTCCCTTTCGGCGTTAAAGGACCGTTCCCCGCATACGCTCTCCGGGGGCCAGAAACAGCGTGTCGCCCTTGCGGCGACGCTCGCACTGGGTAACGACGTCCTGATCCTGGACGAACCGACTTCGGAGCTTGACGAGCATGCGACCCGGCGGATCGTGGAAATCCTGTCCGATCTCAAGCGCCGGGGGAAAACCCTCCTTATAGTCGAGCACAAATACGCGCATTTCCGGGAGATTATCGACACCCTCGTCGTCATGGAACATGGCGCAGTCTCGGCCATCGGTGCACCGGATGATGTGCTGAAAGATGAGCGGATCAAACGGATGGTGATCCCGGACTTCACCGGTATCGGGAGCGGTGCATCAGCTTTGGCACCGGCCCCCGCTGCCGGTGCAGCGCCAGTCCCGGCAATATCGGTCCGGGACGTCTCGTACTCCTACGATGGCGTCCCGGCGCTGCATGACGTCAGCATCGCGATCGGGGCCGGCGAATTCGTTGCCATTGTCGGGGAGAATGGTTCCGGCAAGACAACGCTTGTGAAGCAGTTCAACCGGCTGCTTACTCCGACCGGTGGCGATATTGTCATAAACGGGAAAAATACCCGGGACTGTACGATTGCCGAACTGGCCCGGGATGTCGGCCTGGTGTTCCAGAACCCGGATCACATGTTCTTTGCCGACACGGTAAAAGACGAGATCGCGTTCGGGCTTACAAACCTCGGGATCGGAAACAAGGATGCCGTCATCGATGCGGCGCTGGACGAGGCCGGGCTTCTGCACGCAAAGACGCTCTACCCCCGCTGGCTCTCACGGGGGGAGCGGCAGCGCCTTGCCATCGCCTGCGTGGTTGCCATGCAGCCTGCGATTATTGTTCTTGACGAACCTACGACCGGCCTTGACGGGGATGAGGCCCGGCTTGTCATGGAGATCCTCAAAAAACACCAGCAGAAAGGGCATACGATCGTTGTCATCACCCATAACCGGGATATCGCGCAGTACTGCGCAGACCGCATGATCACCATGGACGAGGGACGTATCGTCTCGGATACGGGCGGGTGAGCATATGTCCGAGATCCTGCAATATGTCCACAAGGACGGTTTCTTCCACCGGCTCCATCCGTTTACGAAGATCCTCTTTATCATCGTCGTGAGTATCATATGCGTGCTTGCCACGGGCATCCCCTTTCTCATTGTGATGGTTGCAGCCCTGCTCGCCATCGCGTACATCAGCCATCTCCACCGCGAGGTGATCCGGCAGCTCAGGCTGGTTCTCCTCATGAGCGTCGTGTTTGTCATCATCACGGTGCTCACGATGCCAAACGGCACTACGCTCGGTCACCTGATCCCGCAGGGAATCCCGCTCATCGGGGGTACGATCCCGATCACGGACGGGGCAGTCGCGATCGGCCTGATCCTCGCGCTCCGGTTCATGGTGCTGATCTTCGCGTTCCAGCTCTTTTTGATCTCGACCCAGCCCCGCGACCTCGTCCACGCAATGGAAAAACTGCATATGCCGGTCGATTACATCCTGATGTTTGTCATCGCGCTCCGGTTCATCCCGACCCTCCAGATCGAAGGCAAACGGATCCACGAGGCACAGCTTGCCCGGGGCTATAACCCGGGAACCGGGTTGCTCGGCAAGATCCGGAGTGTCGCACCCATTGTCGTCCCGCTGGTCTCCAATGCACTCCTGCGCTCGACCGTGCTTGGCCTGACTATCGATATGCGGGGCTACCGGACGGGGACCCGGACGCACGTGCGGGAACGCAGATTCTGCGGCAGGGATTATGCGATGATGAGCGGACTTATCATCGTAACTGCGGGTTTTGTGGTGCTTGCGACCTTCGCGTCCGGCCTGATCTTCTAAAAAAAAGTCCTTTTTCCCTGCCGGGTGCAAGGGTCGTTAGCCAAAGGCGTGAAGAAAAATCCTTTGTTGATCGTATTAAAAAAAAGATCCGGAAAAAGAAGAACGCCTCGGCCGGGATTCGAACCCGGGTCAAAAGCTCCGGAGGCTTCTAGGATATCCACTACCCTACCGAGGCACGTTTACCTTAACTAATCTTATGTGCATCCATATAAATGCGGGGGATCGCCGGGGTATCAGAGGTTTTTTACCTGGTAGAGGTGCCAGATCTTGCAGGCACCCTCATGGCTGACCATGCAGGGCCCGACCGGGGTCCGGGGCGTGCAGACCTTCCCGAAGAGTTTGCAGTCGGTCGGCTGGGCAATGCCCCGGAGGACCCGGTCGCAGATGCAGGCCGAGTGCTTGCTCACCTTTTTGTAGACGAGGCCAAATTTTTTCTGTGCGTCGTACTGTTCGAATTCCTTTTTAAGCCGGAGCCCTGACTGCGGGATGACCGGAAAGCCCCGCCACTCCACATCGCAGGGCTCAAAGACCTCGTACATGATCTTCTTTGCCTTGACGTTTCCTTCCCGGGACACCGCACGGGGGTACGCGTTGTCGACCCGGTGCTTTCCTTCCCTGACCTGCTCGACAAGCATCAGGAGGCCCAGCAGGATATCCTCAGCCTCGAAACCGGCGACCACCTGCGGGACCGGAAACTGTTCGTACTCTTCGTACCCCATCACCGTGCAGACATGGCCCGGGAGGACGAAACCGTCGAGTTTTGCTTCGCCCTGTTCGAGCAGCCACTTCATTGCCGGGGGAACGATCCGGTGGCATGAGAGGATGGAAAAGTTTTCCGGGGGGCGCGAGAGAATGGATGCGGCAATGGTCGGGGCGGTCGTCTCAAAGCCAACCGAAATAAAGACGACTTCATTATCCGTCTTTCCTGCGATCTCGACTGCCTTGTGGATCCCCTGCACGATCCGGACATCCCCTCCGCAGGACTCCAGGGATCCTTTCGAGCCGGGCACCCGGAGGAGGTCGCCGTAGGTGGCGATAATGCAGTCCTTTTCCACGAGATCGAGTGCGGCATCGATCTCGCCCTGCGGCGTGATACAGACCGGGCAGCCGGGGCCCATGACGATCTTCAGCTGCGGCGGCAGGATGCTCCGGAGGCCCGAGCGGGCAATCGCTGCCTCATGGGTCCCGCAGATGTGCATAAAAGTCATATCCCGGTCCACCAGCCCGCGGAGTGTCTCTGCAATCTCGCTTCCCGTCGTCATGGTATCTCATACCTATTTACCGCCCTGTAACATAAGTATACGTGTATGGACGATAACCTGTTCTTCGCCATCCTGACCATTATCGCCGGTCTCATCGTGGCGGGAATCGCGCGTATTATCGTGCGGTGGCTGGAAAAATTTGCCGAAACCACCGAGACAAAATGGGACGACATCATCGTCGCTGCGATCGGCACGCCGGTACAGGTGGGTATTGTCGCGATCTCGGTCTACGTCGCCCTGAAATTCTTTAACATTGTCCCGGCGCAGTATGCATGGCTTCTCTCGGACAAGGTGCTCAACACAATCTATATTCTGCTCGGGACCTGGATCGCATCCACCCTCCTTCATGATATTGTCCGTATCTACGGAAGGGCCCTCGCCGAGAAGACTGAAGGCGATGCCGACGACCGCCTTGTCGGGCTCCTTGAACTGGCGATACGGTACGTAGTCTGGTTTGCCGGGATCATGCTGATCCTCGTCAACCTTGAGATCAACATCACCCCCTTCCTCGCCGGTGCCGGTATCGCTGGCCTCGCATTTGCGCTCGCCGCCCAGGACCTGATCTCCAATTTCTTTGGCGGGGCGATCATCCATGTCGACAAGCCGTTCAAGATTGGCGACCGGATTGAGGTGGATTCCTTCTACGGGGACGTGACCGTCATCGGCACACGGAGCACCCGGATCAGGACGATTGACGGGAAGATAGTGACCATCCCCAACAACAAGATCACCTCGAGCATCGTCGTCAATTACTCGGAACCCGCCCCGAAACTGCGGTACACCATCCCCATGACCGTTGCGTACGGGAGCGATGTTGCCCGGGTAAAAGAGATCCTTTTTGAAATTGTTGCCGATGCGATGAAGAATACGGAGTACTTCGTCGAAGATCCGGCGCCAAAGATCTTTTTCCAGGAGTTCGGGGATTCGAGCCTGAAGCTGGTGATCTACGTGTGGGCACGGGCCTACAATATCCCGGACGAGGTAAAAGATGCGATCAATATCCGGATCGCACAACGGTTCGCGGCAGAAGGCATCGAGATCCCGTTCCCGCAGCTCGATGTGCACATGAGGAAATAATCTTTTTTTGGATTGTATAAGACCGGGGAAACCGGCCTCCTCGTGTGAACAATTGAAAACAAGAGAATTATGATGCCTCCCCGCCTCAGGCTCCTCCGGGGCACGGCGGCGTTCATCGTTACGAAGAATGGTTATAGTTTTGGTCTGACCTGCCCCGGTTTATTCCCGTTTCTCCGGGAGCCCTTCTCTCACTCCGGATTTCCCGGTCTTACAGCCCACTCTCTTCCGGTCTCCCGGATCCGGATCACTATCTTTATTGGCCGCCGCCCGTACAGTCTCCTTCTGATGTTAGGCATCTCGACCCTCTGTCTCCTTGGCGAACCCCTCCCGGAGGCGCTCGCGAAGCTCGCGGGGATCACCGGTTCCGTTGAGGTGATGGACGAAGGGCTCCACCGGCTTGAGACTGCCGAACCGCTCCTCTCCCATTCCTGCACCTTCTCCATCCATGCACCCTGCCGGGGGACGAACCTCGCAAGCCTGCTGGAGCCGATCCGCCGGGCGAGCGTTACCGTGATGGCGGAGTGCTTTGCCATCGCGGCGGAGGTGAATGCACCGGTCGTGGTGCACCCCGGTTATTTCGCGTGGCCGGAGGAGCGGGAGCAATCAGAGCTACAGCTGAAGCGGTCGCTTGCGGATCTTTCCTGCGCCGCACGGGAATACTCGGTGCAGTATACGGTGGAGAACATGGGCAACTGGGAGTATTTCCTGCTCAAGACCCCGGCCGAGCTCCCGCTTATCGAAGGATGCGGCTTCACGCTCGACGTGGGGCATGCACACCAGAACCACTGCCTCGGACCATTCCTCGCCAGGCCCGCACAACACTACCACCTGCACGACAACGACTCCCGCGAGGACTCGCACTGGGCGGTGGGAAAGGGAACGATCGATTTTGCGGCCGTGATGACAGCGGTCAGGAAGAGCGGCGGTACTCCAATGATTGAGGTGGCGGATTTCGACGGCGCAGTCGAGAGCCTGCACCGGCTTGGGAAGATGCTGTAACCGGTGCCGGTCTTTGGTAAATGGACTGGAATCCGGTGCATTTTATTCGGGAAATCCGGAGGTTTCCGCAATATTTTATAAGGTAAACCTACAATGTATCTAGGCAACCTGCCTGTGTGGCTCAGCCGGTAGAGTACTTCCTTGGTAAGGAAGAGGTCGCGAGTTCGAATCTCGCCACAGGCTCTTGTTTTAGTATTTTTTCGGAAAAATCCCGTGTTGGCATTTTTGAAAAATATGCAGGCGCGATGGCGTACCCGGATTTTTTTTATTTCAACGCAAGCATGGGGGGCTCGCTTTCAGAAATGCACATGAACGAACGTACATCAAAAAGGTACGATGGCCCTCCGTATCAGGCCCCTCCGGGACACAGCGGGGCAAAAGAGTTTTTCAATTGCTTTTTTTAGTTATATCCGCAGCGGGGGTGTCCCTTCCGGGGCTGCGGCACTCATCGCAATGGGAAATAAAAAATGCGCCCGCCCTTTCATTCTATCGTGATTATCCGGTTTTCATGGTTCGGGTGTGAACCGGCCCGGTTTATTTTTGTGTTACAGAACCAAAAAAAATTCAAATTGACCGTATTATGCTTCTGTCTTCTCCGGTTTCTTATATTTTTCAACGAGCGTGATCTCGGAGATACCCTCGATCAGCTCAAAGCCTTCGTGGATGATACGGCCGCGCCACAGGAGCCAGCGCCTGTCGTAGTTGATCCCTGCCGGAAGGGTGACTGTCGCCTTTTTGTCATCGAGGGTAACTTCCATATCTTTTCCGGCATAGAGCCGGATGAGCCCCCTGATCTGCTCCAGCGGGTCGGTTACGATCTCCTCGATCTTGTAGTGGTAGGTCAGTGTCTGGCCGGCAAGCGCCGCGTTGAAATCGACGATTACCCGGGAACCGATCACATCGACGACTACACCTTCTCCCTGTTCTTCGACATTGATCCGCATCCCGCGGACCGGCTTGTCCTTGAACTTGCTTTTCTGGTACGACTGGACCTTTTTCGGGTCGCGTTCGCTGAATGCTTTCTCCGGCGGGACAGTTATGTCAGCTTCTGCACCGGCGTCCTTGCCGACAAGTTCCTCGTCCAGCCCGGTAATAACGTGCTTCTGGCCGACGCATATGGTGACCGGCCCGTAGATTGCCGTCGGGCTGTGGATATCGGCCGTCTTTGCCGCATCTTCATCCGTGGTATCGAAAACAATACCATTTGCGCTGCCGGTATAACTGAGTTTAACAAAATCTCCTTCTTTTATCGCCATACATCACCTGACTATATTAAATCGCAACAATGACAGATAAAAGTGTAGCACGACAATGCTCGAAATAGAACTCAAAGTAAGGGTGGATTCCCTTGATCTCCTCCGGCAGAACCTTAAGGACCGGCACGCGGAGTTCCTGGGACAGCAGCACGAACACGATATCTATTACAATGCCCCGCACCGCGATTTCGGATCGACCGACGAAGCCCTGCGTGTCCGGTACACAAAAGACCATGCGGTGATCACGTACAAGGGAAAGAAGCTGCCTGAGCTCGGGCTCAAGGCACGCGAAGAGCTCAATACGGCGGTGGAATCCGGGGAGGTTTTCGAAGCGATCCTCGACAGGCTCGGGTTTACCAAAACGGCCGAAGTGAACAAGTGGCGGGAGAATTACCGATTAGAGAACGCCTCGTTTGCACTCGACAGGGTCGAAGGGCTCGGAACCTTTGCCGAGATCGAGATCATGGCTGAGGACAACGGCGCAGATGCAACCGGAACAATCATAAAACTTGCAAAAGAGATGGGGATTTCCGGCGAGCCTATCCTCGCCTCGTATCTCGAACTGCTCCTTGCTACACGGTGAGCAGTTCGATTTTGATGTCTTTTGCCTCGTTCCCGAAATGGAGCATGGCGCAATAGCCATCCATGGCGGGACCGGGGTTTACAATTTTTACACCGTCGATTTCCTTGACACCGCGCTGCTCGTGGATATGGGCGCAGCAGACAAGGTCAAAGTCCTTTATATGGCGGCGGATGCTCTGGCTGCCCACATGTTCGCCGTTGATAAGATCGAGCGTATCGAACGGCGGGGCATGGGTGACAAGGACATTGTGGACCGTCCTCTCCATTTTTGCCATTCCCTGGTGGAGCAGATCATCGATCTGCTTGTCGGTCAGCTCGAACGGTGTGTTAAACGGTGTCGGGTTGGAGCCCCCGATGCCCACGATCGTCATGGTTCCCAGATTTATCTGGGCTCCATGGAGGCAGACTGCGTCCGAATGTTCAAGCGTATCGAGGATCTCTCTGGGGTCACAGTTGCCCGGTACCGCAAAACAGGGTACGTCAATGCGTGAAAGCACATCGTCAACAGTGTCCACAGGACCCATATTGGTGATATCGCCGGCAATAAATACAGCTTCCGGATTCAATTCCAGAAATGAATCAATTTTACCGAATTGACCATGGAGATCTGCTATCAAAAGCACATCTTTCATGGTATATCATTTCAAACGCCGTCTAAAAAACCTTATCTCAGGCTCGTTCCACGAGCCGGTCAGTTTTCCCCCGAGGGCGAGATCGCCGCAGACTTTTTCTGTCTCCGAAAGAAGCGACCGCGCACGGGCTCCGGCTAGCGGCGTACCGGGGAGAGGGATAAACCGGTGGATGTGGATCCTGCCATTCCGGGCCACTTCCTGCATAGCGGTAATGGTCTCCCGCTGGTCTTCATCGGTTTCGAACGGGAACCCGACAATGAAATCGACAACAGGAATAATCCCGGCATCATGGCAGAGTTCTGCAGCCCGGATCGCTTCCGCAACCGTGTGTCCCCTGCGCAGCCGGGCGAGGACGGCATCACTACCAGACTGAGCGCCAAAGTGCAGCCTGGTATTGGTGCAGTAATCAGAGATGAGAGCCAGTGATTCCCTGCAGATAAATTCAGGCCTGACCTCGCTTGGGAACGTCCCGAAAAAGATCTCGTGGGAAAGGTTTCTTAAAAGGTGTTCGATCTTATCGAAACGGGGGTGGACGCCGTCCGAGCCATAGGCAAAGGCATTGGGGGTGACAAAGCGTGCCTGCCCGTACCGGTTTGCGTACCGGGCGATCCCGTCGATCGACCGGTGCCTCATGCAGTGCCCGAACATCTGCGGGGTCTGGCAGTAGCCGCAGGTAAAAGGGCATCCGCGGGAGATCTCCACGTACCCTTTCACTTCTGAGAACGGCGGAAAGGCATCGAGCCGGACGCTGCTCTTTACCGGCTCGTACCAGTCCACGGTGGCAACGCCGGGGATCCTGCCATCTCCTCCCGCTTCGAGACTGGCAAGCAGGCTGGGAAGCGTGTATTCTCCCTCTCCCACGATAACGTAATCCGCATTGGTGGCTACTTCCTGCCAGCAGGCTGTTGCATGCGGCCCACCCACAACAGTGATGCACTCTGCATTTGCAATCTCATCGCGGTACCGGACTTCATTGATCGAATTCAGGGAGTAGCAGGTAACATCTGATTCCGGTTGTGCGACCGGGCGCAGGTGCCAGCCGGTTGTTTCGCATGCTGCCGACAGGACGGCAAATGAATTCCGTGCTGCGGGAATTTCCCGCCAGTTTGCTTGCATGTCGTGAACAAGCCCTCACATAGTGCGAAAATCAGAATTTTGTTATATAACGCATTTTCTGTTTTGTGGGTCTTTTCAGGTCCTGAGGACATCAACAATATTATACGTCTGGCCGTTGTTCATGGTGACGGCAACCTGCACCCGATCAGCAGCACCGGTCAGTGTTCCCGGGGTACGCTCTGTCCCGGCCAGTAAAACCTGGTCGCCTTTATCGGATCCCAGCGTTTTTACCTGGGTCGACCCGTCAGCCCGCGTCAGGGTGACGGTAATCGTATTAACGTTGCCCTGCCCGGCGCCCCCGTCAAAAGTCACCGGGATAGTACCCTGGTCATTCTTTTGCCCGACAGTAACCGAAACAGCGATATTGGTGGCCATCACGTCGGTAGGGCTCGTTGTGAGGCCGGAAGCAGACGTCGTGCCGGATGCGCCGGCAGTGCTGCCCGATGAGCTGGTCTGCGAGCTGGTGCAGCCGGCGACAGCGACCGCACAACAGATAAGGAATATGATCGCAATGAATGCGCTGTCTTTCATACCAGATGATGATAAGTTGGTTTATTTGTCAGTTGCGATTGTTGGAACTATTGTACAATCAGAAAAATTTCTTAATTAGTATAGGGGATTCAACAACTGTTACCCTTTTTGCGACTGAATGCTTAGGGCATCATCGTTAAAGTAATACGTCACAAGATTTACTCTACACCTTTTAACAGAGCATCAAGGTACTACTGTAAGAGATCCAGTACATCACCTGATCTTTTTCAGCGCATCCTCTGCTGCCCGGTTGACTGCACTATCTGGGTGATGGAGCAGTTTCATGAGCGGCGTTGCGGCATTCCTGTTCCCGATCTCGCCCAGCGCCCAGATTGCAGCGTCGCGGACGACCGGTGCCCGGTCGAGGAGGGAAACGAGCGTACCGGTGGCCTGTTCGGCACGCAGGCTGCCAAGGATGAGGGCGACACGCCATGCCATCCCGTCCGACGTATCGTGCAACGCGTCGATGAGAACCGGGACCGCACCGGACAGGGGATCAGACAGGGCATCGAATGCCGCGCTCCGCACTGCCCAGTCGTCGTTATCAAGTGCACTGATGAGGAGCCGGAGGTTCCCGGCATCCGGGGCGCCTGCAAGGTTTGCAATAATCCCAAGCCTGACTGAGCGTGGTGCATGACCGAGTTCGTCCGCCCATTGCTCCAGGAGCGCCGGGTTCGCGGGAGTCGTGCGCTGCGCTGCGGGTTCCAGAACCGCAGGCTTCTTTGTGGTGGCTGCAGGAGGAATTGCATCGGCAAGGCCGAGGGCTTCTGCCCAGCTGATGACCGCCCAGCGCGCCACCTCATCTGAAAAACCGAGCTCGTCTTCCAGCCGTTTGGCCAGGAACCCTTCCGTGAGCGAAAGGGGGAGCGTGTGGCGCGGGACGAGGAGATCGGCAGTCACATGCTGGCGTACGGCGTTTGTGAGCACGAAGATCTCGCGGCTGCACTGCGGGCAGGTGTCCCGGAGCAGCCCCTCGCACCGGTTCGGATCATGGGAGACCGAAACCCCATACCGGGCTACGAGATGTGCAAGCATGGTACGGGCGGTATCGTTCATGGAAACACCCGGGAAGGCGGTATGATGGTACAGGATATGCCGTCAATGGTTATGGAGGTTTTTGGGTTGAGAGGAACAGCCCGGCCCGGGGGCACTTCGGCAGTTGAGCCATCCGGAAAAGATACAAGCCAGGAGCCTTCTGAGAGGTTCCGGATCCCTGCTGCTCCAGGGAGAGACGGGTGGGGAACTACGCGACCGACAGCCTGATACCCGTCATCCGGTCCGGCTCCGGGCATGATGTGGCGCGATCGGAGGGTTGCGCCAAGAGAGAGCGCGAGGCAGGAGTTCCCGCCCGGGCGGCGGATCAACAAAAACGGCGGCGGGGGTATCCCATTATGGCAGTGCCAACATGAAATAGGGGGGCGTGTCACATCCGTAAAATTTTCTGCATGGCAGTGCAGGCAGGGCACCAGCCGATCCCTGAGGGAAAGAAAGAGGGTCTGCCACTCTCCCTCGGTCACCCTCCGTCCAGGATTATTAAGCCCTTCGGTGAATGCCCGGATAAACATCGCTTTGAGTTCGGGAGGGCAGAGTTCCCAGCGCTCGCGTGCGATGGCGTAATCCGGGTCTTTGGGCAACTGGTTTTTCGGGTTTGCGGGGTCGAAGACAAAGACCGGGGAGATCCCGTAGACCTGTTTTTTTGCAGGGATGTCCCAGCAGTGGTAACGGTATTCCATCTCGCCATGGAAGGGGTGGTGCCAGACCCAGAGGTAGAAGAGCAGGACTGCGAGGGCATGAAGGTCGGTCTCGGTGGAGGGGTCGCTCTCCTCGCGGATCAGCTCCGGCGCCATATATTCAAGCGTTCCCCAGACCTGGCTGTGGGACTGGCGGTTGACACCGACATTATCGTTGTCGCAGATGAGCACATCGCCGGTCTTCGGGTCAAACATCAGGTTTCCCGCCGAGATGTCCCGGTAGCAGTGACCGGAGAGATGGAGCGCCCGGTAACTGTTTGCGAGCTGGTACGAGATCTCGCAGAGTGCGGAGATGCCCGGGACCGGTTTTAAATGCGCCCAGACTTCGCCAAGCTCGGCGAACCGCTGCGTGTCTATCCGGGCCATCAGGTAGCCGAATTGTTTTGCCCCGGCTGTAGTGACCAGATCGAGTGGCCAGATGAACCGTTTCCCTGCCGCCCCGTATGGCGGCCCGGTCCGGACGAGGTAGGAGATCGCCACCCTCTGATCCGGGGTTGCCTGCTCGGGCTTGTACCATTTCACGGTCTGATATCCCTGCGGACCTTCCACGAGGTAGACCTCTCCCTGCGTCCCCTCGCCAATCTTTTTTATGACGTGCAGCATTGTCCCGAGCTGCTCGGCATGGAGGCGCTGGCCCGCGGCGAGCGGCATTGTTACCAGCCCTGCCCTGCAGAAACGGGCGCATTCGCCTTCGGCCGTGGTTTGTACGGGGTTTGCTCTTCCGGGTTGATACAGGCCCATACGAGCGTCATATCGTCGCCGCTTGCAATCGCTGAAAAGCGGTCCAGCCAGCTGCCCATGGCAGCGGCCACGGCCTCGGTCCCGTACGTGCGGATGCGGTCGACCAGACTGTGGATAAAAATTGAAAACTCCTCGCTCTCCGCCCCGTTAAAGGAATCTGAGATCCCGTCGGTCGCGGCGAGAATGATGCCACCCTGCCCCCGATCAAGGGTGGCGGTTCTCCAGAGCAGGTGAGCATCGGGAGACGAGAGCGAATGAGTCTCGTTCCCCGCAAGCACGGGATCGCGCGGGAGGGGAAAATCGATGCTGCCGTCAGGCATGACCAGCAGGAGATCACCGTCGCCGATCTGGCCGACAAGGATGCTGTCATGTACTACGAGCGCAGTGATCAGGGTCGTCCCATACCGGGTAAAATTCTGGTCCTGTCCGGTTGCAGGTGATGCCGGGGCAGGAGGAAGTGTCCGCCCTCCGGCGTCCTGCACGACAAGCTCCCTCCAGTGACGGGTGGCGCGACGGGGAAAATCAGTTTTGAAACCGGCGCGGAACTGCTGGCGGGGAATGCTCCCGTCGGCATAGGAGCGGTGAAATGCGACAAGTTCCGCGATACCCGCATCCACGGCAAGGGCTGCTCCGGTCCTGCTCTGGTCGTGCCGGGGATCGCCATGACCGTCAGCAATGGCAAACGCTATGCAGGGCTGTGCCCCGGCCGATCCGCTCCAGAGTGCATAGGAGTCCTCGCAGGGCCGGCGAGCCCGTACATGGGCGGCCCCGGTCCTGCTGCACCCGAATACCCAGCCAAGGCCGGTGTCGCAGGTGCAGGAGAACTCTTCTGGCGATGGCATGATACGTTCAGAACAGATCGGTATTGGACGTGATCATCTGCGGTGGGGATTCGAGAGAAACATTCGAGATGTCATCGGCAGCCGGCTCCCCCCTGCTCCGGCCACGTGACGATGCCACCGATGCACTGACCGAGGCCCACTTGATATACGCAACCAGTTCCTCAGGGGAATGCGCCCTGATGAGGCCGACTGATTCCTGGTTTGCGAACTTGAGCAGTTCGGGCGCATTGTAATCCGATTCATCTCCAATGGCAATGGCAAGCCTGACCGCCTTGATGCCCCAGGGGATCTTCCCGAGGTCAGCGATAGCTGCATCATACTCCTCGCGGGGATCGGTGCAGAAACCATCTGAGATGAGGATGCAGACCGGCGGGAGTCCCCGGCGGGGCATGCGTTCTATGGAAAGTTCCCCGGCGAGAAGACGGAGCGCTTTTGCCGTTGCGGTAAGGCCGCTTGTTTCCAGTTCGGGCCAGACAAATTCATTAAGGGGAACCGCGTCGGGTCCGACATGCCAGGATGCATCGTCAGAGAATTTTATTGCCCGCATCCGGATATCGACCTGCGGGTACGCTGCGACCGCTTTCTGGATCTCAGGAAGTGCCTCGCGGATGGCCTGGTTGAGCGTTGCAATCTTCTTGCCCCGCATCGAGTCAGAGCAGTCGGCAAGCCAGAAGAAGTGCAGCTGTTTGCGTGCTACCTGACCGTCAGGAATTGGTATGGTATCCTCGATAAAAATTCCCCCTTGCACTAGGTACACAATCTATCCGGTAACATTATAAGATCACCGTTTGAGGGATCGTTTGCGGCAGGAATAATATACTCCGGTTCTGATCCGACTGCAAAAAAAGATAAATTGATGAGGTTACTGCTGGGTTGGGACAGCGCTCTTGATCATCGCCTTGACCGGTTCCGGCAGATTCATCCCGTCAAGAACTGAGGGAAGGATGCTCATGATGACCTGCTGGCCCTGTGCTGTTGCGGCAAAATTCTTAAGCAGGGTCATTCCGTCCGGTGTCGCAAGGAAATTCTTTACTGCAGTCTGCCCTTCCGGTGTTGCTATGAAACCGGCAACCGATCCGCCGATTCCGCCCAGATTTCCAAAGTCCATGTTAATTCACTCCTTATACTGTTTTCTCTACATGTGGGCGATATTTGTTCTTAAACGTGTGGGAGATATCGTGGCGGAATGGTGTAGGACCGCAAGGACCATGAGGTCTTGTGCCGATGGGGGTAACACCCGCCCGCAAAAAAAGAAGGATGGGGGGTAGGGGCTGCCTCATGTCCGCAAGGCCATGGGGGGTACTCCCACCCATTCGTACGATCGGCCACCCCCTCCTTCATCAGAGTACGGAGGGGGATCCCTCCGTTCGTCGGAGGCTCCACGCGGAGCATACGTCCCGGTGCTGGAACAAAGGAGGTAGTCCCCCCTCATGCCAAGAGAGGTGGGGGGAGGGGTCCCCGGCTTTACAAAAGTTGGTCGGGAGAGGGGGTGCCCCAGATCCCGCGTGGATCTCAGGTCGCCCCAACCTATCACTGAGATCGATCGGTCCGATCAATTTTTTTGCGGTGCGGGAGGTAGGGGGGGTTACCGATTTTTTGGAGGTCGGGGTTACCCCCGGGCTTTTTCCGGAATTGTCCGCTCGCGACCGGAAATTTTCAAAGAAAAGTCCGGGTGGCTGTATGTAACGAGTTGCCGGGCTTTGGAAACGAATCCAGAGGATGGGGGCTGTCGCCCCCATAACCCCACGAGCGAGGAGTGCCGCCGCCCCCGACGGGGCGCCCCCGCAGCGGAACAGGGTGGGATCAACCGCACTTGCCCAGCGAGGGCCCGGCAGGCGCCCGAGCGACTCCCTGTATCAGCAGGGAGAGGGAAGAATCGCATTGATGGATCGCCATTCCTGGATCTCAATAAGAGAAACCTGACCTTGATGATTTTTGCTTCTGAAGGAAATGTTACAAAACAGTTGTTGAAAGTGTTGTATTGGAATCGAACAATATCGAAAGATCTGATTAATATGGATGGATACTATTAAATTTTTCAAATCTCCAATTATCAATTACACTTGTCCTAATAACAAATAAACTTTAATTGCGTGAATAGTATATACCATGATTTAAGCCGAAATGGTTTGGTTAATTTATATATCCCTGTAGCCTTCAGGGGAATCCTTACAACTTCTTGAGTGCCTGCACGACCTTTCCGACAGATTCCTGCGCATCGCCGTATAGCAACCGTGTATTGTCCCGGTAGAACAGGTCGTTTTCAATCCCGGCAAAGCCCTTCCCTTGGCCACGCTTGAGGACAATCACGTTCTTGGCCTGCTCCACGTCAAGGATGGGCATGCCGTAGAGCGGACTTCCCTGCCGGTGGGAGGCCGGGTTGACCGTGTCGTTTGCCCCAATCACGAGCACCACATCAGTGCCGGCAAACTCCGGGTTGATCTCGTCCCGGTCGAAGAGCCGGTCATAGGCAACCCCTGCTTCGGCAAGGAGTACGTTCATGTGCCCGGGCATCCGTCCGGCAACCGGGTGGATTGCAAACTTCACCGGGATGTTCCTGCTTTCGAGAAGGTCAGTGAGTTCCTTTACCTTCTGCTGGGCCTGGGCAACTGCCATGCCATAGCCAGGGGCAATAATCACCTTGTTTGCATAGGCGAGCATCACGGCAACGTCATTTGCCTCGACCGGCTTCATGCTGCCCTGGATCGAATGACTGTCTTCCTCGGTCGCGCCGAATGCGCCGAAGAAGACGTTGGTAATCGAGCGGTTCATCGCCTTTGCCATCTGGAGGGTTAAGAGCGAACCCGCTGCGCCAACAATGATACCCGCGATCACCATCGCGTAGTTGGGGGTTGCGAACGAGAACCCGTCGAGTGCGACCGCAAGGCCGGTGGCCGCGTTGTACATCGAGATCACGACCGGCATGTCAGCCCCGCCGATCGGAAGTGTCATGAGGACACCGAAAATGAGCGAGAGGACAAAGAACAGCAGGAGGTACATTGGGACGCCGAATGGGAGCCAGGCCGGGGTGAGGATAATAAACGCCCCGGAAAGGATGGCCAGCACGAGGATTGCCGTATTCACAACCTGCTGGCCCGGGAAGGTGACCGGCCGCGGCCGCATCCAGCCCTGTAATTTCATGAATGCGATGATGCTGCCCGCAAATGAGACGGCCCCGATGATGCCACCGATGATAGCAAGGGAGCTTGTTGCATCAATGGTACGAAGGAGTTCGACAGCCGAGATGCCGGCTGCCGCCCCGCCGCCCATGCCGTTGAAAAGGGCGACCATCTGGGGCATGCCGGTCATCGCGACCTTCTTTGCCGCGATGTATCCGAAACCGCCGCCGATGACGATCCCTATGGCAATCAGAGCGAAATTGGTAAGGTTTGTGGTCAGGAAGGTCGCGAGCGTCGCAATCAGCATCGCGGCACCAGCCCAGACTATCCCGCTGCGGGCAGTGAGCGGGTGGCTCATCCGGTGCAGGCCGATGATGAAGAAGAAGATGGTCGCGATATAGACAGGGTCGATGATCCAGGAGAGGTCGATCATTTCAGGCCTCCTTCTTTTTGTTTCTTCCCGCTGCGGTCAAACATCTGGAGGATCCTTTCTGTCACGACATAGCCACCGGTCACGTTTGCTGCCCCGAGGACAACTGCTATAAAACCGATGGCCTGTTCGAGCGGGGTCGTAGCAAGGCCGAGCGCGACCATGGCGCCGATGAGCACGATCCCGTGGATAAAGTTCGAGCCGCTCATCAGCGGCGTGTGGAGGATGACAGGGACCCGGCTGATCACGAAATAGCCGGCGAATGCGGCGAGCATTGCGATGAAGACCGCGGTCCAGAGCAGGGTGGTATCGATCATGGTTTGGTCCCCCCGAGGAGATCGCGTGTCGGCTGGTGATGGACCTGCCCCGCATGCACGAGGAGGCTTGCAGCGAGGATCTCGTCGGTAAACCCGGTCACGAGTGCCCCGTCCTTATCGATGAGGAGCGAGAGGAATGACTGCAGGTTCTTCGCGTACATCTGGCTTGCATGGAACGGCACCCGGGCCGGGAGGTTCTGCGGGCCGATGATGGTAACGCCGTGCTCATGGATCGTTTTTCCTGCCTGCGTCAGTTCGCAGTTGCCACCTGTCTCGGCTGCCATATCGATGATAACTGCACCAGAATGCATCGTAGCAACGGTCTCCCGGGTGACAAGCACCGGTGCCCTGCGGCCGGGAATCGCGGCGGTCGTGATGACAATATCTGCCCGGGCGACTGCGGCAGAAACCATCTCCTGCTCCTTTGCCTTTTCTTCGGGCGTGAGCTCGCGCGCGTAGCCGCCCTGGCCTTCGGCATTGATCTCGAGTTCGAGGAACTTTGCGCCAAGGCTCCTCACCTGTTCGCCCGCGGCCCGCCGGACATCGTAGGCCTCGACAAGGGCCCCGAGCCGCTTTGCTGTGGCAATCGCCATGAGGCCGGCGATGCCGGCACCAAGGACAAGAACCGTTGAGGGCCGGATCGTGCCTGCGGCGGTTGTCAGCATCGGCAGGAATTTCGGGCAGTTCTCAGCACCAAGGATAACCGCGACATACCCGCCGGCCGTTGCCTGCGAGCTGAGCGCATCCATGCTCTGGGCGCGGGAGATCCGCGGGACCAGTTCGAGAGCAAAAGCGGTAATTTTCCGGTCACGCATCCTTTTTATTGCTTCAAGGTTGTTTGCGGGATTCATGAACCCGATCACAATCGTTCCTTCCTCAAGCGCTTCGACATCTGCGGCTGTCGGCGGCTGGACGCGCAGCACGATCCTTGCTCCGTCAAGCAACATGGCCCGTTCGGGCATGATTTTTGCCCCTGCTGCCTCAAACGCGGCGTCAGGATAGTATGCCCCTGCACCTGCGTCATGCTCGACCCGTACCTCGCAGCCGGATTTTGTAAAGTTCCGGACCGCGTCCGGCACGGTCGCCACCCGCTGTTCCCCGAAGGTGAGTTCTCTGGGGACGGCAATCACGATGGGGGACGTCATATCTCCCACCTCGCCTGTACAGTCGTATCAGGATAAAACAAGTACTTCACTCCATGGATAATCTGCGATTGTATCCTACGAATTGAACCTACAACTTCTTTATTTTACGCACCCGGACGGCCACGCCACGCCGGGATCCTCTCATCTCTGCCGCCGGCATCGCCGCCTTTCCTGTAGCCAGCGCCTTTGGCCCGACCACAAGCACCTCGTCCCCTTCGCGAATGACGGGATCGGCGTCCACTACGCCCGGGACCAGCACGTCCCCTTCGGGCACAAAGTCGCTGATGGTCACCCGGTATCCCTGCGGGAGCAGGCCCCAGCCCTCGAATGTCGGGCGGAGCAGGCCGGTGCCGGTGTCAATTGAGAAAAGCTGCTGGTTGTTCTTCGCGTAGAAAAGTTCCGGGAAGTGGCCCCGGGAAAGCATGCTTCTCGTGTCCACATCGCACCCGAACTGGTATGAGAGCATACCGTGGAGCCGGTCGTCTTTTACCCGGCGCTCGCAGTCGAGGGCCCGGCTGAGCCGGACAAGGGCCTCCTCCCCGGCGGGACGGTCCCGGCAGGAGTACTCGAGCGGGATGCCGCACCGCTCTGCCGCCATCTCCGCAACTTTGAGCGCACCGCCTTCGAGATGGGCGATCACGCGGTCATAGGGATGCAGCGAGAGATAGCGGGAGAGGATATCCGAGATGTATGCGCACTCCTCCGCGTCCCAGTAGCCGGTAACCGGGACATCGTAGTGCATGGCCGGGTACACGCATTCGAGCTCCCGGGGGACAAGACCAAGCGGGGAGGTGACGATCAGCTCGTGGGCCCGGCCCGCGATCGCCTGCTGGAACCTGCGGTGGCTTTGCGAGAGCGAGTAGGGTTTCTTTGCCGAGCAGGGCAGGAGGACGGCAACCGTTGCCTTCGGCGGCTGGTACCGGGTGAGGAGGCGTTCTGCAAACCGTCTTACTTCGACACGCTGCATCGATTCCCCGGAGTTTGCCCGCATCACACCGCTGCGTGCAACAGGGGAGTACGGTTCGGACCACGCATAATCCTGGTCGAGATGGCGCATGATGGCAACGTGGTTTGCGTTCATCCGGCACCGGGCCTCCACGAGCTCGCGGAGTTTTTGCTGCCCGATGAAATACCGGGCGAGCGCAACCTCGTGCTCCAGCGCGAGCCGGTTGTGCAGGTTCAGGTCGCCACTCCGGCAGCCCTCGCAGCCGCAGAGACCGGCCGTCTGAGCTCCTGCTGCAAACTCGCCTTCGGGCGTGCAGAAGAGCCTCTGCGCGGATGCGAGATCAACACCGGTATAATCGAAGAGCCCGAATCCTGTGTGGCAGAGGATATGGACGTTCGAGGGGAGGGCTGCGGCCGGCGTGTACCATAGGGTATCGGGCGGAGTTTTCTCCCGGAGTGCCTTGAGCCAGGCGACGTACTGCCGGGGGTTCGCGAGCGCCGTGTGCCAGTTTGCGGCCATCACGACATCCCCGCCTGCAGCCGGGTTTTCTAACGCCGGGTGGATGGTGACCGGTTGGCCGGTGCCCGTGGGAACATAGGCAGCGGCAAATGCCGACGGGGCGGAAAGCGGGACGTTGGTACCGGCCCGCGAATCGAGCGCGGGGAAGAGGTCCGCCGTATCGAGCACGGCAGGGAAGGGCACCGGTGATCCCGGCAGCCCCTCACCGGTCATAAGACCGGCCCGGGCAAGCCCGTCTCGCTTTTTGATATCGAATCGGATCATTCGACCAGCTCCGCCACATCCCCGGCCTCGTCGCAGAAGATCTCCTGCCATCTGGCAAGGCCCGAGACCGAGATCCTGCTCCATTTATGGCTCTCGGCAAGCACCCGGATGCCCCGGCACCCCTGGCGTACCATAGCTGAGTCCCATGGGGGGATCTCGGTCGGGCCGATGGGGAATGTCTCTTTTAATCCCGGCGGGTAGGGCCCGAACGGCGGTTTGAAGAAGAGCACGTCGTCATAGCCCTCGCGGTGCCCGGAATCGCAGGCAACCAGAACGTTTTTTCCGAGACGCAGACGGGCCAGCTGCCGCTGGTACCGGAGCACCTCGGTACGGGCGCAGCTCTCATCGCCCCGGTAAAAGAACCGGCGCTTGGAGGCCCGGTCGAAGGCTTCGAGTTCTGTATTGTGCCCGAGCAGTTCCCGGTAACCGGCGAGAAGCTGGGGGTGGTTCCGGCACCGGTCGTCCACGAGTTCCCAGAGCGTCCCGTCCGCGATCGCCTGACGGATCCGGGCGATCTCGGCGAGGGTAACGGCGAGGTTGTGGAGCGCGAGAAGCCGGGTCCGATCTTTTGCGGTTCGAAGTTCTTCAGCTGTATGGCTCCGGCAGACCGAACAGGCACAGGGCAGGTCAGTGAGTTCGTCGATTTTGAAACTCCCATGAGTAGTGAGGTACCGCCCCTCCTTTGCGTAGAGCGCGTACGCGGCCGAGTCGAAGAGATCGCAGCCCATCGCTGCGGCGAGCGCGAACATCGTCGGGTGGCCCGCCCCGAAAAGATGAACGCATGCAGAGCGGGGGATCGTCCGCTTCGCGGCCATGATCACGTCGACGAGATCCCGGTACCGGTAGGCCTCCATGAGGGGCACAACCGCACCGATGGGGCAAAAAGCAAAGCCGAGGTCACCGACTGCTTTTCCTGCCTGTTCGCGGAGGTCAGGGAAGATCCCGCCCTGCACCGGCCCGGCGAGCGGCGCATCATTCCCGAAGAGTTCCTTTGCCTCACGGAGACGTTCCATGGTTATTGCGAGTTCCCGTTCAGCTGTAATCCGGTCGGCATCCGGGGAGGTCGGGAGGTCAAGCGGTACCCAGATGTCGCTTCCGATTGCCCGCTGGTAGGAAAGTGTCTCCTCGTTCGTGAACGAGACTTCGCCATAGACCGAGAGCTGGAACGACCCCGAGTCGGTCATGATCAGGCCGTCAAAGTCGAGCAGCCGGTGCAGCCCCTCTTCCTTTACCCGCTCGCTGTACTGCCTGCTCTGGGAGAAGATGTAAGCGTTGGTGATGAGAGCCTCAACCCCCATGGCCCGGAGTTCTTTTGGGGTTACGAGCATCAGGTGGGGGTTGATGACCGGCAGCAGGGCGGGGGTCCGGATCATTTTTTTTCCGGCCCCCAGTTTTCCGGTGCGCCCTGCAATATCGCTGTCCAGACTCTCGAAGGTGATCGCCATACCTGCGGGGTACTCCTGTTCCTAGTTGATTGGCGGTCTGGTCTGTTAAACCGATCCCTTAAACGAACCCGTAAATATCTGGCCTTCGAAGGTAAGGATCTCCATGTTATCCTTTGTCCAGCAGGAACGGGGCAGCCCGGCCTTTTCGCAGGTATGTTCGAGGAAAGTCTTCGCGTCCCAGCCGTACTCGGTTGCCACTTGGGGGAGCAGAAGACCGCTTGTGCCAAAGCCCCGGGCGATAAGGCCGTGACGCCCGACCTCCACATGGGCCGGGCGGTCCTGCGGGGCACATTCGAGGGTTAAGGGGACAGTAAGCACAGTCACCTCAAAGTCAAGGGAGCCAAGCTCGTTTTTTCCGACCCCGGGAAACCGGGGGTCTTCAAGAGCTGCCGCAACGGCGGCATCCTCAATAGCATCGCCAAGCGGCATGACCGGGTAGGGAAACCCGATGCAGCCCCGGAGCTGACCCTCCCTGGTCAGGGTCACAAAAACCCCGCGTTTTTCGCCAAAGACCGGTGTCAGTTTAACCATTGGTTTTGGTTTTTTCGCAATCGTATATTCAATGGCCCCCCGGGCGAGCCGGACGGCAAGTAACCCTTCATCGGGAGTCAGCAGTTGCATGATGCATACCTCTTTTCTGTGACACTTTCCGCAGGGCCCGTTTAATTAGTTATCCTTCACGGGAGCCGCAAAAAGGCGTATCCGTGCACTTCAAACGGTGCTATTATTAAGGCCCGTTCACGCATATGTTGTCGTGAGAGGGAGAGAGCGGCTGACGGTAGCCTTTGTGCTGCTGAGGAAAGTCCCCCCACCCACCGGGCACGCAGCCATACGCAAGTATGGGTGGCGAGAGTCACGGCAATGGCACAGAAACGACACGGCCTGTTCCCAGTCATGATGCGGCTGAGCCCCCCGGGGCAAGAAGTGCGGGCAACCGCGCGAGTAACCCGCTGAGCGCTTTAACGGAACAGGATACGATGAAACGGCGAATCCCTGCGGGTGCAAGCCAGAACAGGGCAATGGATCGCTCGGTATCCGCCCGGGTATGGCGCAGAGCTGAATGCCGCATGAACAGAAGGAGGCTTACTCCTCCCACTCACTATTCTTATCCTGAAATGTTCTAGGCGCCTGTCCGGAAGGTTTTTGCTGGTTCCCTGGTACGGGCAGGTTGGACCGGCGGTTGTACCCGGGCTGGATAAAAGGAGGACAGAACGTTTATGGCAGGGCATATCGGGGCATCCTGACTGCAAAAATTGTTTCACTCAACGACGGGATATCCCATGGCACGGGTAAGGGGACGATCGGTCAGATCAGGAAGTAGATGATGATGAACGGGATCCTTAATAATAGCCTTGTGGGCAGGGCGGTCTTTATCCTGTCTCTGGTGGTTGTGGCCGCAGTGGCAGCTCTTGCGGTGCAGGCCGTCATCGGCCTTGCTGCCGCACAGGTCCACACGGCGCAGTACTGTCATTTCTGGTGCAGCGAGTACGGCCAGTGCTTCTGGGTCTGTGATTAGGACCAGTCCCTGTACCGGATCCTTATGTCCGGTCCGGGAGCCGATCCTCCCGGAATAAACAAAATGGATATCCCCCCCTTCATTTTGAGCAGAGGGGGGGGTAGGCGGTGGCCAATTTTGAGATCGATCGGTCCGATCATTTTTTTTGTGGAGCATGAAGCGGAGGGGAGGGGGGTATGCCTTCATCGTTTGTGTTGAGGGTGACCCCGACCAATTTTGAAATTGGCCGGACCGATCGATTCTGAAAACGATCGGACCGACCACTCCGTCTCGTCTGAAATTCCAGTGGAAACACACATTATAGTACTGGAATGTGAGCGGTCGCCCCGATCAATTTTGAAAACGATCGGTCCGATCATTTTTTTTGCGGACCGCAGAGTGGGGAGGAGGGGAGTGCCTGATTTTTTTGAAGCCGGGGGTGGGGGCGATCATTTCTGGAAATTGCCGGGTCGCGAGCTGAACTTTTCTCAGAATCTTCAGCAGCTGAGCCGCTCTTTTCCAGAATCTTTAGCCCTTAGTCCGGACTTTTCCGGAAATCTTTGGGTCTGGCCGAAAGATCCGGATAGTGAGGTGGGGATATCGTGGGGGCTGTTGCCCACATTCCCACGGACGAGGAGAGCAGCCGCCCCCGACGGGGCGCCCCCGCGGCGGATCAAGGTGTGTTTTCTCGTACTCATATTTGCCCGGCCGTGCCTGTGACGGGCCACGAGGCGGAGAGAGGTCGTAATAACCTGTCACTAAAATAGTGGGGATGACTACTTAGCAAAATTTAGACCATCGCGTGGAGCCACGTCCCACCCGGCCTAGATCTTCTCATAATATTTCATCGGCCCGCAGGCACCGCATTTCCCGTCAACAACCAGGTAATCCGGCACGGTCTCGCCGCAGGTCGGGCACGTCACCGGCTGCCAGGCCTCCTTGATCTTCACCGGTACCCGGACCTTCTCGTACGAGAGGATTTTCCGCCCGGCACGAAAGATCTGCTCCTGGAGATTCGTTCCCATCGTGTGCTTGTTGAACGTGAGGCTGTTCGCGAACCAGATATCAATGACCGGGAACTGCCGGATCTTTTGGGGATCGACATAGACCCGGATCCCATCCGTGGTGGGTTTGTCCGAGGCCCGATTCATGGTGAGGGCAAACCTCCCGATGGGGACCACCTTCAGCCGTCCGTTCCCGGTGGTGGCATGGGCTATCACCTGAGGTGCATCGGGAAGGCACTTGGGGGTCTCGCAGACCGAGAAGAGCTTTTCCCCGGGCTGTGCACCCAGCAGTTCGAGTGCGTAGTCCACCATGAATGCGCCGATAAGAAGACCCGGTGCAGGTGACGAGTGGAATTGTGCACACCGGGAAAGGTACGTGCTCACCGGTTCAGAAACCCCGCAGGCCTTGATGCGGGCGTCAAAATCCTCATTATCGTGACGGTATCCTTTTTCCATGAATATCATGGGGTTGAATTCCAATAAATAGTATATTTTTTGTTTTCAGCTGGCATTTGGCATCTGTAATTATATCTGAATTCTCTGTATGATTTAATAGATATGAATGTGCTTTTCAAAAGGTTTATTAATTTCAGTAAACCAACGATCAATTGGTAAAAAATATATTAACTTTTAATCGGAGTGTGATGTGCATGGCGTTTTCAGTACATGTAAACATTAACCGGTGCACCGGGTGCGGGAACTGCGTGGTTGCCTGCCCGGTGAATGCGATCGAGCTCTATACGTTCGACCCGGTGACGAAGGAGAAGATCTACCATGTCAAGGACGGGAAATCGATCAGCCTTGACGTGAAGATGGAACTCTGCGCAGGCTGCGGTGTGTGTGTCGGAGCCTGCCCGTACAAGGTGATCACCCTTTCCGGAAGGGGAGAGACCGGAGCCCTTGGCATGGTGTAAGGATTGGTGAACAGGCCATGACAAAAATTACCCTGAACATGATCACCCAGCGCTCGATCGAGGAAGGGGCCGCAATGGAGAAGGGCAAGACCAACCCCGACTACTTCGAAGCCTGCTCGATCTGCGAGATGAACCCCGAAGACATGAAGAAACTGGGCATCTGGAGAAACACCAATGTCCGCGTCACGAGCGAATGTGGCAGTGTCATCGTGAAGGCCATCGAGCCCACCCAGTACTGCCCGCCCGGCCTTGCCCACATCCGGCAGGGAGTCTGGGCAAACCAGGTCGTGCCGCCCCGGACCCAGTCCACCGGTACCCCCCAGTACAGCGGGTTCCCGGTGACAATCGAACCGGCAATGGATGAAAAACTCAAGACCGCCCTCGAGCTCGTGCAGGGTTCGGTCGGGCTCTGGAAAGGGGGGAAATAAGTTATGCCAAAACTGATCAAAGGTGTCGGATGCCCGTACTGCGGGTCGTCCTGCGACGATGTCGAGATCCTTGTGTCCGACGACGAGACCCAGATCCTTGAAGTCCACAACGCGTGCATTATCGGAAACAACCTCTTCCACCACGCAAACGACCCCACCCGCCCGCGGCTCCCGCGGATGCGCCAGCCCGACGGCTCCATGAAGGAGATCCCGTACGACGAGGCGATCGACTGGATGGCAAGAACCATGCTCGCCGCAAAAAAGCCCCTCATCTACGGCTTTGGCTCCACCAACTGCGAGGGCATGAGCGCGGTTGGCCGCATTGCCGAGAAGTCCGGCGCGGTGCTCGACAACTGCGCCACCATCTGCCACGGCCCCTCGTTCCTTGCAATCTTCGACAACGGCTACCCGAGCTGCACGCTCGGCGAGGCCAAGAACCGTGCCGATGTCGTGGTATTCTGGGGCTGCAACCCGATGCACGCCCACCCCCGCCACACCTCCCGGTACTCGATCTTCCCCCGCGGCTACTTCACCGCGAAGGGCCAGATGCAGCGGACGGTCATCAGCGTCGACCCGCGCCAGACCGATACCGCAAAACTCGCCGACGTCCACCTCATGCTCGACCAAGGCCACGATTACGAGCTCTTCGACGCATTCCGGACCGTACTCCGGGGCTATGACATCCCCGACAAGGTAGCCGGTATCGACAAGGAGACGATCAAGAAATCTGTCGAGATCATGAAGAAGGCCCGCTTCTGCATGATCTTCTTCGGCATGGGCTGCACCCACACGGATGGCCGCAACCACAACATCGATGCCGCCATCAGCCTGACCCGTGATCTCAACTCCCACACCAAGTGCTCGATCATGGCGATGCGGGGCCACTACAATATCGCCGGCCCCGGCCAGGTCTGGTCATGGCAGTTTGGGTTCCCGTACTGTATCGACCTCTCCAAAGGCACCCACGCACACATGAACCCGGGCGAGACGAGCTCCGTTGACCTTGCGATGAGGGACGAAGTGGACTGCTTTGTCAATGTCGGTACCGACGCAGGCGCCCACTTCCCCATTCAGGCAGTCCAGCACTTG
This sequence comes from Methanoregula sp., assembly GCF_052325125.1. GTDB lineage: Archaea > Halobacteriota > Methanomicrobia > Methanomicrobiales > Methanospirillaceae > Methanoregula. The sequence goes on along the minus strand of NZ_JBKQWO010000004.1, from coordinate 30,571 downwards.
AAGAAGCACCCGTTCATCGCGGTGGACCCCAACTTCTGCATGGCAAGCGAGATCGCAGACCTCCACATACCGGTCAGGATCGCCGGCGTCGATGAACCGGGCGTCGTCTACCGGATGGACAACGTCCCGATCCAGTTCAAGGCCGTTCTCAAGGGCCTGCCGGGCGTACCAAGCGACGAGGAACTCTTCGACCGGGTCTACGAGCGGATGTGCGAACTGACCAACACGGAACCCATCTGGCTTGCCGCAAAGGAGAACCGGAAATACCCGCATAACACCAACACGGCGGTGAGCTGAAATGTCATCAGGAGAAATTCTCGTCAGGGGAGGATTTGTTATCGATCCGTCACGGAAGATCGATGGCGATGTCGGCGATGTTGCCATAAAAGATGGCAAGATCGTCGACAAGGTCAGCTCGTCGGCCAGGGTCATCGACGCGAAGGGCAAACTCGTCATGGCCGGCGGGGTAGATGTCCACGCCCACGTGGCCGGACCCAAGGTCAATGTCGGCCGCCTGATGCGCCCCGAGGACAAGCTCTTGTCAGGAACTTCCCGGAGTGCGATGGCACAGAAGAACGGCTACCGCATGGAATCCGGCTTCTCGATCCCAAGCACCTTCAAGACCGGGTACGACTATGCCCGGATGGGCTATGGCTTCGTCATGGAAGCCGCGATGCCCCCGATCCACTCCCCGCATGTTCATGAGGAGATCCACGACACCCCAATCATCGATGAGGCGGCGCTGCCGGTCTTTGGTAACAACTGGTTTGTCATGGACTACTTAAAGAAGGGCGAAGTCGAGAACACGGCAGCCTATATCGCCTGGCTCCTCAAGGCCACGAAGGGCTTTGGTGTCAAGTGCGTCAACCCCGGCGGCACCGCAGCCTGGGGCTGGGGGCTCAACTGCCTCAGCCTTGACGATGTCGTCCCGTACTTCGAGATCACGCCCCGTGAGATCATCACCGGTCTCCTCAAGGCAAACGAGTACCTCGGCCTCCCTCATTCGATGCATATCCACCAGAACAACCTTGGTAACCCCGGCAACTACCAGCTCACCCTTGAATCGCTGAAGATCGCCGAGAGTGTCAAGCCGAAGAATAAGTTCGGCCGCGAACAGGTCATGCACTCCACCCACCTCCAGTTTCACTCGTATGGAGGGGACAGCTGGGCGAACTTCGAGTCCAAGGCAAAGGAAGTCATGGACTACGTGAACAGGAACAAGGCGATCACGGTCGATACCGGGAACGTCACCCTTGACGAGACCACCACGATGACTGCCGACGGCCCCTTCGAGCACCACCTCAACGGCCTCAACCACTTAAAATGGGCCAATGTCGATGTCGAGATGGAGACCGCTGCGGGTGTCGTCCCGTACGTCTACGACCCGAATATCAAGGTCTGCGACATCCAGTGGGCAATCGGCCTGGAACTTGCCCTCTTTGCAAAGGACATGAACCGGACCTTCATCACCACCGACCACCCGAACGCAGGGCCGTTTACCCGGTACCCCCGCGTCATCAAGTGGCTCATGAGCAAGAAGGCCCGTGAAGCGGTGCTCGACTCGTTCAAGCACAAGGACAAGGTCATCGACGCCACGAACCTTCACGGGATCGACCGTGAACTCACCCTCTACGAGATCGCCCAGATGACCCGCTCCGGTCCGGCCAGATGTCTCGGCCTCAGTAACTTCTACGGTGGCCTTGCGCCCGGCATGATCGCCGATGTTGCTGTCTTTGACCTCGACTACAGAAACATGCCCTCCGATCCCGAAAAGATCGAGTCTGCGTTCCAGCGGGCGGCCTGCTTTGTCAAATCCGGCGAGATCGTGGTCAAAGATGGCGAAGTCCTCGGCCACGGCCACAAGAAGACCGTCTGGGTCAATGTCAACATGCCCGAGAACCCGCAGGTGAAGCGCGATATTACGCAGAGTTTCACCACGGACTACACGGTCCAGCTGGAGAACTACTCGGTGAAAGACTACCTCGCCCCGCACCCGTTCGTCATCAACGTCGATGTGGAGGCCTGAGGTGCGATCATGGCAACAGTCACGTTAAAACCCACGAAGGTCCCCGAGCTGATGCTCGAGGGCTACAGCATCACCCCCGATACCTTTTCCGGCAAGACGCCGGCTCAGATCGCAGCGCTCCCTGCCCACGAAGGGAAGATCCACGTCACGCTCGGGGACTACTTTGAGGTCTCCGGTTCTCCGGGAGCCACAGCGGCAGACACGGATATCGTGATCGCCGGGGACGCATCCCGCGTAAAGTACATCGGTTCCAAGATGACCGCCGGGACGGTCACGGTCAACGGCAACGCGGACATGTATGTCGGCGGCTGGATGAAAGGCGGAAAAATCCGTGTCACCGGCAACGTCGACTCCTTCTGCGGGATCCAGATGGAAGGCGGAGAGCTCCTCGTTGACGGGGATGCCAAAAACCATGTCGGCTGCGCATACCGCGGCGACTGGAGAGGCATGAAGGGCGGTACGATCCGGATCAGGGGCAGTGCCGGTAACGACATCGGTACCTTCATGCTCGGCGGCACCATTATCATCGAGAAGGATGCATTCATCCACGTCTCCACCCATGCGGAAGGCGGCACCGTTGTCATCAAGGGGGATGTCGAAGGACGTGTCGGCGGCCAGATGGTCAAGGGCGACATGTACGTGCTCGGGAATATTAAGTACATGATGCCTGGTTACCAGAAAACCGAGCGGGTCGAGAAGGAGATCGATGGTGCAAAGTACACCTTCGACCACTATATCGGCGACCTCGGCGAGCGCCACCCCAAGGTCAAGGGTAAGGAAGTCTTCGCCAACCTGTACCTGAAAGCGGCATGACTAGCCCCGTACGTCATCACACACAGACGTCCGGACCGGCCGTAACCCCTTTTTTTGTAAAATCCCGGTCCGGAACATGAGTATCTTTAAGAGGATTGTATGAACGATATCGGCAATGCATTCATCAAAGGTACGCGGTACCCGGATTTTTCCACGGTCGACCTTGTCCTCCGTGTTCCGGAACCGCCCCATGAACTCCCGGTCCGGGAAGGGCAGACCGTCATCAAACTTCCCAGCCCGAAAAAATTCAAGGTGCCGGACATTCCGGTCAGGACGGCAATCGAAGGCTGGGAACCGGTCGGATTCTTTACCCGTTCGTCTATCACCCTGAAGGAACTCTCGTTCCTTCTCTGGTGCACACAGGGGTTCAAGCGGACCGTGGCAGAGACGATCCAGCTGCGGAATATCCCGTCGAGCGGTTCCCGGTACCCGATCGAGACCTACTTTGTTGCAAGCGATGTGGATGGGCTTGAGACGGGACTCTATCGCTACCTCCCGAAATCTCACCGCATCGTGGCCGAACGGATCGATTCCGGCCTGACGCTGGAGATGAGCACTGCAAGCATGAACTTCAAGATTGTGACAAGGGCTGCGGTCACGTTCCTCTGGGTTGCAATTCCCTACCGGACGGTCTGGGCGATCGGCAGCCGCGGTTACCGCAGCGCATTCATCGAGGCCGGCCACACCTGCCAGAACCTGATCATGGCAGCGTCCTGCTTCGGGTACGAGGTCTGCCCCATGGACTTCTTCCATGACGAGATGATGGTAAAACTGGCAAACCTCGATCCGGAGACCCAGTGGCCGGTCTACCTTGCGGCAGTGGGGAAAGCAGGGAAGAATGTCACGCTGGGCTAGGGCGCCGCTTTGTCGTCACAAAAAGACCGGTTTCCTACCCGTTCGTTTATCCATGACTATTGAAAAATGGCTGCGGTGGATTCTCAAGTTAGAATAAGTCCAGGAATCCTGTTTTTAAAACAGGAACGTAAAAACGGCCCCTGCTCTGGGAAAACCGTCAGGGCAGATCAGCACTTGTCAGGAAGGAACCTGTTACTGAACGTTACCGGCAAATGGATTGAACTGTTCCGCTTTTAGTTCTTAACTGTCCCCGCCGCCCCGGCACCGGGTACCTGTTTCCGGATCTCCTCGCGGAGTTTCCCGAAGTGAATCTCGTCCAGCTGTTCGGAAAGCAGCCTCCCGCTCCACGCCCGGCGGTATACCCAGTCGATGATCTTCTCTATGGCAAAGAGGACCTGTTCTTCTGTGTCCACGGTCATGAGCTCCCTGCCGATCTTCGGGTGGCGCCCCCGGCGTCCGCCAACTGTGATGAGGTAATGGTGGTGTGCCAACTTGAGCAGGTTGAACGAGCAGGACTTGACGCACATGCCACACTGGATGCACTTATCCTCATCCAGCTCTGAGATCCCGTTCCTGATCTTTATGGCATTCTCCTTGCAGTAATAGACACAGGAGCCGCAGCCGGTGCAGAGCCCGGGCGTCCGGATCGGTCGGATCCTCCCGATGATGCCGATCTCGTTGAGCATAGGACTCGTGCAGGCATTGGGGCATCCCGAGAGCGCAATGCGCATCTTGACCGGCATCACTTTCCCGAAGAGTTTCTCATCGATCCTTTTTGCAAGGCTGATGGTATCGATATTCGCGTATTTACAGCGCTCAGCCCCGGGGCAGGAGATAATGTTCACGACCTCATCTTTCTCCGAGCCGACCGGTGTCCCGTTCTTTTCGAGTTGCCGGGCCAGTCGCTTGAGCCGGGCAGGATCGACATGCGGGATCTCGATGGTCTGGCGGGTGGTACAGTGGACGACACCCGTCCCGTATTTCTTTGCGATGGTTGCAATACCCCGGAGCTGATCAGTAGTGAGGAGCCCGGCCGGTGCCCGGATACGGACCGTGGAGAGATCGGGATCCCGCTCGGTGATGATACCTCCTTTCATGTGAATGCCAAACTCATGCTGCATTTATAGTACTGGTAAGATTCGTGGTTATTAAGGATGGGCTTATGGCATGCGGGGGCTGGAGAGTAAAAGATCCGCAGTTGCCCTGAATGGATCATCCGGAAGGCCGCCGGGATGCCTGGCCCGGTATGCTCCCGGACTGACTTTCCCGCACAGCCTGAACATTTCTCGTCGGGTATGGATGCCCCTTGCATAGAACAGCATCTGCGTGATGCCGGCAGGATAGTGGCGTTTTGAAGATTTTCTTCCCTCGACGCTTCCGTGTATGGTACCTGTGGGCGTACGAGGAGATGATTTATCTCAATACGAAAAATGGCGTAATGCAAATATAATGAATGATACCGGAACGGGTATCGTCATCAGGTACTCTTATTTTTCCAGCTATCCTGGTACCAGGCATTGATGGTCTCAAACGTTCCGGTCGCCTCCGCAATCCGGACTGCGATGAGGTGCCAGCAGAGTTTTTGCCGGAAGGCAAAGTCCCGGCATGTGCAGACATTTTCAGAGACTACGTGTTCACCGGTCGATCCGGCGACAACAAAGAAATCAAGGTATTTTTTTATCAGGTGGCGGTCGATGGCGTCAAGTGCCTTTGCTCCCCGTGACCCGTACTCTGCGACGATCCCGACGCGAAGTGCATCGTCCAGCACTTTTTTCTCGCACAGCTGCTGCCAGAGATCCTTCATGGGTATACGGACAAGAGCGGCGGATCATCAATATACTGCCAGCCGCGCTGTGCCGCAAGGCGTTTCATGGCCGGCGCCTCGAGCGCGTAATGGGTCGACTCGATGCAGGGAAGCGGCGCCGCCCGGGCTACCGAATGTTTCATTTCGGCAGAGAGAAACGCATCGGCCCCGAGCCGGTGCGCCTCTGATAGATATTCCGGATCAAATCCGCTGCCGGCCACGATCGCGAGCCGCCGGCATGCTGAAAGATTCCCCCATATACGGAGGTTACCGCCGATGCGCTCCGCAATACCGGAGAGCGGAAGCGCGCAGGTACCGATCGCGCCGAGGGTCATCGGTTCACAGTCAGAAAGGCCGAGGAGTTCACAGAGCGCATCGTTGACACCCCCCGCCGCGTGATCAAAATTCGTGTGCATCACGTACACGTTCAGCCCCGCGGAGAGAATCTCCTTCATAAGGATGGCGGTCCGCCCGGTCAAAGCGGTAAGCGGCGTCCATATCGGCGTATGGTGCACGACGAGCATGTCGGCGCCTGATGCGACAGCCTGCCGGACTACTGCGGGTGTCGCGTCCAGCGCGCAGCAGATAGTTCCTATCTCCGGTCTTCCTTCCACCACGAGCCCAATCCTCCCGGCATCGAATTCCTCCGCAAGGGCTGGGGGCGCAAATATTTCCATCTCCTCTGTAAAGGCGTGCAGGTGCATATACAGGTATATCGCGGGACGGGGATATATATCATATATTACTTCGGGTAATAGCAATGAGTTTTAATATTCATAAAATGATATTTTCTTTCATGCACAAGTCCATCGATCAGATCAACGAGCGCATCCGTGACGGCAACGCCCGTGTTGTCACCGCCGAGGAGATGCCCGCGATCGTTCGTGAACTGGGGGAGGAGGGCGCGCTTGAGGAAGTCGATGTTGTTACCACCGGGACGTTCGGTGCGATGTGTTCATCGGGAGCATTCCTGAACTTCGGGCATTCGGAACCCCCGATACGGATGGAGCGGATCTGGCTCAATGACGTTGAGGCTTACGGGGGTCTTGCTGCAGTCGATACCTATATCGGGGCGACCCAGCAGTCGGATACGCTCGAAGAGAAGTATGGCGGCGCGCACGTTCTGGAGGACCTCGTCTCCGGGAAATCAGTCGAGCTGCGGGCGACCTCACGGGGCACTGACTGCTACCCGCGCAGGACGATCACTACTGAACTTCTTCTCGAAAACCTCAACCAGGCGATCATGTGCAACCCTCGTAACGCGTACCAGCGGTATAACGCGGCAACCAACACCACCGACCGGCTGTTGCACACCTACATGGGAACGCTCCTCCCCAATACGGGTAATATCACATACTCTGGTGCAGGGGTGTTGAACCCGATATCGAACGACCCGGAACTCCGGCTCATCGGAAGCGGCGTCCCCATCTTCCTGTGCGGCGCGCAGGGCATGGTGATCGGTGAGGGAACGCAGCACTCACCAGGAGGTGGGTTCGGGACGCTGATGGTTACCGGGAATTTAAAGGATATGTCCCCCGAGTACCTCCGCGCCGCGACTATGACCGGATATGGCGTCACCCTCTACGTGGGGCTTGGGGTGCCGCTGCCGGTACTCGACCTTGACGTTGTCCGGGCTACGGCAAGAGGGGATGAGGATATCTCGGTCGACCTGATTGATTATGGGGTGCCGAGCCGCAATCGCCCTCCGGTCCGGAGCGTGACCTATGCAGAGCTGCGGTCCGGCATGGTGGAGATCAATGGAGAACAGGTGCGGACCTCGTCCCTTTCGAGCTTCCGCAGGGCGCGGAGGGTCGCCGGGGAACTCAAATCCTGGATCGGCAGGGGCGGCATGCAGCTGGCCCTGCCCACCCGGCCCATTGACGCAACAAAGAAGGTGCATCCGATGCACGAGAGCAAAAAAGGCCCCCGCGTGATGGACATCATGGACCGGCAGGTCGTGAGCGTCGGGGAATCGGAGGAGATCCGTACGGCCGCGCAGAAACTCCTCAAAGGGGAGACCAACCACCTGCCGGTTATCGGGAACGATGGCAGGCTTGTGGGGATCGTAACGACCTTCGATGTCTCAAAGGCGGTCGCGAACCCGGGCAAGGCGTGCACGGTCAGCGACATTATGAAAAAGAAAGTCATAACCACCACGACTGACGAGGCGGTCGATATTGCGGTCAGAAAACTTGAACAGAATAACATCAGTGCGCTGCCGGTTGTTGACCGGGAGCGCCACGTGATTGGCATGCTCACCGCAATCAACCTCGGGAAGCTCTTCGGCGGGAGGTGGCTGAAATGAAACTGCTCGTGAACTTTTCCAAAGGGAAGAATAACGCCCCGATCATCGCGCAGGTGGTCAAGGACACCGGGATTCTTATCAGCGTCGAACGGGCCGTGATCGACTCATCAGAAGGTGAGGCGCTTATCGAAGTCCCTGATGACCAGTGCAAACTCATCAGGACAAGCATGACCCGTCTCGGGGCCACCGTAAGACTGCTCGAACACGGGATCAACCTCAACGCAAGCGAGTGCGTGGACTGCGGCGCCTGCATCTCCATCTGCCCCCGGGAGGTCTTCTCGTTTGACGCAGACTGGAAACTCGCAATTGCGGAAGACCGGTGCATTCTCTGCGGCAAGTGCGTGGATGCATGCCCGCACCAGGCGCTGACATTGCCCCTATGATCCGCGAGCCGTTCCGGTACCGGGAGACCTTTGCCGCGATCCTCGCGGAAACACCCGCTCATGCGGCCGCGGCAAAAGAGGGTATGATCAATGCCCGCATGACACTCGAAAGGTATATCGCCCGCGACCTCTTTTTTGCGAGTACGTTTTTTCCTTACGAGCCGGATACGGACGAACCCCTGATCCGGCATATGGCAACCGCCGCTGCAAAAGCCGATGTCGGACCCATGGCGACCGTTGCGGGTGCCATTGCATCTGCCGGGATCGAGGCCATGATGGGAGCCGGCGCCCGGTTCGGAGTAATAGATAACGGCGGGGACATTGCGCTCGTGAGCGACCGGGACGTCCGGGTGGGCGTCCATGCCGGGACAGCCCCGCTTTCCGACAAGGTCGCGTTTGTGATCCCGCCACAAAAAGAACCGTTTGGTATCTGCACCTCATCGGCCACGGTCGGCCCTTCCCTCTCGTTCGGGGTCGCTGATGCGGTCACGATCTTTGCACCCGATCCCCTCCTTGCCGATGCGTGGGCGACGGCGGTCTGCAACCGGATACGCACCGATGACAGGAGCGTCCTCAGCCAGCTCGATCCCGTCGAGGTGCAGGGTGTCTTTGCCATTCTGGGAGAGACGGTCATCCAATGGGGCCGGGTCCCGCCCGTCGTCCCGGCCCGGGTCAACGAACAACTGATCACTGCCGGGGACCGGCTATAACGTCGATTCGAAATAGGAACTGCTGTCTGCCATTGCACTTGCACCGGAAAATGTTTTCAGCGGGTCCTTCCCGTCGGTCACGATAATCTCCGGTTGGCTGTGGTTGACCCGGAATACCCGGGTCAGCAACTCAATCTCATCGATTGCCACTCCGTTGACAAGCGATGACGCGGGTTCAAGTTCAAGGCGTTCCTTCACCAGTTCATCCGGAATGAAACGGAAAAAATAATAGAATACCTGCCATGCATTTAAGAGATCCGAGACCAAAAGTTCGCACCTCACCGGTCCGGGCAGGACTTCCATCCGGCGCACCAGTGCATCCTCGTCCTCGCCACTCTCTTCAAGCAGGCAGTCCGCGATCCTGACCAGTTCTGGAAATGACGGGACGGGATTTTTTGTATCCATGGGATCTGGTTGGCCGTGACTGGCTAAATATCCGCTGGCAATAAACTATAATCTGGACGAGCGGGAATGAGTACAGGTGAAAGAAGAGGACGTTGACTGGCTGATCTATCATATCATCACGCAGAAGGGTGAGGTTACTGCAGATGATCTGGCAGATGTAAGCGGACTGGATGCAGCAGCAGTTACCACGTCGCTGGACCGGCTCGACCGCTATTTTCTCATCGACCGGACCAGTGGAAAAATCCGGACCCTCTCAGTAGGGGAGGCGCTCATAAAATGCCAGGCAAAAAATGACGGGACACTGCCGTACATTATTGAAAATGGCGTTATAAGAGCAAGGAAGAGCGGGTATGACAGGAAATGAAGTAGCAATACTCCGGATCGGCCATCGTCCCGAACGCGACCAGCGGGTGACCACCCATGTTGCCCTGACCGGCCGGGCGCTCGGAGCATCCGGGATGTTTCTTGCCACAAGCGACAAAGGTGTCGTGCGGAGCGTCCTTGATGTAGCGGACCGATGGGGCGGGAATTTTTTCTGCGAGGATAATGTCAGGTGGCGCACCTGCATCCGGGACTGGAAGGCAGGTGGCGGCAAGGTGGTTCACCTGACGATGTACGGGATTAACCTTCCCGACATTATCGGCGAGATCCGGTCTTCGGAAAAACTCCTCGTGGTCGTCGGGGCCGAGAAAGTGCCCGGCGAGATGTACGGGCTTGCGGATTACAATGTCGCCGTAACCGGCCAGCCCCATTCGGAGATCTCAAGCCTCGCGCTCTTCCTGGATCATCTCTATGAAGGATCGGAATTCTCCCGGGAATTCCCCGGCGCAAAAATACGGATTGTACCATCTCAGGCCGGGAAACATACGGAGGAGTTGTGAGGGGCCGGGTCCTTGTCGCAGGTTTCGCCACGCGCCATGTGGCGCAGTCCGCTGCGCTTGCCGGTTATGAAGTCTGTGCGGTGGATCATTTCTGCGATCAGGACCTGTTCTGGTACACACGTGACCGGATGCAATTCAGGGATCTCACCGATCTTCCTGAGACGGTGGACCGGATGTGCCGCAGATATTCCTTTGATATCGCGATTGCAACCTCAGGAGCCGAAGACCTGACCTTCCCGGTCCCTCTCTGCGGGACATCCCGCGAACGTGTCGGCCGGTTCCTTGACAAGCTGGAGATGCAGCGCTTTTTTGAGGAACTGGGAGTCCCGGTCCCCCGCATAGCAGGTGATGGCGAATACCCGGTGATGGCAAAACCCCGTCGTGGTGCAGGAGGGTGGCGTAACGCGGTGCTCCGCGATGCCGGTGAGGAAACGCGCTGGGCCTCCCTGTACCCGGACGTACCCTATATCCGCCAGCAGGTGGCAGACGGGATCCCTGCAAGCATCTGTTGCATCGCAAACGGCCATGCAGCCCGGGCGATCGCCGTAAACGAACAGTTGCTCAGGGGAAATGGCGAATCTGCATTCGGTTTCTCCGGGTCGGTAACCCCCTTTGACCATCCTGTATGTGCTGAAATGATCGCCATCGCCGAGAAGATTGCGGCATCAAGCGGCTGCACTGGGACTCTTGGCATCGATTTTGTCATCGGCCGGGATACGCCGCGGGTCATCGAAGTGAATCCCCGTTTCCAGGGAACTCTCGATACGGTCGAGATGGCATATGCATGCAACCTCTTCCGGTTCCATGTCAATGCCTGCGCGGGAACGCTTCCGGAAGCGCCACAGGCACAGATCTATGCCGCACGGCGTATTCTCTTTGCCGAGCGCGACCTGATCCTTGACGCAGACTTAAAGGATCTTGCCCCCGTGGTCTCTGATATCCCGTGGCCGGGGACCTGTTTTGAAGAGGAACAGGCAATCGTGAGCGTCTCCGGAACGGGTCAGACCCGGGATGAGGCACTTTCTGTGCTGGATAAAAATATCAGCTCTGTCCGACAATATATTCGCTGATGGATCCTGTAGAAGAAGTTCTTAATAATCCGGCAATGCGGGCATATATTCACCGGCTGATCGGTGATGAAGGGCTCGATCTTCTGGAAAAATTCCCCAAGGAGGGTGAACACAGCGATGAGGATCTGGCAGCAAGCACCGGGATCAACCTAAACTCCGTGCGCCACACGCTTTATACGCTGTATGAGAAACGGCTCGCGGAATATCACAGGATCAAGAACAACGAAACCGGCTGGTTGACCTACCTCTGGCAGCTGCGGATCGACCATATCCACGATGCCATACGGGAAGATATGGAGATGGTGCTGGGCAAACTCGAACACCGGATGCGGTTCGAGGAAGAGAACGATTTTTATATCTGCAGGGAGTGCCACGATATCTATACTTTCACGCAGGCCATGGGCGGTGACTTCAAGTGCCCGAACTGCGAGCAGCCGCTTGGCCATTTCGATAACGATGTTCTCGTAAAGGCGCTCCGGGAGCGCATCGAGAGCATGAAAAAAGTACTTGGCCATGCCTGAAGGCAGGGAACGCTGCATCGCGCTGCTTAAAGAAGCCGGGTGCAGCCCGAAGGTGATCACCCATTGCAGGGCTGTCTGTGCCTGTGCGGAGGAGTACGCCCGGGGGTGCGCTCTTGCCGACCCTGCGCTTGTCGTGACCGGTGCGCTGCTCCACGATATCGGCCGGGGGAGCACGCACGCGATCGACCATGCGCAACGGGGAGCGGATCTCCTGCGCGAAAAAGGCTTTCCCGAACAGGTTGTGCGGATCGTCGAGTGCCATACCGGGGCCGGCCTGACGGCGGATGAATGCACGCTGCTGGGGCTTGCTCCGCGTGACTGCATGCCACGGACTATTGAAGAGAAGATCGTCACCCACGCGGACAACCTGATCGCGGGATCGAAGAGAGTGACGATCGATGAGAGTATTGCTTCTGCCATCCACCTGCCAAAAAAGATCCGGCGACGGATGTACCGGCTTGCCGTTGAAGTGGAGCTGCTCACGCAGTAATCATGCTTACATGCCTTTTTTGGCTTATATGATAACCTGCCGTACCTGCGGGAGGGCGCGGATCTCATTGACCACACCGGCAGGCAGCGGGTCCTCGACAATGATCACCAATTTTGGATCCTCGGAAAATTCGGGGTCGGTGACGAAGATCTGCCTGATCGCAAGCGAGTGGTTTGAGAGCACGCGGACAGCGGCACCTATAATACCACGTTCGCTTGCGTTTTTGGGCATTACGATAATGACCGAGAATCCCAGGGACTCCGCCACCCGGCTCAGGTCCGGGGTTGCCCGCATGTTGAGGAAGATTTCCTGCAGGACCGGGCGTTCGAGAATGCGCCGGGCGGTGGAGTCCACGACACGGCGATCCGAGCCGATCGCCTTTGCAACGGAGGTGGCCGGGATCTCGATGCCGTTGCAGCAGATCCTCCCTTCTGCATTGACGCCGAACCCGTTTTCGAGGAGAAATCTCACCACGCGACCCTGCGACGGCGAGTCCGCAAATTCGCGGATGATATCAGACCACATATATGCACCGGGTATAACGTATGCAAATATACATTTATGCCTGCCATCTGCCATCAACGTATACAAAAAAAATGGGTCGGGTTCCCGCAGGATTTTCTTTCACCACGAACAGCCGGACTTGCGGCTAAATCCCGTAAAGCTGCCTGCCGGGTGCTTCATGGCGACTGCAGGACGGATCCGTCAAAGACCATACTGACGTGCGAAGGGCAGGATCTGCCATAACATTCTTTTAGATAGACAACCTTTTTGTTATGGCACAAAAGCGAGGTCAACCGGCTGGATGCCAAGGCGGAAAGAACCATTCCTTTGCCAGTATTCCGGTGTGAAATCGTGGTGCATCTCTTAAAAACAGGGCGAGGGTAGCCAAGCCAGGTCAAAGGCGCTAGGTTGAGGGCCTAGTCTCGCAGGAGTTCTTGGGTTCGAATCCCATCCCTCGCACTTTTATGATCTTCCTTGTTTGGATTTTGGGGGGAATCCGTCATTTTCCACCAGGTCCATAACGACCATCTCAACGGATGTTAGTCTCTCAACCTGTACTTTTTGTAGTGCCCGAAGTCCGGCCCTGCTCCTTTTTCATCGCCGGATGATTCTTGCTTTTTAGTGGGTTTTGGGAGACAAGGCCGGAGATAATTGCAATTGCAGTTTTCTCAGCTTCTCTTCCCGGGACCCCATTTCCGCACTTACGTCGTCAATAGCCCTTGTCACATCGTTCTGCACCGATTCTGCTGTCGCATACACGGAGCGAAGGATCCCCAGGAGTTTCTTTTCTACCTCAACTCCTTTACGCAAACGGGCATACTCGCATACAAGATCTCTTTCAAAGCCCGCTTTTATCGCAACACGGATCTCTTTGTCAATAAACTTTTTTCGCATCAGCACGTACTCGATTGCACTGTACAGTTCCTGGAGTTTAACCGGTTTAAGGATATAATCCTCAATACATAACCCGTATTTTTTCGCTTCTGAAGGGGTGGGTTGTTTTCCGGTCAGCATCAGGACCGGGATCCTTTTCCACGATGGATTCTTTTTGATCTCTTCCAGTGTCTGCCACCCGTCCATGGGAAACATCATAATGTCCAACAGAATGAGATCCGGAAGTTTCTTATGAGTTTCCAGGATTGATATGCACTCTTTGCCACTTTGTGCAGGAATCGGGACGTATCCTTTTCGTGAAAGCAGCAATGAAAACAGCTCTACGAGTGACGGCTCATCGTCCACTATCAGGACCTGTACAGGCTGAGGCCGCCTCAACAGGGCGAAATACCCGGCCCCGGAAATAGCGATAAGTGCAATCCCGAGTATCGCGGCCATTTCCCACGGAACAGGAAAAGTGCCAGCAGGGGCTGTTTCCGGGAGGGATTTCATGTCAGGATCATCCGGGTACATCTTTTGAAATGCTGATATGGGGCCCGTAAGATCAACTGAAATAAGGGTATCTCCCGTCAGGGAATCTACCAGAGTCACATACCGGAGATCGGGTGTAAACGGCACGATGACACCGAACTCCACCTGGGGGTCATAATCTGTATACCCGGCCAGTCCCTGCGCGGCGCCACCAGAGCTCATCTGTACACCGGTACCGGTCTGGATTCGCGGATCCCTGATGGAAAATTCATCAATCGTTTTTCTCTGCGAGTCAAGAAGCAATCCTGTGATACTGCCGGATTGGAGATTGAGGTTCGGTGCAGTACCATACTGAATTTCCGAAGAAACCTCTTTTATCGCACCGTTTTCATAAGCCAGATTGACGGATACGATCTTCTGGTAAGGGCTGGTATCAGCAGCGGTTACCGGAGTAAGGAGGATAAGAAAGAGGATGAACCCGGCAAATAATATGAGCTGCATTATCCATCACAGGAATGGTACCTAATTGGAAATACGGTCAAGTATATTTACTATTCGTTTTGTTGATGCATTGCCAAACGTGCCATAGTACCCTTCATACATAATATCGGGATCGGGATCCCATCTCCAGAACTCCTTCTGGCAACCGTTTCCTGTATCCTGAACCTGACGACAATTCCCCGGGTTCCAGTTATTTGCGATGGCTGCCGCTTGGCATTTTTCTTCTGAGTTCCACACATTGGGATTTGGATCATTTTCGTTATAATAGGTATTTCCGCAGTAGGTGTCCATAAGTCCATAGAGCCCATGACCGATTTCATGCATGGCAAGATATTGTTCATCGGCAGCAATTTTTAAGTATACTCTCCCAAGTCCGTTGGGGTTGGTGCATCCTTCCGGCGCACCGGGGGGGCCGATATACATCCCGTAATATTGTGGGTAGAGAATTATGGTCAAATCGCTGAATGTGACCTTCTGCCAGTAACTATCCGGGATTTTTCCTGAGCAGCCATTGAATGCATCGATATAGGTTTCCCCGTCCCAGAAATAATAAAAATTAAATTTATTCATGTAATTGCCTGAAAGGGGATAGTCCGAAGAGAGGTTGGACGGATACGTCCCAAATGTCTGGTTGATGAACCGTATTACATCGTCCTGAAATTTCTGCCGGCCGCCGGGATACCCATTGAGCAGGACTTTTGTATCTGTCGAACTGTTAAAAGAGGTATTGGAAGGTAAGAATACGATGTTGATTTCAGTATCCCGTGGCCCGTTAATCAGGACGGGAATAATACCGGATACCTGGAGATCCAGCTCCAGAGAATGTATCTTCGTGAGATCGGCCCCCGTTGTCCTTTCCTGATACCCGTCCTTAACGACACGGAACGTCACCGTCCCTGACGGGTAACTGGCTGGAGACAAAACAAATGTACCATTCTCAGAGGAGGTGCCCGCATACTGGCCGTTAATATAATAATTAACACCCCCAAGGGGTGTCTGGTTTTGTATGTCCCGTGTCTCAATGACGATTTTTTCCCCCGGGGGCCCGGCCTGTTCCCCGGTAAATCCTCCGGATGGTTCAGCCAGGAACGAAATTGCGGATAAAATTACCAATAATCCACCGCAGCAGAACAGGATGAGCACGATTATTCTGATAAATTTTTCCCGTTCCATCCAACCCATCCTTCGCCGTATTTAACAGATTCCCCATCTGCGAATACTAATGATTGCTGATATTTATATATTATCATAATCCCGATTCTTTACATAACTTTTTACCTAGCTTGTTTGTCGGGTACTGCAATTAATGCCCGTTTTTGTCAACAGATTTTGTCTTTGCGATTGGAATAAACTATCAGTAACGATTACATGTAGGATGAAGAAGGAAACGGAGAGTTTGTTCCTGTGACGGCGGGCATATGAAGCCCTTCCCGTGATTTAGATCCTGACAACCACCGAAGGGCTCTTTATCCTTTGCAGGTAACCATTCCCCACAGGAGTCTTTGTGCGGCATGGAAAAAGAGCGCAAGAAAACCGGGGATACCCCCTTCCATACGGCGGCAGAAGCAGAGGTCATGACCGCCCTCGGGACAACTGAACGGGGCCTGTCGTCTGCCGAATCTTCGGCACGTCTCGAACGATACGGGCCAAACGATGTTTCCCAGATCCGCCAGCGCCCGCTCCTCGTTCAGTACCTCTCCCATTTCAAGAACCTGCTTGTCATTATCCTGATCCTTGCCGCACTTGTGTCGATCTTCGCGGGAGAATTAACTTCTGCCGTGATCATCATCGTGATCGTTGTCGCGAGCGTCACGCTGGACTTTTTCCAGGAATACAAGGCGGGAAACGCCGCAGAACTGCTCAGGCAGAAGATCATCACGAAGGCCGCAGTCTGGCGGGACGGGGAGCTGCAGGAGCTGCCCATCACCGTGCTCGTCCCGGGAGATATCATCTCTCTTTCAGCTGGTGACATCATCCCTGCCGATGCACGAATCCTCTCTTCCCGGGATCTCTTTGTCAATCAGTCCGCACTCACCGGCGAGCCCTTCCCGGTCGAGAAAGCCCCCGGCGTCGCAGCCCCGGGCACCCCCCTTGCGGAGGCGGAGAACTATCTCTTCCTTGGTACATCCGTTGTAAGCGGTACGGCAACGGCAGCCGTTACGACCACCGGATCATCCACCGAATTCGGGCACGTGGCCAAAAGCCTGGTCAGCAGGCCACCGGAAACCGAATTCGAACGGGGTCTTCGGCAGTTCAGCTACCTGATGTCAAAGATCATCTTCTCCCTGGTCATCGTCGTCTTTTTTATCAATGCGTTTTTCCGGCATGGCCTTCTTGACTCCCTTCTCTTTTCTATCGCCCTTGCCGTGGGGATGACACCTGAACTCCTCCCGATGATCCTTTCGCTCAACCTCTCGAAAGGTGCAATTGCGATGTCGGAGAAGGGCGCCATAGTCAAACACCCCGAATCGATCCAGAACTTCGGGAGCATGGATATCCTGTGCACTGATAAGACCGGCACGCTGACCGAGAACCAGATAGCTCTCGTCCACCATCTTGACACTGAAGGAAACGACAGCGAGACCGTACTTACCTACTCCTACATCAACAGCTTGTTCAGCACCGGTCTCAAAAGCCCGCTCGACGATGCGGTGGTCCGGTTCCGGCACTTCGATATCAGCGACTGCACCAAGGTCGACGAGATCCCGTTCGATTTTATCAGGAAACGGGTATCCGTCGTTGCAGCCCGTAACGACGGCGCCGTCATCATATCGAAAGGGGCCCCCGAGGAGATCCTCCGTATCTGCACTGGCGAGGAACGAGCGGGGAGTATCCAGCCGCTCAATGACGAGGCCCGGCAGCGGATTCAGCGGATCTACGAAGAGCAGAGTAAGCAGGGATTCCGGACACTCGCTGTCTGTTACCGTCACCTCGGTGCCACCCAGGCCGGATTCTCTGCTGATGACGAGAAAGAGATGGTCCTTATCGGCCTCATCACCTTCATTGACCCGCCAAAGGAGAGCGCCCGGGAGTCGGTACAGCTTCTCGCCCGGTCCGGTATCGACCTCAAGATCCTGACCGGTGACAACGAGCTGGTGACCCGTAAGACCTGCGAACTTATCGGACTCCCGGTAAAGGGAGTCATCAGGGGCGCCGAGATAGAAAACCTCGATAACGAGGGCCTAGCCCGGGTAGTCGATGGCGTGACCATCTTCTCCCGTATGACACCGGTCCAGAAGAACCGGGTAATGAACGCCCTCAAGCACAACGGCCATGTCGTCGGGTTTATGGGCGACGGTATCAACGATGCGCCCTCCATCCGGGAGGCGGACGTCGGCATCTCTGTCGAGAACGCGGTGGATATCGCAAAAGAATCTGCAGATATTATCCTTGTACGGTCCGATCTACGTATCCTCAACGACGGCGTGCTTGAGGGCCGGAAAACCTTTGGCAACACGATGAAATACATCCTGATGGGTACAAGTTCGAATTTCGGCAACATGTTCTCGGTCGCCGGTGCCTCACTGTTTTTAAAGTTCCTGCCGATGCTCCCCATCCAGATCCTGCTCAACAACCTCCTCTACGACTTCTCGGAATCGACCATCCCGACCGACAATGTAGACGAATCGTACATCAGCACGCCCAAGAAGTGGGATATGGGTTTTATCCAGAAGTTTATTGTCGTCTTCGGCCCGATCAGCTCGGTCTTTGACTTCATCACATTCGGTATTCTCCTTCTCATCTTCAATGCCAATGTCGCGCTCTTCCAGACCTCGTGGTTCATCGAGTCGATCTGTACCCAGACGCTCGTGATCTTCGTCATCAGGACGCGGACTACCCCCTTCTGGAAAAGCCGGTCAAGCCGGCTCCTTGCGGCAAGCACCCTTTTTATCGTGCTGATTGCCTGTGTCCTGCCGTTTACACCGGTTGGGAGGCTCTTTGGCTTTGTCCCTCCTCCACTCACATTCTTTGCCGCGCTTGCAGTTCTGGTAGCCGGATATATTCTCATTGTTGAGGGAGTCAAGATCTGGTTCTATCGCAGGTATTCCGGAAGTTCCCTGCCCGTAAAAAGAACCCTGCCGTAAGTCTTTTCCGCTTTTCCGGATGCCCTGCAAGAGCTCCATTTTTATCGGTAATTCCCGGGAAACAGCATCGGGATTTTTTTAGGGGTCTTCGTACCTCATCCGAACCGGCGGTTTTTTCACCTGCATTACCGTGACGCAGGGTACCGCCATTTTTTGTCGCCCTCCGATGGTGCTCCGGGAAGACCGGGGCACACATTAAAGAGCATACCCGTCCCACGTACTGACTGACCAGTCAATTCGATCAGGGGTGTACTCATGCTTTACCGCACCGTACCAAAAACCGGCGACCGGCTCTCCATTCTCGGCTTTGGCTGCATGCGCCTGCCGGCAAAATCCAGAGGAATAGATGAGGAACGGGCCATCCGACAGATCCGGCACGCGATCGATAATGGCGTCAACTATTTCGATACCGCACCGGCCTACCATTTCGGGAAGAGCGAGCAGATCCTGGGAAGAGCACTCCTTCGCGGGTACCGGGAAAAAGTCAGGATCGCAACCAAACTTCCGCACTGGTCGGTTCGGGAACGTGCCGATATGGACCGGATCCTCGCGGGACAGCTCGCGACCCTTAAAACAGATCATATCGATTATTATCTGCTCCACAGCCTGGGCAAAGAGAGCTGGGAGAAACTGAAAAATCTTGGCGTTCTGGAGTTTCTGGATCGCGCAAAAGCCGAAGGTAGAATAACCAATGCCGGCTTCTCGTTCCATGGCACGCTCGCGGCATTCAAAGAGATTGTCGATGCATATGACTGGCAGTTCTGCCAGATCCAGTATAATTTCCTTGACGAATATAACCAGGCGGGGACTGAAGGACTCCGGTATGCGGCAGAGAAAAAACTTGCCGTCATGATCATGGAACCCCTGCGCGGCGGAAACCTTGCCGGGCCGGTGCCGGAGGAGGTCCGCAGGATCTGGGACGAAGCACCGGTGAAACGCTCGCCGGCTGAATGGGGCCTGCGCTGGGTCTGGAATCACCAGGAGGTGACCGTTGTCCTTTCGGGAATGAATAACGAGGCCCATATCGATGAGAACATCCGTGCCGCAGGATCGGCGCTTCCCCTGTCGCTTTCACCTGATGACCTCGCCCGCATCGACCGGGTAAAGGAAACCTACCGGCAGCTCATGAAAGTCGGGTGCACCGGTTGCGGGTACTGTATGCCCTGCCCGGCCGGGGTCGATATCCCTGGCTGTTTTGCGCTCTATAACGCGCATCACCTTTTCCCGAAAGACCGTGCCCCGCGCTTCCAGTATATCGGCCACCACGGCGGGCTCATCGGCGATGTCTCGTATGCCGGGCTCTGCCGGCAGTGCGGGAAGTGCGCGAAGGCCTGCCCCCAACACCTGCCGATCCCCCGGCTCATGAAGGACGTTAAAGCAGACATGGAAGGGATGATGTGCGTCATAGTACCGACACTCAAAGGCGGCCTGTGGTGCATGAACCAGGCCGCCCGCGTACTCTCCCTGTTCTCCCGGGAGAAAGCCCATGAATGAACCAACTTCTCCTGCCGGATCCCTGGTCTGCCCGATACCGGTCGGCCACGCCAACGCCTATCTCATCCGGGGAACACGGCCGGTTCTTGTCGATTGCGGCTTGCCGGGAAGTGCCCCGAAAATCCTGTCAGCATTGACCCGGGAGGGCCTGAAGCCATGGGATCTCGCGCTCATCATCATCACCCATGCGCACGTCGGCCATTACGGAAGTGCCGCGGCCCTTGTCGGGGCGACCGGTGCCCCGGTGCTTGTCCATGCACGGGAGGCAGACTATCTCGCCAAGGGCGCAAGTGCGCCGGCACTCCCCGATGCCCTTATCGGGCACATGCTCGGTTTATTTATTGGCAGGCACGCGCCTCAACCGGAACTTGCCGTACAACCGGTGATCCGGATCGACGCCCCTTACCGGCTCGATGCATTCGGCGTTAACGGAACGATTATCCCCACGCCGGGCCACACGAACGGCTCGCTCTCGGTGATCCTTGCAACCGGCGAATGTATTGCCGGTGACCTCGTTATGGGAATGTTCCCGGCCGGACGGCCCCGGCTCCCGATCTTTGCTGAAGATCCGGAAGCGGCAAAAAAGAGCATCCGCACCATTATTGGCACAAAACCGGAAATAATCCATACCGGGCATGGCGGACCGTTCTCCTGCGGTCAGGTGGAGGCGCTCCTGACATGAGACAGAGGGAACAGGCAACCGACAAACGGGAGGCGATTCTCGAAACTGCGCTCGTGCTCTTTACCGAACGCGGGTTTTACGGTACGCCGACCGCAATGATCTCGCGGGAGGCGGGAGTCGCCACCGGCACGCTCTTTTTTTATTTCAAGACAAAAGAGGAGCTTATCGATGCACTGTACCGCCAGATCAAGGGCGAGGCAGGTGCCGCCCTCAGGCAGGGGGTCGAAAAGGAGCGGACAATACAGGCAAAAATCTGCAGGGTGGGAAAGAATGCAATCGCATGGGGTATCCGGAACCCGGAAAAGTTCCGGTTCATGGAGCAGTTTGCCTGTTCGCCGTTTGTCTCCACGACCGCCCACGAAGAGGGCATGTCGCACTTCCGCTTTTTGCAGGAGCTTGTGCGGGAGGGTATACGCGAAGGGGTCATACGGGATTACGACCCGGAACTTCTCTGTTCGGTGCTGGCCTCGTCCCTCTCCGGGCTGCCCTCCCGGATCATGGCTACTCCCGACCCGAAAAAGAGGGAGATGCTGATCCGGCAGGGACTTGCGTTTCTCTGGAACGGCCTTGCGACACACCCTGATACGAAGAAAACGGTTCGGGAGGCGACCGGCCACGAACCAGAAAATAGAAGGAGCAGATGATCATGGCAGAGACGATATTTCTCTCATTTACAATGACAGGCACCCCGGTAACAGGTGCAAAAAAGCCCGCGGGAAAGACCGTATCCGGGTACCTGCACCGGACTTTTGTACAGGCAGATGATTTTATCTGGCGGCTGGCGGGAGGGGTACGATGACCGCTCCCGTGATCGAAACTGACGGCATCACGAAAGTATATGGCGACCTGACGGCAGTCAACCACATCGCTCTTTCCGTGGAAAAAGGCGCACTCTTCGGCCTGCTTGGCCCGAACGGTTCAGGCAAGTCGACCATGATCAGGATGCTGACCGGGCAGATCCGGCCGACTTCCGGCACGGCAACCGTGCTCGGCCTCGATGTGCAAAAAGACCCGATAGGGATCCGGGAGCGCGTGGGGATCATTCCCGAGCAGGAGACCCCGCCCAGTTTTCTCTCGGCAACCGAGTACCTGCACTTCGTGGGCGCAATCCGCAAGATCCCCGATATCGACGAGCGGGCGGCATGGTGGTTTGATTTTCTGGATTTTAAGGATATGAAGGATGTGCTCTGCAAGGATCTCTCGCGGGGCACCCGGCAGAAACTGATGTTTGCACAGGCATTCATCCATACGCCGGTGCTCTCCCTGATCGACGAACCTCTCATCAACTTCGACCCGATCATGCAGCGCGTTGTTAAGGATTACCTGACAAAGTACGTAAAAGCAGGAAACACAATCTTTATCTCGACCCATATTCTTGCCGTGGCCGAGGAGATCTGCTCGGATTTTGCGATCCTTTCCAAGGGAAACCTCCTCCACACCGGGACGATAGCAGATCTCGGGTCGGAGCACCGGAATCTCGACGACTTCTTCCTCTCGCTCGTGCAGAAGGACCGCCATGTTTGATCTCTTCATTGCGATGGTAAAGGAGGAGTGGCGGGTCCATTCCACGATGTTCGGGAGCATCTCCTTTGCACTCTTCCCGGTCATGATCTTCTGGATCGCCTTCATGGGGTCGTTCCTCCTCCCGCTGATGCGCCAGGCACTACCCGCCGGCGAACTCTCGCTTATCCTCCACGCAAACTACCTGATGCTCGGGTTCATGGTCGGTGCGTTCGGCCTTCTTGGGGGTGAGGTGATGAACCGGCGATTCGGGCAGGCGAGCCTGCTCGCCTATTCCGCGCGGAGCCTGCCGCTCCCGGAGCGGTTTATCTTCGCAAACTTTGTCGTGAAAGACACGCTCTACTACATTGTCCTCTGGGTGCTTCCGCTCGCGCTGGGCTTCATACTCGCGTCGCCTTTTATCGGGGTCCCGGTAACGCTCCCGCTGCTCCTGACCCTTACCCTCACGCTCTCGTTCCTGTCCGGGCTCTGCACCGTTTTTTTCCTTTCGTCGGTCTATTCGCGGTCAAAGCCGGCGCTTGCGGCGATCCTTGTCGTCCTTGCCGGGATCGCCGGGGGATATGCACTCCTCGCGGGCGGTAATCCCGCACGGCTCTTTCCCCCCGTAAGGCTCTTTGCCGCGTTCTCGTGGCTGAACCTTGCTCTTTCCTGCGCGGTGATCGTTGTCCTCTTCTGTGTCTCGATCGCACTCTTTACCCCGGAGCCACCCGGCCCGACAAAGCACGTCAGGGAGATGCTCACGCCACTTGCCCGGCGGCTCTCGTTCTTCCCCACGCCGCCCCTTGCGGCAAAGGACCTTATCGACATGTACCGGAGCGGAGGGGTGGTCGGCCAGACACTCTTCTCATTCCTGATACCGCTCGTGGTGATCTGGTTCTTCCTCTCCCTCCTGAACGGGTATCTTCCCTCTTATGGCGTCCTTCTCGAATTTTCCCTTGTGACAGGTGTCATTGCATCGACGATGTATACGTGGGTCACGATGTTCGATACATTCGGTGCATATGCCTGCCTGCCGGTCAGCGTCAGCACACTTATAAAAAGCAAGATTGCCAGTTTCTCCGTGCTCCAGCTGATCCCTGCCGTGTTCATCTCGCTCGTCGCGGTACTCTCGGGGCAAGCGATCTACCTTGTCCCGGCGCTCGTCCTCTGTCTCTCGGTCTCGTTCTACAGCCTCGGCATCACGGTCTGGCTGACCGGTCTCTCCCCGAGCGTGCTTGTCTATAACGTAAAAGTGATGGCCACCTACCTTATCCTCATCGGGATTGTTCTTGTCATTCTTTCATCTATTGTGTTTGCTGCACCGTTTTCTGCCCTTGCTGCCGTGCTCCTCTTCGTGCCGGCCGCATGGTTTGCCCGGCTCGGGTTTGCAAAATGGGATGCCCGCGAGCAGCCGGGGTTCTAGTCACCTTTTTTGGAGGCCTGTTTTTCCGGCCAAAAGAGGAATCTTTGTATCATCTGCCGACAGATACCAGCGTAATGACGTTTCCCGCGACCATCTCCCGGACCGAGCGCGTCCTGCTCTGCCTTGCCCTTGTTGTGGTCATTATCTTCGGCATCAGGATGGCCGGAACGGTCATAACCATCGTCCTTGTCGCGCTGATCCTTACGCTGCTGCTCTACCCTGCCACCCGCTGGCTGCGCATAAAAGGCCTCCCGGCACCTGTTGCAGTCAGTGTCGTAACGGTCGCCGCCGCACTGTGCATCGTCGTGATCGTGTACCTGACAGTCTCCTCGTTCAACGTGATCATCGCCGACCTGCCGCAGTACCAGAACGATCTCGCGGTCCGGCTCGCCAATATCACCGCGTTTTTTTCCGCACATGGCATCAGCACCGGACAGCTCTTCTCTTCAACGCCCAACCTCGAAAACATTATCCCGGCCCTTGTGTCGTCGCTCATGAATATTGGCGAGGATCTCATGGATGTTTTTTTCATCGCGGTGACGACCTGCTTCATGCTGCTTGAGGCGCCGCGGTTCATCCAGGGGATTGAGACAATGCTGCACGGCGAACCGGAAAAACTCCGGCACCTCTCCCGGATGAGCGGCTACGTGATCGATTTCATCGTGGTCCGCACCGAGACGAACCTCGTCCACGGGCTGCTCTTTGGCGGGGTGCTGGTCGTCATGGGCGTCCATGCCGCGATCCTCTGGGGCATCCTCACGTTTGTTCTCGGCTACATCCCCTATTTCGGCCTCATCATCGCGGCGATCCCGGCCATCTTCTTTGCATGGCTCCAGTTCGGGATCTGGGGTGCGGTCGCGGTGATCGCCGTCGTCTGTATCCTCAACCTCATCGTGGAGAACCCGGTCTTTTCGTATCTTGCGGCGCGCAAGTTCGAGATACCGGCCCTTGTGGTCATCCTCTCGGTGATCTTCTGGGGCTGGCTGCTTGGGCTTGCCGGCATGCTCTTTTCCGTTCCCTTCACGCTGATGCTCTTCACCCTCTTCCAGTTCAGCGACGAACTCCGGTGGATCAACACGCTGATGAGCGTCGGGAGCCTGTTCGGGGAGGGCGGAACCGGGCCGGAGAACGGTGCGGCTGATGAGAGATGAGCAGGCCCGGAGAGACAATCCCGTGATAGGAGGAAACCGGGAACAGTTCGAAAATCTTTTGGGAACCGGCTCATAATTACCGGTATGTTATCCCGGGAAGAACAACAGGAGTATGCCGGTTTTATTGAGGCCCAGGTACGGGACTTGTCCCTGGTCCGGAAAATAGGGAGAAAAGTCAGGAACCTTTTTGTCAGCCGCGCGAGATTGGACGATCTCCGCGGGCGTTTAATACGGGAGACCGAACCGTTTTTTGCCGACTACGTGCGAAAATTGTCAGGGAATGACGATTTCAAGACTGAACTGCAGATCCGGTATTTTGAAAAACGGATCCGGACGCTGCCCCGGGATACGCTGCTCCGGTTATATGATGAATATGAGAGGATCGCCCGGGTCAGGTCTGAAAAAGTCAGGGAAAAACTGCTGGACAATTTCTGCAATTCCATCAGCCTGTCTTACAGCCTGAACGGCTGGTTCCTCCATATCTATGCGGATGAACTGAAAAAGAGACCGTGAGCCGGTGGTATCCGGTGACGAACCGGTACTTCATGCGGGAACCCGGAAAAATCCGGCAGGGATATTTTAACCAGAGGAGGTTCCCGGATATTCCGGCAAAAGTCTGGTGCAGTTACCGGACTTTCTAAAAAAGTCCGGGCAAGGAAGTGAACTCCAAAAAAACGGTTCCGGCGCCCGGCCGGTTTAAAAAAATGCGGGCACGTGCGGGAATCCTGATCTTAAACCGGTAAAAGATCTCCCATTTCTCCCCGATTAATGCGGTTTCCGGTGATTGCCCTCCGGGTAATAATCACCACAAAAGAGTTATTGGCTACAAAACTAATGGTTCATCTTAAGGAAATTTCTTCAGGTGGATGAATGGAAGAAACGGTAAAAAGTAAAGAGAAAGCATCTTCGTGCGGGGATGTGGACAGCGGGACCACCGAGTCCTGCGGCACACGTTCCGGCACCACACCGGCAGGCACAACTCCGGAAAAGGAGTCGGCTGCAGGGATGCTTTCAGAGAACGAATTGTATTTGAAAACCATATTCAATTTTGTGCAGACCGGTCTGGTTGTCCTCAATGCAGACACCCACGAGATCATCGACGTCAATCCACGGGCGGTCGACATGATCGGAGCTGCCCGGGAACAGATCATCGGGGCGGTCTGCCACCAGTTCATCTGTCCGGCACAGAAAGGAAAATGCCCGATTACGGACCTGGGAATGAGGGTCGACAATTCAGAACGGATCATGCTCACGGCGAAGGGTGTCCGGGTGCCCATCATAAAAAGTGTGATCCCGATCACGATCAATAACCGCCACTACCTTCTTGAGAGCATCTTTGACATCTCCAACCTCAAGGCAGCGGAGGCGGAGATCCAGAAAAAGACCGATGAACTCGCACGGTCAAATCTCGAACTTCAGCAGTTCGCCTATATCGCATCCCATGACCTGCAGGAACCATTACGGGCAATCTCCGGGTTCACGGAACTGCTGGCTAAACGCTATCAGGGACAACTTGACGAACGGGCTGACAAGTATATCAGCTTCATCACCGAGGGCTCCCTGCGTATGCAGCAGATGATCCAGGACCTGCTGAGCTATTCACGGGTGCAGACCCAGGCGCATGAATTTGCAAAAACAGACAGCAAAGCGGCACTCGACCGGGCCCTTGGCAATCTCCGGGTCGCAATCCAGAAGAGCAATGCGTCCATTACAAATGACCCGCTTCCCGAGATTATTGCCGAAGGCGATCAGATTGCCCTCGTCTTCCAGAATCTCATCGGGAACGCGATCAAATACCAGAGACCCCAGGTAACCCCCGTCATTCACATATCTGCGCAAAAAGGCGAAAAGGACTGGCTGTTTTCGGTTGCCGATAACGGCATTGGCATTGATGAAAAATATGCGGATCGCCTCTTTAAAATTTTTCAGCGACTGCACACACGGGACGAATACCCGGGTACCGGGATCGGCCTTGCTATCTGCAAACGGATCATTGAACGACACGGGGGAACAATCTGGCTGAAGTCCAGACCCGGCGAGGGTACTACATTTTATTTCACTATCCCGTTAGCGAAGGAGGAAACGAAAGCATGACTGATACTGCAGCGAAAATGTTTACAACGAGACCTGTTGAGATTTTGCTCGTGGAAGATAACCCGGCCGATATTGCGCTTACCAGCGAAGCGCTGGAAGACAGCAAGATGCTCAACAACCTGAATGTGGTAAATGACGGCGTTGAGGCAATGGAGTTTCTCCACCGCGAGGGCAAATATCAATCGGCCCCGAGACCGGACCTGATCCTTCTCGACCTGAACCTTCCGCGGAAAAACGGGCGTGAAGTCCTCGAAGAGATCCGGGCAGATCCGTCGCTCACCATCATTCCCGTCGTCATCATGACGGTTTCAAAAGATGAAAAAGACATCTACGAAACATACCGGCTCCATGCAAACTGCTATATCCAGAAACCGGTACGATTCGGGGAATTCATTGAAATCGTGAAATCCATTGAAAATTTCTGGTTCTCCATTGTCATGCTGCCATCACAAAAATAGCCTGGGATTATGAAGATTCTCGTACTTGAGGACAGCCCCTCCGATATGGAGATGCTGCGGGAGCTGCTGGAGGATCAGGACAAGCGTGCGTTTGACGTTATCCACGTGGAACGGTTGTCCGCTGCGATCCCGTACCTGTCCAAAGGCAATATTGATATTATCATTTCAGACCTTGGGCTCCCTGACAGTCAGGGGCTGGACACGCTCAAAACACTAAAAGAGCACTCCAGTGAGATTCCGATCGTTGTACTGACCGGACTTGACAATGAACGCATAGGTATCGAGGCGCTCAAAGAAGGGGCGCAGGATTATCTGGTAAAAGGGCAGATGAGCAGTCAGTCCCTTTCCCGTTCTCTGCGCTATGCGATTGAAAGAAATGCAATTGAAACAGAGAGGAAGAAAATGGAGCTGCAGATCACCCAGCAGCTCAAAGAAAAAGAGATGCTCCTCAAGGAGATCCACCACCGGGTCAAGAATAACATGCAGGTGATCTCCTCCCTTTTAAATCTCCAGTCCCAGACCGCAAAAGACGATGCAACACGATTATTATTCAAGGAGAGCCAGAACAGGATCCGGTCAATAGCACTTGTGCATGAACAGCTTTACCGCTCGGACAACCTCAACCAGATCGAGTATGGGGGGTACCTGAAAAAAATGTTCGCCACCCTCTTTGACTCGTATGGTGCTGATCCACGGAGGATATATATGCTAATCGATGTACCGACGGTGAAGATCACGATTGAAAAGGCAGTCCCGTGCAGCCTTATTGTAAACGAGCAGCTCTCCAATTCCCTGAAGCATGCATTCCCTCCTGATGCTTTCCCCAAAGATCGGAAAGGGGAAATCCGGATCGGGTTTATGCTGGATACAGCCCACGGGAATTACGTTCTTGACTATCGCGACAACGGTGTGGGGATGCCGGAGAGTCTGGATCCGCAGAAGACCGGGACCCTTGGCATGCAGTTGATCTACGGTCTTGCACAACAGTTGGGCGGGAGCGTGGTACTGGAACGCGGCAACGGCGTTCATTATACCATCACCTTCCCGGCAAAGGAGTTAAAGAAGGAATAGCCATGGAAAAGAAAAAAATCCTGGTCGTAGAAGACGAGTTTATCACCGCTACTTCGCTGAAAGCCTGCCTCGAAGGGATAGGATGCACGGTTGTAAGTACAGTTGATACCGGTGAGCAAGCCGTGAAAGCCGCAGAGGAACTCAAACCGGACCTTATCCTGATGGATATCATTCTCAACGGGGAGATGAGTGGGATTACTGCCGCCAATATCATCCAGCAGCAGTACGATATCCCGGTTATTTACTTCACGGGACAATCCGACGAGGCAACGCTTAACCGTGCCCTTGAAAGCGGCGAACCGTTTGGTTATATTGTCAAACCCTTCGAAGAGAAAAATCTGAAAAGCAACATCATGCTGGCACTGTACAAGCACTCGATGGATCTCAGACTCAAAGCGAGCGAGGAACTGTACCGTACTATTGCTGAGCTCTCAGAAGATGGAATTTTTATTATCACCAATAACTATTCGGTGGCATATGTGAACGCATCGGCAGCCCGGATTATCAATCGCGAACCTGCAGCGATAATCAACCAACCCTTCAGTGATTTTGTACCCGAAGAAATGTCCTGGCAGATCCGGTCGGTAATCGATGAAGTCCGGGCAACCAATAAAAGTACGCGGATGTTACAGGAGTTCACGTCAGGCGATCGTAAATTCTGGCTGGATACCCGTTTTATTCCGCTTGCGCCCGTTGACGATTCCCGATGGCAGGTGATGATGGTGATCCGCGATATCACCGATCAGGTCATTCTTGAGGAAGAGATGGCAAGAGAAGGTATAATCCAGCTGGAGAAAAATATGGAGCAGTTTCAGGTCTTAAATGATCAAATACGAAACCCGGTTCAGGTTATCATGGGATTAACCCTCTTGGAAAAAGGACCGTACACGGAAAAGATCCTTGAACAGGCTGAGATGATTGACAACCTTGTATCGAAACTTGATAAAGGGTGGATTGACTCAGAAAAAGTACGGAATTTTCTCATGTATCATCATCGGCACGGTGTTGAAATTGGCAAGAAAAACTGATGTGCGATCCTTACTGAAACAAAACGGGGAGGTATTGATCCGATGACCACGGTCCTCATTGTTGATGACAACCCGGACATCCGGGACCTTTTTGCGACATTTTTAACCATGTCGGGATTTTCGACACTGACTGCTTCAGGAGGAGAAGAATGCCTTGAACTCCTTAAAAAAACCCATCCTGATCTTATTCTCCTCGATATCATGATGGAGCCTATGAACGGATGGGAGGTGCTTACGCAGATAAAAAACCAGCCGGGCAATGAAGATATTCCGGTGTTCATGGTGAGTGGAAAAGTACTATCTGATGACGAACGGAAGAAGTACGACGGACAATACAAAATGTACATCATGAAACCTGTCAGGCCTGAGCGGTTAATGAAAGCAATTACTGATGCTCTTAAATAACCGGGGAGTATCACATACCAGGAGCACGGAAACGTGCAGAGCTAAAAATGCGAGGAACCGTTTGATCTCGTCAGGGCAGAGTAATGGATCACTGATTCCCGTATCCGGTTTACTCTTTTTAAGCCTCTTATCATCAGGCTGGCATGAAACCAGGGTTCTTTTCATGTCATATCACCAGGGAAAGATGGGTCCTGGTGAGGTTTTACCCGGGCTCATGAGAAATTGTTGAGATAATGGGTTGACGTTCATTTCGCGTTCCGGTTGGAGTGCCGCGCCCCTGAAGGGATATCCTGCGGCGGATCACAGGATATAAAGAAACTCCCCTGCCTGCCAGGAGCACTTAATCGCTGTTTTTTGGAACGCTGAAATGGCAATGAAGTGTCCGGCCGGCAGTATCTCCGGGATGATTACCTAAATTTCTGCTCTGTAGAAAACCTTCACCCGGAGAAATTGTAGAAATCTGTGAATGTTACAGACGATCATTTTGTTAGCGATTTCTTTCGTCTGAATCAGGAATCTTCGAGATTTGAGATCACCGCTGAACTTT
>NZ_JBKQWO010000003.1:0-9002 GCF_052325125.1 Methanoregula sp. | reverse complement strand
TGCCGCTTGAGGGCTCTCCGCGGAGCGCGCCAGCAGCCTGTGGACTACCTGCACAAGCGCGCCGCACCGCGAACACCGCTGATCGTTGCAACCTTGGGGGACCAGTTTTGGATGTCGTTTGACACTTTGGGTGGATAGCGGACCTTCGATGGGGCATGGTTCCCTGCACCCGTGGAGCGGTTGCTGTGGGCCATTGAGCGTGATCCGACGCTCATGGATCATCTCCGGGACATGGCCCTCTACACCCCCCTCGGACCGTGCCCCTGACTATGACGGCGTGCTAGCCATCACAATTCAAGACATCGGCTCAATAGGAAGCGGCCATCTATCTTCCCCGATCGCGATAACATGCCAATGAAAATCAGATTTGAGCTTTGTCTCTATCACAGAGCGGTAAACCAATTTCGGCGGTTTGGGGGATAATGCTCTAACGACCACCCGCGTTACGTCAGGGAATCTTTTGGACAGAGACTTCGAGACCTTGTCATAAGCCTCTCGTTGTGCGACAATGATTTGTCATTTACCCGGAGCGCCGCATGCTAAGAACGACGTTGCGTTGCGCAGAGTATTCGGCGAGACCATTCGTAGTTTTGTGAAATCATCGTGCAGTCCCTCAAGCTCATTAGTTGTATTCTCGCCTCTGAGGTATTTCAGCTCCATCATGACAAGCCCACGACTAGCCTGAGAGCCGCCGCGTGGCTTTTCGTAGAATACGAAATCTATAGTGCTTGGCGCGCCGTCCCCTCGCGTCGAGTTCATTATGGGTTCCTGTGCCAAGACCGGCCACGCCCGGCCTGTGGCAATTTCATATATCGGCGGGTATAGAGAATATTCGCTATACAGCGTCCTTGCGCCGCCAGCTTGCCTAAACGTAAGCCAACCGGCGAGGCCATCAACTAGCCGGCGCACAAGTCTGCGCTCCCTCTCCTTCTGCTTTCTTCCTATGTCAGTGTGCATCCAATCGCTTCCCCCAACTCTTCGACAGCTTGGCGCTGCCTCAGCCTATAGCGGTATCACTCCTCCGGCCACCAGTTCGCGCACGACGCGGTGTAGAATCAAGACTTTGCAACCAAACCAGGCCACTGAAAAACCGCTTTTCCGTCGCGGCTGGCGAACTTCAACGCGGCCCGCATCTGGAAACTCTACGGCACGGTCTCCCGGAAAGGAGATGATACCCCGGACCGCCCGCACCGGAGGAGCCGGATTCTCTCGGCCCCGGATGATCTGAAGAGTGCGACGGCCGAACAGCTCAGGGATCTCGCGGCCCGGCTGCCGACCGAACAACACGCACAGCAACAACCGGCAATGGAGAAGGGCAAGGGCTTTGACCTGCGCGGGTGGCTCTCCGATCACGGGCTCGGTGTCCGGTCAGAGAAACCGTACAGCGGCGGGACGCTTTTCGTGCTCGACCAGTGCCCGTTCTCGTCGGCCCACAAGGACGGGGCTTTTGCGATCCAGTTCGGAAGCGGCGCGATCTTCGCCGGCTGCAAGCACAATTCCTGCGGCGGCGGTACCCAGCGGTGGCAGGAGCTTCGCGAGCGGTTCGAGCCGGATTGGGCAGCAAAGCGCAAGGACTGGGAGCAGAGGGAGAAGACCTGGCGGAAGGACCGGGCAAAAGCGAAGGTTGAGCATGACGGTGCGATCGATGCGGGACCGGCCCCGGTCGCGGCATCGCCCGACCAACGCGCGGCCGCCCTTGATGTGCTGGAACACGGCGACCCGGTTGCGTTGATGCTGCGGACTTTCGCTCAGGAGCATGTCGGCGACGAGATTGTGGCCCGTTGCATGATCCTATCGATGGCATCGCAGGCCGTGAAAAATTCTGATGGCCTGCATGTCTCCGTGACCGGTGATTCCGGCAAGGGCAAGACCCACGCCTTCAGAAAGATGATGCGCCAGGTGCCGGATGCGTACAAGGTGAAGGGCACGGTGAGTAACAAGGCGCTCTATTACATGAAGGACCTCCGGCCCCGGACGGTCCTGATGAGCGACGACACCGAGCTCTCGGACGGGATACAGGAGATCCTGAAGTCCGCGACATCGAACTTCCACGAGCCGATCACGCATACGACGGTCACAAAAGACCTGACCTCCCGGGTCTGCACGATCCCCGAGCGGTGCGTCTGGTGGATTGCAAAGAAAGAAGGGACCGGCGACGATCAGGTGATGAACCGGATGCTCACCTGCTGGATCGACGAGTCCTCCGAGCAGGACGCCCGGGTACTGGAGGCGAAGCAGGACCGGGAGATGCTGGACCCGGACTTATTTGTCGAGGAGTCCGAAGAGCTCGTGATCTGCCGGGCCATCTGGGAGATCCTGCACGGGGAGATGATCTGGGTGATCATCCCTTATTCGAAACGGATCCGGTTCAACGCCATCTGCAACCGGCGAAACCCCGACATGCTCTACGATCTGATCAAGAGCCATGCGGCCCTCTTCTTCATGCAGCGCCGACAGAAGACGAGCGAGGACGGGACGCTTTGCGTGTACGCAAACGAGGCGGATTTTAACGCGGCAAACGATGTCTTCACTCTCCTGAACGGTACGGCGGGCGGGCAGGAATCGAAGATGACGAAGAAGGAGTCGGACCTGCTCGCGATCATCGAGAAGGCGGACCTGCCGGAGTTCACCATTCAGGATCTCCAGCGATTCACCGGTGGGTCCTACATGGGGATCTACCGGATGATCAAGGGCTACGACAGCCGGGGGAAGAACTACACGGGTCTTCTTGAGAAGTGCCCGGCGCTCTCCTTCACCGACCGGACGGTGACGATGACGGAGGATGAGGGGGTTTCGGTCCGGCGCAGGACCGAGGCGTTCACGTGGAGCCGCGAGATTTACCGGCAGTGGGTAAACGGCGGGGCCTGCTGGCTCGACCGGGATCCGCACGATGACCATCACGATCACGATGGCGATCATGATGATGACGACAAGGACAGCGACAAGGGCAATGATGACGACAGCGCAAGGTCAATTACAGCATTACAGCACGTTTACAGCAGTTTTACAGCATCTGCTGTAAATCAAAATGGCAAACCCGGTGCGCCCGGTTCCTGCAAAGAAGATGATTGTACAAATAATTCTGTACTAAGAGATGGTGATTTACAGCAAAACCGGAATTATGGAGGAAACGAAAATTCCGGAAAAAGTTCTGATCAGTGTCTCCATGATTCTGAAAATGCTGTAAACAAAAAACGATCTCCGCCCGGTGCCACACAAAAGAAGAATCCGGCCCCGCCGGCTCGCCCGGCCTCTTACAGCACGTGCAGTAAACCTGCTGAATCGAGCCCGGATCCGGCCCCCCCGGCTGTAAACAAGGATCGGGTCCGGCCCATCAGAGCGCGCGACTACAAAAAACTCGAGATCCCGGAGCCGAAGACCCCGTGCCATTCCTGCGGGAAGAAGGGCTCCTGGTATGTGGAGAAGTTCACCGCGGAGCGGCGGGCCCGGCCCAAGGGCCGGCAGGACGCCCGGCGGATTTGCCGCACGTGTTACAACGAGGCGGTAAAAGCGGAGCAGATGGCATCGGTCCCGCTGCCCGGGGCCGTGGATGTTTCCCGGTGCGCCAGAGTGACTGCGGATATCGGGAAGTGCTCGATCTGCGGGATTGCAAAGGCGGTGTGGCTCGATCGGGAGACGGGAGTGAAGCTCTGCGAGCATTGTTACGGGAGAGAAGTGAGGGAAGATGCACAGGAGGCCGGGGTAGTGTGATGGTTCCGCCGGCGCTGAATGCCAATTTTGCTCCTGATAGATTTGGCGGCCAGATAGGGGCCTAAGGGGCCTCGCAGGAATCAGGATAAATGAGACATTAATGGGACAAAAATGAGACAAATGAGACATGGAGTTTTTAAAAACAGAAGGGCCAGAGAAGGGCCTAAAGGGCCAGCCTCCGCCGGAGGAGAAGGGCCTGACATGCCCGGCCGATTGACTCATTTATGTAACATATGACTTTAGCAGGTATCGCATTTTGGTGATAGGATAATGAAGGTATCAGTGATAATGGGGAAGATCCGGTTAAGAAATCACCGGGTTTTAGGGGCGGTCAAGAAATTGTGGGTACGCTGTACCCACAATCCGGGCCTGGTTCACAGAATCTTCTTTAGGTGCCTGTCCAAGATCGGGGCGGTGCCCCAATGAAATGATTGCAGAAATATGTTTTATTTTAGCCGATACCGACGGGAAAGTCGTTCAACAATTTTTTCGATTTTCTTGATGTCAAATCCAAGTTCATCCAAAAAAACTGTGATTAACAATAGTCTCATTCGGGTTGATAAGTCATACAATTCCCAAAAAGTTGCATATTTGTTTTGAGGCTTTGGATCCAAATGTGTTAGATTGTTTCGGTTCAAGGCGATAGTATTTGGAAAATTCTTTTCCTTACCTACTATATACGGGGTGATTGTTGGATATGTGATGAGAAGTTGTTGGATTCGGGTTTCTAATGATAGGCCGTTCCCCAGTTTTAGTGTTTTAATTATTGATTTTTTCTGACTTGTCGTTAATTGCGTTTGGCCTTTAATTGCTTCTTTTACAATCTCAATTCTCTCTTGATATTCCTCAGGGTGAATCTGGCAATCCAGAAATCGGGGCGATTTTCGATGATATGATTCAATACACTGAGCAAGACTTAGGAATGTATTCTCAAGGTACATTCTCGAATTAAAAATTGTTCCAAAATATATGTCAAAAACTGACTTGTACACTTCATGTTTAATCCACCATTTATTCATTGCAAAATCTGAATTTTCTCGAATCTCATTTAATATGAACAAAATCTCGTTTCGGTCAACCTCATCCACTTGAGAAAGATCGGGCAAATCAACCCAATGGGAAATAATTTGAATCGGTTCAAAGATTACCCCGATGTCTTTTGTCCCGTTCCAATCCTTAGGCGGTTCCCAAGTGCTGGCGGCCGATTCTCCATGAATTTCAACCGGATAAACTGTTTTTAACACACAAAAAGTGAAAAAATATTGGAGTTTGTCGATGATTTTTAAATAATCCGCATATTTTCTATCAGTTTCGGCTTCAATCAAGATGTACGGTAGTTCTTCGACTGTAATCTTTTTAAGTGGGGATCTCTTGATCATTGAATGAACATCTACAATGATCTTAATGTTGAAACCGTCAACAGAAAAAAATGGAATTTCCTCCCGTTCAACATTATTTATCGGTATCGCAACCTGAGAAGAATTTGTTACTTGGATCCTTGTGCTTTTTATCAAATGCTCAAAATGTTTGAATTCAACCATTAATTTTCTAAATGAGATCGTATCTCCCGTCAAAAAGTGGACGTGCAGGATATTTGTTGCAATATTGACCGTCTGTAACGGAAAACCTTCAGAACTACGACTTGTTCCTGCCAGTTGACAATTAAAAAGTGTAATCTTAGAACCTTCTGAAGTTCGTCCTAATATTATCTCCACTTCTTCGCTAGTTGGCGGAAATTCTGAAAAATCTTCTTTGATTAGTTCTCCCCAGATTTCCAATGTTCCGGTACCGTTTGGATTTATTTTTAGCGTTCCGTCGATTTCATTATGAGAATCCGCGGGTATCCACCATTTTCCCTTATACTCGGACTTCGACAACATCGAAAAGTTCCCGGTTTTGTTATTTTCGTGTCCTATATCCTTGGTCCGGATGATTTGGTTTATCCGGATAACGCCGCTCCAGAAGCCCCGCATTTACCATTCGGTTCAAGTAATGAATTCTCAAAGTATCAGGGGTACGATCCAAAATATCCGCTATATCCCTCAGATTCAAGAAATCCTCTTTGCAGAGATTTATGATTACAGCCTCCATGATCGGAGCGGGAACCTTTCGTTTTCCTTCAACGGGCTCTGCAATATCTCGTAATCGTTTCAAACGTTCGGAGTCGGTATTCAAATGTACGGACCTGTCGCCCAAATGTTCGGAGTCCTTCCCCAAATGTTCGGAGCTGACACCCATTTGTTGCGCCATCGCATCGAGTCGGGTCTGGACAGTATCATCGGATCCTGGCACTCCTGGTCGGGGGAATGTATACACCATTGCCCGGGTTGCCCCGGCAGACTGGAGGAATCTGCGGGTGACAAGGTCCTTTAATTCCTTCGAAAGATCATGCGGATGGATATCCGACATCTCCTTAATTCGTGCATGGGTTACGCTGCCTTCAATGGCGACCGTAGCAAGTGCGAGTTTCTGCTCTTCGGATAATTCATTGAACTCCGGTCCGAACCGGCTTTCAAGACTCTTCATGACGGCCTCGGGAAGGAGGCTCATCATCCGCATGACGAGGAACGTCTGTTCAGGATTGAATTTTTCTCTAAGTTCCGGGAGACGCCAGAGCTGTTCTCTCCAGTTCTGGAAAATTTTCGGAAGACCCGAACCTGCCCGTTCTCCATAACCGATGAGATCGAACATCGTCTGGAGGTTCCTGTTCCGGCAATCGCTGACACCCCCGCGAATTGCATCCTCAACCGGAACTCTCATGGTACCCGGGTTCCGGAACGAAAACATATCGGGTCGCTTGATGACAAGGATCGGGACCGTCCCGCTGTAGTCCGCGTGAACAAGCGTGTTGGTCAGTGCCTCACGCAAGGCTTCATGAACCGGGGTATCATCGATGCGGGAGGGCCCTGCCAGTTTGAACGGTACCTTGAGATCCCGGTATAGTTTCTGGATGACAATCTGGAAGAAGTCGTAGAGATTGCCGGACCATGTACCATCCGTGGTGATCCGGTCTATCCACCGTGTCCCGTCATCATCTTCGGGTCTGCGCTCCTGGTAATCGACAAGATAATGGGGGACTGCATCGAGGATTGGCCTCAGTTTGCCAAACATCAGGAGTCCGGCAAGGGTCAGGCCCTCCTCTCCAGACGCCCGATCCCGCGTAAGCCCGCCGATCGACCGAAGGAATTCATGATCATCATAGTTATTCCACGGGTGCGTCGGTTTGGTGCTCCTGAATCGGTTCCGGTAGGCCCGGAGGGAATTGCTGTCCAGGTCATTCTCGGTGAAATGTGGCAGCAACTTTGCATCGCGGGATTCTTCGACCTGCTCGGCAATCATCCTTTTTACCGTGGATTCGTCGCAGACGTAATCCCCGGAGAAATTCCTGCGGTATGTCCCGGTCAGGGGATTTTTCCCCACGTATACGGGTTTCTGCTCGCGTCGTGCCGGTGGCACAACGATCCTGATGTATTGTTTTCCCTCGTGAGTACCAACAGAAACATCGTCATCTTTTAAGATGTTGATGCTGACTTTTTCACGGTTGTTCAGATTGCTCCATAGCTGGTCGATGACCCGGCCGGGTTCGGCGATCCCGATCAGAACGAATTCGCCGGGAGTGACTTCCTGAAATCCGAGAAGGACGATTCCGCCCTGGGTGTTGGCAAATGCACTGTAGGTTGAAAAAAACGATTCAGGTAACTGACCTCTTCCGTCCCCGCCGGTTGCTTTTTTGATCTCGATGTAAGTACTTTCGGAAAGATCTTCGATATTCAGTAGCTCGGCGATTTCCTCGACACTCATCTGCGATGGGGGCGGCATGGGGAAAAGATCCTTTTTGTTCAATTCAATCGTATGAATCTGAGGGATATGGTTGTTTGCATATTCGAATTATTCATGAAAGACCTTGTATCTTTCAAGATAACGTAAACCCTTCATAGTGACCTTTAATTGAAAAAATACCCCCCTTAAATAATTCCTCTTCCCTTTCAGCAAATACTAAACCCCCTGTTTTACAGAGAGATTTTCAACCAAATGTTTTGTCAGAGATTCAAGGAACCGTCATGACCGTCCCGCCAGCCCTCCTTTCCCACGAGAGCACGGAGCATTACACCCCGCGGTACATCCTCGATGCGGTGATCGCCTGCATGGGCGCGATCGACCTCGACCCGGCCAGCAACAGCCACGAGATCACGAACGCGCCGGCAGCGAGGCACTACACCGCTCAGGACAACGGCCTTGTGCAGCCCTGGGTGGGGCGGGTGTTTCTCAATCCCCCGTTCGGGCCCGGTGTCGAGCAGTGGTTCTCGAAGTTATACTTGGAGCGGTCCGCAGGCCGGACCAACGAAGCGATTGTGTTATGGAAGTCGGCGACCGAGACCGCAGCGTGGAAGACGCTGACGGCGATATCGTGTCGGGTGTGCTTTCCTTCTGCGAGGATCCGGTTTGTGGGGCCCGCTGGGAATGATTCGGGGTCGACGTTCTCACCGGCGCTGTTCTATGTCGGGGATGGGCCGGAGCGGTTCGAGAGGGCGTTTGCCGGGATCGGGACGGTGTGGGCGGTGCCCCAATGATACCCCTTTTAGTACCCCTTTAGCCCGTTTCGTCGATCATCTATCTCGTTTTTTTTATTCACCATTTATTCGTCATTTTCGTCACGTATTCACCACATGCCATTGTCCACATATGCCCACATCATGTCCACATTGGCCATGAGAATTCTACGGGTTTTAATTGAATATTTTTTCATTTCAATGAATATTTACGCAATTTTTCAATTGTGATTCAGCGACCGCCGTGCCCACTCATGTCCACATAGGAGGAAAAGACCGCATTGAGCCGGAATAATTTCGTTGCTCCGCTTTTTCCCATCACAATGACTTTTTGCAGCTCAAGATCTGCAAGATCGCGTCGTGCAGTCTTCTCATTGCATGCAAAAATTCTGCTATATTCCTGCCGGGTAATGGTGGGGTGCGTTTGCAAATATTTGAGTGCCTTGTGCTGCCGTTCGTTCAGGATCTCCGGGTGTTCAAGAAGCGTGTTGACGGTTGAGCGCGAGAAGGTGACCACAAAATCGTTGCCCGTTTCATGGAATTGCGGGTCCGGGACAC
This sequence comes from Methanoregula sp., assembly GCF_052325125.1. Classification (GTDB taxonomy): domain Archaea; phylum Halobacteriota; class Methanomicrobia; order Methanomicrobiales; family Methanospirillaceae; genus Methanoregula. Next base: position 183 of record NZ_JBKQWO010000003.1, on the reverse strand, counting down.
CGTCCCGTTCGCAGGCAGTGATCATGCTGAGCGTACCTGACCCCCACTGTTCAATATACCCGATAAGGAACAGGAGCCGGGCAATGGTTTTGTTCCGGGGGTGAGAGGAATGTTCGACTTTTAAGAGTTCAACCGTGACACCTTCCATCAGTATCCCGGGGTTCCAGACCTGCGCCCTGCTGT
>NZ_JBKQWO010000002.1:0-63534 GCF_052325125.1 Methanoregula sp. | reverse complement strand
CTCGAATTTGCCCCGCCCAGGAGACCCATCTCTGGACTCAATCGCAGTTTGAGGAGTTCGAGAAAGGCACGCCGCAGGGTAAAGGGTTAGGTGCCATAAGGTCTCCACGTACGGCCCACAAACATTTGCGGGCAATGGAATGTACTGCGGTTGATCTTTTGCAATTACCACCGCCTTAAAATTAGGACGGGGTGCTGGGGCGATGGGTGTTCGACGATTACGGCGCGTCGTACCCCGTGCGGGTACGTGGATTGAAATCACCATCCAGGGCAGGTTTCAACGAGCCTACGATGGTCGTACCCCGTGCGGGTACGTGGATTGAAATCACATGGTCCAGCAGATCCAACCAAGCATTGCGTGTCGTACCCCGTGCGGGTACGTGGATTGAAATTTCATCCCGGACGGTGTCCGGGGGTGTATCTCATGTCGTACCCCGTGCGGGTACGTGGATTGAAATATCGAGATGTAGCGGTTCACGAGCAGTGCGGCGGCGTCGTACCCCGTGCGGGTACGTGGATTGAAATAACCTCCGGTCGTTCGCTTACCCTGTCCGGAGCTGTCGTACCCCGTGCGGGTACGTGGATTGAAATCGATACCGGGGATGCGGTAATCGAAGTGTCCGGGTCGTACCCCGTGCGGGTACGTGGATTGAAATTGATATGGCCGCGACTGTTGGAACGCTCTTCATGTCGTACCCCGTGCGGGTACGTGGATTGAAATGGCCGGGCATACCCAGTGTACGCAGCAGGACTAGTCGTACCCCGTGCGGGTACGTGGATTGAAATTCGTAGACTACGTTACGGCCTTTAGACAAGCCTCGTCGTACCCCGTGCGGGTACGTGGATTGAAATGTGGTACACTGAAGCATCTCGTTCGTGCCCATCAGTCGTACCCCGTGCGGGTACGTGGATTGAAATTATATGTATTGCCCGAACCACAGGTGTTGCCAGATGTCGTACCCCGTGCGGGTACGTGGATTGAAATATCGAGATATGAAGGCCATTGCATCTCGAGCTCGTCGTACCCCGTGCGGGTACGTGGATTGAAATGATAGTACAGACTGGCTGTAGAAGCTGGCGTACGTCGTACCCCGTGCGGGTACGTGGATTGAAATTGAACGCCAGCCCCACCGTTGGGGCCGCAGAAGGTCGTACCCCGTGCGGGTACGTGGATTGAAATATTGCAAGAGTCGCGCACCATCCGGGCAGGGACGTCGTACCCCGTGCGGGTACGTGGATTGAAATGCAGCGAAGGTACAGGCAGGCGTCACCAAGGCCGGTCGTACCCCGTGCGGGTACGTGGATTGAAATGCAGGCACCCCCCGGCACTGTACAACATATCCGGGTCGTACCCCGTGCGGGTACGTGGATTGAAATCTGCAATCCCGTACGGTGTTTGAAGCGGACTAAATGAGGATGGTCTGTCAAGTTTTCGGAAAGAGTACCTTCGTTAATATCCCTGCCAGACCCGAACACGGGCCGCGGTAAAAAAAAATCACCCCAGTTTCATCAGGTACTCGTATGCCTCAAGCGCGGCCTTTGCCCCGTCACCGGCCGCAATAATGATCTGCTTGCTCCTGACCGAGGTTACATCCCCGGCTGCAAAGACCCCGGGCCGGCTGGTGCGGCCGTCAACATCCACCACGATCTCCCGGCGGTCATTGAGCTCCACCAGACTGTCAAGGATCTCCGTGTTCGGCGTCCAGCCGATTTCGGTGAACACACCGTCGATATCGATGCCTTGATCACCCTGCCCCTCTGATTTTATCGTGATTCGCTGGAGGAACGGGTCTCCCTCGAATGCTGTGATGCAGGTATGAAGATGGACAGTGATATTGGGTATTCCCTCCAGTTTTTTGAGGTATACCGGATCCGCCTTGATCGTACTGCGGACAATCAGGCTCACGGACGCGGCGATCCCGCTCATCCCGATTGCCGTCTGGAGCGCGGAGTTGCCGCCACCGACCACCGCCACTTTTTTTCCCTTATAGAGCGGACCATCGCAGGTCGCGCAGATGGAAAGGCCACGGCCCAGGTACTTCTCCTCGTCCTGCACGCCGAGCTTCCGGGGCTGCTTTCCCTGGGTCAGGATCAGGCTCTTTGTCTTCAGGGTTGTCCCGGAAACGGTCGTCACCGCGAAAAGACTTTCGTCGGCTGTGATCTTGTTCACCCTGTCAAGTTCCACCCGCACATCGAGCGTTCGTATCTGTTCCTCAAATTTCTTCATCAGGTCTTCACCGGTAATCATCCGGTAGCCCATGTAGTTTTCGATTGCCCATGACTCCAGCGCCTGACCTCCGATCGTATCTGACACGATGAGGGTTTTTAAGAGTTTGCGTGCACAGTACACCCCGGCGGTCAACCCTGCCGGGCCTGCACCCACGATAATAACATCGTAGGTCTCGGCTGATACATGGGTCCCGAACAATTCATTGAGCCGCTGGGAGTCAAATCCGACAATGATCTCGTCATCAACCGTGATAACCGGAACCCCGCGCTGGCCCGAAAGCGCAATCATTTTCTGCGCCGCAACGGCATCTGTACCAACGTCGATAGAACTATAGGTGACTCCCTGCTTGTCGAGAAATGCCTTTGTCATCCGGCAGTACGGGCAGTTTTTCGTGGAATAAACGGTGACCGTGCTCATCAATGCGAAGAGGTTTCCGACGGATATAAAGATTATGCAGCCAGCCTTAGGGGGAGGTGGATTAAACGCAAATTTCTTTTCCCGCAAAGCCCAATACACCATTCATACAAGGAGCAGGAGAACACCATGCACACCTACACAAGCGGTAAAATCTGCCGGGGGATTTTCTGGGGGACGGTACTGGTGCTGGTACTCTGTATCTCTGCCGTGTGTGCAGCATCCGATACCGCTTCTGTCTCCAGCGGTCCGGTGGTCTATCTCAATTTCAACGAGGGAAGCAGTAATCTGGCTTTTGACGCATCCGGCCACGGAAACACCGGGACCCTTCATGGCAGCGCATTCCGGGTTGATAATAACGGATGCGGAAAAGCGCTGGTGCTCGATGGCAATGCCAGTTATGTATCCATACCCTATACCCCCGCAAACCATCCCTCCGGTGCCATCACAGTCTCTCTCTGGTTCTATGTGAACGACACGACACCCCAGACGCTGCTCTCGACATATGATGACGGGGGAGGGTACAGGCTTGCATTCGATGAAGGAAACGATCTGTTCTGGACAATCGCGCTTGACAATCCGGGGGAAACTTTTTCTGTAGTCGTTCCGCACGAAAATATCGCACCTGGGCAGTGGCACCAGGTGACCGGTACTTACGATGGCCAATTATCTAAGATTTATCTCGATGGCATTCTCCGCAGCGAGGTGAATGTGACGGGCAAAATCCGCTATACTGATGATAACTCCATCCAGATCGGGGCTGATGCAGGGACTGGGGATTTGCCCGACCAGAGTGCCCCCGATTACCTTACCGGGGGGATTGATGAGGTCAGGATCTACAACCGGGCGCTCTCCTATGGAGATGTCATGGACGATCGGTACCAATGCACCGCCGTGCCGGGAACAGGTATCTTGTCCCTTCCGACCAGCCCCCCGCCCGCCTTTCTTACATCAGGTACTCTTGTATTGACTGCCGGAGAAACCGTCACAAGAAAGCTGACTTTTTCGGACCAGGCTGAAGAGGGAACCTGGCATGTAGATGTTCCTTCCGGCTCGCAGCTGTCGGTAGGAGCTACAGATGCCTATCCTGCAATTTATCCCGATGAATGGTACGTGGAACTCAAAGACCAGGATACCCGGCTCACGCGGGTGGTCGCTTTCCCTGTCCCGTACAATTCACCGGCTTCAGGCACTATTGTATCGGGGAATGCAACCGTGCTCGTACACTATTTCGGTGGCCCGGCCCGGTTCCCGGCACCTGTGAGCGTCACGTTTACCTGCGCCATGCCGGAAAGCCCGGTATCGTCACTGCCGCAGGCAATCCTCGAATATCCCATCATTGTGATTTATTCAGCATCCTGGGCGACGCTGATCGCCCTTGTAGTGGTTATCATATGGGCCCATAAGCGCCGCAACAAACCATGATACCGGTCTCCGCCCCATAGTATCGGGGTAACGGAGCCGGAGTATTTTAGCGGATGCTGCAGGTACAGCGATAAAAAAAGTTAAGGGATAATCTCGGTGAACTGTTTTGCGAATACCCCGCAGATCGGGCACTTGTCGGGAACCTTCCCGATCTCGATGTTGCCGCAGACCGGGCAGAGGAAGATCTTTTCCCGGCCGAGATCATGACCGTCCCTGAGGGCAGCGAGGGCCTTTTTGTACAGGCCTGCGTGAACCTCTTCTGCCTTCATGGCATAGGTAAATGCAAGCACCGCGTCACTTTTTCTCTCGGCTTCAGCCTCCCTGACAAAAGCAGGATACATGGAGGTATATTCGTGCGTCTCGCCTTCGATACTTCCTTTCAGGTTCTTCTCGGTCGAGTTGATGGTTCCAAGCACTTTCATAAGCTTCTTCGCGTGTATTGCCTCGGCCTCTGATGCAGCCTTGTACAGAGTTGCAATATTCCTGAAACCATCAGCAGCAGCTTTTTCGGAAAACGCGAGATACTTGCGGTTTGCCTGCGATTCACCAGCAAACGCTTCCATTGCATTTTGTTGGGTTGTCATGCGGGAAGGTATAGTCAGAGTTTTACTTAAAGATTCTCACCAGGGGATAACCATGGATAAAATCCTCCGGATCGCGATATTTGCCCGGATACATATGAAAGAAGTTATCGTTCACGGAAAACCACGCATACATAAACGTGAGAAGGTGACGGCGTGCACATTTTTTTGCCCCGGCCCCGGGTCGTATCATGAAAAAGATGAAAGATGTCCCCGAGCATGACCGCCCGCGGGAAAAGATCGCAAAAAAAGGTGTGACCTCGCTTACTGACACGGAACTCATCGAAGCCATACTCGGCAGAGGTGTACAAAACCGGGATGTCCGGATGATCGCCCGTGACATCGCTGCGAAACTCGGCGACCGAACCCGGGAGACCCGGTATGATGATGTGCTGGCTATAGGGGGCATCGGACCGACAAAAGCCGCCCAGATCGTAGCCTGCCTTGAACTCGGGCGTCGCCGGTACGAACCGACCGGTTCCGTTAAGATCCAGAAACCGGAGGATATCCTGCCGCTCGTAGACACCTACCGGGAAAAACCGCAGGAATATTTTATCTGCATCAGCCTTTCCGGGGCCGGCGAAGTGATCAGCACCCGGGTGATCACGATCGGTATTCTCAACCACAGTCTCGTCCATCCCCGTGAAGTGTTTGCCGGGGCAATCACCGACAGGGCCGCATCGGTCATCTGCGTGCACAACCACCCGTCGGGATCGCTCGAGGCAAGCACCCAGGATATTGCAATCACCCGGCAGCTCCAGGATGCAGGAGCACTGCTTGGCATCCAGCTTCTCGACCATATTATTATCACAAAAACCGGCTTTTCCAGCATGAAAGAGAAAGGACTGGTATGATGTGGGCCGGAAACGACAATTATTTCGGATTAACCCCCTGTCGCATTACATTCGGTAGAGGGATCATTTTTTGGAGCCCACCAGGTCACCTTTACCTGTAGGGAGATGGGGAGAGCCGGCGTTAATTCAGGTTATATCAGGTGATTGCACAGATGCAACAAGCGACGCTCCCAGTGCATATCCCTTTTTATACGCTGCATCGAGGAGATCCGGCCGGGTAGTGATATCCTTGATCCGGTCCATTCCGTTTACCAGCAGCTCATCCAGATAACGGCAGTCAATGATATCAAAAAATGCCCGTACCGTCAGTTTTGCGCCAATAAACACTTCCGGGACATCCATTCCGGAGATGCAGATGAAAAGGCCGTTCCGCCCCTCCTTGTGATCCGGAGAAACCAAAGATTGGTTCCGGTAATACTTGGCCATGAAAAAGACCTGGAACCGATCCATGAACGATTTGAGCGTCCCGGGAATCCCCATGGTCATCACCGGTGTGGCGAGGATCAGGCTGTCCATATCCACAAATTTCGGGTAGATTTGCTGCATGTCATCGTCAAGGATGCAGGTCTCGTGATCCCGGCAGAAAAACTTCTCCTGGCATCCCTGGAAATCCAGGCTGGTCACCGTGATAGTTTCCACTGCACAACCGGCGTCCCTGGCTCCCTGCATCGCACGTTCCAGCAACTGTGCAGTGCTGCCCTGAAGGAGGGGGCTGCCCAGGAGGCCGATGACCTTTTTTACCATACCAGCATTAGGGAAAAAAAACCGATATAGTTTTGCATACGAGGAAAGGACAACGGGAAACGTTCCCTGGCATCGGACACAGGGGTACGAACACAAATGATATATATCTTTGACGTAAAAGTGAAGTCTGGTGATGAATCTGACCGAACAAAAAACGTATACAGCAGGCCAGAAAGTCGGGCCAGGAAAATACGTGTGTATCGACTGTGGCAAGGAGCTTACACTCGACAAGAGCGAGCAGGATCTCCGTAAATGCCCGGCCTGCTCCTGCGAGGAGTACCAGTGTTTCCCGATGACCCATATCCGGCCGGATATCAAGACTCCCGAAGATGCCAAGAACCCGCCCAGACGCGGTAAGAGTTTCCAGTAATTTCTTATTTTTCCGGCAACGGTACTGCCAGTTGTGAATGCCCCCGGAGACCGTGTGAAGATTTTCTGGGGCTGGTAGGGGTAGATTAATCCATTCAACGGAGGATGAGTTTCAGTATGGTAAATGTCTCAGCGGAAGGACAGATCTTCAAATGCGAGATCTGCGGGAATGTTGTGATCGTAAAAGAAGCCGGCGGCGGAGAACTGGTCTGCTGCGGGGAACCCATGAAACTGGAGAGTGAATGAAAATGGTGACAAAGAAACCTGTTGTAAGGAAAGGAACCGCAAAAGAACTCAAAGGTCTGGAAAAGAAGATCGGGAAAGTGCCCAAGTTCTTCAAGGAACTGACGGTAAACGATCCCGATATGTACAACCTTGTCATGAAGATGGAGGGCCATGTCTGGGACGATGGCGAGCTCACACGGAAGACAAAGAAGCTGATCGCGATTGCGATTGCGGCGGCGCTCCGCGACCAGCATGCGGTCCGCGCCCAGCTGATGGGGGCTGCAAATCTTGGTGTCACAAAAGCCGAGGTAGAAGAGGCACTCCGGGTCACGTTCCTTCTCTCGGGCATGCCTGCGTACGTGTACGGCAAGGCCCAGCTTGACGAAGTCATGAAGAAGTAAGCGCCGGCGCTTGTATGACTGAAGAAACCTGTACGAGTTTTCCGGTGCTTGGAGAACCTGCACCGGATTTTGCCGCAGATTCCACGCACGGCCCAATCAAGCTCTCGGACTTTAAAGGGAAATGGGTGGTGCTCTTCTCGCATCCTGCCGATTTTACCCCGGTCTGTACAACGGAGTTCATGGCATTCTCCGCAATCTATGACGATCTGGTCGCACTCAATGTCCAGCTTGTCGGGCTCTCTGTCGACAGTGTGTCGGCCCACCTGGCCTGGGTCCGGGCAATAAAGGAGAAGATGGGGATTAACGTCCCGTTCCCGATTATCGCGGATCTCACGATGAGCGTGGCAAAGAAATACGGGATGATCCAGCCGGGCCAGAGTTCGACTGCCGCAGTCAGGGCGGTCTTCTTTATCGATGACAAGGGAATCCTCCGGGCGATGATCTATTATCCGCTGCAGAACGGGCGGTTCATGCCCGAGATCATCCGGCTGGTAAAAGCGCTCCAGACGACCGACAAGTACAAGGTGTCGACACCTGCCAACTGGCAGCCGGGCGACAAGGTGGTTGTAGCCGCGCCAAAGACAACTGCCGAGATGGAAAAACGGGCTGGCGAGGGCTACGAGTGCAAAGACTGGTATCTCTGCTATAAGAGTATCTGAACGGGCCGGGAGTACCAACCCGTATGCTTTTTTGCTGCTGCAAGGATGCCCCTCAAAGGTATCTCTGCTTGGATCACCAACCCGGCACTGATACGACCGGAATGCCTCAGTAAGAGCCGGAGGGGATTTTTAAAAAACGGCACTGGACGGGGGGTCGTGCCATCCCAGGGGTTAACCCCTCGTGGGGGCCCCTGCGTCTTCCATGAAAAATGATCTGCCCCATCCAATGATTTTTCAGCCTCCATATCCAAGCATCATCTATGGCCGTGAAAGTCCTCGCATTTGCCGGGAGCCCGCGCCGGTTTGGCAATTCGGAGACCCTGCTCGACTGGATGCTTGCATCTATGGCGGAAGATCCTGACGTTACTATCGAGAAGGTCCCGATCACTGATGCCAATATCAATCCCTGCCGGGGATGTAATGCGTGCGAAAAACTCAATAAGTGCATCCAGCGGGACGGGATGGACATCTGGCACGATAAGATTGTCGAAGCGGACTGCATCGTCCTCTCTTCTCCCATCTTTTGCATGGGGCTCTGTTCGCAGGTCAAGGCTCTCGTTGACCGTGCACAGGTTTTCCGGTCCCGAAAATATGTTCTCAAACTGCCGATCGTCCCTCCCGAACGCAAGGGCAAACGCCTGGGAGTGTTCCTTGCGACAGCGGGACAGACCTGGCCGTACGTCTTTGATGCTGCGGTGCCCTCGGTCAAGTGCTTTTACCACGTGATCGACATAAAGGACGCAGACATCAGTTACCTGATGGTAAACGGCGTAGACGAGAAAGGGGCGATCGAGCACCATCCCACCGCCCGCTCTGATGCCGAAAAACTGGGAAAAACGGTCATTGCTGAGGAAAAAAAACGGCTGGGCGCAGGGATTCAGATATGACTATCTCGGTCCTTGGTATTTCGGGAAGCCCGCACCGGCATGGTAATACCGAAACCCTGCTGGACAGTTTCCTGGATGGTGCAAGAGCGGCGGGAGCCTCGGTGGAAAAAGTGGCGCTTGTCGATCTCGATTACACACCCTGTCGGGGATGCAACGCCTGCCACAAGACCGGTGAATGTATTGTAAAAGACGAGGCCCCGGCCCTGTACGACCGTATTCTTGCCGCCGACTGTGTTGCAATTGCCTCCCCCATCTACAGCATGGGGATCACTGCCCAGCTCAAGGGGTTCATCGACCGGGCACAGTACCTCTGGGCACGGAAGTTTATCCTCAAAACGTTGGACTTCTCCCCGGAACACATTAAAAAACACCGGGGCGTTTTCATCTCGACTGCGGGGCAAAACCTTGCACACGTGTTCGACAGTGCCTTCCCGGCAATTTCGGCCCTCTTCCATGGAACGGGATTTGACTATTCTGACAATATTGTCGCCAACAACATGGACCGGTATAACGGAATAAAAAATCACCCGACTGCACTCAAAGAGGCATATATGAAGGGCCGGCAGATCGTTCAGGAGCTGGAAACAATCAAAAATATGTGAAAACCCGGGATTGCCTCCCGCGGGATTCCGCGTCCATCTCCCATGCCATGCTTTTTTCGGGTTTTAAAAAATGATTATGCGGTGAAAAGATAGAACGATGCCACAAGAATACCAAACGCGGCGACAATCAGGGCAATAAACACCACCGGGTTCCACGCGAGCACCTTCCTGCCGTCGAGCACGCTGACAGGCAGCATGTTGAACGCAGCGATCATCGCGTTGACCTGGAGCCCGACTATTCCGACAAGGAATAAGAGGTTTGAGCCGGAACCGGAGGAAAGACCCCCATAAAGGAGCAACCCGGCAAATGGTATACAGAGGATCAGGTTCGTAATCGGCCCGGCAGCCGAGATCTTCCCGTTCTCCTCACGGCTGATCATCCTGCCATCAGCCCGGGTATTGTAGATAACCGTCGCACCGGGGGCAGCAAAAACGATACCCACAAGTGTGGCAAGGGCAACTGCGACAAGCAGCATCATGTTGTCCTTGCGGAACTCTGCCCAAAACCCGTATTTAATCGCGGTAAACTTATGCGCCATCTCATGGAGGATGAAACCGAAAAGGACCACCACCAGCGATACCCCGAAATATTCGAGTGCAGTTAAGGCACTGACACGGGAGGAACCAAAATTCAGGAGGCCGCCGGGCGAGATGAAAATAATTGCAAATGAGATGGATATTGCAATCCACGCGATAAAGAGGTCAGCTTCCTCGCGCCGGGTAATTCGTTCGAGCATGAAACCACCGGATCAGATAGGGCGTTTCTGTCATATCTGTTTTCGTGTGGTACGCCAAACGGCAGCGTGATCACGTTTATCCCTTTTTCCGGCGATGTACTTTCCTATGACTATTGAGGAAGTCCGGGCGGAGATCACCCACATCGACGAGGAGATCATCCACCTCATCGCACAACGGCAGAACCTTGCCGGAAAAGTTGCAGCAATCAAACAGAAAGAGGGCATACCGGTCCATGACAACCAGCGGAAGACTGACGTGCTGGAGTACGTGATGAAACTCGCAAAGGCAAACCGTATCGATCCCGTCCCGGTAAAAGCCATCTTTGAAACACTGATTTCGATGAACGAGAAAGAGCAGCGTGCCGCTATGGGAAAATCCGTGCCGCCGCGGAAGCTCGTCAGATAATTTGTCAAACTTCCTGCCTGATACTTTTTTATTATAAAAAAGGACACCGGGGCCGTGTGCCTACAGGAGCCCGGGCCCGACAATGATGAGTATTCCCACGAGAATCATCGCCAGACCTATCGCAAACCGGAGCATCCTGCGGTTTTCCAGTCTCCACGTATGGACGCGCTCCGGCGGGATGCCCAGCACTACCACGAGAAGAATCAGGATCAGCGGCAGGATAAAGATGAGGTTATAGAGGAGCAGGTAGGGGATCCCCTCCGAGAGCGTCATGGTGCTGCTCATCAGGCTGAGGATCGCAAGGTAGATCCCCCCGGTGCAGGGCAGCTCAAAGATCCCGACAAGGACACCCAGCACAAAAGCCGCTGGAAGCGTTGCCGTGCTGATATACCGTTCGATAACCGGTTTTTTCGACTCGGGGATGGCAAGAATAAATCCATCTTTCTTCCATGCAGCATCAATGATATTGACCAGACCGAGTACGATTGCGATAACCGCAGCCACCGTTGCGATCAGGCTCGAAACACCGGATAAGTGCACAAATGAGAAGATTCCGATACCGGAGAGGAAATAAAACAAAAAGACCGCCAGAATATAGGTGACTCCGACCATCATTACCTGACGGCGGCTCTGGAGCGCGATGATCGAGAGCAGGAGGATGATCAGAACCGAAAATGCGCAGGGATTTATGCTATCGATACCAGCGCAGAAGATCACCAGAGGAACTGTCAGGGTAGTAAAGGTGCCGGGGCAATTTTTGGCTGCTGTTACATTCACATTCCTGTCTGCTTCGCCTGCCGGGAGGGCCTGTTCTTCGAGAATCACCTGCTCCAGCTGGTCTCTTATCTGGTCCTCACCGACAAGCGTATGGTTCCCGATGATGATGGTGGGAACTCCTGCCGAGGTGAGGCCAAGATTCTGATCCATCGCAAGGAACTGGGCCTGGTTAGTGGCATTGTGGTAGACCTCGAGTTGCTTAAGATCGAAATCCGGGTACCGGGACTGTATCTCTGCAATGAACGGTTTTACAGCATCGCAATGGCTGCACCCCTCGCCGTAGAAAAAATACCCGGTAACAGTATGGTTTGCACCAGCTGAAAAAAGAGGAGCGATGGAAGAGTTGCCCGCCGGTGTCAGTTCAGGTGCTACTTTTTTTTTTCAATGGCCTGAAGATATCCCTCAAGTTTATCAGGTATGTCCTGTTGCCCGATAATTACCGTTTTTCCGATCACAACTTCCGGGACTCCCGGGGGAGAAATGCCTGCCTGAGCATTTACCTGTGTATAGACCTGCTGGTTGGTCTGGTTATACCAGACTTCGAGCATCCGGATATCGACATCGGGATATTTTGTTGTCATATTTTCCATAAATGGTTCGACAGCCGCGCAGTGCGGGCAACCCTGGCCGTAGAAATAGTAGACGATACTGTCGTTTGCACCCGATGACGCGGCTGCAGGGGCCGGCGCAGCAGCGAAAATAAGATAGGCAACGCTCGCTGCAGCGATGACAACAAACAGTGCAACAACAAATTTTATGACCCTGTCCATCCAGTGACTCCTGTCCGCAGTTCCCTGAAGCGTTTGGTTATTCTGTACTTGAATGTTGCCGCGGCGTGCAAAAAAACCTACTGGAGGGAGATCATCGTCCCTATGCCATCACGGGTAAAGAGTTCGAGGATGAGGTTGTGCTCCACGTTGCCATTGATGATGTGGGAATAACAGACGCCGTTTTCCACTGCTTTTATGACCGAGGTCACTTTCGGGATCATTCCTTCACCGATTGTACCTGATGAGAGGAGGGCGCGGGCTTCATCTATGGTGAGTTTGCGGAATACATGGGTTCTTTTCGCGTCCATCACGCCATCGACATCGGTCATATTGATCAGCTTGAATGCCTTGAGCGCCACGGCTATATCACCCGCCGCGGTGTCTGCGTTGATATTGAGGCTGCCCCCGAACCGGTCAATGGCAATGGGCGAGATGACCGGGATATAGTCGCGTTCGAGCAGGGTGTTGAGGAGCGCGGGATCGATCCATTCGATCTCGCCGACATGGCCGAGATCTACTTCCTGTTCGATTCCCTCCACCCGGACCTTCTGGAGATCCATCTTCTTGGCGATGATGATATTGCCGTCGCTTCCCGAGAGCCCGACACCCTTTGCGCCGCACTTTGCAATCAGGGAGATAATCCCCTTGTTGATCTTTCCGACGAGCACCATCTGGGCGATCTCCAGCGTTTCCTGGTCGGTAACCCGGAGGCCCCCGACAAAGACCGATTCCTTCCCGAGCGCCTTCATTTTCTCGGTGATCTCCGGCCCCCCGCCGTGGACCAGCACGACGCGGATCCCGACATAGTGGAGGAGCACCGCATCCCGTATGGCATTTTCAAGAACAACAGGGTCGACCATTGCGTGGCCGCCAAGTTTGATAACTATAGTTTTGCCATGGAACTGCTGGATATAAGGGAGTGCCTCCATGAGGACGTCCTCACGTTTCATCATGTGGTGTACCTCCCGTTGATCTCGACGTATTTCTCAGTAAGGTCACAACCCCACGCCGTAGCCTCTTCTTTTCCGGCCGCAAGGTCAATCACGAAGACGACCCGGTTCCCATGCATCGCTGCCTTGGCTTTAGTCAGATCGGCGATGATCTCGCCGGATTTTACCAGCGGGTACTGGTTGTTTCCGTCACTGATCCAGAGCGAAACCGCGTTCGGGTCAAACTTCACGCCGGCGCGACCGGCTGCCGCAACGACACGCCCCCAGTTGGGGTCTTCCCCGTACACCGCCGTCTTCACGAGGGGAGACTCGATAACGACCCGGGCGACCTTTGCGGCCGCTGCTTCCTTTGGGGCGCCGCGGACCGTGACTTCAAGCAGCTTACTCGCGCCTTCCCCGTCAGCCGCGATCTGCTGTGCAAGAGAACGGCAGCACGCTTCGAGCGCGGAAGAGAACTCCCCTGCGTTAACTTTCCCGGACTCGCCGGTCGCGATGCAGAGCGCGATGTCGTTGGTGCTTGTGTCACCGTCGACCACGACCCGGTTGAACGTCCGTTTGGCGGCCATTTTGAGCGCTTCTTTCAGGGGTTTTGCTTCGATCTGTGCATCGGTATAGATAAACGAGAGCATTGTACCCATGTTGGGGGCGATCATGCCGCTTCCCTTGGCAATCGCCCCGATCGTAAAACCTTCGTTTTTGATGAGCGCGTGTTTTGGGCGTTTATCGGTTGTCATGATTGCGTGCGCTGCGCGATCCTCTGCATCCGGAGTCGAGATGAGGTTGAGTGCCGCGTCGGCACACTGGCGCCGGATCAGGGAAAGATCGAGATACCGGCCGATGACACCGGTGCTTGCCACACCGACTGCCACGCTATCCACACCAAGGGCAGACCCGGCGTACTCCGTCATGGTGACGGCATCTTCGTATCCCCTCCTGCCGGTATAGGCATTCGCACAACCGCTGTTGGCGATGACCGCTTCAAGTTTTCCCGCTTTTATCTGCTTGCGCATCAGTTCGATCGGCGCCGCCTTCACGAGGTTCTCAGTGAACACGCCCGCCGCGGTTCCGCTTGCACGGATCAGGGCCAGCCCGAACTTTCCTTCCTTTACCCCGTACGCGGTGACACCTTTTACCGCACAGATACTCTTTATGACCATATGCCTGTTCCCTCCGATGGTAATCGTGATTGAACTTTGGATGAATCAGCCTGAATAGGAAGCGCCGACCGCCTGTACGATATCGGCACGGGTGAGAATCCCGACCAGTTTTTTTCCTTCGAGCACCGGCAGCCGCGCGATGCCCTCTTTAAGCATAAGTGCGGCAGCGGCTTCGATATCCATATTCCCTGTGGCAGTAACCACCCGGTGGGTCATCACCTTTTTTACCGGCAGATCTCCGATATTGCGCAGGGCGTCCTTCGTCTTCTCCCAGTTGATATATTCCCGGATAGGGATCTCAATAATCTCAAGGGGTGACGGGAGCCAGAGATCTTCGGATAATTTCTGGGTCTCAAGCTGTGCGATAACATCGGATTCCGTGATGATCCCGGCGAGGGCGTCGCCGTCAAGCACCGGCAGTCCCCCGATGTGGTGCTGACGCAGGATCGCAACTGCGTCGCGGAGCGGGGTATCAACAGTGCAGGTCAGGGGGTTTTTTGTCATTGCTTCTGAAACAAACATTGTGTATCACCTTTATGGCAGCATCCCGGCTGCAACAAGACCATCGGTCTCCTTGAAACCGCACATGATGTTCATGTTCTGGATGGCCTGTCCACTTGCACCCTTGACGAGGTTATCGATCGCCGACACCACGACAACCCGAAGCCCTTCGCTCTCGACCATGATGTCGCAGAAGTTACTGCCCCGGACCGCTGACAGCATCGGTTTCTGGTAGCGGATGAAGAACTCACCCTTGTAGAAATCCCGGTACATTTTTTCGACCTCTTTTGTCTCCATGGGCTCGTTTAAGAGGATGTGTGCAGTGGTGAGGATCCCCCGGTTGACCGGGACGAGGTGAGGGGTGAAGTAGCACGATGCCGGGGAGCCAAGCTTGGCCAGCTCCCGCTTCATCTCAGCAAGGTGGCGGTGGCTGGTCCACTTGTACGGGTTGACGTTGTCGCCGACATTGGGATAATGGGTTGTCGCCGAGGGGTTGTCGCCGGCTCCGCTCACCCCGGTCTTTGAATCAAAGATAACAGTATGCGCACGGCGTGCGAGCGGGGCCGCGGCGAGCGTTGCGCCGGTAGGGAAGCATCCGGGGTTTGCCACAAACTTCGCGCTGATGCAGTCCTTACGGTGCAGCTCGGGAATGCCGTAGGGGGCAGGGAAATAATCCGTGTGAGAAACACCATATACTTTCTCGAAGACCTCCTTTGGTAACCGGTAGTCGGCGCTGAGATCGACCACCTTAATTCCCCGCGAGAGGAGTTTTCCTGCGATCGTCATGGCAGCCGTGTGCGGAACCGCAAGGAATGCGACATCCGCATCAATGGCATCGGGCGCCGGGTTCTCGAACCTGAGCTCGGAAAATCCCCTGAGGTGGGGATGTACCTCAGAGAGCGGTGTTCCTGCAAGGCTGCGTGACGTGACACAGGTAACCTCTGCAGAAGAATGGTGGTACAGGAGGCGGACCAGCTCGCCGCCGGCGTACCCGGACGCACCGACAATCGCAACTTTCATGTATGAATCGTTTTATTCCTGAAAACTTAACCTTTTGCGGAGGTTCACGCAGGGATTCCGGCTATACTCAAAAATATTCTAAAAAACGGGTTTAACCGAATTTTAATCTGCATCATCAGGGTTCAAGTTTACGGGTGTAGATATCGAAGATTCGCTGGCCAAGGATCTCAATACGCTGCCGGTCCTCGAGACCCTCAATAAGATCGACCGGAACTGCACCGACACCCTTGCTTGCCCCCAGGTACGCCCCGCAGAGGAAACCTATCGTATCGGTATTCCCTCCGACATGGGCGGCGACGGTCAGGAGATCGGCCGGGCGCTGGTACCTGCTGATCAGGAAAAAAGCGATGGGCAGCGTCTGGTACAGGGAAACGTCGTTGCCGATCTTAAGGATGGCGGTTTCTGTCTCAATGCCCTCTTTTTCCAGATCGATCGCGTTATGGATCTTGCCACCCAGCACCTCGTCCTCGTTCTGGGCCTGGATTAACGCCATCCGGATAGGATCGGAATTTTCGTGGATGGCATAATACACCAGCGTAACAAACGTGGAGACCGCTGCGTGGGCAGCCGGGTGGGTATGAGTGACCGAGCAGGCCCGCACGGCACGCTCGATGGCCTCATGGATATCGGGATAGGCAAGAGCGAACGGGAGCGCAGCAGGGAGGCAGCCGGCGGTTGTTGACTTCACGCCACAGGAAAGTGCCCGCCCGGCAACCATATGATCGCAGGCTGCAGAGACCGACCCGTCCGGAAACCGGAGGATCTCGCGGGCATAGAGCTCTTTTAAGGCAAGGCCGTACCGTTCATCGGTATACCGGCCGTCTGCGAGGAGTGTTGCCACAAGGATCATCATCTGGGTATCATCAGTATACTGGCCTGGGGTCAGGCTATCGTTGGGATGCCCCTTGTACGCCCTGCGGAACCCGTACCGCATCTTCGCGAGGGCGGGCATCGTACTCTCGTTGGGCATGCCGAGCGCATCACCCACCGCCGCCCCGAGCATGCACCCCTTTATTCGTTCCAGCATTGATACAGTATTGAAAGAATCCGATAGATAATGATTCTTATATTTTTCTTTTTTTCATGAGAGCTACGGCACACCATAGGGTAACCTCCCTTAAATCCTGGCGGCCGTAGGGGATTTTTTATACCTTGAAATAAATTCATTGTCGTGCCGATTCCGGATCGCCAAAATTTATATAGAGATTTAACATGATTAATTATGTAGAATTTGGAGAGGGGAGATGAGCGAAAACTTTGATGTCAAGCTCGTGGAGAACGCAAAGTACTACACGCCGGATGCGGCGTACAAGCGTTCATCGTGGATAGGAGACTACCAGAACGCCTACGGGCGGTTCCTTGCTGATCCGGATGCCTTCTGGGAAACTATCGCACAGGAACTCGAATGGATCCATCCTTGGGACCGGGTCTGCGAGTGGAAATATCCCTATGCCCGGTGGTTTGTTAACGCACAGCTCAACATTACCGCCAATTGTCTCGATCGCCATGTGGCCGGAGACCGCCGCAACAAGGTGGCCCTCATCTGGAGGGGGGAGGAAGGCAAAGAGCGGGTATACTCCTACCAGCGGTTGCTGGGCGAAGTTTCAAGGTTTGCAAACGGCCTCAAGAATCTGGGCGTAAAGAAGGGTGACCGTGTCTGTATCTACATGCCCATGGTACCAGAGCAGCTGATTGCCATGCTCGCCTGTGCCAGAATCGGCGCCGTCCACAGCGTTGTCTTTGCCGGGTTCGGAACGACCGCACTGAATATGCGCATCAAGGACGCAGAGGCAAAAGTGGTGATTACCTCAGATATCTCAATCCGGCGCGGCAAGGCTATTCCCCTGATCACCATTGTCAAGGACGCAATAGTCAACGCGCCTTCCGTAGAACATGTCGTCATCTACCGGAGGCGCAAGGAGCCGCCGGTTGAGATCCGCCCGGGGCGTGAACATGATTTTTACGGGATTATGGAGAATGTGTCGGCTGAATGCCCCTGTGAAACGATGGATGCGGAAGACCCGCTCTTCATCCTCTACACGAGCGGTTCAACCGGCACTCCCAAAGGCGTCGTCCACACCTGCGGGGGCTACATGGTCGGAACGTATTACACCACAAAGATCGTCTTCGATCTCAAGGAAAGGGACATCTACTGGTGCACGGCAGATCCCGGCTGGATCACCGGCCACTCCTATATTGTGTACGGCCCGCTTGCGGTTGGCGCTACAGTGTTTATCTCTGAGATCACCCCGGATTACCCGGACCCCGGTAGCTGGTGGAAGCTCATCCAGGAGCAGCGGATCTCGGTGTTCTACACGGCACCGACTGCAATCCGGACCTTCATGAAGGTGGGGGAAGAGTGGCCTGACAGGTACGATCTCGGCTCCCTGCGCATTATCGGATCTGTCGGAGAACCACTCAATCCCGAGGCATTCGAATGGTATTTCCGGGTGATAGGAAAGAACAGGTGTCCTGTCGTCGATACCTGGTGGCAAACAGAGACCGGCATGCAAATGATCACCACAATGATCGGCGAGCCGATGCGGCCCGGGTTTGTGGGAAAAGCGATCCCGGGAGTGGAGGTAGATGTCACCGACAGGAATGGAAAACCAGTCCCCCCGGGAACAGGAGGATTCCTCGTAATCAAGAGGCCGTGGCCGTCCATGCTGCGCACGGTATACAAAAATGATGAGCGGTACCGACAATACTGGGAAACCATCAAAGGGGTGTATGCGGCAGGTGACCTCGCTGTCAAAGGGGAAGACGGGTATATCATGGTGATCGGCCGGGCTGACGACATCATCATCGTCTCCGGGCACAATATCGGGACAGCGGAGGTGGAGAGCGCGCTCGTCTCCCACCATGCGGTAGCAGAAGCTGCCGTGATCGGAAAACCCGACGCCATCAAGGGAAATGTGATCAAGGCTTTCGTCATACTACGGCTCGGGAACAAGCCGAGCGAGAAACTGACCCAGGACCTGATTTACCATGTACGCATGACGCTTGGGCCCATCGCGGTTCCCCATGAGATCGAGTACGTCGACAAGCTGCCCAAGACCCGCAGCGGGAAGATCATGCGCCGGGTCCTGAAGGCAAAAGAACTCGGGATGGATCCCGGAGATGTCTCGACACTGGAAGAATGAAGGGAAATGAATACTGGTGCCGACGATTGAATTACTGATTGATACGAAAAGACTACAACACGGAGATTTGACCATGCAGAATGAAACGATACAACAGGTAACAAGCGTGAAAAATCTGGATATATCTGCAAACCCCGCACCACTCGGGCTGCTCGGGTTCGGCATGACCACCGTGCTCCTGAACCTGCATAATGCAGGGTTCTTTGCACTCGGTTCCATGGTCCTTGCCATGGGAATATTCTACGGGGGCCTTGCACAGATCATTGCCGGTATCGAGGAGTGGAAGAAGAGCAACACATTCGGGGCGACCGCGTTCACCTCCTACGGGGCATTCTGGCTGACGCTTGTCGCCCTGCTGGTGCTCCCGAAAATGGGGCTTGCAGATGCGCCGGATGCGAGCTCAATGGCTGCCTACCTTGCAATGTGGGGGATCTTCACCCTCATCATGTTCATCGGGGCACTCAAAACGAACCGCGCCCTCCAGCTGGTCTTTGCAACGCTTGCGATCCTGTTCTTCCTGCTCGCAATAGGGGAGCTCACCGGAAACGGGAGCATCACCGTGGTTGCAGGATATGAAGGGATCCTCTGCGGGTTCCTCGCGGTCTATGCAGGACTTGCTCAGGTGCTCAACGAGATGTACAAAAAAACGGTTGCACCCCTCGGGTAGACCAGTCGATCTTCCCTTTTTAATTCTATTTCCTTGAGAAACGGAGATCTCATGTGTGCGTTACGGCGAACGGACGATTTTCCTGCGCTGGGCGATTCGGTAACCGGAGATCACCTGAATTGATTCCCCCAATTCCCGGTCGAGCACCGGATCGCCGGAATCCACATACAGTAAGGGTGTCTCCCGCAGCTTATGCGGTGTAGCGACCACGATCAGGTTATGGAATCCCGCTTTCCTGACCACTGCCGCGCTGATCTGCTGGTTCCCCCGGCCGAGAATAAACCCTTGGGCACCAATGGGGCTGAGGATAATCCTTGTTTCAGGATACCTACCGACAAGGTCGAGCAGGGTCTTTTCGTCAACGTCAGAAGCAATGAGGCTCCCGTCCCTGATCACATCCACGCCGAGCAGGGTTTTTTTAACCCCCAGCCGTTGTGCGATTGCGTCCGTTGTTGTGCCGGCCCCTACGATATACAGCACTCCCGGGAGCATCACTTCCTCAATGAAACGGGCAATCTCCTCTTTTGCACGCTCCTCATCTGCTTCCTCGAAAACCTGTTTGGCAACCTGCGTCATATGGGCACGGGCCGGTATGCGGGCGATACCGAACAGGTGTGTGGAGAGCACCCCCTTCCGGTACGCTTCCTCATCCACGTCCATCACCTCGGCGTCCCGAATCCCAAAAGGTCCGGAAACAAGTGCTGCAGCAGTCACCGGGTCGAGCGCGAATACCGCCGAGTACATCTTTACACCGGCAGGGATCCCGAGGATCGGGACAGTTCGCTGTGTGACATCAAAGACATCACGGGCCGTGCCGTCGCCGCCACAGAACAGGATCAGTTCGACGCCTTCCTGCAAAAAGGCGGACACCGCCCTTTTTGTATCTTCTGCAGTGCTGTTCCCCTGAAACGAGTAAGCAACCCGGTAGCTTGTTATCCCGCATTTATGAAGAACAGATTCCCCCATCTCTCCGGAACAGATAACAAAACACAGATCAGGACTGGCCGAAAGGTGACGGAGAGTGGTGGCGGCCCGGTCCTGCGCCCCGGGCAGAGCGCCGCGGCGGCGGGCTTCGTCCGCGTTCCCGTCAGTTCCCTTGAGACCCACGGATCCGCCCATACCGGCGACAGGATTGATAAGAAAACCGATGCGGCGCATAAAAAGGATAAATTTTTCAGGAAATTTTCGGGATCCGTCCGATTGCCTGCCGGATCAGCTCGTCCGGATACTCATAATCCACCAGCTCACCACTGTAGAACGCATCGTAGGCCGTCATATCGAAGTTGCCGTGGCCGGAGCAGTTGAAGAGGATTGTCTTATCCTCACCGGTCTGTTTGCATACGAGCGCTTCATCGATGGCGGACTTCACGGCATGGGATGTTTCCGGGGCGACAATAAGCCCCTCGGTACGGGCAAAGGTCTGGGCCGCCTCGAATACTTCGCTCTGGTGATAGGCCACTGCACGCATCACACCGTCGTGGACCAGACGCGATACGATCGGCGAGTCTCCGTGGTACCGGAGTCCGCCCGCGTGCATTGATGGCGGGACGAAATCGTGACCGAGAGTAAACATCTTGAGGAGGGGGGTAAGACCGGCCACATCGCCGAAATCATACGTGTACAACCCCTTTGTGAGCGTCGGGCACGAAGCCGGCTCGGCACCGATGATATCGGTTTCCTTGTGCTTTCCCGTCAGCTTGTCCCCGGCAAACGGGAACGAGATGCCGGCGAAGTTGGAACCGCCGCCCACGCATCCGATCACCACGTCCGGGTAGTCGTCGACCATGGCGAGCTGCTCGCGGCATTCAAGCCCGATCACCGTCTGGTGGAGACAAACGTGGTTCAGTACCGATCCCAGCGCGTAGTTGGTATTGGCGTGGGTGGCTGCATCCTCGACTGCTTCAGAGATGGCAATACCGAGAGCACCCGGTGTCTCAGGATCCTTTTCCAGGACTGCCCGGCCGGAATTCGTCTTTGTGCTGGGGCTGGGGATGCACTCCGCACCCCAGACATGCATCATCGATTTCCGGTACGGTTTCTGGGTGTAACTGGACCGCACCATGTAGATGGTGCACTCCAGATCGTAGAGCATCGTGGCAAAGGCGAGGGCAGAACCCCATTGACCGGCCCCGGTCTCGGTTGCTATCCGTTCCATCCCGGCCTTCATGTTATAGTACGCCTGCGGGATGGACGTATTGGTCTTGTGGCTCCCGGCGGGGCTTACGCCCTCCCATTTGTAGTAGATCTTTGCCGGGGTCTTCAGGAACTTCTCCAGCCGGTATGCCCGGTAGAGGGGGCTCGGCCTCCAGAGCCGCAGCACGTCCCTCACCTCTTCCGGGATGTCCACGTAGCGGTCGGTCGTCACTTCCTGCCGGATCAGGTCCATCGGGAAGATTGCTTTTAAATCATCCGGGCCGACCGGCTTGTGGGTGGCAGGATGAAGCGGAGGATCAAGAGGAGAGGGCAGGTCTGCCTGTACATTGTACCATTTTTTTGGTATCTGCTCCTCATCAAGGAGGATCTTGGTCTGCATGCCCGGTTATTCTGTTTTGTACAAATATATACATTGTGGAACAAATTTGTTTGCTGATGTTTACTAGTATACGTTTTTAAGGTGGTTTGAGGAGAAGTGGCAAGGCCCAAAACAGGCAGGAGCCACTCCAAGGATGTATCCCGTACCAACATCCGCGTAAATTCGGAGAATCAATGCATGCATACGCATTTATCTATCATACAATGTGACAGACAGGATATAGGCTCTCGC
This sequence comes from Methanoregula sp., assembly GCF_052325125.1. Lineage (GTDB taxonomy): Archaea > Halobacteriota > Methanomicrobia > Methanomicrobiales > Methanospirillaceae > Methanoregula. The sequence continues at coordinate 41,252 of NZ_JBKQWO010000002.1, read as the reverse complement.
CTCTGGGGTCTGCCGTGCCCGGTGCTCCACTGCATTACTCCTTGGCAGATTTTACGTCCGCTTTTTTCTGCGGAGATGCAGGGGGGAAGGGGAATTCCTCGCCATCGATGATTCGCTTCCAGTTGAACTGGCTGAAGAGTTTCATCTGGAGAACAGCCCCCTTGTTCCGGGTATTAAGGACTGAGACTGTGCCGGAGAAAAACGGTGGTATCATGAGGAGTTCCTCGTCATCAACGATGAGTTCGAGTGTATTTTCAACTCTCATCAGTTTATGGATCTCCTCGAATTCAGGGGGAGCAAAGGGAGGAGGAACTGCAAATTTTTCCGAGGGGATAATATGGATATCCGCGTTCTTTCCCGGGAACTGTTCCCGCAGTTTTTTCTCAAGGCCCGGTGCGTCGGATATCACGATAAGCAATAGGGAAATATCCTTTATCTGTATATTTTCAATGAACGGAAGGTATCGCTCTCCAATCATGCACCAGATATGACTTTTTGCCTTTCCGAAAAGGTCACAGATCTTATACTCGATGCTCTTATCACCGTATATTGTCCAGAGGGCCTCCTCTTTCTCGGTTTTAACCTTCTCCTTTTCCAGTTTTTCCAGTGCCGCCAGTGCCAGATCGGCTGCCTTTTTATGGTTGCCCATAAGCAGGTTAATGGCCATCTGTGGTGAAACCGCGCTATACCGTGCCGGTTTTGAGACTCTTTTTACGGCCAGTCCCATTTCCGCCAGATGATCCAGCGCCTCGTACACACTTGGCTTTGAAATGGAAAGAAACTCTGTGAGATCTTTTGCGTCTGCGTTGTCATACACGACCAGGGCAGCGTACACATTCGCCTCATAGGTTGAAAGTCCGAGCTCGTTGAGCGATTTTACAAGAGGAGCCGGAATGTTTTCCATAGTGCAATAGTGCTCATTGAGTTGTTAAAAATTTTACTACTTTGTCGGCATTACACCAAAACCCCATTTCTGCACGTGAACTATGTGCAGATGGCACTGCAGGCGCACAGTTTACTTTACCAAATACCTTTTTAGGCCCCGGGTAAATACTTAGTAAAAAAAGTAGTAAAAAAATTTACTACCAGATTGAGGAATCGTAATGGTCAGAATGACGTACTCTCCAGCATTTCCGGATACGCCGGATTTTACAGCAGACCGCAGACCGGCTAAGCCAGGAGCAAGGAAAAGATCTTCTCCCGGGATCCCGCGTACCGCGTACGTGGTGCTCCTGTTCCTACTCACCGCCGTGGGATTTCTGGTTCTTCCGGCAAGTGCTGACACCACGACCTATCTTATTCAGGCTGCAAACAACGTATACGTATCAAACTATACGATAGATCCGGCAGTCCTCTTTACCGGGGATACCGCGACGGCAACGTTTTATGTCACCAACGGGAATGCAAACCAAAGCGTCATGGTCAACCATGCAACCTTTGGTGATAATGATATCCTTCTCACCAGCGGCTCGTACGACACCAATGTCAATATCGGGCCTCTCCAGACCCAGGCGTTCGTATTCTCCGTCGGAACCGACAAGTCTGTGGGTACCTATTATCCATCCTTTTCCTTAAGCTTCAGCGCCGGCAACGGCCTGTATTACCGGACTCCGGTCAAGGTGGACAATACGCCCCTTGTCATGACCATTGCTGACCAGCCGGATGCATTCGCCCAAGGGGTAAAGGAGACTATCTGTGTACAGATCTCCAACCCCCGCGACAACGACGTAAAAAATGTCATCTTAGAAGCCACCGGGAATGACGTCACCCTTACGCCTTCAAAGACCTACATCGGGTATCTGGCTGCCGGAACCAGTACTATGGTTAATTTCACCTCTACAGCTGATGATCCGACAACCCTCTTCCTGAATGTCAATTACGATAACGGGGATAATTCCCATACCATCAACGCGACCCTGCCAATCGTGTTTACGACTGACAAGCTGCAGGCTGACCCGGTGATGAGCAATATTGTTATCGCCCTCAACAACGGGACTTACGATGTCACCGGAGATGTAACCAACGCCGGTCTTTCGAACGCAAATGGTGTAACGGTCACATCGCTCTCTCCCGCCGTGCCGCAGGACCCGGAAAGGAATTACGTGATCGGTACACTCAAACCTGACGACTTCGGCAGTTTCGAGATCACCTTTACCGCCCCGGATGGCACGACGAGCGTTCCCCTCCAGCAATCCTACAAAGACAATGACGGCAATGTGATCACCTCCATCCAGAATATTGATCTGACCAAGGCTACAACAAAGACGGACTCACAGCCAAGCATGCTCCCGGCACTGGTCGTTGTCATTATCATTGTGCTTGGCATAGGTGGGTATCTCCACATGAAGAAGCGGAAGAACCAGTAAGGGATGGGGCGTTATGCAGCCGGTCATCCAGTTTTCTGATGTGGTTAAGATCTACCCGCTCAAGGCCGGAGATGTAACCGCACTTAACCACATCTCATTTGAAGTGGAACGGGGGGAGTTCATCTCGATCATGGGGCCCTCGGGTTCCGGCAAGTCAACGCTGCTGAACCTGATGGGATGCCTTGATACGCCGACCACCGGGGATATTTTTATGAGCGGGATCGGCGTGCGCGATATGAGCGATATCGAACTCACGAACCTGCGACGGGATCGCATCGGGTTCATCTTCCAGTACTTCAATCTCTTCCCGCTGTTAAACATTATCGAGAACGTCAGTTTCCCCCAGATGCTCAAATCGCAGGCAAGCGTTGACTCGAAAAAAGCCGTCGAAGTACTCCATGCCGTCCAGCTTGAAGAACATCTCTACACCCACACGCCGCTTGAACTCTCGGGAGGCCAGCAGCAGAGGGTTGCTGTTGCACGGGCGCTTATTAACGATCCGGATATCCTGCTGTGCGATGAACCAACGGGTAATCTCGATTCAAAGACCGGTGCGAGTATCATGGAGCTCATGACGGAACTGAACAGGAAAGGCTCGACCATTATCGTGGTGACTCATGACCCCCACGTTGCCAGTTACACGAACCGGACGATCCGGATCGTGGACGGGAGAATTGAAGAATGAGCACCATATTCTGGGAGATCTCCAAACGAAACATCCGAATCCACATGCTGCGCTCAAGCCTTGCGATGCTCGGGATCATTATCGGTGTCGTCGCCATCGCGTCCATGGGCATCCTCGGGAACAGCATGGTGCAGGTGGTTTCCGCGAGTCTTTCTTCCGTGGGAGACAGCGTGATTGTCACCCCCTACAGCGGGGGTGGAGGCGGTGGTTTTGGCGGCGGTGGTGGAGGGAGCTCGGCGAACCTGATGCTCACCGACCAGAATTACCAACAGATCAAACGCGTGGTCGCCCCGAACGTGGCGATTCCTGTTCATTCGACATCTGAGCACATGAAAGTGGGTGTCGGAAGCGACGACATTGTGGCAATCATTTACGGAATTCCGCCGGACCAGACCAAAGACCTGCTCCCCGACCTCGAAGCCGGAGATTACAACAACGGGAACTCCGGCTGCCTCGTGGGATCGACATTTGCAACGGATCATAACGTCAAGGTCGGTTCGCGGATTTCCATCGGGACCGGTGGGCAGTACGGCACGCTCAGGGTCACGGGCATTATCAAGGAGCGGGGGATGAGCTTTGATATCAGTACCGACAGTGCCATTGTCGTGACAAAAGACTGGTTTGAGAACACCTACAACACGGCTGACGAATACAATGAAGTAGTCGTGAAGGTCACCAGCGGCGATACGGCAGATGTGAAGACCACCATCGAAAAGCAGCTCAACCGGAACATCAAAGAAAAGACCGTATCCGTGATTGACAGCAAGGCAACGCTTGCTACCATCTACCAGACGTTTGGCACGATCACGACTTTTGTCACGGCAATCGGAGGTATCTCGATGCTTGTTGCCGGGGTATCCATCTTCAATATCATGATGATGTCGGTCAACGAGCGGATCAAGGAGATCGGGATCATGCGCAGCATCGGCACCCAGAAAAAGGAGGTGATGAGCATGTTCATCTACGAGGCCGCCATCATCGGAGTGATCGGAAGCCTGATCGGGGGGATCCTCAGTATCCTTGGCGGGTACGCCATCAGCGCCCTGATGCTCAAGACCACAGAGTACCTCTTCACTGTGTCGAGCATGATGTCAGTGGTCGAAGGAGTGAGTTTTGGGATCATCATCTCTATTCTCTGCGGAATGTATCCGGCGTGGCAGGCGGCAAACCTCAACCCGATTGATGCCCTGAGGCACGAATAATCTTCTTTTTTACCGGGGCATACGTCTATTATCGGCCAGGTGTACCCTTCTCCTGTATGGCCGGACCTGTCATTCATACCGAGTATGGCGATATTGACTGGAACGAAGTCTGGAAGGCCCGGCAGGACCGGAACGACGCCGCACGGATTGCCGGGGACACTTCGCATGACTGGGACAGGAAGGAGAACGCGGACCGGTATGCAGCACAGTCTGCCGGTGAATTCGAGAAACGTATCCGGATGATCCTTGACGGTCTTTCTGTCAACCGTACGACGAGGGTGCTGGACATCGGTGCCGGGCCGGGGACGCTCGCGATCCCGCTTGCCGGAAAAGTGCGGGATATCACCGCGGTGGAACCCGGCGCAGGAATGATCGCGGCGCTTGAAGAACGGGCAGAAAAAGAGGGAATCAAAAACATCACCTGTATCCGGAAATTATGGGAGGAGGTGGATCCGGCAAGCGACCTTTCCGGACCGTATGACCTGGTAATCGCCTCGCTCTCCCTTACGATGCATGATATCCGGGATGCAGTACAGAAGATGGATGCGGTCTCGTGCGGCGAGGTCTGCCTGTACTGGTTTGTGGACCCGCCGTTCTGGGAGCGGATGTATGCCGACCTCGTGATGCCGCTTCATGGAAGGCCCTATTATCCCGGACCAAAAGCGGACTGCCTCTGGAACGTCCTGTACCAGACAGGGATCTATGCAAATGTCGAGATGCTCCCGCTGGATAAGGAGTACCGCTTCCCTTCACGAGGTGAGATGACGAACTTTTTCCGGAGAAGATTTGGCGTGACGACTAAAGAGCAGGTGGTGATACTGGATACGTACCTGTCACCGCTTGTACAGCAGGCAGGGGATGAGGTTGTGATCTCGGGTAACTCGACGTTCGCGAAGATCTGGTGGAAGAAAGCAGAGTGAAGGCCCCTCGTCATGCAGCAGGTTTTCCAGGTAAATTACCTCAACAATTCTCAGATAGTCCCAAAAGATAACAGGTATCGTCTCCTCCGGGTACCGCTCCCTGTCCATAGAGGGAAAGGTGAGGTTGTCCGGGGATAGTGCAGGCACTCGATCTGCCGGAGATCATCTGCTTTGGGGAGCGATCGCCGAATGAATGCTTCCGTGAGGCACTCAGGGTGCCGACCCCCGGATCTCGTGCCCCCGCATCCAGGACAATACCCCGGCAATACCAATGATGATGACAGACGCCCAGAGAGCGGCGTCGATCCCCCGGATGAAGGCATCGGAAACTCCGCCCACGAGATTGGTGGTGCCGATAAAGACTTGGAAAGCCACATCCCTTGGTATTGAGGCAGCAGAAACGGTGATGGCAATCACGAAACTTCCCAGTATCCCGATATTCTGCATGGTCCGGAGGATACCCGATATCCCGCCATATGATCCCTGCGGGGCGTTTGCCATGACGGCACTGTTGTTGGACGGGAAGAACATCGCCGTCCCGAGGCCGGAAATACCCGATGCAACCAGCACCACCCAGAAGGGGGTGTCGACCCGGAACGTCAGGTAGACGAGCGTTGCAAGGATCAGCACCACGGTGCCCAAGGTGGCGAGCACCCGGGCCCCGTACCGGTCGGACAGCCTGCCCATGTAAGGCGAGAGCAGGCTGCCCACCACGTAGCCCGGCGTAAGGAGGAGCGCAGCATCGAGCGGGGAAAGTGCCCGAATGCCCTGCAGGTACATCGTGATCAGGAAGACCACCGAGAGGTACCCGAGGCTCAAAAAGAAGGCCGCCATCATGGAATACCGGAGGACCCGGTTGCGCAGCGCGGAAAAATCGATGATGGGTCGTGCCGTCCGCCGTTCGAAGAGCACGAAGAGAACGATGAAGACCAGACCGAGACAGAGCGCGACAATGTTTGCAAGCGCAGTCCCTTCGGTTGCAAAGTCCACCCCGGAAAAAGAGATAAAGGTGAGCGCAGCACCCAGGAGGACCATGCCCGTGAGATCGAGTTTCGCATGCACCCGGGGATTATCTGTCAGGTACAGGAAACCAAGCACGGTAGCCGCAATCCCGATCGGGAGGTTGATGAAGAATATGTATTCCCAGCTGACATAGGTCGTGATGACGCCGCCCAGCACGATCCCAAGCACGGCACCGCTCGTCCAGCCTAGTGATATATACCCGAATGCGGTCCCCCGTGCATTGGGCGGAAACGTGTCGGCAACTATGGCCCCGCTATTTGCCTGCATCAGCGCTCCCCCGATTGCCTGGATGCCCCGGGAGAAGATCAGCCAGGAGATGCCTGGGGAGAGGCCGCAGAAGAGCGACCCCATCGTAAAGATACCAAACCCGGCATTGAACATCCGGCTCCTTCCATAGAGGTCACCAATCCGGCCGAGTTGGGTGGTACAGATAGCGACAACAAGGAGATAGATCAGGATCACCCAGAGCGTGGCGATGAAGTCGGCATGCAGGGAATCGGAGATAGTGGGAAAAGCGAGAATAACAATAGTGGAGTCGATCGACCCCATGAGCGTACCGAGCATGAGGATGGAAATAATAATCTTCTGCTTCGTGTCCATGCGGTGTCTTATGAAAGATTACCATAGCCGGTTAATGTACCTGTCGAAGAGGTGCAAAAAGCAATATATTTATATTAATATAAGTGAGAATGCCTTCCATGCCACTCAAAGAGCAGATTATGGAAGTTATCGGGGGGCCCCATGTTGCAGCTGTCGCCACGCTGGACGGGAAGCTGCCTGCTGTTCGGTTCATGGTGCTTTCTGGCTTTCCCGACATGACCCTTGTCGGGGCGACGATGAAAGCTTCGGATAAGGTAGGCCAGCTGAAGAAAAACCCTGATGCGGCCCTTGCCATCTGGTCAGGAAAGGAATACTCTGATCCGTACGTCAATATCAGGGCAAAAGGAAAGATCCACGAGGATGTGGCGACCAAGAAGAAGTACTGGAACCCGATGTTCGAGCAGTTCTTCAAAACACCGGAGAATCCAGATTTTGTCGTGCTTGCGTTCACTGCTGGTGAGATCACGTACCACGGAAAGAATATGTCAAGCATGGAAGTCTGGAAACGCTGAAACTTTTCCAGCGTTCCTGATTATACGGATCGGCGATGCGTCGTACCCGGCTACCGCAGGTATGGATGGTTTCTTCGTAACAAACCAAAATATTGGTTAAGGTCGGCGCGACTTTGTTGTTCACTTCAAAAAATAGGAAAAATATTGGATACCGGAAAATTTTTTCGTTATCAGGAGTGCGCTAAAGAAGCGACGGTGTGACAGGACGGATCGTTCAGTTCCCGCCAACCCTTTCTATCCGTCCCATCGCCTCTTTGAGCCGGTCCAGTGATGCTGCATACGAGAGCCGGATCCAGCCGGGAGCATCGAATGAGCTGCCCGGGGTAACCGCCACGTGTCCCTCTTCGAGCCACCGGGCTGCGATTGCCATATCATCGCCATCTACTTTCACGAAGGCATAGAATGCGCCATCGGCGGGTGCGGTCCCGTATCCCATCCGGTTCAGTTCGGCGATCATGTATTTTCTCCTGCAGTCGAATTCCCTGCGCATCTCCCCGACACACTGCTGGTCTCCTTTGAGTGCCGCAACTGCACCCCACATGGCAAACGTTGTAGCCTGTGAGACCGAGTGCTGCTGCACCTTGGACATCTCTTTGATGATCGCTAAAGGCGCCGCCGCATACCCGAGCCGCCAGCCGGTCATTGCGTAGGCTTTTGAAAAACCGTTGATCGTGATTGTCCGCTGTGCCATATCGCCGATACTGGCAAGCGAGATATGTTCTTTCCCGTACACCAGTTTCTCGTAGATCTCGTCAGACATCGCGTAGATGTCGTGATCCTCGCAGAGATCGGCGACAAGTTTCATGGATTTCGCATCGAAGACTGCCCCCGAGGGGTTCGAGGGGGAGTTGACCACGATCATCTTGGTGCGGGCGTTGATTCGTTCGAGAATCGAATCGTCGAGCTGAAAGGTCTTCTGGTTGACCGCATGTTTCACGATCTTTCCGTTTGCCATCTGGACGCAGGGCTCGTACGAGACCCAAGCCGGCGTGAGGAGGAGGACTTCATCGCCGGGGTTTAAGGCCGCCTCCATGCCCTCGTAGATGGCGTCCTTCGCCCCGCAGGTGACAATAACCTGATCCGGCTTACAGGGGAACTTGTTCTCTTTCGCGATCTTGTCGCTGATCGCGGTGAGCAGCTCGGGAATGCCGTTGCTGGGCGCGTAATGCGTCTCTCCCCGGTTCAGGGCATCGATGCAGGCATCCCTGATGTGTTTCGGGGTATCGAAATCGGGCTCACCGATCGAGAGGCTGATGACGTCGATGCCCTCCCGCTGCATCTTCTTTGCCTTGTTGGAGATCTCGATCGTCGCGGAGGGGGCAATCCCCGCGACCTTCTCCGAGAGCTGCTTCATTGCAATCGTTTGACAAGTTTTACGGCGGATTCCACGGCGCGCTTTGCATAGTCGATCCGCTCGTTCGCCTCGAGCCGGCTCATGCCGGGCCCGGAGATACCGAGCGTCACGGGCTTACCGAACTCTAAGGAGAGGTCGATGATCTTCCGGGCCGCGTGCTGCACGACGATCTCGTCGTGCTGGGTCGCCCCTTCGATCACGCAGCCGACGGTGACGACCGCGTCGACCTTACCTGCCGCAAGCATCTTTTTAATGGCAAGCGGCATGTCAAAGGCGCCTGGCACGTACAGGCAGTCGGTTACTTCTGCTCCGAGGAACGCAGCATGCTCCCGCGCCTCGATCTCCATCATGTAGGTGATGTCGCGGTTGAATTCCGCGACGACAAATCCCAGTTTTATCGGTTTTGTGTCACACATAGCTGATCATCTCGTTTGGATCCACATAAATCTGTAGATTATTCTCACCGGCGGGCCGGGCCGGCATCCTCAAATCCCTGGCGCTGACCGGTGCCGGCGTCTTTGGTGAGGACCTCGGGGTGAAGGACGAGTTTTACCGCGTTCTGTGCGTGCTCACGGGTACGCCGTTCGGCCAGCCACGCAAGTTCCGCATCGTCCTTTGCCTCGTCCTCGTGCACGAACACCTCAATGATGTGGTGATTCGTCATGAGCTGGCACATGATAAGCCCCTGCGACGCCTCATGGGCGCAGAGCTTGTCCTTCTCCTTTCCGCCCGGCATCCCGAGAGCCATCACGATTTCGCACCGGCGTTCTTCGATCAGTTTCTTGCAGGCAACCGGCAGGTCTTTTATCCCCGGCACGGTCACCCGCTCGATCGCCACGCTCGCGTGCTTTTTGAGCTCGTCGATGGCGAACGCTCCCATGTTGACGCGTGAGAAGGTGGTGTCGGCAACACCAACCTTCATCCCAGCACCTCAGCAGCGGCCCCGACACCGTCGCCTTTGACCTTGTAGCCGGCTTTTTTCAGGCCATGCTGGGTCGCAGCGAGGGTCGCGAGGATCTCGGGAGCGCTCACGGCGCCCATCGTCCCGATACGGAAGATCTTGCCCTTAAGGTGGTCCTGTCCGCCGGCGATGATGATGCCCATCTTCTTTATCGTAGCCCGGACCTCGTCATCCCTGACACCTTCGGGATACGAGACCGCGGTGACGGTCGTTGCATACTCGTGCTTCGCATCGAGTTTCGGGAAGAGGGAAAGGCCCCATGCCTGTGCGGCAGCACGGACGGCCTTTGCCATCTTCTGGTGGCGGGCAATCCGGTTTGAAAGTCCTTCTTCCTCGATGATGAGGCAGGCCTCGCGGAGTGCCAAAAACAGCGGGACCGCCGGGGTATAGGGCGTCTCCATCGGTTTTCCGGCAGCGCTCTTTTTGTACGCGGCAAGGTCGAGATAGTAGGGCGGGTTTTTCGTGAGCCGCTCCCAAGCCCTGCTGCTTACCGCGACCGCAGCAAGCCCGGCCGGGGCGGCAAGGCACTTCTGCGAACCGACGATAGCGACATCCACGCCCCACGTATCGGCTTCAACCGTGTCGCCGCCGACCGAGGTGATGCCGTCCATGATAAAGAGTGCGTCGTGCTTGTGCGCCAGTCTCCCGACTTCCGCCGCAGGGTTCTTGATCCCGGCCGAGGTCTCGTTGTGCACGAGCGTGACGATCTCCGCACCCGCTTCGAGCCGTGCTTCGAGCGCTGCAAGGTCGAGCGGCGTCCCCCATTCTGACTTGATCTCGTGCGCCTTACCATAGCGCTGGCTGATCTTGTAGAGCCGCTCGCCGAACTTGCCGTTCACGAAGCAGGCGATCTCCTTATCCCTGCCGAAGTTTGCGACCGCGGCTTCCATGCCGGCCGTGCCGGACCCGCTGATCACAACGACATCGTTTGCTGTTCCGAATGCAGTCTTTAAGACCCTCACACAGTCCGCATAAACTGCGCCAAACTCGGCGCTCCGGTGGTTGATTGCCTGGCGCGACATTGCGAACCTGACCCGTTCCGGCATCGGTACCGGGCCCGGCAGCATAAGGAGTAATTCTTTTTCCATGTGGATCTGCCAATAGTATATTTATATAGACGGGATATAAGTTTGGATGGCTTATATGGCAGACGTGAGCATAATCTGCGGATCGGCATCCGATGCAGCGGTTGCCGACAAGGCAAAGAAGGTCCTTGACGATCACAAGGTATCCTGGGACTACCAGGTCATCTCCGCTCACCGTGACCCGGACACGCTGGATGCATATGTCAAAAGCAGCCCGGGCAAAGTCTTCATCGCGATTGCCGGGCTATCTGCGGCACTGCCGGGAGTTATCGCGTCAAAGACCGACAAGCCCGTCATCGGTGTGCCGGTCAGCGGGACCCTGAGCGGCCTCGATGCCCTGCTCTCGATCGTCCAGATGCCAAAAGGTGTGCCGGTTGCCTGCGTGGGGGTTGACAACGGCGACAACGCGGCGCACCTCGCGATCCGGATCCTGAAACTGGCAGAGAAGTAATACGCGAAGATAAACGCGTGAACAGGATTATCCCTTTTTCAGCCCTACACTGATGCCATGCCCGTCTTTTCCGACCCGGTCGTAACCCTTGAAGGGGTCTCGCTCCGGAAAGTTTCACTCTCGAACCTCGACCTAGAGGTGACGATCCGGGTGGAGAACCATAACCCGGTCGGTGTGACCCTGAAGGAATGCCCATTTGCGGTGCTGTGCAAAAAAGAGGGGGACAACCGGCAGATCGCCACGGGCAATACGGGAAACGCAAAAATACCGGCTCATTCCGTCACCATGCTCAACGTACCGGTCACCTCGCACAATGCGGCCCTGGCCGGGGCGCTCGTATCTTTTGTTACAAAAGGGGGAATCGAGGTAACCATCGAGGGCAAAGCGGTCGTGAAGTTCCTGATAGTCACAAAACCGGTACCGTTTTCCCGGACTGTGCCGGTCACCATGGTACAGATTGCCGGGATCGTGGCCGGGCAGGAGAAGCAGGACTGACAGGAAAGACGGCTATTTCTTCTCCGTCTTCTCTCCAAACAGCTCGTTCACCATCTTCACGGCGCACAAATCCCCGCACATCGAGCAGGTATCGGTCTCCCCATCACGGCAGTGGATTTCCCGTGCATGATCACCGTACAGGGCAAGCCGGAACTGGGCGTCCCAGTCGAGCCGGTGCCGGGCATCCGCCATCTGCACCTCGCGCTCCATCCGGAAACCTTCGTGGTGCCTGACGGTATCGCCAATATGCGCCGCGATCTTTGCGACCCGGGTCCCTTCGATGATGTCCTTCACGTCCGGCAGGGCGAGGTGCTCGCTCGGCGAGACCATGCAGAGGAAATCCGCCCCGTTCCGGCAGGCCTCCGCTCCCCCGATCGCCGCGACCACGTGGTCGTAGCCCGGCGCTATATCGGTGACAAGAGGGCCGAGCAGGTAGAGCGGGGCGTGATCGGTGATCTCCTTTATCATCCGCACATTGTAGCCCACCTGGTCGAGCGGCATGTGCCCCGGTCCCTCGATCATCCGCTGGACACCCCGGGCAAGGGAGCGCTTCGCAAGCGTCCCGAGCGTTACGTACTCCACGGATTTCGCGAGTTTGCCTGCATCCTGCAGGCAGCCGGGCCGCATCCCGTCCCCGAGGCTGATCGTGACATCGTGCTCCGCGAGGATGTCAAGGAGGTAATCGAACTCTGAATAGAGCGGGTTCTCCTCGTCCCGGAGCATCATCATCGCGCAGTGGAACGTCCCGCCCCGGCTCACAACCCCCATCAGGCGCGGGTCGAGCCTGAGGGCGTCGAGAGCCTGCCGGTTCACCCCGCAGTGGAGCGTTAAAAAATCCACGCCCTGTTCACAATGCTCCCGGATGACCCTGAAAAGCAGGTCGGCATCAACATCGGCGGCGTTTCCCGCCCGGCGCACCGCCTCGTAGACCGGCACCGTGCCCACCGTGGTATCGAGGGCAAGCATCTTTTTCCGTATCGCGACAAGGTCCCCGCCGGTCGAGAGATCCATGATCGCATCGGCCCCGTTATCGAGTGCTGCCTGCGCCTTCTTTTCCTCAAGGGCATAATCGCACCGGGTGCCGGATGTCCCGACATTCACGTTCACCTTGACCATGCACCCCTCCCCGATGGCACAGGAGCGGTGCCGGCGTTCCGGGTTGGCCGGAATTACGATCCGCCCAGCAGCTATACGACGAGCCATCAGTTCCGGGTCCATGCCCTCTGCCCGTGCAGCCTCAGCGACATAATCGGGAACAGAGGAGGCGCACCTGCGGACAAGCACATCCATAACAAACATCTGTTGGTATGCTTTATTATTGTACATGAAGGTCAGGTGGATACCCGAACAGGGGCCATTCGCGAACTCCTATATTTTCGGCACGGTCCTTGTGGATGCCGGCGTACTCCCGATGGCCGTCCAGCCGTTCAGAGATGAGATCGACACCATCGTCCTGACCCACTGCCATTTCGACCATACCGCCCATCTAAAAGAGATCTCCCACCTGTGCCGGGCGAAGATCGCGATCCACCGGGACGATGCCGGGGGGCTTATCGACGACGGCAAAAGCCTCTCTATGCAGTTTGGCGCCCGCTCGCCCGGCGTCGTGCCGGATATCGTACTTTCCGACGGGGACGTAATCGGGGGCCTGACGGTCATCCACACGCCGGGCCATACCCCGGGAAGCTGCTGCTTCTACTCGGCACCGGACAAGGTGCTCATCAGCGGAGATACCGTATTCACCGACGGGGCATTTGGCCGCTACGATTTCCCCGGGGGGAGCAGGCAGGCGCTTGAGAGGTCCCTTGACCGGCTCGCGCCGCTCGATGTCGAAGGGCTATACCCGGGACACGGGGAGCCGGTGGACTGCAGCGGGAAACGGCACATCGCGGCGGCGCAGCAGCTCATGAAGGGCGGGTATGGATAAGGGAATCTACTGTCTCGTTTTAAAAAATCCTGCCTGCACCGTCAGCATCGGGGCGCTGGGTGCCCTGCACTTCGAAGCCGGCTGGCATGGGTATATCGGGTCTGCCCTCGGGCCCGGCGGCCTGGCGCGGCTCGAACGACACCTGCATCTCGCGACCCGCCGCGACCGGCATCCGACGTGGCACATCGATTACCTCCTGACCGATCCCCGCTTCCGGCCTGCCTATGCCGCGAGCGCCCCGACAGAGGAGCGGCTCGAATGCCGGCTTGCCGTCGCCCTCGCCCGGGGAGGCACGGTGGTGGAGAAGTTCGGGTGCAGCGACTGCGACTGCCCGTCCCATCTCGTGTACCGGAGCAGGGACCCGAAAGGTGAGATCCTCGCGGCGTTTTCCAGCTTCGGGCTCTCTCCCCGGATCAAAACTATCATTACTCCTGAAACAAAGGGTAATCTATGAAAGTTCTCGGGTTATCGGGCAGCACGCGAAAGAACGGGAACACTGCTCAGCTCATCAAAGTGATCCTCGGGCAGTGCAGTGAGGCAGGAATAAAAACGGAATTTGTCTCCCTTGCCGGGAAGAAGATCCTTCCCTGCACCGGCTGCGGGAAGTGCAAGGAGAAGAAATGGTGCGTAATCGAGGGGGATGACTGGGGGGGCATCGCGGAGAAGATGCTGGAGTGCGAGGTGCTCGTGATCGGTTCGCCCACGTATTACTACGATGTCTGCGGCCACCTCAAGAACTTCATCGACCGCACGTACTCGCTCTATCATGACCGCAAGCTCCTCGGGAGAAAAGGGATCGCGGTTGGCGTCCAGGCATCGGCCGGTGCGGAACGCACGGTGAAAACGATTGAAGGGTTCCTCAGCACCCACGAGTTTGCATCGCTCGGTTCGGTCACCGGCACGGGAACCGACGAAGGAGATATCATGAAGGATGCAAAAGCCGTGGCGCATGCAAAAAAGACCGGGGACAAGATTGTCAGGCTGCTCCTGCCCCACCATGACTAGGAGGGGGGCGATCAGTACCCGTACTGTTTCCCGGTCATCCCGTCAAGGGAGATCTTCACGATACAGACCCGTTCCAGCTCTTTTTCTGAAAGCCGGTATTCCGGGCCGCCGTAATGCCGCATGATGCAGTTCATCGCGGCACATTTTTTTGCATAATCATCGAGAATGCTCGCAGTTCCGGTGCAGATGACGCTTGTGTACCGCATCTCCCACTGGCAGGGATCATCGCTTCTGACCGGCCCGTCGGTGTTGTCCACTTCGATACAGCAGCGCGGGTTTTTTGCAAGCATCCCGATCTTTTTTCCTGCCGGCGCCGAGTGGATATAGATTGTATCGTCCCTGTACCCGAAACAGACCGGTACCACGTAGGGTTCGTTTTCGTCGGCGAGGCCAATCCTACACACCCCGGCCCCGTTGAGGATAGATTCTATCGCGCTCTTGTCCGTGATCTCCCGGTCTTTCCTTCGTATATGAGCGGCTTCCTGCTACCGGTTTAACCCGTCCCGATAAAAAATGCCCGCGGAACGGGTGCGGTCAGGCCCGCCTGTAGAGGGTCGTGCGCCTGCACAGCGTTCTGCCCAGGTCTTCTGCCACCCGCTGCATCTCGGCCGGGTCGAGGAAGTCCGTGTTTGTCGCCCCGGCCCCCTTGGAGATGCTCTCCTCGAACATGGTACCGCCGAGGTCATTGGCACCGGCAAGAAGGCCCAGCTGCGCCATCTTGATCCCTTCCTTGACCCATGAGACCTGGATGTTTTTGAAATTGTCGAGGAAGAGCCGGGCGACGGCGACCATCAGGGTGTCCTCCCGGCCGGTCGCTCCCGCCCGGGCCTCGCCGTTCCGGAAGATCGGTGTGTTCATGTGGATGAACGAGAGCGGGACAAACTCCGTAAAGCCGAGGGTTTCGTCCTGGATCTGCCGGAGCAGGGCGAGGTGACGCACCCGGTCCTTCTCACTTTCGCAGTGGCCGTACATGATCGTCGCCGTCGTGGGAATGCCGAGGTGGTGGGCCTCCCGGATGATACGCATCCATTCTTCGGTAGAGATCTTCTGCGGGCAGATCTTCTCCCGGACCGTATCCACCAGGATCTCTGCCGCCGTCCCGCACATCGAGTTGAGCCCGGCGGCCTTCATCTGCGAGAGCACCTCTTTTGTGGTCATGCCGCTCTTCCGGGCTGCATACGCGACTTCCATGGGGTTGCCCGCGTGCAGGTGAACGCCCGGCGCCGCCTCGCTGATCCAGCGGTAGACGTCGAAATAAGACTGCGCGGTAAATGCCGGGTGCAGGCCGCTGACCGTGCAGATCTCTGTCACCCCCCGGGACTTCGCGAGCCGCGCCTTCTCTTCGATGACCGGCTTGTCATGGAAGTAGATTCCCTCATCGCCCGGCTTTTTCGAGAACCCGCAGAAACCGCAGGCGTTGACGCAGAGATTGGTCACGTTGATGTTCTGGTTGCGGACATAGGTGACCGCATTGCCGGCGACCTTTTCCCGCTTTTCATCGGCGGCGGCGGCGATCTTCCAGACATCCCTGTCGCGAGTCGTAAAAAGGCGCAACGTGTCTGCTTCGCTGATCCGGTGTCCACCTGCTGCATCGGAGAGGATTGCTGAAAGGCGACTGTCCATACCTGCACTACCCATCCTGTGTGTCACACTGTGTCATACTAAACATAAAACCTATCGCTGGGCCGCCTGCCCGTCATGATTATAATACCACGACACCAATGTGCATCGTAGAGCATTATGGAGAAGATCACCGTTCACCTGCCCCACAAGGATGCAGAAGGCATCGTCATTCCGCTTGGGCCGGCAAACCTCGTAGCCATTATCACCGATGTCGGGCTGGTCGGGTGCGGAGCCTTCGATGTGGCGGCACTGGACTCGTTCAGTTACCCCGCGGCAAAAGTCCGCCCCGCAACCGGGCCGTCAATCGTGAATACCAACGATATCCTCACCGGCATCGTTAAGGAGACAAACCGGGGGGCGATGGGGCGCGGGATCACCAACGGCATGACCGGGAAGCAGGCGCTGGAACGGCTCTGACCGCTGCCTGTCTCCAAAAAAGCAAGGGGAAAAATCGTTTTTAAAAAGGGTTACCTGCCGTTTCGGCGGCTTACGCCAGCTCGTACAGCGTCGTCCGCTGCCGGAGGACCCGTCCCAGGTCCGTTGTCATCCGCTCCATGACCACCGGGTCGAGGTAACTGGCGTCCCCTGCACCCGCATCCACGGAGACTTCATCGGTAAACATCGTGCCCGCGAGGTCGTTTCCCCCGCAGAGGAGCGCGAGCTGCGTCATCTTGAGCCCGAGCTTGCCCCACGAGACCTGAACGTTGTCGAAGTTATCCAAAAAGAGGCGGGAAACGGCGATCATAAGCAGGTCCTCCCTGCCGGTTGCCCCGGGCCTTGCGATCCCCTCGGTAAAGAGTGGGGTATTGGGATGGATATACGACATCGGGATCCACTCGGTAAACCCGTGTGTCTCGTCCTGGACCTGACGGATGATCGCCATATGGTCCACCTGGTCGCGGGCAGACTCGTAAGAGCCGTACATGATGGTGGCGGAGGTGCGGATGCCCAGCTTATGGGCCTCTTTGATGATCCGCACCCATTCGGCACCGGAGATCTTTCGCGGACAGATCACCTTCCGGACAGACTCGATCAGGATCTCTGCGGCGGTCCCCTGCAGTGACCCCAGGCCGGCGTCCCTGAGCGCGGCAAGTACTTCGGCGGTCGTCAGTTTGACTCTCTTTGTCGCATGGGCCACCTCGTCCGGGCTGAAGGCATGGACGTGAATCTCCGGGGCGATCCCGTGCACCGCGGCGACCAGCCCCGTGTAACTGTCGAGGTCAAAGGCGGGGTTGACCCCGGAGAGAAAACAGATCTCGGTGACATTGCGTTTCTGTGCCTGCCGGACGCCTGCCTGGATCGTGTCGCGGTCGAGGCAGTAGGCCCCGGGATCGGTCGCTTTTTTGCCAAAGCCGCAGAACCCGCAGAGGTTCTTGCAGATGTTGGTCACGTGCAGGTTCTGGTTCCTGACATAGGTGACGATATCCCCGACCTTTTTTTCGCGCATCTCGTCAGCAGCCGCGGTAATCCGGAAGACGTCCCGGCCGGTCGATTTCATGAGGAATTCGCCCTCCCCGGGGGTGAGCCGGTGGCCGGCCAGACAATCGCTCAGCAAAGGGATAAGTGCGGGTGCCATGTTCATTACCACCGGGGACGAGCCGTGTTATTTATTTTTCCGGGAACCTTTTTTCGGGGCCTTTACTTTTCCCGCTTTCCTGCCGGTGGCCGCTTCCTTCTTCGCGTACCAGTCCCAGAGAACCATCGCCACGATCACGACGATAATTACCCACCATATGTTAAGCGGGAGCAGGCCGACAAGGGGGATGGTAAAGAGGGCTTTTCCCACAACCCACTGCTTTTCCACCGGCTCGATCGTCTGGTTGTTGTTCACAGTGAGGTACCCTTCATCGCTGACCGGGTTATTGTCTCCCTTGGTGATGTAGCCGCCGTGGGTGGTCGGGGCGGAGTACCGGACATACCCCTGGTTTGCGACCACGTACTGCTCGGGAAGGAAGTACTTCGCATCTGCTGTACTGAATGCCATCCCCTGAGCGTTTGCAGTGATATTTTCGGGGGCCGTGGCGTTTTCGGGATACAGGAGGTAATACCCGAACACGGTCGTGTTGCTCGTCGCAAGCGGAATATATTCGGCAGGTGTTTCCTGCCCGCGGTACGGGTTAAGATACGACGGCTCCGGCTGCCCGGCATCGACCCAGCTCATGGCCCGGTGGATGATCGGGTGCTGGCTGGAGAGCGGGAGCAGGCCGATCGATGCCCAGAAATCGGTATCACCGTCAGGGCGGTAGATGATCACGTCACCGTAGTCGCCGAACTTCTGGTACCCGATTGCCTGCGCCTCTTCCCACGTCTGGAGGGGGCCGAACCGGTCCTGCTGCACTACGAAAACGAGGTCGCCGATATTCATGTGGGGCTCCATACTCCCCGATTCAACGGTAACAACCGCCGGCCACGTCCCGCAGATCAGGTAAAGGGCAAGCGCTATGCACCCGACGACAACCACGACCCAGAGAATATCGCGGGCAAGGGAAACCACCCAGTGCTCGCTTGTCCGGAACGCCTTGATCATAGTGCGGATATCCCGCGATGGTTCTTTGTCTTCCATTCCTCAGCGCTCCTTATTGGCGTTTTTCGTTAATATACCGCACCCATTCGCAGGCGTCCCCCTTATGCCGGGGGAAAAACGATCCGCGCGAGGTAATATACCCCGAAAAAGACAAGGAAAAGCCCGCACGCCATCATAATACGCTGGTACGTGATATCGGAGAGGATGGTTGTTCCCCGCGAAATGCCTGTCGAAACGAGGGTAAACCACCCGAGATCCGCACACCAGTGCCCGGCCATGAAAACGCAGGCTAGGAAGATCCCCCCGGCGAGCCCGGCGATCACCATCGCGCTCCCGACCGTCAGCCACCAGATCCAGAAGTACGGGTTTGCGACGCTTGTAAAAAAACCGGCAAAGTACGGGTTTGCCGTGACGACTGCTGCCCCGCTGCCGGTCCGGGCGAGCGTTACCCCCCGGCTCCCAAGGATCGTGAGGAGACCGAAGATCACGAGTGCCACACCCCCGATGACCGCGACTGCCGTCGTGTACCGCAGCGCCACGGTCGCGAGGCCGGCCACGATTAAAATGACGATGAGGAGCTCGGAGAGCATGTGGCCGAACGTCACCCGCGGGCCCATCGTCCAGCCACCCGATATCGATGCGTTGATGGTGGCAACCAGCGTGGGGCCGGGCGCGAGGGCGCCGGTCAGCCCGAGGGCAAATGCGAGGATAAACATCTGGGGCGTATCGAGCATGATATCAGGGAGGGCCAAGGGATGCCCCTAAAGTGAACAGGGTTTGGCGGACGATGATATCAAGGCATCCCCGCGGGGATCCGCGTGCAGGATACCATGATCTTTTTTCCCGGTACAGCTCTATACTATTCTATGCTCGATGCGCAGCAGATCACCCTCCGGTTTCTTGATACCCGGCTCCAGGTGCACCCCGATGTCGTGCGGTACATTCAGGAGCAGGACAACCCGGAGCTGATCGACCGCATCATCGCCGCCGTCCCGGGGGATGCCGTGGTGGTCTCGGCAAAGCATATCCCGGGCATGAATGCCACCCGGGACGGGATGCGCTTTCTGACCGACCCGACGGTCGAGATCGTCTCGGGGGGCCCCGGTACATCGGGAAGCATCAACGGCACCGCGGACTACCTCCACTATTTCCGGGACCGGTACAGCCGTCTCGGCGGGATGATCCGGGCACGGTGCGGGGCGATGCCCATCGAAGGGCTCACCCGCTCGCCCCGGTACCGGCAGGAGGAGTGCACCGTGATCGGGATGGTCTCTGATGTCAAGACCACTACAAACGGCCACCGGATCGCCGAACTGGAGGACACCACGGCAAACCTCACGGTGCTCTTCCGGAAGGACCGGCCGGTCTTTGCCGATGCCGAGCGCCTGATCCCGGACGAGGTAATTGGCGTCAAGGGCAAGCTCTCAAACGACGGGAAGCTCTTCTTTGCCGAGCAGATGTTCCGGCCCGATATCAGGATCGACAACAAGCCGTTTTTGAGCGAGAAGCCGGGAAAAGCGGTCTTCATCTCCGATGTCCACGTGGGGAGCAATACCTTCCTTACGGACTGCTGGAACCGGTTTGTCGACTGGATCGCGGAGTCCGATGCCTCCTACCTTTTGATCGCCGGCGATCTCGTGGACGGGATCGGGGTCTTCCCGGGGCAGGAACAGGAACTGACCATAAAAAACATCTACGAGCAGTACGATGCGTTCGGCGAGATGATCAGCGCGATCCCGCACCGGATCAAGATCATCGCTGCCCCGGGCAACCACGACGTGGTCCGGGGCGCCGAGCCCCAGCCGGTGATCCCGGAGCAGTTCACGAAAAAGTTTCCTGAGAACTGCATGCTCGTCGAGAACCCGGCGCTCGTGAACCTGCAGGGCGTGCGGGTGCTGATGTACCACGGCCGGTCGATCGATGACATGATCGGGCTCATCCCGGGGGCCTCCTACGAGCAGAGCGGGCGCATGATGGAAGAGATCCTGCAGCGCCGGCACCTCGCCCCGGCCTACGGGAGGCGCACGCCGATTGCCGCGGGAAAGTCCGACCGCCTGATCATCGACCCGCTGCCGGAGATCCTCCATACGGGCCATGTCCATATCAAAGGGCTGACCACCTACCGCGGGGTGCTGGGCATCAATGCCGGTACCTGGCAGTCCCAGACCGCGTTCCAGAAGCAGATGAACGTGAACCCGACCCCTGCGCAGGCCGTGATGGTGGATCTCCAGACGCTGGTACCGGAAACGTTTTCGTTTTTGTGAGGGGGAAAAATCCGGCACAGAGTGTTATTTTCCGAAAGGGACTGATCGCCCGGATCCGGTTTTTACCGGGGCACTCCGGTGCGGGAGGTAGGCAGTTTGAGGCTTGGGTATTCTGCCGGGCCGGATATCAGGTCCCATACGTGAGTGCCCTGTCGGGTGAAAAGGCTCCCGGCAATTACTCCTCCGCCGGATTGACAAACCGGTATGCTTCTTCTGGCACGACAATCTCGAACCGCGCCCCCCTGCCGGGCTCTCCGGTCTCTCTGATCGTGATACCGGTAATGTCGAGAATTTCCCGGGAAATGGCCAGTCCGAGCCCGGTGTTCTTCCCAAACCCTCTTGTGAAGATCTTTTCCTTGTTCTCCTCCGGCACACCGCTGCCATCGTCTTCACACACAATGATCCCATGCCCGTTGCCTGCTTCAAACGAGAACCGGATGGTCGTGGTCCTGTTCCCATGCCGCAGGGCATTATCTATCAGGTTAAAAAAGACCTTGACGATCAGCGGGTCAGCGAATACTTCGGTGCTGGCGGGAAGATCGTTTTTGAGCGTGACCTGTCCGAGCGTGGCACCCTTTACCGCACTATTCATGAGGGCGTGAAGGTCCTGCCAGAGCGCAGCATGTACACCGATCTCCTCGTATTCTTTGGTGAACCGGATCATGGTAGTAATCCGGCTGCTTGCCTCCATGATATGGGAGAAATGGTCTTCAAACGAAGGATCTGGCACGGTCATGTGCAACAGATCGATATACCCGTTCAGTACCTGGAGCTGGTTGTTGATGTCATGGCGGGTGATGCCTGAAAGAAGGTTGAGCTTCTTGTTTGCCCGCAGGATCGCCTCCTCCATGTGTTTCCGGGAAGAGATGTCCTTCATCGAGATGAGGATGGCGGGCAAATTCTGGAACAGGATCCGCTTCCCGATGCACTCAACCCAGATCCGCCGTCCGGTGGCAGTGATGGCCCGGTAAGTCATAGGGTAGCTATCGATCCCCTGCGCGACCTGGCTGAAGTCGCTGAGAACCTGGGATCGTGATTCAGGAGCAATATACTTCATGACGTTTGTCGTACCGGACCGATGAGATTTGCCCTCCGCATCGAAAATGTTCGCCAACGCCCGGTTACCAAAGAGAATCTCGCCGGTCATGGAAACAATCAGGATGCCATCAAGGGTATTCTCGACGACCGTCCGGAATTTTTCCTCGCTCTCCCGGAGCGCCTCTTCGGCTTTCTTGCGTTCGGTGACGTCAAAGAAAGATTCTACCAGTACCTCTCTTCCCCCAAGCATCGTTTTTATAACACTCTTGAGAATGGGAATCTTTTGCCCACGGGAGGTGAGAAGGATTCGTTCAGAGGAATCAATCGCCTGCCCCAGATCCATGACCGGGCATTTGCCTGATTCAGCGGGGCAGATAAAGTTGTGACAGACCGCGCCAACAACCGATTCTTTCATTTCCCCGATCATTTCGAGCGCTTTAGGATTCACGTCAAGAATTCTGTGAGTATGGGAATCGATGATGACGATGCCGGATTGCATTGAATTGAGGATAGTGCGGAATCGCTCCTCGCTCTCCCGGAGTGCTTCTTCGGCTTTTTTACCTTCGGTGATATCCGCAACGCTGGAGAGAACGTAGGGTTTTCCTCCCATCAGGGTAATGCTGGATGAAAACAGGCAGGTCCGGATCTCTCCGTTTTTTATCCGGCACCTGACTTCCATGCCGGACACGCCCCGGTGGTCCCGGAGCAGGGAGATCATCCGCTCAAGATCTTTCCTGTCGGCTACCAGCCCCAGAGATTCTGCCGTTCTGCCAATCACTTCATCGCGGGAATACCCGGTATTTTTCACGAAGGCATCATTGACATCAAGGAATGTTCCCTCTGTTACCGATACGAGCGAGAGCGCAACCGGGCTGGTCCGGAAGACCGTGGCAAATTTATTCTCGGACTCCCGCAATACCATCTCCGCCCTCTTCTGCTCGGTGATGTCCAGCGCAGTGAAGGTAAGACCAGAGGAGATGTCCGAAGGATCGACCGGGGTCGAAGAAAGGAGGACATCAATAATCGCTCCGTCTTTCCTTCGCCACCGGGTCTCGATCTCACCGGACCCGTCCTGTGCGATCTGGGCGCAAATCTCCCTGCCGACAGAGTCATAGTCCTCCTGCGCCGGGTAAAGGAGACGGGTGGAAGTGCCGGTGAGTTCTTCAGCAGTGTACCCGGTTATAGTGCAGAGCTGGTCGTTGACCATCTGGATGATCCGGTCGGATACGGCACAGATACCGATGGGGGCGACACGGATGATACTGCCGAGGCGTGATTCGCTCTCCCGTAAGTCTGTTTCCACCCGGTGGCGTCTCTCCATCTCCGAGAATACCCGGGCACTTTCGGTATAATAGGCGTTGAGGGGAAAGTAGGCAATGATGACGGCAAGCGCGCTCGCAAAGAGGCTTGTGATCAGGTTTGAGCGCCAGTCGGGAGGATGCGGATAGAAGAACTGCCCGGCAAATTCGAAGGCCGTCATCGTTGCGAACGTTACGATGAAGATCAAAAAGAGTCGCTGATCAAAAGGTGTCGGTTCGATCTTCTCGTTCATGGGTTGATGAATATAAAACCTTAACTTTTAAAGACTTCGCTACGATCATGACTGGATGAATGCACTCCTTTTTCCCAGGGCCGCACGAGCCTGTTCAAACGTGGCAGGGGGGAGCGGATGTTGTGCGGTGTAACATCATGCCCCATCCCACCTGTTGAACGGTACGGTGATTATAGTTGGAGTTAAACACCGCCGTACCCGGATTATAGTTTTAATTTCCTTCTTGCTCCGTGAGTGGTGTGCGCTAGAAGGGAGAGACTACGGTGGCCTTGCCGGTTCTAAAGTGCCTGGCATTTGATGAGAGATTTTTCCTGCGAGATATGTAATCGTGATTATTGCCGTAAACGCCAAAAACATCAGCTCCGGTATTATTATATACCGGAAGAAATGAGTCCAACGTATGCATGCTCATGCGTATCCTGTACCCGGAGCGGCTCTTACCCTTATCCTGATTGCCGCCCTGTGTCTTGCCGGATGTGTATCTTCTTCATCGTCACCGACTCCGGCAACCTCCCCGGCACAGACCGTACCGCCGACTACGGCAGCAACACCTGTCCCACCGGCTGTCACGACGATGGCGATGACGGCACCCGTCACGCCGGTTGTAACGGCATCCTCCTTTTCAGGACAGGCGTCAGTGGCCATACAGAATTATTCCTATATCCCTGCATCGATAACGGTGACCCCCGGGACCACCGTGACGTGGACGAACCTGGACCCTGTAGATCATACGGTCACCTCGGTAGCACCATCGCCCGCGACACTCAATTCGCCCCTACTGCATCAGGGAGATACGTTCCAGTTCACGTTCAACCAGACCGGGAAGTACACGTACCTATGCACCATCCATCCGTTCATGAGAGGAACGGTGACGGTAGCCCAGTAAAACAAATCTTTTTTATGGTGTTTTGGGAAGTGCCCCTTCATCACTCCATGAACCTGTAAAAAACATTGAAAAAATAATTTTCGGGCAAAGAAGGGAGAATGCAGCCATTATCCCGGAAAGGACACGATGCCTCCACACGACCGGCAGGAGGCACGAGACTCTGGGGAAATGCCTGCAGGAGAGGATACCGGGGATCAGCCGGGCACCGTAAAGAAGGGGGACAGAAAAAAGCTTATGTAAGGGAAAAAACGATCAGACCGGAAATATTTTCCGGTTGTGGACTTCATTAATAACCTGGCCAATGCCGATGTAGAGCGCAAGGCCCCCGGCGATTACCCCCATCACTCCGCCAGCCAGTTTGATGAGGCCGCTTCCCGTCAGCTCAGCTGCAACAAGAATTACAATCAACAGGAAGACCGCAAGGACGGTCACCTGAAGGCTTCGGTGCATATTCAGGGTACAGATCAGGAGACCGAGCGCGACGATCCCCCACACCGCGAGGAACGCGGCAAGGTCAGCAGGCCCGGGGGCTTTGGCAAGGCCAAGAACCGGGAGCATCAGGACGCCGGCAAAGGTCATCCAGAAGAACCCGAAACTCACGAAGGTCAAAAACCCGAAATTATTGTTTTTCTTCCATTCCATGAGCCCGGCAATGATCTGGGCTATTCCGCCATAAAAAATTGCCATGGCAAGAATCGGACTGGAGAGACCGATGATCCCGGCATTCCAAAGGCTCAGAAGAATGGTCGTCGTCCCAAATGCGCAGAGCCCGAGCGGTGCCGGGTTTGCGGTCTTATCCATGAGGAAAATGTTGTTCCTGTTTGTTTCTTCATTGTTCACCATGAAATCACTCAAACTGAATAATCCGGCGTATAAGGACGGCTGTTCGCATTTTTGGCACAGGCTCGAGTTTCCCCGATATCGGACAGGATACTTGCGATATCGATCCAGATAATCAGTGCATTGATCTCTTTGTCACTTACCTTAACCTTTCGTTTATGATTCCGGTGGTGGATGCCTGTTCCCGGATCACGAGTCTCCTGACAGGTGCTCGTGCAGCAGTTTGTGCAGGATTCATAGTCTGATCCCGGGTATGCTGTTCGACTGCCTTTTCAGGACTAGGGGGATACCGGCCACGCGAGGAAAAGGAATGCCCGTGCCGGCACGATTCTTATGCGGTCTGGGGTTCGCCGGAAATAATGCTGTACGGGGCAGGAACCTGCCCGACCGCAAAGGACCGTTCGAACTGATCGAGTTTGTTCTCAAGATCCCCGAGCATCTCTTCTTTCTCCGGTCCGGGAAGGAAACTGTACCTGATGCCGTTCTCGTTTATCTCGCGGATCTGTTCATAGGAAATATCCGGGTGCTGGAGAGCGAGCAGGACATATTGTTCGGTCAGATCGGTCCGCTCGACACCCGGGTCATCGGTCCCGAGCACGACGGGTACGTCGTGGCTCAGGTACACCGACACCGGGTGATCGGCTCCGCTGACATGGAGGATCTGGTCGTTACTGGTGAGCAGGATCTCGATGGGGATTTTTTCTTCTGCCATGGTATCCAGCGTCTTCTCCGAATCGTTCTCCTCCATGATGTCGACGCCGTGTCCGATACGCGAGGCGTGGGCCGTGGCAATCGCATCGGCGATGTGGAACCGGAGGTCTTCGGGCGGGACAAGTCCGGTCGTCTGTTCCCCGGCATGGAGGGCAATGGGAACGTTCGGGTAGACCGTGTGGAGGTAGCCGATCATCTCCATGTGGAGGTGGTAATCGGTCCGGGCGTAATAGGTGTCCTCTTCGCCGACAAAATTGATCCCGACGACGAGCGGGGACTGGTTTGC
Organism: Methanoregula sp.; assembly: GCF_052325125.1. Lineage (GTDB taxonomy): Archaea > Halobacteriota > Methanomicrobia > Methanomicrobiales > Methanospirillaceae > Methanoregula. The sequence goes on along the minus strand of NZ_JBKQWO010000002.1, from coordinate 14,942 downwards.
GGTCTCAAATGCCTGGACAAGATCGGTATAGACATCTTTCTTCGGGTTGATCCGGACTGCCTCGTAAAGATACCGTACCGTGACATTTTTCCCGGCAGGGTTGCTCAGGGTATATCCCGTCGCGTCGAGGGATGCGAGCTTCTCCGCATTCTCGCGGCAGATATCCCGGAGTCCCGCATCGAGAAGCTCTTCCCGCATCACGCTCAGGTTGTCGTTCCAGGTGACGTTCGCTTCGACCTGCTGGACCTGCGCCGAATTTCCCGGCACGTGCATCATCGTCTCGATGTAGAGGAGATTTTCCTGTGCGGCCCGGTTGCGGACCGCTGCGATCATCTCTCCCATGTAGCTCTTGGCCGGCCCGATCAGGCCGAATGTCTTGAAGAACCACTGGCTCCCGGAGCCGGTGTTCTCCGGGTAATCCCGCATGGACCAGTCATCGACGAGCATGGAGTACAGTGTCGCGTTGCTGTACGCGACGGAAACCGGGATGAGAGCCGGGGCAGTGTTGCTGGCATAGAGTTGCCCGGAGGCCGGGTCCACGTACAACCCGTGCCGGGCGGCAATGTCGATGGTGTCTTCGGGGTAGACGGCGCCGGTCAGGTGGTTATGGAGGTCGCCGCCTTTTGGCATGGCAAGGAAAAATGCATACAGTTCGTTGGGATCGGACCGTATCGATGCGAAATGCGCGGAGACTGCGGAGATGCCGGGGCCTGAAAAAAACTGGCCCGGTGTCCCGTAGCCGGATGCGCCGCAGGGTGCGACCCAGAGGAGAAGAAGAACGATCAGTACGATGAGGGGCAGGATGCGGCGCGAATCCATAGGAGAATCCCGTGTATGGTTTCCCTTTTATTCCGTTTCTCTTATGTATGTTGCGGAACTGCTGCCGGTGATTTTTCCGCGGGACGGCTCGCTGTTTCGCATGGAGGGGGTCTCCCTCAGGGCCCATGGGATGATGAAAAGAATACCCTGCCACAAGTGGCCCAAAAATAATTTTGAAATTGGCCGGCATTCAGTAACTCACAGCGTTGCCCAAATTTTTAAAAATTATGCTGCAAAAATGGGCACTTCCCTGTTTTCACCCCGGTGAAGTTATTTATTAATAGGGTCTTTTGTCCCATTTTTAACCTATGAAAGAGAGTGAGCCAGACTCATTAAAAATCGTAAATATCGTCGTTTCCGGATCGATTGCTGATTCCTTCGATCTGAAATTCATTTCAAACGGCATAACAGACTGCGTACTCAACACAAAGAGGTTCCCCGGTGCGGTATATCCTATGCAGAACCCAAAATCCGTTGCACTCATTTTTGTATCCGGCAGATCGATACATGCTTACTGATAAAAAAGAATGGTTTTCCAGGCTTTCTGCCAGTATCATGACTGTCCGAACCGGTACGCTCCTTCCGGCACGTTCATCTCGAAACGTGCCCCTTTCCCCGGTTCCCCGTTCTCCACGATGGTGATGCCGGTTATCGAAAGGATCTCGCGGGAGAGGAAGAGGCCAAGTCCCGTATGCTTCCCGAACCCACGCTCGAACAGGTGTTCTTTGTCCTCTTTGGTAATCCCGACACCATCATCCTTGCAGATAAGGACGAGCCCTTTGTCGGTTTCATTGCAGGAGATGGAGATCTTCGTCATGGTATCTCCACCATACCTGAGGGCATTGTCGATCAGGTTATAGAAGACTTTCTCGAAGAGGGGATCTGCATAAATTGCGAGATCCGACCGGACAACCTCCACCTGCACATCCCGCATGGGCAGGGCTGCAACCGCCCGCCGGACACTTTCATTGACATTCTGCCAGATGGGCGCGGTTGTTCCCATATCCTCGTAGATTTTCGTGAAATCAATCTGGTGTCCCATTATTTCAGCAATCGTCATTTCTTTTTTGAGATACTCTGATGCGGTGGGAACAGTTTCGAGTTCTTCTTTGGAAAGCTGAAGATATATCGAGAGGGCCATGAGCTGGTTCTTGATGTCGTGCCGGGTTATTGATGAGAGAATGGTGAGTTTGTTATTTGCACGGGAGAGTGCATCCTCTGCTGCCTTCCGCTCGGTGATATCGGTAATGACCGATAAGCCTGAAGGGAGCCCCTTGTCTTCGATCCGGACGGTCTTGATCAGGCAGTGGCGGACCGTGCCGTCCCGGAGCTGGATATCAATCTCGCTGAGATATTCCGGGAAACCTCCACTCCGGCTTGCATTGATAACCGCTCGTGCAGCCTCAGCGCTCGCCGGTGTCAGGAAGGAATAGATCGATTGCCCGGCAAGGGTTCCCTGTGCGGGTCCCAGGAGCCGGGTCGCTGCCGGGTTGGCGTAGTGGATGAACTCCTTGTCGTGGATGACGATATAATCGGGGAGGTTGTCCACAAGGTTCCGGTACCGCTCTTCGCTTTCCCGGAGCTCGGTCTGGGTCCGGGCCATATTGAGTAACAGGAAGAACACCGTGGCGACGATATCCATGAGGATCGTGACGATGAAGAAGATTGAATTTAGGGGATCCGGGTTTGAAAGCGAGTGATTCCCGGGGGTGATAATCGCTGCAACGATTATCACGGTCCAGAGGAGGGCCGTTACCAGGAGGGCCATGGCAAAGCCGTACCTGAGCGACCGGGTTTCCTGTTCCCGGAACCGTATCGCGATGAAAGCGGTCGCAACAAAACAGGGAACAATGAGCAGCCCTACGATCACGCCGCGGATGACCACTGAGTCGACACGATACGTAAACCAGAGAAACAGGAGAGCGGCTGGAATAAGGATGCTGTAAATGATCGGGGAGAGCGCCTTTGTCCGAAAATACTTCCCGGTACTGTCAAGCCGCATCATGACCGAGAGCGCGATCAAAAGATCTGCAACAATGGTGGAGAGAAAAACGGGCAGGGATCCACCGGTCATGAGCAGGAAATACCCGCAGGAAATGACGAGCAGGGAGAGCATCCATGTCCTGAACCCGTCATAGGTCCTCTGGGACTTCCAGAAGGAAAAAAGCAGGAGCGTGAGAAATACGTTCACGAGAAAAAGGATCAGAAAAAGGGTTCTTATATCGGGGATCCACATGGTCTTACACTCCGCCCGGTGTTACCCCGCCGGACAGTGCTCTCATATTATGAACGGGAATATTTTCATTCTCATGTAATGAATATTTGTAATCGATATTCCCGACCAGCTCCTGCTCCTTATTTCCTGCCAAAAAATGTAGTGGGGGGGGGAGGGGGATCACCACCCGGATCTTTTTTTGAGATCCGCAGCACGCGGGCCGGGCGATGCCGAACTTTTCTAAGAATCTTCAGCAACTCGATCGAACCTTTTTTTATAATTGCCAGCTCGGGACCTGAACTTTTTTAGGATCCGCAGCAACCGCATCGATCTTTTTTGTAAATTGCCGGCTCGTGATGCGATCTTTTCTACAAATCTTCAGATCGCGACCCGGTGTTTTTTTTTTTAGTGCGGTTGGTCATGCAGGTCTGCCGGATTCCGGAAAAATGGGGGTGGGGGGTGACCTCTTGTAATAATCGGCCGGCCCGACCGGTTTTTTTGCGGTGCGGGTGGTGGGGGGAGGGGGGCTGCCTCAGATCCGCGGGGATCGCAGGTCGACCCGACCAATGTGTACGATCGGTCGGATCGACCGATCCGTGACTATGGTCGGGGCGACCACCCCCGCTCGTCTGAAACTCCAGTGGAAATGAGGGGCACGGCACTGGAGAAAGAGAGGGCACCCCGACCGATTTTGAAAATGATCGGTCCGACCATATTTTTTTTTGAGGGCAAGGCAGGGGGGAGGGGGGTTACCGATTTTTTTTGAGGAGAGGGTCACCCCCCACCCCCCATCGTTATTTTTGGGGAGAGAAAATTAACTACCTCAATTTCAGTTCCTCTAAGTATTCTTGTAAATCTTTTTTATCCTTTAAGGGGATTGTCTTATTTAGCTTAATCAATTTAAAAATTGTATTTTGAACAATCCAACTCAATTGACCAAGATCCCAAGGAGTGATGATACTTTTTCCGTGGTGAACAATGCCACTTCTTTTAGTGTAGAGTTCCTTAATTATTCTTTTAACTTTTTTCCTTCCATTAAAACAGTTTGCTAATAAAAATGCTGTTCTTTCAGCGATATTATTTGTGATTGGTTCATTTTCATCGAATAGTAGAATTGATTCTAATGCCACCATTAATTTTAAAAATTGTTGATTTAAATTAAAATATTGTAAATGTGTGAAATCAGAACTTGATTCAAGATTGTCTTTTGAATCGAAATGAATTTCAGTATTAATCGCTTCACCATACCAATATATTGAGGTCAATAATCTTTTTTCAAAATCGGTTTGCTTTTTTGCTACAAAGATGGATTCAAGATCGCTAAACCCATTTTCTTTCATAAATTGTAATCTTTTTTCTGTAAATTCAAAAGGTAGTACAAATCCAGTTCTTTCCATTCTTGGGCGGAGTGAAGGTTTTCCCGATTCATACCTCATAATATACCGAAGATTCGATCGAATTACCTCTCCGCAAATACCGAAATACATCCTGCTTGATCCATCATAGGGAAGATTATAAAGTCGAGCGATATTTAAAGACATTCTGATTTTATTCATTGCTTCATTTTGAGCAATTTCAATAATCCCTTTGGTTTTAACTTCTGCAAAAGTTACGAGACTTCCTTTTGCGGAATCTCTTAAAACCGTCAATTGATCATTAATTAACGCTTCTTTTTGTTCGTTCGAGTAATGCGTGTTTTCTTTAAGAACTTCCTTAAATAAATCAACTATTCTATCAAAATTTTGGTTGTTATCAGAGGGATAAAAAATCACATCCCCAATTGTAAATTTTTTTTCGATTTTGAGGTTGTCTATTGGAACAATTATTGTCCATTCTTTTATGCTTTTTTTCAAATTATCGGGAAATTCTTTAATTTGCTCAACAAAGAATTTGGGTCTTTCTTCTAATGGTAATTTAAATGAGAGTGAAATCATTCGGTTAATCTGGTCTTCAATGAAAGGAACAGGAAAGTTATTTTTCACAAAGGGATCTTGAAAAATCTCCCGAAGAATCTCATTCTTATCTTTTACAGACTCCTCATCTAATTCGACGATGATTCCTTCATTCATCCACCAATGGTTAAAATGTTTTAAGTGATCTGAAGAGTCTGTTTTTGTATTCGTCGTAATTTTGAGTAAATGATTAATAATTTTTTTTGAATTGACCATAACAAAAAATAAACTCCTTTATTTCATTACCATATCTGTTAATTTATTAAAATATATTGAAATGAAAATTCAATGTACTTATGTGACTTCACCAATTTACACCGAAGAGAGGTGGAGAAATAATTAAGATACAATGAATGGTAAAAATTCGAATTCCACTTATTCTCAAAAAATTATTCATTCTTCTTCGGCCTAGTTACCGTCACCTTGTAGATGCCACCCTTTAAGGTTGTCAACCGAGGTATTGCAGGTTCATAAACAGGTATTATATCGAGCAGGTTCCGGCACCGCATTCGTGGACGATGCAGCGGAGCCGGGAAAAATCATTCCATCCCCATCAAATCCCGGATCAGGGCCACAATCGCGAGCCGGTGCTGTTCGCCCACCGTGCCGATCCGATGCCGGAACCGCTCCCGGTCGAGAGCAACGATCTGGAAGACGAGGGCGATGCTCTCGGTATCGAGGCCGTTATGCAGATCCGGGGAGAGCAGGTACGTATGAGAGAACCGGGCGCTGCCGAGGTTACTTGTGAGCGGGACGACAAGGACAAGACCGTTTGCACCCCAACAATAGCGGCAGGCCGTTCGCCCCGCTGCTCATGCCCCTTCGCATCGGAGAGATCCACGAGCCAGATGTCGCCGTTTTTCATCCGTTTTTACGCCCCAGGGAAGTGAGCGATGCCCGCTGCCAGATCCCGGTCTCCTCTTTTAAGGCTTCGAGATCCTTTTCTGTCGGGGTAAAGAGGAATTGCTTTGCCTTCGATACCCCAAGCGCAATCTGCGCCTCGGAATAGAACGGCTTGAGCCGTTTTACCTGCCTGACGGCTTCGAGCGGATCGCTTCCCTGGCGCAGGGCATAATAGCCGTACGTTGCGCCGACTTCGAGAGGGACGGGTCTGAGACCGAAGATCCTGCCGAGCTCCCCTGCCGCCTCTTTCTCTGCGGCATTCAGCCGGGAACCGGTTTCAAGGGTCTCGAACTCGCGGGTGAAGGCGTACAGGTCCTGGGTCAGGTCCGGAGAATAAGGTCCACGTACATACAGGCTGCACGAATACCCGAAATCGATGCCCCTGAGGTCAAGCAGGCAGACAAGTTTTTGGGCGATAAGCCGGTCGTCGAACCGGGAAATGTCAAACTGAAAGCCCAGTTCCTTAAAGAAGGCTATTACTTTCCGGTATTTTTCCATCGTCATACTCCGCAGCGGAGGAACCTGCATAGCCAGGCCCTCGTTCTCTTCCATTCATCCTGCCCTTCAGGTGTGATCGTATAGAGTTCGAGTTCTTTTCCCTCCGAAGTGATCTTCCCCGAAGTGAGATAGCCCATGTCTCTTAAGACGTTGAGGTTCGCAAACAACACGCCGTCATTAATGTCGAGCGCCGCCTTGAGCTCGCGGTAGGTTGCCCCGTCAGGCCCGGGTGCGGCAAGGCTTGCAAGCAGTTTTAAGCGGACGAGCGAGAAGACTTTCGCGTTGAGCCCTTCGGATTCATTCAGGATGGAGAGGATATCATTCTGCATACGGGTGTCCTCCCTTGTTTGTTGCATGATGATAGGTGGCCCGGATTATTTACTTTGTTATTTACTTAAAGTTTAAAGTAAATGAAAGCAGGGGTCGGTGCAACAAGGATTCATCGCGATGCGTCCCGTCCCCCTCAGGAGACGAATTGGCGCGAAGAAGAGGGCTGTATTTTAGGAGAGAGAATTGGTTGTTTAAAACACGACTTTTAAAAATAGATGGTGATTAGTCCTTCTTCTCCGGCTTCGCTCCATCCACTGCAGCCCCATCCGCCGCCGGTGCCGGCTCCTTCTTCTTTGGCCCGGCTACCGGCACCTTGTACAACCCGGCATGAGTGGTCGTCGCCGGTGAGTACTGGGTGTCCATCGTGAGGCACTTCGTGGGGCAGACCTCGACACAGCAGTCGCAGACAACGCAGCGCAGCCGGTCGATCTGCCAGGTCTTCTCCTTGACCTCCACGCAGATGGCCTGAGCCGGGCACTTGCGCTGGCAGGACCGGCAGGTGATGCAGCCGTCCGGGTTGATCGTGACGTGCCCCCGGGAGAGGGGGGTCTTCTTCGCCGGTTTTGCCGGGTACATCAGGGTGGCCGGGCGGGAGAACAGGCTTTTGACCATCGTTTTTGTCATCTCGAAGTAGGTCATGGCCTCGTTCACCTCTCCGAACAGCCGATACAGGGGTCGATCGACAGCACGATGATCGGCACGTCTGCCAGTTCGCAGCCCTTCAGCATTGTCAGCAGCGGCGGGATGTTCGTAAACGTCGGTGTCCGCACCCGGTGCCGGACGAGGTTTCGCTTGCCGTTCGCCTTGATGTAGTGGACGACCTCGCCCCGGGGCTGCTCGGCGCGGGAGAAATACTCGCCGTTCGGGGCCCCCACCACTTTTGCCTCGACCGGTCCCTCGGGGATCTTCTTTACGCACTGTTCGATGATATCGATCGAGGTGAAGAGCTCCTTTGCCCGCACCGCACACCGGGCGTAGCTGTCCCCGGAGTGCTCCACGACGGGTTTGAAATTGATCTTCCCGTAGGCCGCGTAGCCGGTCTGGCGGATATCGATTCCGACCCCGCTCCCCCGGGCGGTCGGGCCGACCGCCCCGAGGTAATAGGCGTCCTCCTTCCCGAGCACTCCGATCCCTTTGAGCCGGTGGCTGACCGATGCGTCGTTCAAAAACACGTTCGTGAGGTCGCGGAGCTGCGGCTCCATGTCCTTAAGCCCCCTGAGCATCCCGTCCAGTTTCTCGGGGGTTATATCCTTCCTGACACCCCCGACTTTGCAGACGCCCTGGATCACCCGGCCGCCCGTGGTCGCCTCCATGTCATCGAGGATGTGCTCCCGGAGCTTCCACGCGGTCATGAACAGGTTCTCAAAGCCCATGCCGTCCGCAAAGAGCCCGAGCCAGAGGAGGTGGGAGTGCAGCCTCGAATACTCCGACCAGATGGTTCTGAGGTACTGCGCACGCTCGGGCACCTCGACCTTCATGATCTGCTCGATGCCCTCCGCATAGGTGTTGCTGTGGATGTAGCTGCAGATCCCGCAGATGCGTTCCGCGACGTAGATGTACTCGGGGTATTCCCGTTTCTCCACGAGCTTTTCGAGGCCCCGGTGGACGTACCCGATCGAGGGGATCACGTCCACCACCCGCTCGTCTTCTAAGACGAGGTCGAGGTGGATCGGTTCCGGGAGCACCGGGTGCTGGGGCCCGAACGGGACGGTTATTTGTTTTGACATGAGGTGTCCTCCTTTGTTATGGTGACCGTGAACGGATGCCTGACCGTCGTCCGTATGAATACCCCTTTAAAGTCGACATTGATCCCGGCAACCGTGATGCCGAACAGGTCGTGGATCTCGTTCTCGTAGACAAACGCCCCCCAGTACACCCCGCTCACGCTGGGAATGACCGTGTCCTGCTTTGCCGTGGTGCGCAGGTTGGTGAGCACGAAGTCCTTGTCGAACGTATAGTTGATCTCGAAGTCGTCGCCGACTTGCGCGCAGCCGATCTGGACAAGCCGGCAGCCGTCCTTCTTCATCTGCGCCGTGCGGATGACCAGTTCATCCATGCCGATCGGGATGGTGGTCTGCTGGTCGAGAGTCATTCATGCACCTCCTGCGGGTTTTTCCCCGGCGGCAGCCGGGGCCGGGTGCTGCTGGAGGGCACCGGTTGCCATGGCGGTGCGCTTTTCCTCAAGGATGCCAAGGGCCGTCACGATCCCGTCGATGATGGACTCGGGGCGGGCAGCACAGCCGGGCACGTAGACGTCCACCGGTATGGTCGTATCGATCCCGCCCGCGACATTGTAGCACTCCCTGAAGACGCCTCCAGACGTGGCGCAGATCCCCACGGCCACGACCACCTTCGGGTCCGGCATCTGGTCGTAGATGTTTTTTATCACGTACTTGTTCTGCTCGTTGACCGATCCCGTCACGACAAATACATCGGCATGCTTGGGATTGCCGGTATTGATGATCCCGAAGCGCTCCACGTCATACATGGGCGTGAGGCAGGCAAGGACCTCGATATCGCAGCCGTTGCAGCTCGATGCATCGTAATGGATGAGCCAGGGGGATTTTTTCAGGTATGCCATTGTTTCAGACCCTCCCGAGGAGGTATAAGACCGCGATGTTTGCCGCGCCGAGGATAAGGGCGATTGCCCACGAGCTCTTCACGGCAAGCTGCCACTTTACCCTCGCGTTGGTGTTGTCTATGGCTAGTTCGAGCAGGTAGACGATGATGATTGCGATGATACCAATGACCGGGCTTGCCGCAAAGAACAGGTAGACGAAGCCCAGCAGGAAGACCACTTCGTACCAGTGGGTGAGCTCGATAAAGCCAAGCGCCGGGCCCGAGAACTCGGTCGTGACTCCCTTGACGATCTCCTGATGGGCGTGATGCGAGGTCGAGATATCGAACGGGGACTTGCGCAGCTTGATCGTCAGGATGTAGACAAAGCCAAGGAAAACACCCGGCAGCAGGACGAAAACCAGCCCCGAAAAGCCGGCGATATCGCTCACGTTGAAGGATTTTGTGACCACGTACATCCCGACCGCAGCAAGGAGGAACATCGGCTCGTAGGCCATGATCTGGAGCAGTTCCCGTTCCGCCCCGATGTGGCTGTACGGGGAGTTTGCCGCGTAGGCGCCAAGGACCAGGAACACCTCGGCAAGCGTGAGCGCAAAGATCACCAAAAGGAGGTTCCCGCCGGCAAAGAAGAGCGCTCCTGTGAAGATGGCGAAGATAAAGTAACTGAGCACGTAGAAGCGCTGCGTCTCGTTCACCACGGCATCCTCTTTCTCGAAGAGCTTGCCCACATCGTAGAACGGCTGGAAGATGGAGGGGCCGACCCGGCCCTGCATATGGGCGGTTACCTTGCGGTCGATACCTGCGATGAGGCCGCCGATGACCGGTGCGAGCAGGATAAAGGCAACAGCCCCGGCAAGGGAGATCATAGGAACCCCCCGCCGACGACTGCTGCGGCAAACATGATCACGATAAAGGCCGTGCAGAGCCAGACTCCGGCCCGCGCAAGCCGGGGCTCACCGAACCACGGGCCGACGTAGTAGTTGGCCAGTTTCATCTCCGTCTGCACGCCAAGCGAACTCGCAAAATGCATATCGGGCGTCGTTGCCACCCCGCCCATATAGGGAGGGAGGTTCCGGTGTTTCCGGTGGGGGAGGAGGATGCTCAGGGGTAAGAGGACGATCAAAAACAGCATCATGACCATGATGATGATGTTATCCTGCGAGAGCAGGGCCACGCTGCCGTAGTTCGCCCGCAGGAACGGCTCGATGAGTACGCTGGAGATGACCGGGAAGATAAACGCGGTAACTGTGGTAAGCCCGGCGAGCGAGACGAGCGCAATCCACTCGTTTTTGTCAACTGCCCCCTCGACATTCTCCACGTTTGGCGTGATGACGAGCAGTTTTCCCATCCATTTCGCCCAGAAAAACAGGGTGAGGGCGCTCCCGAAGATCAGGATCACGACAAAGGCGAGGCCGAACGGTGCATCGATGAAGGCCTGGATCGCCGCCCACTTGGAGATCAGCATACCGAACGGTGCGAGGAACATGCCGGCGATCCCGATCACCATCATCGCGGCAACCCGGGGCATCCGGACGATAAGGCCATTCATGTCCTCGATCTCCCTGCTCCTGATCCGGTGCTCGACCGTCCCCACGGAGAGGAACATGAGCGACTTTGAGATCGCGTGGAAGATGATCAGGAGGATCGCCGCCCAGATCGCCTCGGCCGTCCCGATCCCTGCACAGGCCGTGACAAGGCCGAGGTTGGCAATCGTGGAGTAGGCAAGCACCCTTTTCGCGTTGGTCTGGGAGATGGCGATCCCCGACGCAATAAGGAAGGTAAACGCCCCGACAAACGCGAGGGTATAGCCGATAACGGTCCCCTGGAAGATCGGCGCGAACCGGACCAGGATATAGACACCGGCCTTTACCATCGTGCTGGAATGCAGCAGGGCCGAGACCGGCGTCGGCGCCACCATGGCACCGACCAGCCACGAGGAAAATGGCATCTGGGCGGCCTTGGTGAGACCGGCAAACCCGACGAGCGCCGCCGGTATGAGGACGAGTGCTTTTCCGGAGACAAGGACCTGGTCAAGGCCGAGCATGCCCGCCGGCTGGTAGGTAAGGTAGACGATGGCTGCAGCGAATGCAATGCCGCCTAAGAGGTTCATCCACAGGGCGGTAAACGCGTTCTTTGTCGCCTCCTCGGTCTTCGTAAACCCGATCAGGAGGAACGAACAAAGCGTGGTCACTTCCCAGAAGAAGAAGACCCACACGAGGCTGTTTGAAAAGACCAGCCCGAACATTGCGGAGATGAAGACAAAAATGACGAGAAAGAAGGTATTGGTCCTGTCAGGGATTCCCGTATGATTCAGGTAAAAATGCCGCATGTACCCGAGGGAGTACACGCAGATCAGGCTCCCGATGATGCCCACGATAAGGGCCATGATGATCGAGAACTGGTCGATAAAGAGGGGGGACTTTACCAGTACCGCGGGAGTTAATGCAGCCTCGAACCAGATGATCAGCGCAGTCTCGACAATGGTGAGGGCCATCACGAGGTAATTGCGGTACCTGACCGCGAACCAGAGGATCAGGAGCGATATCCCCATCTCGAGGACAAACATGAGCTGGTCGACAGGTTCGGCGTTGAGCCCGTAGTAGAGGGTTCCCTTGTCAAACTGGGTCGCCAGAAGCACAACGGTCACTGCACCTATCAGCAGTGCGGAGATTTTTACGATCCACCTCCGCTCGTAATCCCGGCGCACCGCGAGCATGAAGAACGCCGTGATCAGCGGAAACAGGATAAGAAAGAGTAATAGCTGCACGCTTACATCCACCCACCGGAACTATGGGGATTTTTCATTATTAATCGTATTGAATCGATCACCGTAAGCCGGTCCCGGTCAGGGCACTCCCGGAAAAATCCGCCGGTTCCCCGGTATTGCCGGGATCGCAAATCCCCCGCACGCCCCCGCCGGCAGTGACCGGTGCCACCGGAGCGTTGCACGGGGATTGCCCGCGAACCGGACCGGAATAATTATGATAAATGTTTAATGTAACAAAAATGCAGTAATACTGTCCTGATGGCGGGTGGCCGGCGTGGCAGGGACCATTTCACGTCCCACAAAGAACATGGCACCATCCTGAAGGGGTATCAAACACACGGAGCTGGAACAAAATCCTGCCGTGTGATCGTCAAACCTGATATGTTATGGCCTTACTATCGGACCGGCTGTTCTGGAGAAGAGGTGTGTTTAAAGCCAGGTCGCAGTCTGTTTACCGGGGTTCCATAACATGACAGGGAGGTCAGGGAATGTTTGAAATTGCAGTTGTCGTTGTCATAAGCATCATTGCACTGATCGTCGCGGGCCTTCTCGCCAGGAGTGTCCTCTCGCAGGATGAGGGGACACCCAAGATGAGGGAAGTCGCCGACGCAATCCGGGTCGGTGCGGAAGCATTCATAAAAAGGCAGTATTCGACCATCGCAGGCCTGGCAATCGTTCTTGCCATCGTTATCTTCTGCGTGTATTTCCTCACCGGCCAGCAGGGGTATGCCGTAGATACAGCGCTTGCGTATCTCTTCGGTGCGGCCTGCAGCGCCCTTGCCGGGGTCATCGGCATGTCGGTCGCCGTCCGGTCAAACGTCCGTACCGCTGCCGCTGCCCAGTCGAGTGCGGTAAAAGCTCTCGAGACCTCGTTCCGGGGCGGTGCGATCTCGGGCCTGATCATTGTCGCAATGTGTCTTCTGGGCATCTCGCTGAGCTACTACGCCATGGGGGCGAATCCCCAGACCACCCCGTTCATTATTATCGGCTACGGCTTCGGGGCCTCGTTTGTCGCCCTCTTTGCCCAGCTCGGCGGCGGTATCTACACCAAGGCCGCTGATGTCGGTGCAGACCTGGTGGGTAAAGTCGAGGCAGGTATCCCCGAGGACGATGTCCGGAACCCCGCTGTCATCGCAGACCTTGTCGGGGACAATGTCGGGGACTGTGCCGGCCGTGGCGCTGACCTCTTCGAGTCCACCGCAGCCGAGAATATCGGTGCGATGATCCTCGGTGTCGCACTCTTCCCGGTCTTCGGTGAGAACGGCGTACTATTCCCCATCGTGATGTGCGCATTTGGCCTTCTTGCAAGCATCATAGGTATCCTCACGGTCAGGGGCTCCGAGCACGGTGACCCGATGGACTCCATGAACAGGGGGTACTACATCACCGCAATCATCAGTGCTGTCCTGCTCTACGTTGCTGTGACCTGGCTCCTGGGGGGCAATATGTGGTTCTATGCCGCCGGTCTCGTCGGTATCGTCCTTTCTGTCCTGTTCCTGAAGGTCACGCACTACTACACCGACAGCCATTTCCGGCCGGTACAAGAGATCGCCGACGCATCCGAGACCGGCGCCGCCACCAACATCATCACCGGTTTCTCGGTGGCCCTTGAGACCACGGCAATCCCGGCGATCCTCATCGGTGCATCCCTGCTGCTCGCCTACTGGTGCGGCACCAATACCGGGATAGAGTTCGGTGGCATCTATGGCACGGCAGTTGCAACGATCGGCATGCTCTCGGTATGCGCCTACGTCCTTGCCATGGACGCATTCGGCCCCATCGCCGACAACGCCGGCGGTATCGTCGAGATGAGCCAGGCCCCTGAAGAGGTCAGGAAGCGCATGGACGCCCTCGATGCAGCCGGCAACACCACCAAGGCCCTGACAAAGGGATACGCAATCGGCAGCGCCGCGCTTGCCGTGTTCCTGCTCTTCAATGCCTACATGTCCGATATCTCCCGGCTGATAGGAAAGACGTTTGATATGGTCAACATCGCCTCAATCCCGGTCTTTGTCGGAGGGCTCCTTGGCGCGATGCTCATCTTCCTCTTTGCAGGCTTTGCCATCCGGGCGGTTTCGAAGACCGCCCAGACCGTCATCAACGAAGTCCGCACCCAGTTCAAGGACCCGGCCATCATGGCAGGCACGAAAAAGCCTGACTACGCCCGGGTCATCGATATTACCACACGCGGGGCACTCTGGAACATGGTGATACCCGGTGTTCTTGCGGTCGCATTCCCGATCTTTATCGGCGTGACCATGAAATACGAAGCGCTCGGCGGGTTCCTCCTTGTCGGGACCATCACCGGTATCCTGCTCGCCCTGATCCTCAACAACGGTGGCGGCGCATGGGACAACGCGAAGAAATACATCGAGAGCGGTGCCCACGGCGGCAAGGGCAGCGAGGCCCACAAGGCAGCGGTCATTGGCGACACGCTGGGCGACCCGTTCAAGGACACGGCAGGACCCTCGCTCCACGTGCTCATCAAGCTGCTGGCGACACTCTCGCTCGTGCTCGCGCCGCTGTTTATCTGAAAATTCCTCTATCCTTTTTTACTGCCGGTTTTCCGGAGTCATACCTAAGAAATCCTGCTGCATAAGAGCGGCCGGGATCCGGAGTTCCCCACAAGCCCGTGAAGATTTTCCCGTTTCCCGGGCCTGATGGTCCGGCATGAACACCCGGCAAAACGAAAAAAAAACATATATGCTCCCCGATCCCGGCCGGGAAAAATCCCTGCCGATCCGGTGGGACCGGTGCACGCCATGCCGGAACTTCCCCGATCCGGTGACCGGATCTTCCGGTTCCCGGACCATCATACATCCGGGCAGATCCCTGCACAACCCCGTCTATGCAAAAGGAATACAAAGACTAAAAAAGCGCC
>NZ_JBKQWO010000001.1:0-116152 GCF_052325125.1 Methanoregula sp. | reverse complement strand
CAGCGCTGTTGCCGTTCTGCAGGATCGTGACGGTCGCCTGCGTCCCGTCATCGTAGCCGATATTTTTGATCGTCAGGTTGACGTAGCCTTCCATTCCCACGACAAGGTCCGGCGCATCGGCCCTGAGCACGGCTATCTGGACGGCCGGTTCTATTTTGATGGTGAGCGGGATCGTCAGGGTCACGGGAGTGTACTGGTACCGGAGCGTTTCGCTCGTCGGCTGGTTCGCAAGGCTGTTGGAGAGATACTGGTACTGGATGGTCAGGGGAAGGGTGTATTCCCCGAGCGTCGCATCTGATGTGACCTTTGCCGCAAAACTGGCAGTGGTGATCCCCGGGCTGGGGAGATCACCCATGTTCTGCGGGTCGGTCTTGATGTTGATCGGGGATCCGCCGGAGGAGAGTCCCACCGTGACGAGCTTCGCCGTGGTGGGGACATCTGCGGGTGTCAGCGTTCCCTGGTCGGTGAATACCACCGCGCTGGTTCCGCTGTTCTGGATGACCACCGTTATCGTGGCATCCTGCCCCGGGGAAAACTCGTTCACACCGGAGAGGTAGGCCGTTATTTCCGGGGTCCCGCCGATATATTTTTCCGCGCCCAGCGCGGGCGTGATGCACAGAAGTGCTGCGACGATCAGGAGAGCGAGCGTAAAATGATATTTCATCGGGAATCACGTGCAGTTGTTGTTGGTACACATTTATACCGGATCATATAAAGCGATGTGAGGCGGGCCGGGTACCCGGGAAAAACTGACAGGAACGACGGGGAAAACCGGTTTTAGTAATCCCGGATCTCCACAAGATCCCGGATATCCATGAGGCCTTTCATGGCCTGCGTCTGGACCCAGCGCCCGCCCTCACGGATCGCGGCCATCGGGTTCGTACCGCCCACCGCAGCGATGGAGACATATTGCGGACTCCCCGGCACGCCGAGAAGCGGGACGTTGGGCACCCCCACTTCGAGGATCCCGGTAAAACTACTGTCCGCGAGCTCGTCAAGCACGCTCCCCACGAGCGGCTCGGCTTCCATGTGGAACTCCCGGATGTTCGCGAGGATATTCCCGCTCCCCCTCCGCATCACGTCAGTGACCGAAGTGATCTGCTGGGAGATGAGCACCTGCAGCGGATCGATGGTCGTATACTCGTAGAGGATGATATGCGTAAACCGGATCGGGGCACGGTTCTCGATCTCGACCACGCCGCCACCAATCGGGGTGATGGGTACACCCCGCCGGATCAAAAGACCGTCGAACGTGATGCTGCAGATCGTGCAGATGGCCGTGAACCCTTCGGGCACGACGTAATCGGCAACACGTTCGCCTGACGAATAAAATTTTACCAGCCCGCTGACGGATACGCCGGTCTTGTAGGCATCCTTTAAGATTGAGACGGCGTACTCGAAGTCCGCGTTTTTCACGAGCGAGAGGTTGTAGACCACATTTCCCGTTCCCGTGGCGGGATCGTAGGTTACCTGCATCGCGTAATCGTCGATGCTGTGATCGACAAACTTGAGAGGACGGGTCATTGTAGTGATCTCGGCGATTGCAATAGAAAAATTGTTCTATAAGCCCATGGAAATCTCTATATGATGGAACACGACATGCGGGAAAAAGCCAAGAATGCAATGAGGCTCATTCTTGAAGCTGCGCGTTTTGAGGTCGAAGAGGTGGATGAGCCCCTGGATCTTTCTGCCGTCCGGGATGGCGACTGCCTTCTTGTGCTCTGTTCGAACGATCCCGAGCTGATCGGGCAGTTTGACAAGACCAACTACAGCCTTATGGTGGACGACCACGAGATGACCTGCAAAAAGCTCCTCTTTACCCTTGAAAAGGATATTGTCACGGAGAACTGCACCCAGTGGGGTATCGATGAGTTTGTCCAGTACGCGGGTGAGGCGGTGCTTGCCGATATTGTCTCACGGGAACTCTCTCTCGATCTCACGCCGGGCAAGGCGAAGGCAAGAAAGGGCGCCGCTGCCGGTGCGGCAGCCGGATCCGGGGAGGCACAGGATGCTGCCGCAGAAGAAGAACAATCCGGCATCTCTCTCCTCCATTTCCCGGTCAAGCTTTCCGAGCAGGCTGCCATCCGAACGGCAGGGATCCAGGGCGCGGCAAAACTCCGGTTCATGCCCTATTACCTGATCCACTACACGAGCTCGGGCGAACAGGTATACAAGGACCGGCGCATCCCCTTCGATGCCGACGGCTGGGGTGCGATTAACGCGATCAACGGCATCAAGCTCGACCTTGACGGGACAAAGGTAGAGGATTCGGAGATCCCGGCAAACGCGGAGGTGTCCGACGCGCATATCACCAAGGAAGAGGCCTCCGAACGGATGGTGACCGAGCTCATCGAACGGCTTACCCAGAAGGTCAGGATCAAGCAGGAGAAGGGCGATGCGATCTTCTACGAGGAAAAAACCTTGAAACCGGACCGCAAGAACATCACCGTCGACACCAAGCAGGTCTATATCCCCGTCTGGCAGATCCGGGGCAAGAAGATTGTCGAAGTCAACGCCTTCACCGGGGAACTCCTCTCAGAGCCAATGGACGAAGGCGTCGAAGTCTTCTAACCGTACCGTATGATCGTTGTTCTCGGAGGTGGTCCTGCCGGGCGGATTGCCTCAATCCGGCTCGCGATGGCAGGAAAGAAGGTCACGCTCGTCGAAACCAAAGGAAAATCCCGGGGGATCGGCGGGCAGTGCCTCCATTTTGGCTGCATGCCGGTCTGTGCCCTCAATGACGTGGCCCGCATCCTGTGTTCGGCACGCAGGTTTTACGAGCTCGGGATGACCGATGCCCTCCCGGCGCTCCGTTTTTCAAACGTGATGGACGAGACGTTCGCCATCCAGCAGAAGATCGCCGGGATCCTTGACGAAGAGACGAGAAACGCCTGCGTGGACGTGGTCTATGGCAAGGCGGGCCGGGTGGATGGTGCGCAGATCTTTATCGGCGATGAGCCGGTTGATGCGGAGGCCACGATTATTGCCACCGGTTCCCGGCCGAACGTCCCTGATGTCCCGGGGGTCGCCCTGCCCGGAGTCTGCACGCCGCATACAATCTGGGGGCTCCGCAAGCTGCCGGAACACCTTACCATCATCGGCGGGAGCGTGATGGCGGCGGAGTTTGCGTATATTTTCCAGGCCTTCGGAAGCAAGGTCACCATTCTTTCCCGCAGCGGTTTTTTGAAAAATCTCGACAGGCACCTCCGCACCATTGCACTCAGGGAACTGGAGGGGGTGGACATCCGGGAGGGAACCGCCATGACCGGTATTTCCGGCACGTCTCGGGTCACGGCCGTCCGGTTCCGGTCAGGGGGCGCCAGTGCCGGTATCGGTGCCGATGCCGTGCTGCTCGCCACCGGACTCGTCCCTAACTCAGGGATGGTGAACGGTGTCGAGAAGGGGCCGGGCGGGGAGATCGTGGTGAACGACCGGATGCAGACGAGCGTTCCCGGTGTCTACGCCTGCGGTGACGTGACCGGGGCCCCCTTCCTCACCCCGGTCGCCCGGCACGAGGGGATCGTAGCGGCCGACAACATCCTCGGGAAAACGCGGCACATGGATTATACCCATGTCCCGCAGGCCATCTTCCTCGCCCATGAACTTGCCTTCTGCGGCGCCAGCGGCGAGGGTGGCGCATCGCTTGCCCTGCCCGGGCCGGCCGGGCCGGGGACGTACTGGTCGGTGCCGTATGGCGATACCGGGCTTGCAAAGATCTTCGCCGATCCGACATCAGGGGAGATCACCGGTATGTGCGCCGCGGGACCGGCGGGCGGCGTCATCGCCGGGTACCTCGCGTTTCTCATGCAGCGACATTCCTCCGTGCACGACTTCGAGGATTTCATTGAGGTCCACCCGTCATCAGACGGGATCTATAGCCTTGCGAAGTACACCTCGGAACTGTTCAGGAAACATAACCCCTCCTGATCCCGCAGGGTTTCCCGGACGCGTATTTTTGATCTCCCCCATATCGGGGACATTTCCATGATTGCGACAGCGGCCATTTTTTACCGTTCTACCGGTTTTTCCAAGGACGTGGCCGTCCGCCGCTGTAGGTATTATTATGCAAGAGGTCGAAGGTATGAGGTACAGTTTAACCACCTGCCCCGGAGCGCCCTGATGACTGATCTCTCTGAAACCCTTGCATTTGACCAGACCCGGCTCGACAAAGTCCGTGCACTGCGGGAAAAAGGCATCGACCTCTATCCGGCCACCTTTGAGCGGAAGGATACGATTGCGGACATCAGGACGAAGTTTGCGGACATCACCCATGACAAGAGCGAAGAGAGCGTGGCAACGGCCGGGCGGCTGTATATCATCCGCAACCATGGCAAGACCATCTTCGCTGACCTCGGGGACGAGAGCGGCAGGATCCAGCTCTACCTGCGCAAAGCGGATCTCGGGGACGAGGCGTTTGGTTTCTTCAACCAGTACATCGAGCGGGGCGACTTTATCGGCGTGACGGGGCACGTCTTCCGGACGAAACTGGGCGAGATCACCATCTGGGTGGACACCATCACGCTGCTCTCGAAGGCGGTCTGTCCCCTGCCGGAGAAATTCCACGGCCTCACCGATGTGGAGAAACGCTACCGGCAGCGGTACGTCGACCTGATCGTGAACGAGGAGAGCAGGCAGGGGTTCCGGGACCGGAGCCGGATCATATCCTCGATCCGGCGGTTCCTCGCCGACCGGGACTTCCTCGAGTTCGAAACCCCGATCCTCCAGCCGGTTTACGGTGGGGCAAATGCCCGGCCGTTCACCACGTTCCACAACTGCCTGGGCCAGAAACTCTTCCTGAGGATAGCCCCCGAACTCTATCTCAAGCGCCTCGTGGTCGGCGGTTTCGAGCGGGTCTTTGAGATTGCACGCAACTTCCGGAACGAGGATATCGATACCCACCACAACCCCGAGTTCACGATGGTGGAGATCTACTGGGCGTACCACGATGTCTACGACATGATGGACCTCACCGAGGACTTCCTTGCATCACTCGTGCGGGAGATCCACGGCTCGCAGGAGATCAAATTCGAGGATACTACGATCTCGTTTAAGAAGCCGTTGCACAGGCTCTCGATGGCGGACGCGGTCAGGGAGTATGCCGGCATCGACATCTTCGCGCATACGGTCGAAGAGCTCCGGACGCTCGCCGTGCAGCACCGGCTCAAAGAAACGGAGAAGCCCCAGACCCAGCGGGAGTTCCTCGTCTATTTCTTCGAGAACATGGTCGAGGAAAAACTGGTACAGCCGACGTTCATCTTCGACTTCCCGGTCGAGAACTCGCCGCTTGCAAAGCGCCACCGGGAGAAAGAGGGCTTCACCGAGCGCTTTGAGCTCTTCATCTGCGGGATGGAGATCGCGAACGGCTTCTCGGAGCTCAACGACCCGCTCGACCAGAAGGAGCGTTTCGAGGCGCAGGACAAAAAGCGGCAGCTCGGCGACCTCGAAGCCCAGATGATCGATTACGATTACATCAACGCGCTCGGCTACGGCATGCCGCCGACCGGGGGCGTGGGCATCGGCATCGACCGGCTCGTGATGCTCCTCACCGGTAACAATTCCATCAAGGAAGTGATCCTCTTCCCATCCATGAAGAGCATGCAGGTGGAAGGGGACGAGGCTGCCGGGAAAGAATCTCCCGCGGCAGAGCCGGCACCGAAGAACTAAAGGGGACGTAGCGGCAAAAGGGCCGCTTACCCCATGTCAGGCCCATCCCACGGGCGGCGCAGTTTCTCCTTATCTTTTTTGAAAAACGAGAGAGTTACCTGATCGTCAGCCTTTTTCAGGGCTCGTGATACCGCCGCTTCATCCAGGGAACCGGCACGATCCGGCACCTTTTCTGCGGGAGGATCGGGATCTTCCCCGGGCTGCAGCGGAGGCATCTCGATCATCGTTGCCGGTTCATCGAGGTCAGCCCTCCCGTACGGGGAGAGCGGGGTCGCATCATCGGCAACAAAATCCTGCTCCTCCGGATAGGGCCGGTCGACCCTGAAGACATGGGGAAACGGATCGTCATCCGCATCCGGAAGCATGGAAGATCATGGGCGCCCCCTGCAGGCATCAACATTATGATCGCACGAAAATGGTGGCTGCCTGCGACCCGGCACACCGAAAAAACAAGAGAGATTTCAGGCCCTGTTCACGGTCGTCGTATAGTACTGCTGGAGGATGAGATCCACATCGTCCGGGCAGGTGTCGCATACTACCTTTGGGGACTGGACGACCATCTTAAAGAGGACGGCATTGCCCGGGTCCGGGGTGAGTGGGATATCGACATCCTTCTGGATGATGTACC
This sequence comes from Methanoregula sp., assembly GCF_052325125.1. GTDB lineage: Archaea > Halobacteriota > Methanomicrobia > Methanomicrobiales > Methanospirillaceae > Methanoregula. The sequence continues at coordinate 109,860 of NZ_JBKQWO010000001.1, read as the reverse complement.
GGTACGGGTCGAGCCCGCCGAAGTAGTACGCCTTGAACTGGTGGCGCTGGTCAGCGGTCGCATTGTAGGACCAGTCCGCCGTTTCCGCCGCGGTCACATCGACCGGCACCCAGCCGTAGCCTTCGAGGTAATACTCCGCCCAGAAGTGAGTGCCCGCACTGCCCGGCACGAGCTGGTAGCCACCTACGGAACGGGCAGGGATCCCCAGCGACCGGCAGAGTGCGGCAAAGTACATGCTCTGGCTCCCGCAGTCGCCGATGCCGGTATCGAGGACATACACGGACTCCGGGGTGCCTGAAGCGTCAAGCCAGATATGGGGAGCGTGGCTGTACGGGAGCGTGTCCATGATGTACCAGTAGATCTTCTGGGCCTCGAGATACGGGTTGGTCTCGTTTCCCACGATCTCCTGCGCTTTTGCCTTCATCGCGGGGGTGACAACGATATTTTTGCCGGATGCTGTATACTTCAGGTACTCCGGGCTGGTCGTGTTGTAGGGCTGCACCTTTGCCGGGTCGATAACAAAACGCTGGTCGTGCTGGACGAACCGGAAGGTGGCGGTGACGTTCAGGAACGATCCATTGACGTCCGCCAAGGGGATCTCGAGGTAGGCAAGCCCGAGATCGGCGCCGGTGCCGGTCTCGGATTTGACGTACTGGGCCGGTTCGACCGAGAGGATCGTCACATTGGTCTGGGAGCCGGTCTCAATGGGCTGCGGGAACCAGAGCCGGAGCGTGCCGTTTGCCGGGAGCTGGTCGCGGGGGACGGAGAGCACTTCGGTTCCCTCCCAGGCAACCGGTCCCCCATACGGTCCGGAGGTTGCATTCACCGCGGCAAATGCGTAGTGCGTGAGGGGGTCGTAGAGCGGAGTCTGGTTCATGGCAGCGGTCATGTTCTGCATCAGGTCGAGGTTGTGGTACCGCATGTTTCCCACATTGTCGGCATAATACCAAGTCTCGCCGTCGCTTTGCATGGTGGCGATCATGCTGCCGTTGAGCCAGCCGGCCCGTCGGTCGGCCGGGACAGCCGGGTAGGCATCTGCGATGGCCTGTGCCATGGCGCTCTTGTTGTAGGGAAATTCAATAGTCATGCGTACAGATACAAACCCCCGGTCCCGGGCGGAAAGGGCGTCGGTCGTATCGCCGGCGGCGGTGTAGTTCTCCTGCGCGAGAGCGTAGAGCGTTTCCGCTGCATGATAGTTTCCGGCGGTAAATGCCGTGTCTGCCTGCGCACGTGCGGCATCAGCTGCGGCTTTCGGGGACGATCCGGTTGCCTGCATCGTGCAGCCTGCCACAAGGAGAGTAGCGGCGATAAGGACGATCAGGATATATGCAAGAGGTCGTTGAAATGTCATCGGTCACCTTGGTAAACTAAAAAGGGAACCCGAGGGGGATTAAACTTCGGAAATGCATGGCGGGAACAATGAGGGGGGGGCCGGATCACCGGAACTCCCAGGCGCCCATCCCGAGGTTGCCCCAGTACCAGCTCTGGTGGAGGACCGTGCCTGTGCTCCTCTTTCCCGCAGCCCCGCAGGCCACGAGCAGCGGCATGAAATGATCGGGATAGTGCTGGGCGTGCTCTGCGGCAGGGGCGAGCGACCGGTACGCCGCGAGACTTTTTGTGTCCCCTGTGGCCAGGACGCGGGTGAGCCAGTCGTTGAAGGCAATCGCCCAGTCACTGGTCGGAACCCCGGGGCCGAGCGATACCGTTGGGTCGCCGAGCGGGTGGACCGCCCCGCCGCTGCCAAGGATGAGGACGCCTTCCTTTCGTAAAGGGGCGATCGCTTCCCCGAGTGCGAGGTGCCGCCCCGGGTCGAGGTGCCCCTGGATCGAGAGCTGGACGACCGGCACACCGGCCTCCGGGTACATCAGCATGAGGGGCACCCAGGTCCCGTGGTCGAGCCCCCGTCCCGGATCGCGGTCGCAGGGGAGGCCGGCCGATTCGACAAGATCCGCCGCCCGGGTGGCGAGCTCCTCCGATCCGGGTGCGGGATACGTTATCCGGTACAGGTCGGAAGGGAAGCCCCAGAAGTCGTGGATGGTCTGCGGGTATTCCGCGAGATTGACCGCCGGTCGGGGCGTGTTCCAGTGCGCAGAGACGCAGAGGACTGCCCTGACGCCGGTATAGCGTCCCCCGAGTGTCGTGAGGAATTCCCGGGCCGGCTCGCCCTGTTCGAGAGGCAGGGTCGGCGCACCGTGCGAGACAAAAACGGTGGGAAGGATTGCCGGAGCCATGCAGGGGAGTTGGATGTCCGGGAATAAAGGATTCGGGGTGGGGGCAATGGGGGGCGACCACTACCCGAGGTCAGGCCCATCCCATGGGCGGCGCAGTTTCTCCTTATCCTTTTTGAAAAACGAAAGGGTTACCTGCTCATCAGCTTTTTTCATATCTCTTGACACTGCAGGTTCGTCCAGCGGACCGGCACGACCAGCCACCTTCTCTGCGGGAGGATCGGGATCTTCCCCGGGCAGCAGCGCAGGCAGGTCGATCTTCGTTGCCGGTTCATCGAGATCTGCCATCTCGTACGGGGAGAGCGGGGATATATCATCGGCAACAAAATCCTGCTCTTCGGGATACAGCCGGTCAACCTTAACGACGTGGGGAAACGGATCCTCATCCGCATCCGGAATCATAGAGGATGATGGGCGCCCTGCGGGCAAGAGTTTTGTGATGGGGGAAAATTCCAACTTTACAAAAAAATCCGACACAGTTGCCGGACTTTTACAAAAAAGTTCGTTGCCAGCTGCAAACTTTTTGCGGAAAAGTCTGATGGCAGTGGAGAACACTCTTGAAAAAGTCCCCTGAGGGTACACCTTGGAAACACGATCCTTTTTCTGCGTGAATACTTTCATGCCGGAAATTGTTGCGCTGTACGGGCTTTCGCGCCCAAAAATTCCAAAAAGATCGCCGTGAAAGCCGGAAAAATCTCTCATAACCGCGGGTCTCACAACGGAGGGGCAACATACCTCCGGAAAAATTCCGGCCGATCACGTTCCGCTCGTACGGTACAAAAATTTTTCCGGCCAAAAATGTTCGGCCCGAAAGTTGTACGGCCGGATCGTTTTTGCCGCGAAATTTTTTTGGCCGGATTTTTTCCGGTTCGAAATTTGAAAAACCAAAAAAATTTCCTGTTCGAAAGTTGAAAAATCCAAAAAAATCTGGCGTGAAAGTTGGAAAAAAGGGTGTAAGTTCGGCAACTAACTCACTATTCCGTCGTAAATCACGGGACATGGCCTGGGTCATGGGATCAGAAAACCCGTCCTTTTTTTGGCCGTGAAATTTCCCGGGCCGGAAAATCTTTGCCGCGAAAGTTGAAACTCGGATAAATTTTTGGATTGAAATTTTTCCGGCCGTATTTTTTTTGGTTTGAAAGTTGAAAAACCGGAAATTTTTCCAGCCGAAAGTCCGGACGGCCCGGATTTTTCCGGACTGAATTCTGTTTTGCCGGAAAATTTTGGAAACAAATGAACTTGGGGCAGGAAAACTGCGTGGCTGACAGAAACAATCCAATTCCCAAGTGTCCGCAGCCCCCCTTACGCCATCCCTGCCCCCAAGGGGGCGGGGGCGTATGCGATGTCCCGGTAGTACATTTACAACTATTTTTCATTATTCTGTACAGGTAATACGGCGTCATCGCAACCGGGGGATGCCCACGCGGCGGGGGCGGCAGCACCCAAGAGCGTCTGCTGAGTTAAAACCGTCGGGATTCTATAGTTACCCTATCTCCGACGTGAGAAAATACCCACATTCCGCGTTTTTCCGGCTAAAATAACCCCGTAAAACGGCCGGTTTCCGACCCTGCGATTAAAGGCCCGCCATGGCCCTTTTCTGGGCGGATCGGCACCCTGATGGGCAAAAGTATGCGGGAAATGAAAACACACCCAGATCTTGGGGGTCTTTTTTGAGCGATATAATCAGGTATTTTTCAAATCGGGGCCATTATAAGAGGATTTTCCGGCACCTCCAAATCCGGGCGTTTTACGGGGTTTTCCGGGAGGGGGCCGGGGGGAATCCGGGGCCGATACGGGCCCGGATTTGAGGGGGGAGGAGGCCACTAATTGATCGCGTATGCACCTATTAAAAGGTAATAACATTAAGTGTAGTTCAGTTGTGTATCTTTACAAATCTTTGAAAAGCGACAACCGTTACATAATTTTACTGAAGGATTGGGCAGATAACTTTCAAAATCATATGTTTCATTCATTTTCTTAAAATCTTCAATAATTAACGATTTAGTTTGCTCTAATTCGTCATCGGTAAAATCATACGACCTCATGTTTCCTGTCGACAAATAGATCAATTCGCTATGAATTTTTTCAGCATCTAACGCAAATTTTTCTTTGGCCCACAAAACATAAGTGGCGATTTGGAGATCATTTTCATAATTTTCATTATCTGCACCGGTTTTCCAATCAGAAATCACAAGATGTCCATCAGATTCAGTAACGTAATCTGGCTTTACAGTTACAGGGACATCATCTATTCTAAAATGTTCAAACTCTTCGTGGGCTCAATATTCCAAATCTTTTAAATTGGGCCAGATGACAGAGAAAAATGTCTTTATCTGAGCAACCCCATCTGTTTTGATTTTTCCAAAAAATGCTGTATCAATAGATTCCCCATTCAAAACCTCAACAATATATGCATCTGCAAAGGTTTGCTTTTCATCAACCAATTTCAGATACTGATTAATTGCACTTTCCTCATTAAGCGGTCTTTTAAGTTTATGCTGTCCAAGTTGATTTTTTATAATTTCGTGTACTAGGGATCCTTGAAGGAAAATTTTGGAATTATACTTTTTCAAATCCCAAAGTCGTAAACTGTCATATTCTTTTTTCCCGGTGTAATACGTTCCCATATATTGAAAAAAATAGGCTCTTTTGCATTGCGTCCAAAGGCTATGACGAGAAAATGACCATTCATTTTTCTCAAAAAAGCGTGAATCCAATAAAGAGCTCATTAACATCCACTATAATGGCAGGATATTTATAATTTTGGTTTTTCTAGATTGAAGGACGATTCCACATTTCTCGAATCATTCTGCATTTTTCAATTGCTGCCAAAATTTTGTCTTTGTATTCATCATTTTTTGTGTAAATTGCATCTATTTTCAGAGAGGAATTGGCGAGTTGCTTGATAATTAGCGATTCATCATTAATTAGAAATTTGGGGATATTATTTTCTCCTTCTATGAGAATACTTTCCCCTTTATCTCTTGGACTAATTGGGATTAAGGGACTGATATTTGTAACAGATGTGCTTACTTCTGAAGGAATACACCAATATTTTTCAATATTCGCAGATTCGACAATTTCATCTATTACAGTTGGATTCGTTAGGCAAAGATCAAAATCCAATGAAAGTTCTGGTTCGTTTTTATTCAATATTCGCTGTTTTTCCACTACCAATTTCAACGGCTTGCGCTTGATTATTTTTTCACAGCACCCTTTAATCAGATCTGCATTATAAGTATACTGATCACTATCGACAAGATTATCATTTTTCGCTACAGAGCGAATTTTTTGGAGAAGTGTCAAGTCATTAAAATTATAAAAACTTTCGAGGTCATTAGTGTCAAAATATCTTATTATATCGCAATAAGATGCAATTTCTCCCCGCTCTAGCAAACCCTCATAGATAATATGTGCCATTTTTTGAAATCCAATTGAGGCTTTCTGATAAATCACAGTGCTATATAAGAAATATCGAGCGAGTAAATAATCTTCAACGGCTTTTGCCCCTTTTTTCCGAATAAACAGTCCAGTAGATCCTTCAGGTGCATCAAAAGAAAAATCCAAATTTCGAATTATTTGATCCAAATCAAATAGACCATATGTCACCCCGGTCTGTTTCGAGTCTCGTAATAAATAATCAAATCTATCAGCATCTAGCTCTGAATGGATCAATGCTTTTTCCAAGCAAGGAGTGGTTCCTGCAATAACTTGAGATATTTTTTTTATTTGATCCGGTGAAAAGGAGTCCATTAAAATATCTTTAATTTCTGTTTTTTCGATTACAATACTTGCCAATCTCTCATGATGAGCAAAATCTAATGAGTCATTCCTTGATTCATTAAACGTTTTATTTATAGCGTGACTCTCACTGTTTTCTAGTTGAGTGATTAGGTCATTTCCCCTAGATCCTCTTGAATCGGTCACTATTTGGGTTCCAGAAGTTAAAACAATCTTATCTTCACGTTGAGGCAATGATCGAATTTTTTTCTTTAAGTCCCCAATAACCACAGATTCTGTAACATGTGACCAAGGATAATGACCTATGTCATGTAACAATCCAATCAATCGTATGATTTGGCGATTATCTTGGTTATCCAATAGATACCCCTTCCTTTGAAGGGACTTGACCATTTTATCCACAACATACAATACTCCAAGGGAATGATTGAATCTAGTATGTAAGGCACCAGGGAAAATGTAGTCTAACAATCCCAATTGACGAATATTTCTGAGTCGTTGGAATTCTTGGGTACCAATTATTCGATATTCAATTGCCGTCAGAGGGATAAATCCATGAACGTTATCAAAGATCGTTTGTTGAAATTCTAAATGTTGGGGTTGTTGCGTAGTGGGGGACATTTCTAAGAGGTAAAATAGGAAATTAATTTGGACGCTTTGCTAAAAGCTGATTCAAATTCAGAATTTTCCCCCAATTTTGGTTTTAATTTTAACAATTCCAATTTTAATTTTTCATCACGATTATCGCCATCAATACTTATCGATTTTTGAATAAACACGATTGAGGCTAATATTTCTAAGAATAGATAATTATGGAACTCCCCTTCAAGAATATTCTTGAAAGTAGCAATTTTTTCGATAATTTTTTCATTATCCTTATACACAAACCCACCACTTTCAGCAAAAACAGTAGGGGTGATATTAAAAAGGGTTTTCGCGAGATCAGGAGAATAAGGTCCTTTGACATACCAACTATAGCCATAACCAAGAGATAAACCAAAGTTTTGCATTAAATAAATTACTTTTTGATAGATTAGCCGATTATTGAAATTGTCCATATCCACCCGATCGAACCCAACAAGTTGAAGGGTACGACATAATATTTGCTCCCTTTCATTATCCGGCATGTTCCTAACTCACTTTTTGATTTAGGTAGAGGATTAATCTTTTGATATATATTTTATTGGAGCGCGCTCCGTGAAAGTGAAAAATTCACTCTTTAAATCACTATTTCCCCCACAACCCATATCACCCCCTCCTCTCAACATTCCATAATGATCTCCAGCGAAAAACCCCACAAACACCACGAAGTTTTCTCCGCTGAGAACGCCACCCACCTCGACACCCCGCTCCGGCATTTCCTCTACCGCCCCGACCGGCTTGCCGAGCAGTACGTGAAACCCGGCGACCGGGTCCTCGACTTTGGCTGCGGCCCGGGGTTCTTTACCCGGGAATTTGCAAAACGTGTGGGCGATAACGGCCTTGTGATCGCTGCCGACCTGCAGGAGGAGATGCTTGAGATCCTCCGCGGAAAACTGGGCCCGGATGGCCTGCTGCCCCGGGTAAGGACGCACCGCTGCGAGCCGGATTCTCTCGCCCTCACCCCGGAGCGTGACGGGCAGGTCGATGTCACCTTTGCCATCTTTGTCGTCCACGAAGTCCCGGACCGGGAGAAGCTCTTCCGGGAGATCGCTGCGATGCTCGTGCCCGGCGGACTCTTCTTTTACGCCGAACCCCCGTTCATCGTTTCCGGCAGCGAATTCAGGGAGAGCCTTGCACTTGCAGAAAAAGCAGGGCTCCGGCTCGTTGAGACCCGGTTCTTCTTTGTGAACCGGGCGGCCGTGCTCAAAAAAGTGTAGGAGGGGTGGGGGCCCACCCCCCACCCACTCAGGCTCGTGGCAGGGAGGTACCCCCTACCCTTTGATGGGGGCGACCCTTGTTTAAAACATTTAAAAAAAGAGCGGAGCGGAAAAAATATCCCCCTCCGGTTCAGCTAACCCGCCGGCACTTACTTCGCATGAGCCGGTTTTTCATCCTTGTGGATCAGCCGGCACTTGTTCACGCATTCCCAGTTCTCGGGCAGGAACTTCCCGTCTGACCCGGCTTTCATCGTGGTATGGTATTTTTCGCCGCAGACAAGGCATTCCATCAGGCCGGTCTTCTCATCGACCACTTTCGTGGTGTGTTCCTTGGTACTCATGGGAATAATTTTTCTCCGGAAAGGCTGATATAGGTGCGGATCGGGAACCGCAGGGTCGTCTCCCTGCACCGGGAAACGGGGATGAAGATATCCTCCGGGCAACCCGCCGTTCTCACACCGGACAGGATCCTGTACCAGTACAGACCGCACGGTTATTTATGGTAGGGTTCGCCGCTGTTGATCCGGCAGGCCCGGTAGATCTGCTCGAGAAGGATCAGGCGCACCATCTGGTGAGTAAAGGTCATGGGCGAGATCGAAAGGCAGAGCGCGGCCCGGGCGAGCACAGCCTCGGAAAGCCCGAGATCCCCTCCGATGATTATCGTTATGACGTTCGTCCCCGCCATCTGCCAGTCGTGCATCCGGGCGGCGAGCCCCTCGCTCGACAGCTGGCGGCCCCGCACATCGAGCGCCACCACGTGCGCCCCCTCCGGGATCGCGGCAAGGATCCGGTCACCTTCCCGGTCTTTTATGAGCTGTTCCTGACCGGCCGAAGAATGCACGCCCCGCCTTTCATCGGCGACCTCTACCACGGTAAGTTTCAGGTACGGGGAAAGGCGGCGTTCGTACTCGGCGATACCTTCCGCGAGGAAACGCTCCTTGATCTTTCCGACTGCGATAATGCGTACCTGCATACCGGGTCACTTACAAAACAGGGAGGTGGACGAGCCGGACGCAGGGCTCATAAACGATTCTGGCAGTGATGCAATTGTGGTACTTACGGATTACTATTGCGTTCTTTCGGATCGATCTTCTGGGTCGAGAGCACATCCAGCAATACTTCCTTCATCATATTTTTCATGAGTTCCCGGCCTTCATCTGATGTCATGTAATCCTTAAGGAGCTCTTTGAACTGCCCCATATCGTGGTGATTATCGACGAAAGATAATAAAGCTTGTGTGATGCAATCCGAGACCGTGGAGAACTTCTTTTCCTCATAGACGAGATTATAGACCTTTTCATAGATATTGGGAGGCATTTTGTAGGAGATTGCCACCCGTTCGCCCCGGCTTGCCGGTATTTTCTCCACCATTCTCTATTAGGTGGGTCAAAATCCTATAAATAGCCTGTTGATGCAATTTTCGTAATACCGATATTCCCAACTTATTCCTTATGTGATACTTATGGAATACTATTTATAGCGCGGCCGGTAATAGGAGATTATAACGAGGTGCGTTGGCGTGAACGAACTTCTGCTGTTTATGCTCGGGATTGCCGGGGTGTTCTCCGTTCCCTGCAGCGGAGCACTCCTGTTCCTGGGAAACCTGATCGACCGTTATCCCACGGAGTACGAAGAAAAACGGACCCGGAGTCTGTCAAGCCCTATCGAGTCCACCCGGATTTCCGTGATCGTTTTCTGGGTTCTCTTCCTGTTCGGGACATGGGCCGTCCTGCAGGAGGATCGGTTACTGTTGATCGTCGGGATAACAACGATCTTTGCCATCTGCCTGTTCATGTTCACGGCCATCGCCTTCTCGTTTGCCGTGCTCTGTGCCCTCAGGCGGAAACATGAGGCCGTCCTCACGCTCGAGCGCGAGGTTGCCATCGAGACGGCCCGGGTCCGGCTGGAAACGATCTCCGGGGTGAAGGTGCCGTCGCCGGTTGTACCGGTGGCACAACCCGTCCGGCGTATCCCTTCGTCCGCCATCGAAACCCTGCTCCGGCAGTATTAGCCTTTTTTTTCGGCTCCGCAGAAATCCTTGTTTTTTCACCAAAGGATCCTGCACAGATTGACGGAAGGGACAGTGCCTGTCCCCCCGAACCGCCTCTCCGCTTTTGCGATGACGTCGCATTACATTCACAGGGGTTATCGCTCCATGGGGGATGCCACAAGCATGCGGGGGCGAAGGCATAAAAATGCTGTAACCCGGAAAAAAGCGTTAAGAGAAATATTTTTTAGGATTTCTCCAGAGCGCTTTTTTTGAGAGATTCAGTCCCCCTTACGCCAGCCCAAGAAGAGCGTACGTACAAAACTCATTTTAGGATTTCTCCGGAGCCGATTTTCCCTAAAAACGGGAACCGATCAAAAAGAGGGCGGGTTATTTACCCGAAGATCTTATAGGACTCTTCCAGCGCTTCCACCGCCGGGAGCTTTTTCCCGGTCAAAAACTCGATACAGGCCCCGCCGCCGGTAGAGATGTGGGTAAAATCGTTTTCGATCCCGAGTTTCTCGATCACGGCTGCGGTATGCCCGCCGCCCACGACCGAGAACTCGACCCGGGACGCGGCACGGAGCAGTTCGAAGGTGCCCGTGGCAAAATCCGGCTCTTCAAAAACGCCGGCAGGGCCGTTGAAGACTACGGTCCCGGACTTCTTCAGGGTCGAGACGAGCGCCGCAAGTGCATCCATGCCGAGATCCATCACCGGGGTATCAGCCGGGATCCTGTCGATCGGGTACTCGGCCCGGTGGCCGTTCTGGCGGACGGCAACTGCTGATGGCATGATCACCCGGTCGCCGAACTTTGCAAGGATATCCTGTGCCCTTTTGATCTCGCCCTGGTACTTGAGTTGCCCGACGAGCTGGGTGGAGGGTCTGCCGATATCGTACCCGGCGGCAAGGTAAAAGACATTGGCCACGACACCGATCACGATCACGGTATCGGCAATACCGTTTTCAAGCACATGGGCCGCAACCTCGATCGAGTCGTCGACCTTGGTGCCTCCGAGCACCATGCAGACCGGGCGGGGTGCTCCCGAAAAAACCTTCGAGAGGGTGGAGACCTCTTTTTCCATGAGAAGGCCGGCCGCAGATTTCATCGCGAGCGGAAGGCCCACGACCGTCGGCTGGGACCGGTGGGCAGTCCCGAACGCATCGTTGACGAAAAAATCTGCCATCGCGGAGAGTCTTTTTACGAGGTGGGTCTTTTTGGCCTCCTCAGGTTTCATGGAAAGGTTCTCTTCTGCTGCAAACCGCACGTTCTCGAGCATCAGGATGTCGCCGGGTTTCATCGAATGCACGGCTTCCTTTGCATGCCTCCCGAAAATACTGTCGATGTACGTGACCGGTGTGCCAAGGAGCTCTTCGAGTTTTTCGGCATGGGCCTCAAGCGTGGTGAAATCCTTCTTTCCCGGCCGGCTCTGGTGGGTGACGATCACGACCCGGCTGTCCGAAAGGGCACGAATAGTCGGGAGGTGCTCGCGGAACCGTTTGTCATCGAGAATAAGGTGGGTGGTGGGGTCAATGGGGGAGTTTAAGTCAAGACGGAGAAGTACCGTTTTTTTGCTGCACCCCAGGCCCCCGAGGGTACCGATCGGCATGTGCCACACCCCCGGGGTTACGCCGAACCCCGGGCCTTAATCTTCTTCATCCGGAAAAGTTCCTCGCGTTCCATCTCGTCAAGGCGCATCTTGATGAAATCCCGGGCAGCGGTGAGTTCGGGAATGACCTTGAACTCGAGCGCATTGACCCGGCGCTTGGTCTTTTCAATTTCGTCGAGGAGACGCTTCATCGTGGTCTCGATCTCGGCGCTCTCGATAATCGCTTCAACAAGGTCCTCGAACGCCGATGCGGTTTCATCGATGACCGGTGACGTGCCGAGAACCCCGTATCCCCGGTCGGTGAGACTCTTTTTCACTTTCGATGATTCGATCTCCGGCACGACCACGCCCATGATGTTCTTGCTCCTGAGCGTAATCTCCGGGGTTTCTTTTACCGAGAGGGCTGCGGCCTTGACACCGATCGCTCCTTCGACCGTGTTTGCCACCGCCATCATGTCAACGGCATGCTGGTATTTTCTCAGGAGCTCCCCGCGGCTGTCCTTAGCCTCGGAGAGGATCTTGAAAAATTCTAAGATCAGTCCATCGCGCTTCATCTTGAGGATCTTATAGCCGCGTTCGGATAGCTGGATCTTCCGCTTTAAGTTGATCAGTTCGGAACGGGTTGGCTTGATATCACGCAGCGCCATGGATTCTCTTACTCCTTCTTTGCACCGGCACGGAACTTCGGGTGGTACTTGTTGATCAGGTCGCGATCGATACGGGTGAGCTGTTCCACCGGCAGCGTGGAGAGCAGTTCCCAACCAAGGTTTAAGGTGTCCTCGATGGTACGGTCCTCATCATAACCCTGCCGGACGAAACGGTTCTCGAAAAGGTCGGCGAACTCCAGCAGCAGGCGGTCGCGCTCTGAGAGGGCGTCCTTACCGACGATGGCAACGAGGCCGCGGAGGTCGTTACCTTCCGCATACCCGGCATACATCTGGTCGGAGACCTTCTTGTGGTCCTCACGGGTGTGTCCCTTGCCGATACCCAGGTTCATCAGCCGGGAGAGCGAGGGCAGCACGTTGATGGGCGGGTAGATACCCTTCCGGTGCAGTTCACGGTTGACTACGATCTGGCCTTCCGTGATGTACCCGGTCAGGTCCGGGATCGGGTGGGTGATATCGTCACCGGGCATCGTTAAGATCGGGATCTGGGTGACCGAGCCCTTCTGGCCCTTGATCATACCGGCACGCTCGTAGATGCAGGCGAGGTCCGTGTACATGTACCCGGGATAGCCACGCCGGCCGGGCACCTCTTCACGTGCGGCACCGATCTGGCGGAGCGCTTCGCAGTAGTTGGTCATATCCGTCAGGATGACCAGCACGTGCATGCCCAGTTCGAAAGCGAGGTACTCTGCAGTGGTGAGGGCAAGACGCGGGGTGATAATACGCTCGACGGCCGGGTCATCCGCAAGGTTGAGGAAGACGACAGCACGTTCGAGAGCTCCGGTGCGCTCGAAGTCCTGCATGAAGTAGTTCGCTTCTTCTTTGGTGATACCCATCGCGGCAAAGACCACGGCGAAACTCTCGGTCGAGCCGGGCACCTTTGCCTGCCGGGCGATCTGCAGCGCCACGTTGTTGTGCGGGAGACCTGCACCCGAGAAGATCGGGAGCTTCTGGCCGCGGACAAGGGTATTGGTGCCATCGATGGTGGAGACACCGGTCTGGATGAAATCGGCCGGCATGCCCCGGGCGTACGGGTTGATCGCAGCGCCGGTGATGTCGAGGCGCTTCTCCGGGACAATCTCCGGGCCGCCATCGATCGGCTTGCCGCCTCCCGACAGGATGCGGCCGAGCATTTCGCGGCCGACCGGCATCTTGATGGTCTCACCGGTGAACCGGACGCCGCTGTCCCTGCCGATACCGGTCGTGGTCTCGAAGATCTGGACTACGACCAGTTCGTCGCTCGTGTCCAGCACCTGGCCACGCTTGGTGGTGCCGTCGAAAAGGACAATGTTGACGAGTTCGCCGTAGGCAATCGGCTCGGTCTTCTCGACGAAAACGAGGGGACCGGCAATCTTTGTGATCGTCCTGTATTCCTTCATGCTGCCGACCTCAGTGTGTTGAACTCAGCGTCCATATCCTTCTCGATCTTCGCCAGGGGCTGCTTGTAGTCCTTGATGAACTTGATCTGGGGCAGCTCGTTCTTCGACTTGACACCGTTGATCTGCGCCGGGCTGACGCCGGCCAGCTGGGCGGAATAGGCCAGCTCCGCGAAGAGCTTGATCGCCTTCATCATGTCGTACTGCTTTTTCATGTCGCAGAAGGTGTCGACCGCGTCGTACGCGTTCTGCTGGAGGAAGATCTCACGAATCATGCGGGCGACCTCAATCGTCACCTGCTCCGATTCGGGCAGGGCGTCGGATCCGACGAGCTGCACGATCTCCTGGAGTTCTGCTTCTTTCTGGAGGACTTCCATGGCCCAGGACCGGATCTTGTTCCAGTCGGGAGAGACCTCCTTATCGTACCAGTCGTGGAGGGCGTCAAGGTACAGGGAGTACGAGTTGAGCCAGTTGATCGCCGGGAAATGCCGGCGCTGGGATAACTTTGCATCCAGTGCCCAGAAGACTTTGACGATACGTAGCGTATTCTGGGTGACCGGTTCCGAGAAGTCCCCGCCGGGCGGTGAGACCGCACCAATGACCGAGACCGACCCGGATGCTCCGTTTAAGGTCTCGACAAGACCGGCACGCTCGTAGAACTCGGAGAGCCGGGCTGCAAGGTAGGCCGGGTATCCTTCTTCACCGGGCATCTCTTCAAGACGGGACGAGATTTCTCTCATCGCTTCTGCCCAGCGGGAGGTCGAGTCTGCCATTAAGGAGACATCGTATCCCATATCACGGAAGTACTCCGCGATGGTGATACCGGTGTATACCGATGCTTCACGGGCGGCGACCGGCATGTTCGAGGTGTTTGCAATGAGCACCGTCCGCTCCATGAGGGGTTTCCCGGATTTCGGGTCTTCAAGGTGCGGGAATTCGGTGAGCACTTCGGTCATCTCGTTACCGCGTTCACCGCAGCCGATATAGACCACGATCTCGGCATCCGACCACTTTGCGAGCTGCTGCTGGGTAACGGTCTTGCCGCTCCCGAACGGGCCGGGGATTGCGGCAGTGCCACCTTTTGCGATCGGGAAGAGACCGTCGAGGATACGCTGACCGGTGATCAGCGGGATCGTCGGGTTCTTCTTCTCCTTTACCGGGCGGGGGACACGGACCGGCCAGCGCTGGATCATCGGGTACTCGCGGCCGTCTTCGAGGATACAGATGATCTCGTCGACGGTGAAGTCACCGCTCCTGATAGTCTTGACGATGCCTGCCTTTACGTTGGGCGGGAGCATGACCCGGTGGACGATGTTGGTCTCCTGGACCTCGCCAAGGATTGCGCCCGGCTCGACCTTGTCGCCGGCCTTTACCAGCGGTTTGAACGTCCACTTCTTCTCGTGGGAAAGACCGGGTGCGGACACCCCGCGCTCAATGAAATTTCCCATCTTTTCCACAAGGACAGAGAGCGGGCGCTGGATACCGTCATAGATACTGGTGAGGAGCCCGGGACCGAGTTCAACGGCAAGCGAGAGACCGGTGTTGACGACCGGCTCGCCGGGCCTGATACCCGACGTGTCCTCGTATACCTGGATGATGGTATTATTGCCCTGGATCTTGATGACCTCACCCATCAGCGCTTCTTTTCCGACCTTGACCACATCGTACATGTGGGCGTCAAGATTGACTGCCGTAACGACGGGGCCGGCGATCCTTTTGAGAACGCCCTGTTTTCCCTCTTTGGTTTTTTCGGTTTTCATTTCCACAGATCAACACCCACCGATCTCTTGATTTTCTCTCTCATGGACAGGCCCCCTTCCTCGCCGCCAAGGGCGATTACGGTCGGCTTGACGGAATTTTCGAGCGTGGCGCGGAGCCGGCGCGGGAGCCGTTCCATATCGCTGCTGTTCAGGACCAGGATACCGACCTGCCCGTCCGACAGGGCGCTGGCGATGCATTCGTTGAGTTTCTCGTCGTTCTCCGCGGTGTAGGTCTTGCGGATGCCCGCTAAGCGGAACCCGAGGATGAACTCGCTGTTGCCGATGACTGCAATCTCCATCTTTACATCACCAGGTATTTCCCAATCATCTCCGAGGGGAGCTTGGATTCCTTGCCCCTCGCCAGTGCCCGAAGGTTGAACACTTCGTACTTCTTCTTCTCGAGATACACGAGGATTGGGTAGATGGAGAAGGGGTTGCGTTTGGAGAGTTTCTCCATCTGTTCCATCTGCACCCGCACAAGAAGCGATGCAATTTCATGAACCGGCCGTTCCGTTTCCAGTCCTTTTAAGAGTTCAACCACCGGCTCGGTGCGGACCTTTGCCCTGAGCTGGTCGGTAAACTCCCGGTAGTCCCGGATCGTGTTCAGTGCGGCAAAGTCCGCCGCAGAGAGCGTGCCGCCGGCGATATACATCTCCTTTGTATCTTCCTGGATCTTATCAGCCCGCAACCGGAAGAGCGTCAGGATGTTTTTCACGTCTATATCCAGCCGGATGAACGCGAGGAAGAGCCGGCCGCCGGCATCCCCGCCGCCGGATTCTGCGATGATCTCCGCATAGAACTGCTTGTACAGCTCGTTTTCCATCCGGGCAAAAGACCCGGTCTCCTTTGCTGCCGGGTACTCGCGGGCGAGTACCGGGTAGAGCCGCCTTCCTTTGAGGGCTTCGATAACGCGGTCCGGGCTGTCCTCGGCAAGGAGCCGGTCGAGCACGATCTTGTCAAGGCTCCCGGCGGGAACAAGGACTTCCTTGATCTTACCGGTCTTTTCACCCTGCGACTTCCCGCGGAGGATAGTGAGCACGTTCTGGATGTCCCAGTAGCGGAGGTACGCACGGGTGAACTGCTTGAGCGTCCCGGGCGTGATTTCCTGGATCCGCTGGTACTCCTTTGCAAGATTCCAGCTTAAGGCCACCTCGAGGAGGTCTATTCCCTTGAACGTGGGGCTCAGCTCGTCAATCTCCTGCTTGTAGTTTGTCTCTTCGATGACACGGGTGATCTCGGGGAGGCTCATATTGAGCATCCGCAGGTACTCTTCTCTGGGGAGAAGCTTGGACTTCCTCACCCGCATCCTTGTACAGACATAGATAGTGGGCGCTGAAATTCCTTTCATCCCTGCCATACCTGTACCACCCTATCCGAAGAGGAGATCAGATGCATCCTTGAGCCCGGATTCCCATACTTTGTTCATGAAGGTGCGATAGCTGTAATCTATCTGCAGCTCGTTGCCTTCTCCTTCGATCAGGATCCCGCCGTCGATATCGACCGGTTCACCCAGCGTAAAGCCCGAGAATTCCTTCTCGGAAAGGACGGCTTTCGCTGCCGCGACATCCCGTGCGTTGCAGCGGATACTGCCCTGGGGGATCTCCTTTTTTGCTTCCGAAAGGAGTTTTTTGATGGCTTCCCGATGGAAGCTTTCAGGGAGCCGGGCAATTTCCGAACGGGTGCTCTCGTACACATCGTCGAGAAGCCCTTTCTGCGTGTTTAAGATCTCGCGCTTGACCAGAAGGTTTGCGGCAGAGATATCCTGGGCGATGATCCGGGACTCCTGTTTTGTTGAGGCTTCCTCGGCATCGGTCTTGATCTCCGCGACTTTCCGGTTTGCTTCTGCAAGAATCCTGTCAGAATCCTGTTGCGATTCGGCACGGATCGCTTCCGCTTCTTTTTTGCCTTTTTCCCTGATCTCTGCCAGTACTGCATCCAGTCCCATTGTTCTGCCTCACTTTAGAACAGGAGCAGAAGTGCAATGACAAGACCGAAGATGACGATGGTTTCCGGAATGACCGTAAAGAGCAGGCCAAGCCCGAAGAAGTCCTTGTTCTCCGCGATTGCGCCAACGGCTGCGGCTCCGATACCCATCTCGGCGACACCGGTACCGACACCGGTGAGGCCGACTGCAAGACCGGCTCCGATTGCCTTCATTCCAACCTGCGATGCCTGTACCATTTCAAGAGTCATGTTAACGTCTGCCATAATCTAATCCTCCGTAAATCTTCGTTTCATTCCAAATGGAATATACTTCCTGCCTCCACCCTTATAGAACTTGGTGAAGAATTCGACGTAGTGCAACCTGATTGAGTGGAGTCCGCCACCCAGAATGCCCAGTGCCAGATTGAGTGCGTGACCCAGCAAAAAGACCACAACACCCACAATGATCAGGACAACACTTATGATTGAGAAATTTTTCAATGCGGGGCCGATGAACATCCCGATGGACATATAGTTGACGACCATCGCGATGGCCACGGATGAAAGGCCGACAGCCACCAGACGTGCATACGACAGCACGTGCGAAATAATGGTTGGGAGTTCCACGATCTCAAGGACCGAGTCCCGTGCGATGAAGATGACACCCATCACGATGAGCACGATGGCGGCCACCAGACCCAGCGAGAGCCCCGCTGCGACCACCGGGAGCCCGGTTAAATCCGGCATGAGCGGCATCGCAAACATCGACCAGATGGCGATGATGATACCCCACATTACGGTAATCCAGCCGAAATTCGAGAGCACTGCTTTTACCCGGTGCTTTCCGTGGTCCTGGCGTGCGTGGTTGATCATGCCCAGCACCCGCCCGAGCGTGATATGCAGGATTCCGATCCAGATAGCGACAACCATCAGTTCGGCGATGGCGGGTCCGTGCCCGGCCACCTCGGCACCCCCGATGTTGAGGTGCCGGGAAAAGATGATCGGCTGCCAGGGAAGTTCGAATCCCAGGAATTCGCTGAACAGGATACCAAAGATGATAGTCGACAGGCTTGCGTTTCGGAGAACCACAAGGAACTGACGGGCGTCGTCGCCCTTGAACACTCTCCGGAGTGCAAAGCACATGGCAAGGAGCAGAAGACCGTACCCGACATCCCCGAGGATAAACCCGAAAAAGATCGGGAACACGATAGAGAGCAGCAGGGTGGGGTCCACTTCCGTGTACATCGGGCGGGAGTAGATATCCATGAGCATCTGTGCGGGCTTTGCAAACGACGGATTGTTGTATTCCACCGGTACTGAATCGTGCAATGGATCCACCGGTAGTTCCGAGACAAAAACTTTCCCGCCGGTCACCTTGTCCAGCGCCGCACCGATCTCCTGAGTGCGGTCTGCCGGCACCCATCCTTCTGCCACAAATACCTTTGATGTCGTGGCAAACCGCAGGGGGGCTTCCGTCTGCTCGATCGTTGCCCGGAATGCTTCCTCGCAGGCGACCAGGAGCCCGGTATGAGCCTCCTTGATCTTTGCCAGTTTTTCGTTGATTGCATCCATCTCTTTTTTGAGCGATGCGATCTGCTCTGCGTAATACGCGGTGCGTGCCGGGGCAGTGCCGTTCTCTTCGGGAATGGTTACTGCCTGGAACTGCGCATCCTGCAGGAGGCGCTCAACCTCTGCCCGGTTCTTTTCCGGGACGATGACAAGGACAAACGACCGGTCCTTGCCCTTTACAACCTGCATTTCGTGCGGGACGGTAATGGAAACGTCATGGGTCACGTAGCCGGCAAACACAGAGAAATGCCGGAACCCGCGTAAAAGAGCGAGATCCACCGGGATCTCCAGGAACGGTTCAAGTTCTGCGATCTTCTGCTCGTACTCCTTTACTTTCGTGTCGAGCTTCGAGCGTGCGCCTGTCAGTTCCCCGACTTCTTTTTCGATACCGGGAAGATCCTGTTCGATCCGTAAACGGATCTGCGGCAGGCTCAGTTTCTGTTTTGCATCGATATCCTCGCCACGGATTGCAAAGACATTCTCGATGGCCCTGACCTTGACAAGCTCGGTTGATGCTTCGGTCGCCCCCTCGAGCGGCGTACCGATCTTAAAACCCTCGTATCCCTCGCGTCCCTGTTCCACGTAGTCTTCAATATGGAACAGGTTCTCGCGGTACAGCTCCTGTACGATCGGTACTGCCTGGTCACGGGAGGCAACGATGAGCACCCGGCTCATCGGTTTAGGCGCCAACATGCAGCTGCTCCTTAAACCGAGATACCAGCAGCTGCACTGCCTTTGAAAGGTTCTTTTTGCCCTTCTCCTTCAATGCCGCTGAACGCTGGTTGCCTTCCTTTATGATCTCAGCGTGCTTTTGTGCTGCCTGGTGCCGTGCTTCTTCCAGTTTCAGCTTCCTGTACTGTTCAGCATTGCTCTGCGCCTTTGCGATAAGGTTATCAGCTTCCAGCTCGGCCTGGGCGTGTCTCTTCTTTTTTTCTTCCTGCGCCGTACTGATCATCGACTGATACTCAGATTCAGTTTTCTTGATGTCGTTTAAGACCTCAGTTTTCATCCAACCCTCCACTCACGGCAGTACAATACTTGGTGAAAATCACAATATATGTATTGTTATTTACGATTTCGGGTCTGTTTTAAAAACAGGAAATTCCCCGGGGACACGTATTTTTGAAAATCGGCAGTGCCCCATGGATTTTATCCATTCCCGGGTGAGCGTACCGGGAAGCGGCGAGACCGTAATGCCGTCCCGGGTCCCGCTGACGGTCAGACCGGCAAGTTCGTCGGAGGAACAGATCAGGTGCTGCTCCGGGTGAGTCCCCCGGACGATAGAACAGCTGGTCAGAATTTCCGGTGCTACCGAGACCACATAGGGAATCCGTTTCGATCCCGGGTGGTTGCGGGGAAGGACCATGAGCGGCAGGTGGTATGTCCTGACCAGTTCGAGGAGCATGAGGGCGGGTTCGACCGGGCCCGCTTCAGGAGCGGAGACCACCACCAGATCCCCGGCATGGACTCCCTGGAAGTATTCTTCATGAACGGATTCGATGCACAGGGCAAAATTCTCACGGACGGGTGCCGCGAGCAGAAAAGAATGGGTGCCCTTCACGAGCAGGACATCATTGCAGCCGGAAACGGTCATATCTCAGCAACGTCTTCCGACTGGCACGAAGGGCACATGGGCCGTTTGCCGATCCCTTTGAACCGTTCGCCGCACTCCTTGCACCGGTAATCTTTTGCCGCGACCCGGTCTGCAGGGAGATCGATATCCGTTGGTCCTCCAACACTGCACATGTTCCAATCACCTCACTACTCTAATCTCCCCATGGTATTATTTATGCTTGTTTACGCTTGCCGGGGCTGGCCCTGCCACGTTCAGCGGGGCCTCCCGGTTTTGCCGCTATACTGCAATGAGGAAATTGAAGGTGAATAGTGAGATAATCAGCAGGATACAGGAATGCTTTACACCGGCGGCAAGTGACGATTCTCCCATCAGCCCGGCGATGAGTCCGGAGAAGAGCGCCTGTACCAGGCACGCGTGATAAAGGAGACGATCCAACGTCCTGACCGGCACTGATCCGACACCTGAAAGCGACCCGACTGACGAGAACCCGGTGGTCCCGATATGGGAAAGGACCGGGAGGAACTGGGTGGTGAGCACGGCAACAACGAAGAGAAACACAAAAAACGAGAGATATACAATCGCCGTGTAGATAAACATCTCCGCAAGGCGCTCTTTTTTAAGAGTCTCGCTCATCTTTGCGTCACTCGCAGCAATGGCAAGCACCTCCCCGATCTGCCCGCTCATCTCACTTGCTTTTGTAATGAGCGTGACCGTCCGGGCAATGGCAGGTGTACTGATCCGCTGCTCAAACCGTACCAGGGCTTCGGTAAAATTTACCCCCCAGTCCATATCGCGTTTTATCCGGCGGATCTCATAGCTGAGGAGCCCGAGATTGGTGTTGACCATGATCCCGATAGCCTGCGCGACCGTGAGGCCGACCCGGTTGATACCGGCCAACCTGTCAAGGAAATCCGGTATGAGCGCCTGGATCCCGTTGACCTTCCGCGCCCAGAGCTCATAGAAAATTGCGTAGGGGATGAGCACGATCAGCCCGGCGATGATGATATGGTCGTCCACAACGTCGATAAAGAGTTCAGGATCGGCGTAGTGGGGAACGTTCAATAACACGGCAGTTATGTAGAGGATTGCAATAGGAACCGTTATGTACAGGGTATTATTGACGTTGCTGATAAAACTCTCAAACGGGTGATGGAGGTAATGTACCAGGTTCCGGATCCGATCGTATTTTCTGAGCTGTTCGAAATACTGCTCTTCACCGGCTTTTTTGGCGATCTCCACATCAGCATAGGTATTGAGCATGACTGCCCGGGTGTACCGCTCGGCCTTCTCTGTCCTTGTGGAGATAAGATCGATGAACAGGATAAACATAAACGATCCGATTGGCAGGACGAGATAGACCACAACCGAGAGCTGGAGAACGGCCGCGCCGCCCATCAGCCCCATGACCACCATGATGATGATCAAAAAAAGTGGGCCGGCAACAAAGAGCGTGACATAGGATTCCGCCACCATGGAAAGGACGGTAAGGAACTGCTTCTGTTCAAACCGTGCCTCTTCCTGGTACAATCGAACCCGGGTGGCGAGGAACCCGGTCATGTCCCCCCCGCTCTCGATCACGGAAAGCAGGTCTTCGAGAAAATCCTTGAATTTTTCCGAAGGGGTGGTTTCAGCGAGGTGGTGGATTGCCGTGATGACATCGTTCCCGAAAAAGTCCACGTCCCTTGTTACCTGCCGGAATTCAAGGGCAACCTCGCCGTAAATATGGGCATTTTCGGACAGGGCGGAAAATATGGTCATCAGCTGCGCACCGCCCCGGCGCATCGCGTACATGTACGCGACGGCATTATGAAGCGTCAGGTTGATCGTGACAGCCCGGCTTTTCTTCTCTGTGGCGGGAAACCTGAGCAGGAGAAGGTACGTGAGATATGTCCCGAATGCAAACGAGACCGCGATGCTGATACCTTCGACTATCAGTGCGTTCGACAAGAGCCCCAGTATTCCCGGTACCTGGAAGTTCAGCACATTGTAGACGCCTCTGCCTGACTGGATATCCGTGCTGAGAAACTGGCTTGCAAAAAAGCCGGATATGCCAAAGAGAAGACCGGCAAGAATGGAAATTTTCAGAGAGCGCCAAAGGAACTGTTCAAGGGTCAGGCCGGACCGCGAGGAGATCAGGTCGGCATGGAGTCCGCGGTAACGTATCGGATCGCGCACCATCCAACCCGTGAGCGCGTTCCTGATATTCATCTCAATACCTGTCTGAGATCCGCGCTGTTGGCCAGGACTTCCTCACGCCTGATATGGTAGTTGTGGAAAATCGATGCGACGGAGATGTAATCGATGATCTTCTGTTTTTTCATCTCTTCGAGGAGGTTTTTCCGCACGGCGATCTCGGCATCCAGTTGGTCCCGGGTCCATCCGCGTTTCTCGGCGATCTCGTTATATATCCGGGATCTCCCGGTGAAGGCTGCGCGGTCGCGGATCGGATCGTATATGAATACATTATTGACCTGGAGGTTCCCGGTCGTCTGGTCGATACCGGCAACTTCGACGATCTCCTGGGCGCGGCGGACCCGTTCTGTTCCCCGGTAGATGAGCGCCTGCACGCTGACGATGTTCAATGCCTGCACCATGTTACGCGGGACGTTCAGCGGTTCACTTTCCAGCCGGTGTATGGCCGCGTCGACACTCCCGGCATGCATGGTGGAAAACGTCGTGTGCCCGGTGTTCATTGCCTGGAAGAGCGTCTGCGCCTCGGCACCCCGGACTTCACCGACAATGATGAATTCCGGCCGCTGGCGCATAGCGGCCCGCAGGAGATCGAACATATCGATCGCATTTCCTCCTTCGGTCAGGGCCTCGCGGGTCACGCTTGCGATCCAGTTGTCGTGGTAGAGCGTAATCTCCCGCGTATCCTCGATACTGACCACCTTCGCCGAGGGCGGGATAAACAGGGAGACCGCGTTCAGCGACGTGGTTTTACCGGATGCGGTTCCCCCGATAAAGAGCATACTCATGTTGTTTTCTATCGCCAGCCAGAAATAAGCCAGTTCGTCGCTGGAAAACGTACCATACTCCAGGAGTTCGATGGGAGAGAACGGCTCTTCACGGAATTTCCGGATGGTAAACGAGGTCCCCCGGGTCGTCACCTCGGTCCCAAGGGTCAGCTGAAGCCGGGAGCCGTCAGGAAGGGTGGCGTCCAGCATCGGCGAGCCGGTTGAGATGTGTTTTCCTGAACGCTGGGCAAGCGTTATCGCGAGCGAGTTGAGGACTTCGCTCTCAAACGCAATGTTGGTCCGGATGTTCCGGTATTTCCGGTGGTATAAAAAAATCGGGATCCTGCTTCCGTCACAGGAAATATCTTCGAGCTGCGTGTCTTTCATCAGCGGATCGATACGCGACCAGCCGATGAAATTACGGATAAGATAATACTGGAGTTTAAAGAGCGTGGCGTCTCCGAGAGCAAAGCCGTAATCATTAAGGAGTGCGTACACCTTGTCAAGCAGGATCCTGCGCCGGTCTTTTTTGATCTCATCCGTGGTCAGGACCAGGACATCAAGAAGATCTTCGTGGAGCCGTTCGAGCAGTTCGTATTCAAATTCGGACAGCACGGGTTCAAAGAGAAGGTACTCGGTCTGATTGGTTTTCTTATTCAGGGTGATGTATACCAGTGTCTGGCCGATATCAAGCCAGTACTGGTCCAGCAGCTCGTACCCTTCCGGGACACTCCCGTTTACGAGGGGGCCATGCTTCCCGTAATCGTATTCCTCGCGTGCCGACAGTTTTTTAATGCGGAAAAGGGAGAAATACTGTCGGTAACCCGATCGGAATTTTTTTGCCCCGGCCTCTTCTGGTTTTTCCGCCTGAACCTCTGCGGCATTCCCCGGATCATCTTCATAAGGCTCCCAGGTACCCTTCCCGGCTGCAGCCTCCTGTTCATGGGGCCGGTTTTTTTTGAAGCGTGTAAAGATGTCAGAAAGCCTCATAGACCCATACCCCCGGCAGATGCCTGGTTGTCACCGATAATAATTCGGGATATGATCCTATATATAGTGTGCATGGCAGGGGGGCAGCGTTTTTGCGGCTCTGCCGAACTCTCGTACTGTCTCCCTTAAACGCTTTTCTGTGATACAGCAAGGGTTGCCTCCTCCCCCGCCGCAAAAAGCCGTTCCTCCCGATACTGCACAGAAGGTTTCTAAAAGGTCGACAACTGCGGGGGTCAGGGAGTTGCTCCCCCCGGGTTGCCTTCCCGCCAGATGAGAGGGGGCTCACCCTCATAACGTGTCTGAAAAATTCAGGAAAAATTACCATGAGATTTCGTATGCTGCAGAGCCCGTTTTCGTTTTTATGCGCGACCCGGACACCGGCTTACGGATCTTTTCTGTTTTTATTCCACGAGAAGAACTGGCTATGCATCCATCAAAGGGGGCATATCACTCCAAGAGGGAAATCAGGCAGGGTTGACGTGAAATACTCTTCTCTCACGATCGTTTCATAGTGTAGCCGGTATCCGTGATAAAACCGGAAGATATCTTTATTATAGTACTCGAAGAGAGAATCATCAGACGAATTTTTCCGTAGACCGGAGTGTGGAATGCAGGAACTGGAAACGACGAGGATGCCCACGGGACTCACTACATTCGATCCGATACTTGACGGGGGGGTTCCGGTTGGCACCATGATCCTCCTTCTTGGTGAGCTCGGGGCGGGTCATTATGAATTTGCCTACAGTTCCATTATCAATACCCTTGCGAGAATGGCAAAACTTCCTGAATCCGGACCCCGTTTCCCGGCAAAGATCCTGTACATTACGTTCACCCGGCTCGAGCGCGATGTCCGCCACGAGATCGTCCAGTCGTTTGTGGCAAAAGGGGTGAGCGAGGATTCGGAGAACATTCAGTTTGTTGATCTTTCCGACCTCTATTTCGACCGGAGCTTCGTTCCCGATGAATGGTACAGCCACAGCAATACGCTTACCCGGCTCCAGAAACGCTCAGAGCATTCCAACATTTTTATGAACCTTTCCGAGATCTTCAACTCCGCAGAATCAGGGAGCCTGATCGTCCTTGACTCGATAACAGATATCGCCACCCAGACAAACCTTCCTAATCTCTGGCATGACCTGACCGGGTTCCTGCGGGGTGTCCAGCGGCTCGCAAAACAGAAGAGATGCAACCTCTACCTGCTGCTCAGCAAGGGTATCATCGAGCCGGCCAAAGAGAGCGAAATTGCCGATATTGCCGATGCAGTCTTTTTATTCCGGTGGGAGGAGAGCACCGGTTCACGACGCCAGCGGGTGATGTTCTTTGAAAAGTTCCGGGGAGTCATGCCTCACCTTGAAGAGCAGGACCTGGTGAAGTTTGCCGTTCGGATATCCACGACCGAGGGATTTGAAGTGAGCAATATCAGGATGGTTATATGAACGGGCAACGCGTGAAAGTCGGAATCTCCGGGCTTGACGACATGCTGGGGGGCGGCCTGCTTGCAGGGAGTATCTGTGCCATCATCGGTACGTACGGTACCGGAAAGACAACATTTTCCCTCGATTTTGTCTGGGAGGGGCTCAAGGCCGGGGAACGGGTAATCTACATCAGTCTCGAGGAACGCGAGGACAGGCTGATCCTGTATATGAAACAGAAAGACTGGGAGGTGGAACCGTACCTGAACAAGTCCCTCTACATCCTCAAGCTCGATCCAACGGATTTCAACCTGGCAAACAACCGGATCAAAAATGAACTCCCGAACCTGATCAACGAGATCAACGCAACCCGGGTGGTGATCGACCCGATCTCGCTCTTTGAGGATCTGTTCGGAAGCGATGCGGAACGGCGCCGCGAAATGTTCCGGTTCATCGAGGGGTTGCGGGACAAGAAGTGCACCATCATGATGACCTCTGAGACAGACCAGAACAATGCATTCTCAAGCCGGCATGGCTTGATCGAGTACCTCTCTGATACCGTTATCCTTCTCCGCTACGTCCGTTCGAGCGATCTCACGGACGTGCACCTCGCGCTCGAAGTCGTGAAAATGCGGATGTCTGCTCATTCCCGTGAGATCAAGCCCTACGAGATCGAGCAGACCCAGGTGACGGTATACTCGGAAGCGAACGTGTTTTGATGCGTTTTTATCAATACAGGGAGAAAGATGCTGTATCGATCCCCATGAAAATGTTCACCCCTGCCAGGTGAACTAATTAAAATAATGCGTGAAGGCTCCCCGCCTCGGGCCTCTCCGGAGCACAGATGGGCAGGGAATTTTTTACTCTTGCTTTAAGGCTTCAGGTCGCCTGCGGTCTTTCCCGGGAATGTGCATTCTCCGGAGGCCATGCATGTGGGGGGCAAAGGGAAAAGAATGCAGAAACCCTCAAAGAGCGACCCTGAAAAATGATCTTTCCGGGTCCGTTTATCAGACTGTTACGCCGAAGATGTTGAGCAGGACAAGGACAAGCACGCCCGGCAACCCTCCCACACCGCAGATGAGAAGCGTTGCAAGGCTGTACCCGAGGTCGGGCCTGCCCACCCACTGCATGACCTGGAGTGTGTTTAGCACAAACAAAAAGATGAGGCCCAGGACGGCATTGATGACCAGCACCGCCAGTTTTTTGACCAAGTAATAGGCAATGGCCAGGATGACGACGATAAGAACGACGGCAAGAAGGATATCACTCATAGGTACTTACCAATGTTTTTGGGTAACCCGTTATTATTTATGAAAATTGCCTCTGGATTCCGGATGGTTAAAAACCGGTATTTCATGGAGGTATCTATTCCTCCATTGTTTAAATGATTGCCGTCACTTCACGAAAAATGCAGGATCTGTCATACCGGTATCAGGAACATATGAATGGAATCCCTGTCCTAATCCTTCCTCTCAGGTACCCGATCGGTATTCCCGGGCGCGGACAACAAAGTGTCTCGCTATTTTTAGAACAGAAAAATGGGTCCCCGTGGATAGTATTCCAGGAGGTTTGCAAAAAATCCATTATTATGACCGAACCTGACTAAAAAATCAGAAGTTTCTTCGGTTTTTCTCCCCTTTTCAAAATAAACCGGATATTTTAGTTGCGATCCTTGACTTTGTGTTTTACCTATAGTATTTTAATAACAACGATATCTTACCCCGATTTTTAAAACACTCCCTTTTATTGCCAGACCATCAGAAGGTCACTCAACACTCCTTAGTGCATCGATCGGGTCCATGTTTGATGCCCTCCAGGCCGGGTACACGCCGGAGAGAACACAGACAACTACACCAATTGACATCGCAGCCGGGACATACAGGATACTTGCCGGCTGGAAGAAATACGCTGTGGTGCCAATCATTGCCTCCACCACCGTGTATCCTATGGCTATACTGCAGATCCCGCCAATCCCGGCCCCCAGGAGCCCGAGGATAAATGCCTCGTACATGAACATCCGGCGCACTTCGCCTTTCTCTGTCCCGATGGAGAGCAGGATACCGATCTCTTCTATTCGTTCACTCACGGACATCATCATCACATTAAAAATACTCACGGCTGCAACGAGGAGAGAGATACCGCCGATTGCCATAATGAACGTCGTTACGGTGCTCAAGGCCGATGTCTCTGTCTCAAGCTGCGATGTGGCATCCCTGATCCGGATGATGGGGGATTTCGCATTGGTGTTGAGCTTCGCATTGATTGCCGATTCTATGTCACCGATGTTATCAACGTCGTTGACGATGACATTTACCTGACTCCACTCATCTTCCCCGCCGTACTGGTTGGTATACCATTTACTGTTCACGACGATCCCGTTATCGGTTGACACGCCATCAGCAACAGTTCCCCGTGGCTGGAGGACCCCGGCAATGCGCAGCTCGGGCCGGGACGAGGCGGAGAACGATCCAATCCTGATGCGGCTGCCGACCTTGAGATTAAAGTTTTCGGCAATATCGGCCCCGACCAGTACTTCATTTACCCCAAGATCAGTTGTCCCGTTGCCATACGACTGGTTCAGGGAAAGAAACTTGGGAATATCCATAGGATCGATACCATAGATCGAGCCCCTCCCGGAGACCGAACTGATCGTGAACTCACCGTTTGTTGAATAAAGGGGGATTACCGTACCGTTTGATCCCACGACCGTGTCGATCTTTGTAAGCTCGCTTTTGGTCACCCCTGTAGCCGTAGAAGAGGAGGGTTTAAATCCGACCGGGCCCATCCTGACAGTATCAGACGAAATGACAATGGTGTTCGCGCTGGAGGAAAGCTGGTCCTTTACTTCCAGCTGCATATTGGTGCCGAGCATGCCCATGGAGGCGATGGCGACGACACCGATCACAATGCCGATGGCGGCAAGCATCGATCGCAGGAAGTTCAGCCGGACGCTCCGGACCGAGAGATTAAAGAATATATCCCCTTTGATCATGAGTCTGCAATCCTCCCGTCCACCTGCCTGAGAGTGCGGCCGGCATGCTCCGCGATCTCCGGGTCATGGGTCACGAGGATTCCCGGCCGGTTCATCATGGCCGGCTTACCGGAACCAGACCCTCCCATAAGGGCGATAAACTTGTTTTTCCCGGCGTCAAGTGAGACGTGATCGAGAGTGGTAATGTCTCCGTTTTCCAGGTGAGATGTTCGTGTCACGCCGGCAAGCTCAATAAGGGGGGTATCGGTCATATCCGATCCCTTACTGCTGTTTTTTCAGTTTACGCGAAATCCATTTCCGCTTTGTCCACAAAACAATACCGATTACAACGATGATACTTCCGGCGATGAGAGGGTAGAATGAACTGATGCCGCCGCCTCTGCCGCTGGTTATTCCCCCGAAAATGCCGGTGCTGCTGCTGTGCCCTCCGCCGCCGTATCCCCGACCGGTTCCTCCGTAGGCTCCGCTCATCGTGGAACCGGATGCGGTCCTTGAACTGCCAGCGGGGGTTGCGTTACCTGATCCGGATGACGATGAAAGATCGAGCGTATTTGTGAGACTGTAATCGTCACCGTTTGCGTCTTTCCAGCGGATGACCACAGGTACTGACGACAGATCACTGGAGGTAAAGGTTACTTCAAAACTACCGGAATCGTCAGAGGCTATACTTCCAATGGCATATACCGGGTAGGTTCCTGTTCCTTTTGCAGGAGACCCGACAGTAACTACGACACCATCTGCATCGGAAACCCCGGCGTTGGTGATATCCCCGGTGATGTCATAATCCGAACCTGATGTCGTGAGGGCAACATCGTTGAGAATGGGTACCGCTGCTGCTTTGTCCACACCCAGAGTTACCGGGAGCGTGACATTGACGTTATGATCATTGTCGCCGTTCTGGTAGGTAACGTAGAACGTGACGTTTGAATCCTGGTGGGGCGTGATCTCAAAATTAACTTCCGATGAATTATCAGCCTCCAGTGATGCGATGAATACCTGCTGGGGGCTCACGTCTGCACCGATCCCTTCAGCAGTAACCTCGATATTTTGTAATGAACCATCGCGGCAATTTATGAGGCTCATCGTTACGTTGCCGGGAGTTGAGAGAGAAAAGGGGGCAGGCGAATCCGATATAACGGCCTTGAGGGGGGCTGAACTCACTATTATTGGTATTGGGTAATGGATCGGGCCGCCGCCCACTGTGCCGACGGTAAACAATGCGTAATTAGTCCCATCGGGGGGATCGGCAGTGACGACAAACGAATAGGACACCGTTGAACCGGCACCGATGTACGTCGTTGTACCCAGATTATCCTCCTGAACAATATGCACCTTATTGCTCAGGATAGTCGGATTCGTCAGCCCGATGGCTGATGTTCCGGCATTTGCCAGGGTCACGGTGATCGTCCCTTCTTCATAGGGAAAGAAAACTTCCGGGTTCATAACGACATTCGTCACAGTGACAAGAGCCGAATTATCTATTGACGTGCTGGCCGAGGTACCGGAGCTGGTTGTTGAACTGGAACTGCTGGTTGCTGAACTGCTTGAATCTGAGGCGGCATAGGCTGCCGATACGATGATTGCCAGCAGAATTAAACTGATAATTACCAATCGTTTCTTCATGATATCATCCATGTTTCTTTGAGAGAAATAATCCAGATCCCGGTACTGCAACGAGGTTAATGCACATTGAATATCCCGAATCGGATACGGGATTGATTTATCCGATTATTTCAGGTTGGACCCCCCGTTTTCCGGTTTCATTTTTTATGATTTTGCTATCCAAGGGTTCTGACTATAATTTTAATACGACGAGGGCATGTATTATAAATTTTACTTATTGTTATTTAAGATATACCTCCTCGCGAAAAGGGATTGAAAGCCACCATAAAAACAACGGGTAATGAAAATATCTGAGTATAGGCATTCGGATTCGGGTACAGTGCCTTAAAACCGGTGATCGTGATACCCGAGAGGGGGGGGCGCGATCATGAAGCGGTAAGAGGTATGTACCCTACGGGTAACAGGATCAACCTGAAGTTAATCCCGGTCTCTCCGCACCAGATGCCTGCTCGCTGCTACTCCCCTATTCCCTTAAAACCGCATTTCCGCATTTTAAAAGTCCCCGCGAAAATGTTACTTACCAATGACCCGTACGTTATTAATTTTTACCGGGGGCAGGATGTAGGATCCCACAGCGCGGCTCTCTTTGCCGAGAGCTGTAACCTGCCGGTGGAGATCAAAGAAATTTCCCGTGAGCATCGCTCCCCGGATCGGTTCCGCAAGTTCGCCGTCCCTCACCCAAAACGGGTTGGACATCTCAACCGAGAAGTCCCCGCTCATAGGGTTTGCCGTGTGTGCTCCCACCACGCTGTGGACGTAGATTGCCGGCTCATCGAATATCTCATCCCGCTTCCCGTCCACGACAAAATTGTGGTGGCCGATCGCGGGAAGCCCGGCAAATCCGCCCCGGATGGCACTTCCGGTGGACTGCCGGCCGGCCCGGTACGCGGTCTTGAGATCGTAAGCAAAGCCGGTGAGGGTGCCGTTCCTGACAAAATCGAGCCGCCGGGTGGGGGTTCCCTCGGCATCAAACCACGTGCTCCCGCTTGCCCCCGGCCTGTGGGGATCATCGAACAGGGAGAGCTGCGGTGCAGTGACGGCCTCCCCGATCTTCCCGGCCAGCTTCGACCGGCCCTGCAGCACGTTGCGCCCGTTCAGTGCCGGGACAAAGATCGCTGATAGGAGATCCGCGTATGCCATAGGGGAGAGAATGACATCGTACTCTCCCGAGGGGATATCTTTTCCACCTGATGACCGGGAAGCAAGGAAGGTGGCCCGCTCCCCGACCCGCTGCGGGTTCACCTGCGAAGGCGAGCAAGCATGGTCAAATTCATATCCCGTGGACTGGCCGCTGATCGCCTCCAGCGAGATCGAGACGCCAGACTGCCGGGATGCGTACCGCACGCCGTGGCTGTTCGCAAAAGCGATCTCCCCGACCGAGATCCCTGCCCCCCCTGAGGTGACCGTGGCATCCGGGTATGCCGTAGCCCCGTCAAGCATCCCGCGGAGCAGGTCGTTCGCAGTTTCCGGCTCGACGAAAAGAGCTGGATCGAACGCCAGGTCAGCATCCGGAAGCGCGACCGGGTCCGGCAGCCCCTTCCACACCATCGGCGTGGCAAGCCGGCCGCCGGCAATGGCGGCGTCAAGGCAGGCCTGCCACTGCTGCGGGTCGTTTGTGCTGGATGAACCGATCTTCCCCTTGTCGATGGTGCGGATACAGAGCCCGGTCTCGACAGAGGACGAGCAGAGGCTCACGCGGCGCTGTTTTAGGTCAGCGGAGACTGAAGTCCCGGAAAAAAAATACACTTCCAGCTCGTCAACCTGCTTCCCACCCTGATTTAAGAGTTCTTCAATCCACGCCACTGCCACCCACCACCGCGTCACGCAGGAGCACCAGCGGGGCACCGTCGCTCACCGGCACGCTCTGCCCGCCTTTTCCGCAGTATCCCGGGTGCATGACCCGCTTCTTTCCGCACAGGACGATCCCGTGGAGCGTTGAAAGGATCTCTCCCGAGAGTGAAACGTCCCGAACCATGGATGTCCGCTCCCCCTTCTCGATCAGGTAGCCGTACTCCGCGTTGAACTGGAACACGCCCCGACCCGGATCGACCTGCCCGCCCCGCGAACCGGCAAGGTAAATCCCGTTTTTGCACTCCGAGAAGATCTCGTCATCTGTCGCATCACCGGTTTCGATAAAGGTGTTGCTCATCCGCACGAGCGGGGGTTCGCCGGGCATGGCACGGGCATGACCGGCAACGCCGTTGCCGACTGCGGCAAGCGTCTGCCGGTTGTGGAGAAATGCGTTCACCTTCCCGGCCCGAATGATCTCGGTACGGCCGGCCGCGATCCCTTCGGCATCGACCGGCTCAAACCCGAACTCATAAAGGGATGGGTCATCAACGATCGTCAGGATATCGTTGCCGATCTTCTCGCCGGTCCTGCCCCTGAGGACCGAATTCCCCTCCTCGATGAGGTCGCCTTCGCTCGCATGGCCCACGGCTTCATGGGCAAAAACGCCGGCAAGTTCCGGGTCCAGGACGGCATGCATCTTCCCACCCGTTGCGGCCCTGGCATCCAGCAACGCGACTGCCGTCTCCGCCGCTTTCCTGCCCGTCTCTTCCCGGTGCCGGAGGTTAAAGCCGTGGATGGTGTGATCCGGTTCATAACCCATCTGGACAGTCCCGTTCCGGGAGGCAACTGCCATTACGGAAAATCCCGACCGGCAGATCTCATACGAGTATTCGCTGCCGGAGCTGTCCATGAACCGGACGTTTTCGATCCGTTCAAGGTAATTTGCCCGCCGGCTGGTCACCAGAGGCTGGTCCGCCGCCTTCTCGATGGCAAGGAGCAGCGCGGCTTTCTCTTCTATCCCGACATCCCGGCAGTCCTCCCTGACCGGGGGAATCGGGCGCATCATCCGGGGTGCATCGCCAAGGCTGACCGTATCGTCGGTCGCCCGGGCAAGTTTTTGCGCAGATGCAAGCAGTTCTTCGAATTTTTTACCGTATGCTGGCATATAATTATCGATCTGGAGGACCCCCCACCCCCGGGGGCCGAGAACCCGGATCACCGCTTTGTTGAAAAATGTGGTACCGGCAGATTCTATCACACCCTTATCCACATCGATATGGGTGGACTGCCCGTTCACCTGCCGCAGGTCGTAATACCGGATACCGGGGGTTTCGGTCATGCCGGTGTTTTGCTGATGACCGGCGTTTCCGCAAACACCGATGTTGACCGGACCGCCATTTTCTTAAGCTTGGAGAGGAACCCGTCCATGTTCTCGGGGACGAGTGCGTGCTTGAGCACCTCGTCAATGGTATCGACCGGGATAATCGTCACGAGGGGTTTGTACTGCTCCTCGATCAGGACATCATTCATGTTCATCCGGGGGATGAGCACGGTCTTTATCCCGGCCTTTACTGCCGCCTCAATCTTATAGGTCACTCCGCCGACCGGCAGCACATCCCCGCGGACTGAAAGGGAGCCGGTCATGGCAAGGTCCTGACGGACGGGGATCCCTTCGATAGCACTGATCACGGCGGTTGCAACGCTGATGGATGCGGAGTCCCCCTCCACACCCATATACGTGCCGATAAACTGGATGTGGATATCGATATTCTTCACATCCTTGCCGGTGAATTTTTTCAGGATTGCGGAAACGTTCTTGATGGATTCCTGGGCGATCTCCTTGAGCAACCCGGTTGCAATAACTTCCCCGCCTTCCTTTCCGATAGCTGGTGTCACTTCCGCCATGATCGGCAAGACTGATCCAGCGTCGCTTCCGGTGACCGCAAGCCCGTTCACCCGGCCGATACGGGTCCCCTCGACGACGGTCATCTCGTACTCCCGGAGGTGCCGGGTCACTTCGTCAGAGACCTGGTCTTCGATCGATCGTGCCGTCTTCTTCGCAGTGATGACATGGGCCGCCGTGGTCAGCGTCGCCCCTTCCTGACGGGCGATATCGCCTGCGACCCGGATAAGCCCCCCCATATCACGGAGTTTTAAGGTCAGGTGCCCCTTGCGGTTCGAGCGCCGGCGGGCCTCGCGGATAATCTCGTCTATAGCGCCCTTGTCAAAATGTGGGATCTTGCTGTCATTTTTAACCTCCTGCGCAATGAACCGGACATACTTCTCGCGGTTCTCGGGCGTGTCATCTATGCTTTCGGCCATATAGACTTCGTACCCGTAGCCGCGGATACGGGAACGCAGCGCCGGGTGCATCCCCTGTATCGCATCGAGGTTTCCTGCAGCGACCATGACAAACCTGCAGGGAACGGGTTCGGTTCTTACCATAGCGCCGCTGGACCGTTCGCTCTGGCCGGTAATGGGGAACTCCCCTTCCTGGAGCGCGGTCAGCAGGTTCTGCTGGGAATGGGGGTCGAGTGTATTGATCTCATCGATAAAGAGCACCCCACCATTCGACCGGTGAATCGCGCCGGCCTCTACCCGGTCGTGCGCCGGGGTCTCAAGGCCGCCGCTCTGGAACGGGTCGTGCCGGACATCGCCCAGAAGTGCGCCTGCATGGGTGCCGGTGCCATCAATGAAGGGCGCATTGCTCTTCACATCGTTCGCGACGAGCAGCTTGGGCACCATCCCTTCTTCGCGGGGCATCGTGTACCGGAGTGCCATAAAAACGAATGCGGCCGCGATGATTCCCATGAGCCACTGCATGGTGATAAACGCATATCCTATAATGCCAATGATGAGGATCAGGAGAAGGGTGTTCCTGAACTGGATCTTTTTCTTGGCCTCGATCTTGTGGGCGGCAACGATCTGCTTGCCCCGACCTGCCGCAACTGTCCGTATGATGGGGTTATTGGGGTCGTCGGAATTCGGGTAGACCAGGATGTCCTGGAGCTCCTCTTTTGGCAGGAGCTCGGCCATCGCCTTTGCAAGCATCGACTTGCCTGTACCCGGGCTCCCGATCATCATGACATGCCGGCGCTGGGTTGCGGCTTTCCGGATCACTTCGACCGCACGTTCCTGGCCGATCACCTGGTCGATCAGCTTTGCCGGTACCTCAATCTGGGAGGAGGCTCCTTCCGTAACTACTGCTGCCCGCTCCGATACCTCCGGCTGGGGCTCCGCCGCCCCGGGAGCTGCGGGCTCCGGCTGCGGGACCTGGGGAACTGCTTCTTCCTGCGCCGGTACTGCTGGTTCTGAATTTTCCATTGGAGATTTTACCTCTTTTCACCCTTCAGTGTGCATATAATTTGACGCATGATAGTTTAAGTACTTTGTAGCATCGGCAAAATTCCGGTCCTACTCCTCAAAACCATGCAAAAATAATACAACCAGCAGGGTGCAATAGTAAGACAGGGAAAGGTACGCCCGCACCTGCTCAAGGGAAAGGTACGATATCATGAAAGTGATCAGCACGGAGAAATCCCAGATTCTTGCCGCTCGTATCGCAACAGCGTTAAACACCTCAATCGTTGATGTGAAATTCTCGCGGTTTCCTGACGGCGAGCTTTACCTTGCTGCCGGAAAAACCGATGACGAAACCATCATTGTCGGCAGTGTCACTGACAGTGATGCACTCGTTCAGCTGCTCCTCTTAATCGATACCTGTGAGAACTCAAAAAATCACCTGGTCATTCCCTACATGGGTTATGCCCGCCAGGACAAACGTTTCAGGAGCGGGGAGCCGATCAGCGCCCGTGCTGTCGCCCGCGTCTTCGCGAAAGGGGTTGAGGACTGCATCACGGTCAATATCCACGAGCCGGCTGTACTGAAGTATTTCGATGTATCTACCACCAATCTCTCACTTGCAAAGGATATGGGGGGCTGCATCGGGTCCATGGACCTGTCCGATCCCCTCATCCTCGCTCCCGATGACGGCGCACTTGCCTTCGCACAGGACGTTGCTTCTGCGGGAGGATGGGACTGCGACCACCTGGAAAAGACCCGGCTCTCGGGAGTCGAGGTGAAGATGGCACCAAAGAAACTCTGTGCTGCCTTGCGTTCAGTGATCATTGTGGACGATATCATCTCAACCGGAGGCACGATCGCGACAGCGGCGAACATGCTGTACCAGCAGGGTGCTGCAGAGGTCTATGCGGCTTGCGTCCACGGTGTGCTGATCGGCGGTGCGTATGGCCACCTGAAGGCGAGCGGGATCCGGGAGGTCTTCTGCAGCGATACCATCGAGAGAGGATGCAGCAGGCTCTCCGCTGCCGATTGTATCGTAACCGCCCTGAGGGGCTGACGACAGGCCCGGGGCAGACTCCGGCACAAGTTCAGGTGACCATGAAGAGCGTTCTCGATGCCACGGTCTTTTTTACGGATTACCCGGTCACCGGCGAGTGCTACACGACACCGTCCGTTGTCGCGGAACTCGTGGATCTCAAGAGCAGGTGCCGTTACGACCTGCTCGTGGCTGCCGGGCTCCGGGTTCGTTTGCCGGGTGCTGACGAGCTCGCCCGGGTCCGGGCTGCCGCAGAGAAGACCGGGGACCTTCCGGTGATCTCCGGTACCGATTGTGATGTCCTCGCCCTTGCCGGAGAGCTCGGGGCGACCATCTTTACGGACGACTTTGCGATCCAGAACGTGGCCGGCGGCCTCGGGATTGCCGTGCAGCCCCTCCGGCAGAGGCGGGCAAAAAAGATCGCCTGGAAATACCGGTGCAGCGGCTGCGGCCGCTACTTCAAAACCGACGGGGAATGCCCGGTCTGCGGCTCAAATATTAAACGAAAACTTAAATAGATTACCACAAATCTTTTTTGCATGTCTTCCCTTGACGATCTGATAGCTAGGGCAAAACTCCTGTTATCCGAGGGGCACAGCCCCGGCCAGATTGCAGACGAGCTTTCGCTCTCCATGGAAACCGTGACCTGGCTTTTAACCCAGGCAAAAGGAGGGGCGGCAGCTCCAAAGGACGTACATATCGACTGGACGGCCGTGAGCAGCCATGCTCCCCTCTTGGATGGCATCGCCCTGATGCTGATGAACCGGTATTACGGTGCCCAGAAGGATCCGGCATCGGCTTCCGCAGAAGTCATCGTGGGGATTGCCCTTTCCGGCATCCCCCTTGCGACGGTCATATCGGTACAGGAGGCCGCACAGCTTGCCATCTACCACCCTTCGAAGCAAAACACGAGCGATCACCCGGTCGGGTCAATCAGTGGGAACTTTGCGCCGGTAGCCAATGAGCGCTGCATCATTGTCGATGACGTTATCACCTCGGGAAATACGATGAGGGAGGTTGTGAAGTACCTCAAGAAACACGGGGCGAACCCGGTTGCCATCTGGGTGATCTTCGATAAGCGCGGCATCAGGGACATTGATGGCGTGCCGGTCTATTCGCTCTTCAAAATATCCCGTATAGATTAGCCATTTATTTTTCTGCAGAACCACCAAGGGATCAATATATATAGAAGTTCAATTCCACCTTTTACAGCATTAGAGGATCACCTATGTTATCTGGTCAACCAATTATCATCCTAAGAGACAATGTGGAGCGTAACACCGGCAAGGAGGCACAACGCTCGAATATCATGGCCGCAAAGGCAATTGCCGGTGCGGTTCGGACAACACTGGGTCCCCGGGGCATGGACAAAATGCTCGTAGGGTCTACCGGAGACATTGTCATCACCAATGACGGAGCGACGATATTACAGGAGATCTCGGTCCAGCACCCCGGCGCAAAGATGGTCATCGAAGTTGCAAAGACCCAGGATGACGAGGTCGGCGACGGGACTACCACGGCGGTTGTCATCGCCGGCTCGTTAATGGAGCAGGCAGAGCACCTGCTGGAACAGGGCATCCACCCGACCGTGATCGCACAGGGATACCGGCTGGGTATGCAAAAGGCGCTCGAGATCACAGACTCCCTTTCCCTGAAGGTAGACCCCAAGGACAGGAAGACCCTCTTGAAAATTGCCGATACCGCTATCACCGGCAAATCCATCGAATCGGTCAAGGTAAAACTGGACGAAATCATCGTAGACGCCGTGATGGCCATCGCAGAGAAGGTCAACGGGAAGTACCTGGCAGATGAAGACGATGTGATGATCAAGAAGCAGAAGGGCCGTTCCATGGATGACGCCGAACTGGTCCGGGGTGTTGTCCTTGACAAGAAACGGGTAAGCGAAGACATGCCAAAGAAGATCACAAAGGCCAAAGTCGCGCTTATCGCAACGCCGATGGAGATCACGAAGACCCAGGTAAAAGCGAAGATCAAGATCACGACTGCCGACCAGATTGCAGCCTTCTCCGAGCAGGAGCGGGCGACCTTAAAGAAACTCGCCGATGCCATAATGGACGCCGGTGCGAACGTGGTGTTCTGCCAGAAGGGCATCGCAGACGCAGTCCAGTTCTTCCTTGCAAAGAATGGCATTTTTGCCATTGAGGATGTCCCGGAAAAGGACCTCAAGTACGCCGCCCGGGCGCTGAACGCAAATATTGTCAACAAGCCGGAAGACCTGACTGCAAAGGATCTCGGCCACGCCGAGGTTGTCGAAGAGGACAGTGATATCGATATCACGCGCATCTCCGGCTGCAAGAATCCCAAGACGATCACTATCCTCCTGCGGGGCACGAGCGACTACCTCCTCGACGAGCTCGAGCGTGCGGTTGTCGATGGAACCCGCGTGGTCATGGACGCGATCGAGGATGGTACCTATGTGGTCGGCGGCGGCGCTGTTGAGACCGAGCTTCTCATGAAGATCCGGGACTACGCCGAGACGGTCGGGGGCCGGGTACAGCTTGCTATCGAGGGATACGCAACAGCTTATGAGACCATCCCGCGTACCCTTGCAGAGAACTCCGGCTACAACCCGATCGACAAACTGGTCGCACTCAAGAATGCCCATGCGAAGGGGAAGAAGACAGCCGGCCTCAATGTCTATACAGGTGAGATTATCGATATGCAGGCAGAAGGAGTGCTCGAGCCGCTCCGGTCAAAGCGCCAGTCCATACAGAGCGCATCCGAGACTGCTATTATGCTAATCCGTGTTGACGACATGATGATCACACAGTCCAAGAGTTCCCCGGCTATGCCGCCCATGGCATAGATCGGGGACACGAATATCCTGTCATTTTTTATTTTTTGTTTCCTGACACCGCACAGTGGACTCCGGGTCCAGTACAAGGATCCGATCCGCGCCGGTTGATGCAAGGGCAGATAACTATTAGTGGAATCGCAAAGAAAATGATCTGAACCGGGTGCCGAGGTAGTCTAGCCCGGGAAGGCGGTAGCCTCGAAAGCTACTGGCGCTTTGCGCCTCGGGAGTTCAAATCTCCCCCTCGGCGTAAACAACCACCATTCCTTTTTAGGGCATCTTCTCTCGGGAAATTTTATTTATTTGGATAATTTGACCTCTGATTGCAATTAAATTCCAAATTTTTTATTATTTTTTATTTACCCCAATAAAAAAATATTAAATACGACCTGTTCATAGTATAACGTACCTGCAAACATCGTTTCAGGGGCAATATATCGTATTACCGTGGACGAAACTTCAACGGAAAATACCATGATCCGGATCAAAAAGAACAAACCGAAGATCTCCGCCGATGTAAGATCCTTCCGTACGGTACGGCGCTTAAACCTCAACCGTACCTATACGCCCCTGAAGATAGGAGTGGTAGCCGGGTATATCCTGCTCGGGCTGATGTCGGCATCCTCCTCCATGTTCGGCCTTCTCGTAGGCTCGCTCCTTCGGTTGGCCGGCTTCTGAGGGGAAGAGGAATCTTTCTTGCCTGAAATAACACATTAAACGGAGCCCCGCAGGCCAGCCCGGGTATTCTTTCCTCGTATGTGACTATCGTAAGAAAAGACGCGGATTGAAACGGGCATTTTTGCAGGCGGGCCCCGCGCCAGTAAATTAAAAGAACAGCAGGACGCCCAATATCCCGTGGACAATGGCACACGCAAGGGAAAATACAGCAATGCGGGAGTGCCAGAAAAAAGGTATCACGTGGATTCCGCGCCGGTTCATAACGGCAACAAGCGCGGTAATAAGGAAGCCGGAGAGGGTCAGGATCCCCAGGTACATGATAAGCGGTTTTCCAAAGATAAGATAAAAGGAGATTTCCTCGAGCATCGCTAGGTCACCACGACCGATCCCTGCATCTCGGGGTGCAGGCCGCAGGAATAATTGTAGACACCGGGATTATCCAGTTTTACGGTGAACGCCTGGCCGGAGGAAAGCACAAACGTATCAATCTTTGCCTCCGGGGAAAACACAACTGAATGCGCGACCTTGTCCTTGTTGACCCATCGCACGATTGAGCCGGCATTCACCGTGATCTGCGCCGGGTTAAATGCCATGTTCTGGATGATTACCGTGTTGCCAGAGACCGATGTGGTCATTGTGACCACAGGAGTGGCACTCACGGGAGTGGCACTTACAGTCCCCGCCGGGGTGGTGGGTGTCGCCGTCGCAGCAGGCTGCCCCTGCTGTGCAGTCTGGCTACATCCTGCCATGAGCAGGAAGACAATGACTGTTATGCAGAGAAAAAGGATAGACTTCATTGTAAAACGCTCCTGTGTATCTCTCTAAGGATATGTACAGCCATGGTTTTTTAAAGCTGATCCGGGACTGGGATGGTGCCGGTGTATATCCGATCGGGGATCATCCAACGCCGGGATTCGTTTCCCCTGCGCCGGGTTCTGCATCCGGCATGAGCGTGACGGGTTCCCCGGCAAGGGCCTGCATAAATTCCCCGATACGGTAATAGTCCCAAAGCACCATGTCCCGGAACGCTGAAAGCGGGAGCACTCCTGCAAACTTCCATAAATCCGGGGATGGCAGCGGGAGGTACCCTGCGATCCCAGCCGGGGTGAGATGAGGTATCTTTCGGATCACCCCTGCAACCCTTTCCGCGGCACCGGTCTTTCCGGCACGCACGACCCGTACCCGTTCATCGTCGTACCTGACCTGGACCCGGCCGAGCAGGCCCTTTGCCAGATGCGCCAGAACCCGGTTGAACCGGCTGCCGTGAAAAGAATAGATGACCACCTCCTTTCCGCCAGTTCCCCGCTCCTCCCGGACAAAGATTCCCTGCCCACCGATCCCGGCAGGCAGAGTGCGGAGCGTTTCGCAAAGAGCCTCCGTCTCTCTCTCTCCAAGCGGCAGGGTGGTCCCGCCCCGGGCAACGATCTGCTGCACCGCACCGCAGATCACCGGGGAGAGTGCGGCCACCTCACCTGCTGTCCAGAAGATCCGGGACATGGTGCTTTTCCCGGTCCTGCCCGGCACCACCACCACGAGGTCGTGACTCTCGTCGCACCTGACCACCGACCAGGTCGTCCCCCCCAGGGAAAAATCACCCGGGTCAGAACGGTTCGCAAACCGGGCGTCAAGGCTCCCCACCACCTCGCCGTCCGGTGTCACCGCCCGGTACTCGCCTCCTCCGCGGATCACCGAATACAGCTCCCGGTAATTCGAACGCCCGAAGACCCTTTCAGCTTCTGTTCCCGGCATCAGCATCTCACCGTCCCCGGCCAGATACCCGGATGAAACCAGGTGATCGAGGATCCGATCCACATCCTCACTACAAAGGTGTGCAAATGCGGAGAATGCAAGGAGGTCACGGATGATCATGCTCCGGCCGGCCCGGGATGCGGAGAGGATGTACAGGAAGATCTGCTGGACAAACACGTTATAGGGTTTTGTCAGGGGCTTGAGGGATTCAACTTTTTTTTCCATGGCGCATTCGATCACCGCACAGCTGGTGAGGAGTTCCCCCGGATCGGAAAGGAGCCATGCGACAAACGCGGCCTGTTCCCGCCGGCCACTCCGGCCCATCCGCTGTAAAAACGAAGAGACCGAGTCCGGCGGACCGACCTGCACTACGATATCCAGATCCCCGATATCGATCCCGAGTTCCAGGGTACTTGTGCAAATGATGCACGCCCCCTCCCCGCCATGGAACGCCTCCTCGGCCTCTTTTTTTTTCGCAGGAGCAACCGATGAGTGGTGGACGTGCAGATTTTTTATCCGGCCGGCTGCTTCCTGCATAATCGTTTCTGCCGCGCTCCGGCTGTTGACAAAGACGAGCGCTTTTTTCCCGGCAACAAGTCCTGCGAGCGCATCGATCCGGCGGGCCGGGTCCGGCTCTATGACAAACCGGAACTTTTTTGCGGTTGCCGGCGCAGGGACAACAACGAGCTGGCGGGTGTGGCAACCGCCCGAGAGCCACGCGAGGATCTCCTCCGGGTTCCCGACTGTTGCCGAGAGCCCTATGCGCTGTACCGGGGCCCGTGCGATCCGGTCGAGACGGTCGAGAAGGATAGTGAGGTGGGCGCCCCGTTCCGACTCCACGAACGCGTGCAGTTCGTCCACGATGACGTACCGAAGGTTCGCGAGGTCAACGCCATGCCTTCTTTCGTGCAGGAGCACTTCGAGCGACTCCGGGGTGATCAGCAGGAACTGCGGGGCTTCGTCCGCATTCCACCCCCTCTCACCTTTCGGGACATCCCCATGCCACTTTGCAACGGAAAGGCCGGTGGGTCGGCAGAACGCGGCGATACGCTCTTCCTGATCGTTGATGAGTGCCTTCAAAGGCGACAGGTAAAGGCAGGCAACCCCTTTCGTGCCGGATTTCAGGATATCGTCCAGCACCGGGATCAGGGCGGCCTCGGACTTTCCCCCGGCGGTCGGCGCAATGACGAGCACGTCACTTCCCGCGTGTATTGCCGTATATGCCTGCTCCTGCACTTCGCGGAGCTCGCACCAGCCCAGCCGTTCAGCGAGCACGGCCCGGAGGGACTCGTGCAGGCTGGAGAATACCGATCGCCTGTTCGTAGTACTCCATTGTGCCGTGCGTCTTATGGTCTTTTGGGGACGTCCGCAACCGGTTCCGGCGGTGGTGGAGAATATGAAAATTGTTATATACCATTATATTCATAAAACCGGTCGGTAACACTATGCAGGTGCAACGGGTCTGTTCAAATGCAATAAGGGCAGCCCGGTTTTTCTTTTTCTTCGGTTTTAGTTAGGGGATCCGCTGAAGGTTCCCCGTGTATTGTTGTGGCGTAGAGGTTACCCGAGGTTTTCGCTATGCTTGTGCTTGGAATTCCCGACCCGCAGATATGGATGGGCTATGGACTTGCCATCGGTTTTACGCTGGCGTGTATTGTGTACGGCTTACTGAACTGGAACAAGGGGAGTAACAACGATGGCAGTTGACGCGTTCATGATGGCTGTGCTCGTCATCATCTACCTTGCCATCACCCTGCTGATTGGTTATGCCGGCTATAAAAAAACGAAAACAACTGACGATTACCTGGTCGCCGGGCGGAGCAGCCATCCGTTTATTATCGCCCTTTCCTACGGTGCGACCTTTATCTCCACGTCTGCCATCGTAGGCTTCGGCGGACAGGCAGCAAACCTGGGGATGGGGCTCATCTGGCTGACCGTATTAAACATCGGTCTCGGTATCCTGATTGCATTTGTGTTCTTCGGGAAAAAGACCCGGGAGATTGGGCAGCGTCTTTCCGCCGTCACCTTCCCGGACCTGATGTGTAAGGTGTACCGTTCCCCGCTCCTCCAGTATATCAGCGGGTTTATCATTGTCATCTCCATGCCGCTCTACACGGCGGCAATCCTGATTGGCGGCGCCCGTTTTATCGAGCCGACACTTGGCATCAGCTACACCAGTTCGCTTTTGATCTTTGCCTTCATTACTGCAGTCTACGTAATCTTCGGCGGGCTTATCGCGGTCATGTACACCGATGCCTTTCAGGGTGCGATTATGTTCATCGGGATGTCGGTCCTTCTGGTACTCACGTACATTCTGGTCGGGGGAGTGACGGCCGGGAACACGGCGCTCTCGAACATGGCGGACCTTGTCCCCAAGGCGCTCGCCGGCCAGGGGATGACCGGCTGGACATCGATGCCGCTGCTCGGTTCACCTATCTGGTACACGCTGGTCACCACGATTGTGCTCGGCGTCGGGATCGGGGTGCTCGCCCAGCCGCAGCTGGTGGTCCGGTTCATGACCGCAAAGGACAACCGGTCGCTCAACCGGGCGGTGTTGATCGGCGGGATCTTTATCCTGATGATGACCGGTGTTGCGTTCACCGTGGGAGCGCTCTCGAACGTCTACTTCTTCCAGCATGGCGGGCAGATCGCCATCGATGCTGCCGGGGGGAATGTGGACTCGATCATACCGGTCTTCATCAACGATGCGATGCCGGATATCTTTGTCGCCCTCTTTATGCTCACGCTCCTTGCCGCCGCAATGTCGACGCTCTCCTCGCTCTACCACGCGATGGGTACGGCGCTTATCTGTGATCTCTGGGGCCGGGGCAGGGAATGCGCCCTCTCACTGCGCAATAACCAGTACGGCATCATCCTGATGATGGTAGCCTCGACCCTACTTGCATTCGCGCTCCCCATATCCATCATCGCCCGGGCAACGGCGATGTTCATGGGGCTGTGTGCTGCTGCGTTCCTCCCTGCATTCGCAGTCGGGATTTACGCGAAACGGCCATCCACCCGGGCCGCAATCGCGAGCATGGTCTCCGGGGCAGTGATCTGGTTTGCGTGGACG
Organism: Methanoregula sp.; assembly: GCF_052325125.1. Classification (GTDB taxonomy): domain Archaea; phylum Halobacteriota; class Methanomicrobia; order Methanomicrobiales; family Methanospirillaceae; genus Methanoregula. The sequence continues at coordinate 65,148 of NZ_JBKQWO010000001.1, read as the reverse complement.
GCGTTTATTCACACGGCCGAGGCAAAACCGCTCGGGCTCTGCCAGGCGATCTTCGGCACGCCGGCGCTCCTGCCCCTCCCGTGGTCGGTGATCGACCCGCTGGTGATCGCCCTGCCCGTCTCGCTTGTGGTGATGTTCGTTCTCCAGAAACAGTATGAACAACATATTCCCCCCGCGCCGGCCGTGCAGGCCCCGGCCGAATGAAAAAGAACAAAATTCTGCACTTTTTTTTAAGAAAACCTTTTTTGGTTGCAGGGTGGACTAGATAACTATGGAACTCGCGCAGAAGAAATGCACAACCTATAAACCCGGCTCGCCACCCATCACCCGCAAGGATACGGTGGAGATCTTAAAAGAAGTGCCCGGCTGGTCGCTCGAAAACGGGCACCTGACGCGCACGTTCACGTTCGAGGACAGCGAGAGATCCATCGAATTCCTCAACGATGTGCTGACGATGTCGACCGAAGAGGGGCACATCCCCGATCTTGCCATGCGGGAGGGAAAGTTCGTGGACGTGGGATATTACACGTACCCGGCCGGCGGCCTGACCCTCAACGATTTCATCATGGCCGCAAAGATCAACGAGCGCCGGTATAACGAATAAGGCCGGGTGAGGCGGGCTTTTTTTCGGGATGCGCTGTCATCCCCTTTTTTACCCGGATTGCCACCGGTGCGTTCCGGTGGGGATACACGTCCAATCACTCACCACGGGAAAAATCGAGCCCTTATTTGGGCCTAATTAGTTCCTTTTTAGGGCACAATAACCCTATTAATTCAGCAAACGGACGATGAAGTGAGGGTTTCTGAAAACAATAGGCCCCCTTTTTTGTGATTTCGTCCCCCAATATCTCCCGGACCGTACAATCGGGCCTTAAATCATGGAGATCCGGATTGCTCTCTCCTCGGGAATATCCGCTCCGCTGCTACCCTCCACCACGTGAGTCAGGGATATAGAATCTGAGGATATTAAGCAGATTTTCTGTGCTGCAAAAATCCCAAAAAAATTACTGATACTCCGGCGGCTGCACCTTCTGCGGTAACCCACCCTTGAAGTGCTGCTGGATCTTGCCGTAATAGTCCCGGAGGTTGTCGTTCATGGTCGGGTGCACCTTCTTCTGGGCCTCCGAAAAGTGCTGCGGCGTCACGGTCGCGGCATCTTCCCGCAGCGCAAACATCCCGGCCTCGCGGCAGAGCGCTTCGAGATCTGCGCCGACAAAGCCCTCAGTGATCTGCGCAAGGGTTGTAACGTGGCCATTCCGGGCCGGGTCCTCGAACGTAAGGTTCTTCTCCTGCATCAGGTCAACCAGCCTCCGCCGCCTCGCACCCTTCGAAGGCTTTGCATTCGCATGTTTTATGGTGGCTTTTACAATTTCTGCAGTAATTTTTGCATCTCTTCCCAGTTTCTCGACCAACTCACTCAGGGCATCTTTAGTGTAACCTTCAGTCAAGTCGAGAATCATTTCGAACGTCTGATCCTCGAACGTGAGATTCCTCTCACGCATTAGATCGAACAGCCTTCGCCGTCTCTCACCCTTCAATTTTTTTGCTTCTTCATCTATTTCCTTTATCGCAGCTTTTATGGTTTCTGCGGAAATTTTTGTATTTTTTCTCTTTTCTGCATCTTTTTCCAGTTTTTCAACGAGTTCAGCCAGCGTGTCCTCATTGAACCCTTCGGTCATCCCCACGATATCTTCGAGCGCCGAGCCTTCGAGCGGCATGTATCTCGTATGAATTCCGATAATCTTCCGGCGATCATCCAAGGTCGGTTCGCCGATGTACACGAGCCGGTCGAAACGGCCGGCCCGCAGGAGCGCCGGGTCCACGATGTCCGGGCGGTTGGTCGCGCCCATGATCACGACATCCTTAAGCTCCTCGAGGCCATCCATCTCGGTTAAGATCTGGTTGAGCACGTTGTCAATCACGTGCGAGTCGCTCGAGGTCCCCCGTGCCGGGGCAAGCGCATCGATCTCGTCAAAGAAGATGATGGAGGGCGATACCTGCCGGGCCTTCTTGAAGATCTCGCGCACTGCCCGTTCGCTCTCACCCACCCACTTGGAGAGGAGCTGCGGCCCCCGTACCGGGATGAAATTGGCGCCGCTCTCGCTTGCCACCGCCTTTGCGATCAGTGTCTTGCCCGTCCCCGGCGGGCCGTAGAGCAGCACGCCCCGGGGCGGCACGATCCCGAGCTCGTCGAACCGGTCATGGTGGGTCAGGGGATACTCGACTGCCTCGCGGACTTCGGTCTTTGCCGCGTCAAGGCCACCGACAGTGTCCCATTTTACGTGCGAGACCTCGAGCATCACTTCGCGCATCGCGCTCGGGCCCACGTCACGCTGGGCACTCCTGAAATCAGCGGCAAGCACCTTGAGTTTGTCAAGGGTTTCCTGATCGATCTCCTCCTTGTCGAGATCGAGATCGGGCAGGTACCGGCGCAGGGCCCGGATCGCCGCCTCGCGGGCAAGTGCGGCAAGGTCTGCCCCCACAAATCCGTGGGTCTGCTGGCCGAGTACATTCAGGCTCACGTCCTCTGCCAGTGGCATGCCCCGGGTGTGGATCTTCAGGATCTCGATCCGATCCGGTTCGCCCGGCACACCGATCTCGATCTCCCGGTCGAAACGGCCGGGCCGGCGCAGGGCAGCGTCGATCGCATCGACCCGGTTCGTGGCACCGATGACGACGACCTGCCCGCGCTCTTCGAGGCCGTCCATCATGGTCAGGAGCTGGGCAACGACCCGGCGCTCGACCTCCCCGGTCACTTCCTCCCGCCGGGGCGCAATCGAGTCCAGTTCATCGATAAAAATGATCGAGGGCGCGTTCTCCCGCGCCTCTTCGAAAACCTCGCGCAGGCGCTGCTCGCTCTCGCCATAATATTTCGAGATAACCTCGGGACCCGCGATCGAGATGAAGTGCGCACCGCTCTCGCTTGCCACCGCCTTTGCAATCAGGGTCTTCCCGGTCCCCGGCGGGCCGTAGAGGAGCACGCCCTTGGGCGGCTCGATCCCCAGTTTCTGAAAGAGCTCCGGGTGCCGGAGGGGCAGCTCTATCGTCTCGCGGAGCCGCTGGAGCTCATCTTTCAAGCCCCCGATATCCTCGTACGAGAACCGTTTGACCCCCTCGAACCCCGCGGCCGGCTTGTCGGAGAACTCGACCGAGGTGTTCTTGGTGATGATCACGGCCTCCTCGGGCTCGATCTCGACGACCTTGAACGCGACGATCTGCGGCTGGACAAACGGCAGGCCCAGCATGATGGGGATAGAATCGTTTTTCACGACCGGGAAATCCAGGAGGCCGTTTATCACGTGTGGGTTATTGGCAATAGGTATTTTCTTGGGGAGATCTTCGGGAGGGGCGAGCACAACCCGTTTTGCCTCGATCTCTTCTGAGAGCGTCGATATCTTGACGGTGTCCCCGATGCTCACTCCGGCATTCATCCGGGTAAAGTTGTCGATCCGGATCTTGCGCTGGTTCCAGTCCTCGACAAGGGAACGCCACACTTTTGCCACGGTCCGGCGCTTCCCCTCGATTACCACGAGATCCCCTGGTGAAATTTTCAGAAGGAGCATGGTTTCAGGGTCGAGTCTCGCTTTTCCCCCGCCCTGGTCGCCGGGATACGCGGAATCGACTTTCAGTTGCACTTCAGGCATTACCTTAAAGGTCATATACGCAGGGATTTATAAGTACTGTAAATGCGAGTCCTTGTTTTTGACCCGTTCCACGGCGCAGCAGGGGACATGATTACAGCCGCCCTGCTCGATTGCGGAGCCGACCGGGAACGCGTCGTTGCCGCGATGCAGGCCGTTGTCACGGAGCCAACGATCGAAACCGTGAACCGGGCCGGCATCCGGGCCACGAGAGTGCATACCCACGCCACCCCGGAACACCGGTCGCTTTCCGATGTATACAAGCGGCTCGATGATGCAAGCCCCGTTGTGCCTCCCGAAGTGCTTGCGATGGCCCGCCGGGTCTTTTCGCGGCTCAACGCGGCAGAAGAGGAAGTTCACGGGAGCCATGTCCACTTCCACGAAGTCGGGGCCGATGATGCAATCGCCGATGTGATCGGTGCCTGTACCGCTCTCTTTACGCTCCGGGTCGATGGCGTCGCGGTGCTGCCGCTTGCACTGGGGTCGGGCACGGTTACCGGATCGCACGGCACCATACCTCTCCCGGCTCCTGCGACGGTGGCTATCCTTAAAGGATCGGGACTTGTGGCCATAAAGGGGAACGATGAAGGGGAGCTCTGCACACCGACCGGTGCCGCCCTGCTCGCGGAATTTTCCTCGCTTGGGCCGGCCGATCCCGGCGGGTATACGATACGGGCCGTCGGTTACGGGGCCGGGAGCCGGGACACGCCGCATTCCCCCAACGTGCTCCGGGCGATGGTGGTGGACACGACCGGTGCGCTGCCGCAGGATACAGTCGACCTCCTTGAAACGAACGTAGACGATGTGAGCGGGGAAGTGATCGGAGAGGCGCTGGCACGGTTCATGGCCGCCGGGGCGCGGGATGCGAGCGCGACACCAATTATCATGAAAAAAGGCAGGCCGGGATACCTTGTTACCGTTATCGCCCTCCCTGAAACGAGTGCTGCCCTCGCACGGCTCATGGCACGCGAACTGGGTACGCTCGGGATCCGGTGCATCCCGGCCATCCACCGGTTTATCGCAGAGCGCACAACGGCAGAAGTCGACGTGGAGATACAGGGATACAGGAAACACATGCCGGTGAAATGCGGGTGGATGGACGGGCATATCTACACGTACAAGGCCGAGTTCGATGCCGCACGTAACTGGGCGGCGGAACTGGATCTGCCGGTGCGCGATATGCTCCTCGCCGCACAGAAAGCAGCAGAAAAACAGGCAGACAAACTTCAACCGCGGGAACGACCGGGTGACCGATGAAGACCGACCGGCGCAGCAGCGGCAACGCGGCCCTCGACCGCCTGCTCGGCGGCGGGCTCGAACTCCGCACCCTCACCCAGATTTACGGTGGCCCGGCAAGCGGCAAAAGTACGCTCTGCACAGTTGCCGCCGTCTCCTGCCTGAGGGCAGGCGGATCGGTTATTTTCATCGATTCCGAAGGCTTCTCGATCGAGCGGTTCCGGCAGGTTGCTGGCAGCGATACCGAGACTATCGCAGACCGGCTCTTTCTCTTTGAACCCGTCGACTTCGAACAGCAGGGCAGTATGATTGTTGAAGCGGATAAAGTTTTTAAGCAGCACAAGCCCGGGCTGCTCATCCTGGACTCGGCAACTGCACTCTACCGGACTGACCTTGAGAAAGGCAGGGACGCCATGCAGATGCTCACCCGGCAGATGCTCCAGCTCCTCGGGTACGCAAAACGGTATGAACCGGCAGTTCTCATCACCAACCAGGTCTACATGGACACCACGAGAAATACGTTTGCCGGCCTTGGCGGGACCTCGCTCGAACACATATCGAAGGCCATCATCCGGCTGGACCGGCTCGAGGCGCCCGGGTGGCGGCGGGCGACGCTCGTCAAGCACCGGTCCCGTCCTGAGGGCACCTCGTTCGACTTCGAGATCGTGGAAGACGGGATCCGGGCGCGGGAATAACCGGACGATCGACCCACTTCTCTATCTGGCAATAATGTCGGATTATTAATATCCACCCACACAGATATTATTCCGCCCATGGTGCTGATACAGCAGACCGCCGAGCGAATCCGGGAGGTCCTCAAGAAAAACCCGCAGGGTCTGAGCATCACCGATATTGTACGTGAGGTCGGCGTAAACCGGAACACGGCCGGGAGATACCTCGAAAAACTGCTCCTCTCCGGGCAGGTGGAGATGCGCCATTTCGGAATGGCCAAAATTTATTCGCTCGCAAACCGCGTTCCGGTCTCCGCGGTACTCTCCATCTCCTCGGAGCTCATCCTGCAGCTGGACAGCAGCACCCGGATCGTTTTCATCAACGACGCGTTCGCACGCTTCCTGACCGCCCCGATAAACGAGCTGACCGGAAAAAATATCGAGTACTCGCCGCTGGTGACGGCATTCGACGACCTCTTCCCTGATTTCCTGGCCCGGGTCAAAACGGGGCTGGAGGGCATCGAGTGGCAGGGGGAACTGGGACCGGCCCGGGGCGGCGTGATCTTCTCGTGCCGGATTGCGCCGACTGCCCTCGACCACGGGCAGAAAGGCGTCTCGGTCATCCTTGAAGATATCACGGATCGGAAACGGGCTGATGAAGCCTTGCGGGAGAGCGAAGAAAAATTCCGGCGTATTTTTGAAGACGGACCGCTTGGCATGACCCTCATCGACTGCAATTTCCGGTTCTCCCTGGTCAACCGGACATTCTGCGAGATGCTGGGGTATACCGGAGACGAGCTGGCCGGAAAATCATTTGCGGACGTAACGCATCCCGCTCACATCCTCCGGAACAAGGAAAAAATGCGCCTCCTCCATACCGGGAAGATTCCCCTTATCCGGGATGAAAAGCAGTACCTCCGGAAAGACGGATCTGTGCTCTGGGCATCGGTCACCGTGACCCCCCTCAGGGACCGGAAAAACCGGGTTACCTCATCGATCTCCATTGTGGAGGATATCACCGATCGGAAGCAGGCAGAGATGCAGCTTCGGGAAAGTGAGCAAAAATTCCGGGAGTTCGCAGACTTCCTGCCGCAATCGGTCTGGGCATGCGATCTCTCCGGCAACCTGATCTTCGCTAACCGGGGGAGTTTTTCAATGTACCGGTATAACCCTGACGATTTTGAGAGAAATCTGACCATCTGGCAGGTGATATCCCCGGGGGACCGGTCGATAATATCTGCCCTGATTGCCGAGGCGTTGTCAAAACCCATCGACCAGTTCCCCGCGACCGTGGAATATACTGCACTGCGCAAAGACGGGAGCACATTCCCGATAAAAACCTATGTCGCCCCGGTCATCAGCGATGGCGTAATTACCGGCCTGAGGGGGATCGGCATTGACATGACCGATCAAAAGCGTACTGAGGAGGCGCTCCAGGAGAGCGAGGACCGGTTCCGGCGGGTGTTCGAAGACGGACCTCTCGGAATGGTGATCGTGGACAGCGACCACCGGTTTGTCTCGGTGAACCGGATGTGCTGCGAAATGTTCGGCTATTCGGAACAGGATCTGCTGGGAAAAACAATCGAGAAGGTCACCCACCCGGACCACAATGACCAAGATGCCGCCGAGATGCAAAAGCTCTATGCGGGTACGATCTCACGGTACCGCACGCGGAAGCGGTACATCAGGAAGGACGGTTCCGTGATCTGGGGTTCACTGACCGTCAGCCCGCTGAGGGACCGGACGGGAAAAATCGTCTCCACGATGGGGCTGGTAGAAGAGATCGCGGACCAGAGTGAGACCGGGGTAAAAGAGGGTTCATAAAACCGTCACCGATAAGCCGGTGCCCGGGCTATTGTCCGCGCCCGGGCGATCCGCATCCCAAAGGACCTCGGCCTTCCGGCTGCCGCCCCGAAACGGGCGCTGACCGTCAGTCCGCTCATGGACCACCGGGAAGGCCGCATTGCGTCGACACTCTCTCTTGTCGAAGATATAACGAAGTGGAAACAGACCGGGAAATGAGCGGGGCGATCAGGAATGCCAGAGAGCCGGCAGAATGCAGGATCGTTCCCCTGAAATGAACGGATTTTCTTACCTGCAGGTCACTTTCACCCCCCGCCCGCCGCCTCCTTAAATGATGCGCCCGTCAAATGGGCGTATATGCCCGGAAGCGGGGAAAAACTGGCAAAATTGACTTCCGGCAGCCAGTACGATGTCTGCATGCCGGGAGAATGCATGCAGATGCTCGCCTCGGGTGCCTGCATCACGTACAACCAGAACGCGGGCGGCTGCAACCGGATGCTCAAGGTGCTCCTCCACGGAAGCTGTTCGTACGATTGCGCATACTGCTCTGTCCGGCTCGACCGGTCGCGGCTCGCATTTGCGCCCCGCGAACTTGCCGCAATGTTCCTTGCACTGTACCAGAAAAACCTTGCCGGAGGCCTCTTTCTCACCTCAGGGATACCGTATGACACCGATGATGTGATGGGAGAACTCATCGAAACTGCCCGGATTCTCCGGAACGGGGGATACCCCGGGTACCTGCACCTGAAGATCCTGCCCGGGGCCCGGCGGGAGGATATCCGCGAGGCGGCGCGGTTCGCGGACCGGATCAGCCTCAATGTAGAGACAACCGGGGAGAGCCGGCTCCGTAACCTCTCCGGGATCAAAGACTATACCGGTGATATTCTGAAACGGCTCGACTGGATCGCAGAGGCTGCACCCGGACGGCACACCACGCAGCTCGTGATCGGGGCGGCAGGAGAAACCGACAGGGAGATCTTCGACTGTGTCACCTCACTCTACGAACAGGTGCTTCCCTCGCGGATCTATTATTCGGCCTTCCGGGCGCTGCCAAAAACCCGGCTGGCCTCACGGGAAAGCACGCCAGCCTGGCGATCACGCCGCTGGTACCAGCTGGATCATCTCATCCGGGAGTACGGTTTTTCCAGGACTGAACTGCAGCCCCTGATGGACGAGAACAACACACTCCCCAATGACGACCCTAAGGCACTCCTTGCCCGCGGGCGGGAACCGGTCGATCCCAACTCTGCATCGTTCGACGATCTCATCCACGTCCCCGGAATCGGGACGGTCACCGCACACGCCATTCTGCAGGCCCGGGAACGCCGTACGATCCGGACACCCCGGGATCTTGGCGTTTCGGCTTCCTGCCTGAAACGGGCGCTGCCCTATCTCGCATTTTCCGGTGCAGCCCGGCAGGCAACTCTCGCAGGATTCCGGTAAGGACCGGCGGGCTAAAAAGAGAGTTAATAGCTGATCCGGCCGGAATAGACCGTGACGGCAGGGCCTTCCATCTTCACGCCGTCCCTAAAAGAGATCGTGAGGGGGCCGCCCCTGGTCTCGACATGGATCGTATCCTTCATGTGGCCGAGCCGGCGCACGACTGCCGCAGATGCGGTTGCACCGGTCCCGCAGGAGAGTGTCTCTTCCTCTACACCGCGCTCGAACGTCCGGATTCGCAGGGAGTCGTCACCAGTCTTCTCGACAAAATTCACGTTTGCGCCTTCGGGAAAAGTTGTATGGTGCCGGATGAGCGGGGCGGCCGCACCGATATCGACGCTGTCGACCGAATCAGCCAGGACCACCGCATGGGGAACACCGGTATTTACCGCGTAGACCTCGAACTCCCCGATTCGCTCGTGGTATTCACCATCCCCGGTGGCAGGGATCTCCTTTTTCTCAAATTTCGGCTCGGGCATGCTGATGGTCGCAGTAAACTCCTCGTCAGTATACCGGGCCGAAACCCCGACTGTCCCGGCCGGGGTCTCGACCGTAAAGGTTTCTTCCACATACCCGGCATCGGATGCATATTTGGCAAGGCACCGGACACCGTTGCCGCACATCTCCGCCTCGCTCTCATCCGGCTGGAAGATGCGCATCCTGATGTTGCAGGTTGTGGATTTTGAGAGATACAGGACACCGTCCGCCCCGATCCCGAACCTCCGGTCGCAGTAAAGAGCGGCAAACTGCGCTTTCATTTCATCGGGAATAGCCGTCTTCTCATATTCATCGATGAGTACGAAATCGTTGCCGTTTCCGTGCAGTTTGGTAAAAGGTATCTCCATCTCGCTTCCTCTGGTTTATGATGCTCTTCTCATTGGCCGGGTTTGCCGGTGCAGCCCGATTGGTGGTGATAATTCCTAAGGTTTTTTCGTCAATAAACGCATCGGCATACTGAAACAGGATATAACGTGTTCATTCCCCATTGAGACCTGCCGTCCCGAAAGTGGTATGGAACTCATCGATTCCCCACCCGAGGTAATCCCTGATGATGACATAGGCCATCTGCGGCGGGATCGCCCCCTTCTCGGTCACGATCATGTCGATATACTCAGCGGGAGTGACATCGAAGGCCGGGTTCCGGACAGTGATGTGAGGAAGCGTCCGGGCGATCTCGTCCGGGAGGACTTCGCTTCCGGCCCGCTCCTCGATTTTTATCAGTTCTCCGAGGATCGTGCGGGGCGCAAACTTGTAGGTCTCCGCGGCCACGATCACGTTGACACGGGCCTCCCGGGCGGAGTGGGCGACCTGGGCGGTTCCGATCTTGTTGACCACCGCACCGTTCACGGTTACCGCATCGGCTCCGACGATCACCAGATCAATATCGTTGATAAAGGACCTGACAGCGGAGTCCACGATAAAATTTGTTCGTATGCCCTCGTCGTTCAGGGTACGGATCGTAATGAGTCCCTGGTTCCTTGGCCGCACTTCCGTAGCAAAGACCTCGATCTCCTTTCCCTGTCGGTGCGCCACGGTGATGCACGCGAGTGCGACCTCTGAGTTGCAGTGAGTGAGGATCGTATCGCCGTCGCGGATATGGCTTGCCCCGAACTGCGCGATCCGATCCACCGCATGCTGCGACGAGCTGATGAACTCATCGGCGCGCCGGACCACCCCGGCCCGCGCCTCTTCTGCGGTCGTCGCATGGTCAAGGCCGGCCATGACGATGTGGACCGCGTTGGGGAGCGACACCGCTGTCGGGCGGGTGGCAAGGAGCGTCGCGGCTGCCTGCTCCATCTCCCGCCGGAACGCATCGGGGGCCGTGGCCCGGACCGCGAGCGCATGATCCCGGAGCGCTTCTGCGACGGCCCGTGCGATCCTTCCCGCCCCCCTGATTTCCATGCTCTTTATCTTGTCTGCAGTTTCAGGTACGATCATCAGCATCACTGATTCAATGGAGAGGGGAACCTACATAGAGTTTATTACCGGGTGAAACGATGACGACAGCCGTGGTTTTCGATAGTGCCGGGACGCTTCTTTCCACCTACCGCGTCGCAAAAGACATCGAACGGCAGGTACTTATGCCCGGGATCGAGACGACGACCCTCACCTTCACGTCGCTGGAACGTGTCCTGATCGTTCTGCCGGTCCATTCCAAGCATATCATCGCAACCCCGCCGGATATGCTGCTCTCCGCCTACCTGGTGGATAACGAGATCGGGTTTGGAATCAGCTGTACCCGCAAGATCACGACCGCGGAGGAGATCGGCGATATGCTGTATACCGACACCCGGGCGCGTGTCGGCGACCTCCAGGAGTGCATCCGTAACGTCTGGGGCGTCTGCAGGGACGAAACGATGCTCACGCTCAACAGCGGCGCCATCCTCAACATGGCACAAAAGGCCGTAGAGTTCACCATAACGGCGGGTGGATGGCCGTTTGAAGGCGCAAAGGAGACGATCACCGCACTGCACCGGATGGGCGTGCCCACGTTTATTGCGTCCGGTGATCGTTCAACCAAACTGGAGATCATGGCCGATCACCTTGGCATCCCCCGCGACCGGGTCTACGGGGTGGCGACGCCTTCGGTCAAGGCTCAGATTGTCTCGGATCTCAAAAATGAGTACGACCGGGTCGTCATGGTTGGCGACGGGATAAACGATCTCTGTGCGTTTACGAAAGCCGATACCGCTATCCTTACGGTGCAGCAGCCCGCTAACCGTCCTGAGGAACTCTTCAGGGCCGCCGATTACGTGATCACTCACGTTCGGGATGTGCTGCCCATAATCGGGACGCTGATAAGGCATCCCGGCACTTCCCGATCGTGACGACAGCGCGCATCATATAAAAGGTAATATGACACCAGTATCACATTAGGTATAAGGGAATTATGAAGGCTCCATTGATCACGGTCGACAACATCTGTATGGATTTTGACGGCACGCATGCCCTCAGAAATATCTCATTCGAGATCGCCGAAGGGGAGATCCTGGGGGTTATTGGGAGGAGCGGCGCCGGCAAAACCGTTCTTATCCACCTGATGCGGGGGGTGGAACAGCCGCCCACAAGTGGCAGGATTATCTACCATGTGTCGGCATGCCCCTCCTGCGATTATATGGACGTGGCAAGCGCAGCCGGGAAGCCCTGCCCGCACTGCGGCGGCATGCTTGCGGCACTCGATGTGGATCTCTGGAATGAGACAAACGAGGCGCTGAAAAGGCGGGTCATGCGCCGCACGGCGATTATGTTCCAGCGGACCTTTGCCCTGTACGGCGATGACCGCGTGATCGAGAATGTTCTTCACGCACTCGATGACATCGATTACCCGCAGGAGAAGGCGATCAACCGTGCAGCCGATCTCATCGACCAAGTCAGGCTCTCCCACCGGATGATGCATATCGCCCGTGACCTCTCGGGTGGCGAAAAGCAGCGTGTGGTGCTCGCCCGGCAGCTTGCAAAAGAGCCGTTTTTACTCTTTGCTGACGAGCCGACCGGCACGCTCGATCCAGGGACCGCAAAGATCGTCCACTCGATGCTCACTGAGGCGGCAAAGACCAATAATATGGGCATGGTGGTTACTTCCCACTTCTCGCAGGTGATCGAGGATGTGGCCAGCCGTGCCATCCTGCTCGTCGACGGCTCCATTGCAAAAATAGGATTGCCCAAAGACGTCATTGGCGAGTTCATGAAGGGCTGCGACGATTCGGAGACCTTCGAACACACGGAGGCGGGCGAAAAGATCGTGGGGGCGCGGGATCTTACCAAGCGCTATATCTCAGTCGACCGGGGAGTCGTCAAAGCTGTCAACGGCGTCACGTTCGACGTGTATACCAAGGAGATCTTCGGCATCATAGGAAAGAGCGGGGCAGGAAAAACAACGCTCTCCAGGATCATCGCCGGCCTCATAGAACCCACGAGCGGGGAGATCAACGTCAGGATTGGCGAGGAATGGGTGGACATGACCAAGCCCGGCATCGATCAACGGGGCCGGGCCAAGGAGTACATCGGACTGTTGCACCAGGAGTACGACCTCTACCCCCACCGCACCGTGCTCGATAACCTCACGGATGCGATCGGCCTTGAGTTCCCCAAGGAACTGGCCATGCGAAAGGCCGTAGTCACGTTAAAGATGGCCGGATTTTCCGAAGAGAAAAGTAAAGAGATCCTCGATCGCATGCCGGGCCAGCTCTCTGAGGGAGAGCGCCACCGTGTCGCCCTTGCGCAGGTCCTGATCCGGGAACCCAAGATCGTGATTCTCGACGAACCGACCGGTACCATGGACCCGATAACAAAGATCGATGTCAAGCATTCCATCATGCATTCCCGGGACGAGATTGACGAGACTTTCATTGTTGTCTCGCATGACATGGAATTCGTACGCGAGGTCTGCGACCGGATTGCCCTGATGCGGGGTGGAAAGATCGTCGAAATGGGTAAAACTGCCGATGTACTTGCATACCTGACCGAAGATGAACGCAGGATCATGAGCCAGAGCCAGCCTCCAGCGTGAGTGGCGCACATGATCCGTGTTCACCTTGACGGGGAGATCCGTGAAGAAAGCGAGGGGAGCACGCTTGGCTCCCTCATCCCAGGGCATCCTGCCGGATGTGCTGTCGCCATTATCCGGCCTGCGACAAAGGAGCAGGAGAAAACCCAAAGTGTCACGGTCACTACGACTGCCGGGGAGATCACCCTCGAACTGGCCGGACGTGAAGTGGATATTCTTGAACAGCCGGAGGCTGCCGGAACGCTTTCCCTTCACTGGACGGACCGGTACGCGGCCGCATTCGGGCCTTTTCCCTCTGGCATCCGCCCGGAGCGCAAACCCAGGCTCTACGACAGGGGCGATCTGATTCTCGGATGCGGCGGCTACAACCCGAAGACCTCATACCTGATTTTTTCAAAAACCCGTCATGTCGCGGATCATGGCGCCGACGAAACCGGCGGCGTGGCCGGCCGGGTCGTAAGCGGGAAGGCCGTGCTCGACCGGTGGGCAACCGGTGACAGAGTCATAAAAATTGAACCGGTGATCAGCTGGGCAGACACCAGCCGATCCTTTACCACTACCGACAAAAACCTCGTTCTCGAAGACGGGATGCTCATCGTGACCCGTGTCGAGGTGACCGCACAGGGGTATGTCCCGGAACGGATCACGACTGAGGCGGCCGGAAGCGTCGAGCACCTGCTCGTTGCCCTCCAGTCCGGGAAGTTTGCAGTCGGGCGGGCGACAAGCACACACATCCTTGACCAGAAACTCGTCGGGACTGAGGTGCCGGCGCAGTTCAAGCGCCCCCGTCGTGAGGGCACGGTAACGGTACGCACGGGAGGGCCTTCTGTCGGCGGGGTGTATATCTACCGCGCGGACGTCCCCAGCAGTCCTGCCCACAGCGTAGTCGGGCAGGTCGTACACGGGATCGAACTGGTAAAACTTGCAAAAGAGGGAGATCTCCTCTCTATCCATGTGGTCCCCCCACGCATTGACCTTCTCGGCCTGCCGCTCGCAGAGGCACAGAAGCTGGCGAAGGACCGGGGGATCAATCTCGTAATCGACACCGAAGGTACAGACCGGATCATCGTGTCACAGGAGCCCGGAACGACGCTGGATGTACTCAGCGAACGTTCAGCAAAAGTAACGACAGCGCCCTTTGAAAAAGTGATCGATATCGTTCTTGACGATGTACGGGCCCCTAAAAGCTGCGAGGTGTTCCGCAGGATCACCGGTCTTGCCGACCACGATGCCGGCATGATGCCGTCGTTCTTTGTCTTCGACGACGTGTATCTTTTCAAACCGAAAATCCCGACATCCGTCAGGATCAATCCGGAGAACTGTCCCACCGGTGAGGTTCCCGCTGCAGCCCTCGCCATCACCAACGATTCCCGGAAAGGAGCCGGCCTTGTGGGGGCGCGGTTATCAGCAAACCGGGAGTTTGGCCCGACATCGGAGCCGTTTGAAGGCACTAATATCATCGGGCGCGTGATCGATACGGACAAGCTAAAAGAAGTAAAGGAGCGGCAGACGGTGTATATCCGCGAGGTGAAGCAATGACTGACTACAGTCCGGCAAACGTCGGGACCGTGACCCGGTACGTGGTGGTGGAATCCTACAAGGTGACCCCGGCAGATGTCGCGACCCGGGCGTACGAAGTGGCAAAGGGAGTAATGATCAAGGAGACCTGTTTTGGCCTCGTTATCATGGGAACAGAAGAGGAGGTCAACCGGGTTATAGCCGAAGCAAGGAAGATGGACCCGGCTTATATCTTTGTCAAGGACCGGGGATTCCCGCCGGGAGATGCCCGGAGGTGCCGGGCGACGCTCGGGGGCGCACGGCCCGGGTTCCACGGGATCGAGTACGAGATGACCATCCTCCCTTACATCTCCCACGCCATCGAAGAGCTCGGTCACCGCGATGCCGCGACTGTTCCGGCGCCGGAAGCCGCGCAGACTGCACCCCGCCTGGACGTATACACCTTAAAGAAACTGATCGATGCACAGGAGCCCTGACAATGGCAAAAATATTCATCTACCCCGCAACGAGCCTGATCCTCTCCGATATGGTGACCCGGTTCGGGCACACCCCGCTTGGTTCCGCGATCGCCATCCGTGAACGCGTCCAGACCGCCGGACTTGAGTCAGCACCGCTCCAGATCACCCCGGAAGATCCCAAGAAAGGGCTTCGCTGGGCAGCCGTGGAAGTCCCCAGCGGTGTGCGCGGACGCATGTCCCTCTACGGTCCGATGATTGAGGAATGCGACGCCGCGATCATCATCAACAATGCCGACCTCGCGTTCGGCTGCATGGGCTGCGCTCGTACCAACGAGCTCCTGAAGTTTTTAATCCGGCAAAAAGACATGCCCAGACTCGAGCTGGAGTACCCGAAAAACGAGGCGGAGGGGACGCAGTTTGTCGCCGCGATCAAACGGTTCCTGACCGATCTGGGGGCAAAACCATGACCGCGCCGGTACGCATCGCCCAGCTCTCCTGCGGGCCGGACTACTCGGGCGTGCAGGAGGAGATAAACAGTGCAGCAAAATCCGTCAATGGCGAGATCTTCTTCCCGGACGTCGCGCTCAAGGATATTATACGGGACTTTGATGCATTCGGCCTTGAAGTCAGGAGCCCCGATTTGAAACTCGCCATATCCCGGGCGATAGCGCTGGTCGACGGCCGTGTTGACGCCGACGCGATCTTTATTGCGACCTGTTTCCGGTGCGCCGAGGCCGCGATCGTGCGAAACGAGCTCAGGCGGTATATCCTCGAGCATTCGAAGCTTCCGGTCGTCAGTTACTCGTTTACCGAGCGTACGACCGCGGGAACGCTCCTCACCCGTATGGAAGCGCTCACGACGATTGCCCGGAGGAGGGCGCTTCTCGCCCGGGAGGTCCAGGAGGGGATCACGCTCGGGATCGATTCCGGGTCCTCGACCACAAAAGCCGTGGTGATGAAGGACAACAAGATCATCGGCACCGGCTGGCAGCCGACCACCGAGGTGCTCAAGTGTGCACGCGAAGTCGTCGAACACGCCCTTACCGAAGCGGGAATGAAAATTGAGGATGTCCAGGCAATCGGCACCACCGGCTATGGGCGCTTTTTGGTCGGAAAAGATTTCAACGCCGACCTCGTCCAGGAAGAACTGACCGTAAACTCGAAAGGGGCGGTCTACCTCGCCAATAAGCAGCACGGACCCGCGACCGTGATCGATATCGGTGGCATGGACAACAAGGCGATAACCGTCATGGACGGTATCCCGGGCACATTTACGATGGGTGGGATCTGTGCCGGGGCCAGTGGCCGGTTTCTGGAGATGACGGCGAAGCGTCTCGGGGTCGATATCACGGAACTCGGACCGCTTGCGATGAAAGGCATGGGCGGCCGGGTGCCCATGAACAGTTACTGTATCGTGTTTGGCACCCAGAGCCTCGTGAACGCCCTCGCGGCCGGCAGCACCCGGCAGGACGTGGCGGCAGCCGCCTGCCACAGTGTCGCCGAACAGGTCTTCGAGCAGCAGCTCCAGGAAGTGGACATCAAGGAGCCCGTGATTATGGTCGGCGGCACCTCGCTTATCGAGGGGCTGGTGCACGCGATGGGAGAACTCCTCAAAATAAAAATCGTCGTCCCGCCGCACTCGCAGTACATCGGTGCGGTCGGTTCGGCGCTGCTGGCATCAGGGTTTATTAAGGACGGGACAGATGCAGGCCATTGAGTACTTTGAAGTGGAATGCACGGAAAAACTGGGCGGCGAGTACTACCGGCAGATCACCAACGACGTCCTCCTCGACCACAACCTCCTGCGGGTGATCCACAAGATCCATGTCTACATCGACCCGAAAGTCCCCATCTTTGTAGCGGTCGGGATCCTCAAAAAAGTCGCCACCCTTGTCCGGGTGGGTGACATCGCCAACGTTAACCCGCAAGAAGGGAAGATGACACTCGCGATCTCTGATGAGACCTATCTCGCACCGATGCTCAGGATCTTCTGGGACCGGTTCGGGAATGACCACGTCGACCAGCCGGACCGGTTCACGGTCATCCTGACCGGGATCACCGTCAGTGCCCGGGAGATTGAGGAAATGGCGATTGCCGATCCCAGCCAGTCGCTGTACAAGGATCTCGTCTACGCTCTCAGGTGCATCTGTCCGGAAGGGTTCCGGGTCAGGAGCGAGAACTACGGTGCCGAGAAGTTCTCGTTTGTGGCAAGCGAGGACACTCTGACCGACACCGGAGAGGCACTTGTCCGCGAGAAATTTGCACTTATGGGTGAGGCGCCATGATCCTTGTCCCGATTACGTACCGGGGTGGGATTTACCGGCACAACGAGATCATCGACCTCATAGAGGATCTCGGGGGGTACATCGTCCAGAAGCATATGATCGCGCAGGAAGTCGTGCTCCAGTGTTTCGTGCCAAAGGACGACGTGGAACTGATCCGGGCGATCGGAAAGCCGCTTGCCGGGGAAGTGACCGACTCGCCGCTCGTCGGTACCGAGATCGCGGTCGTGAGCATGAGCCTTGAGATCCACCACCTGCCGCACCCGTCCTGCGATATCGCCGAGTACGTCCGCCGGCTCGGTGCCAAAAGCAACATGATAGGGATGGCGCGGGGCCCGGGAAAGAGGATCGCGGGCCTGAACGACGAGGAGCGCGACGTCATCAACGAGCACGATATCGCGGTGTACCTGCTCGGGAATTTTGAGACCTGCATCGAACACAAGATGCCGGTGCTGCTCCGGGGGATAGAAGTGCCGGTCGTGCTCTGCGGCGGCCCGGACAAAGAGGTGCTCCAGCGTATCGTAGAGCCAAAGGTGGACGGGTACGTGGGAAACGTCGGACGTTTCATGCACCGGACAAAAGAGTCCGAAGAACTCACGAAACTTGACGAGATTATCGCGGAGATCACACGGGTTCTCTCGAAACGCCGGGAGGAACTCGCCAAGGATCCGCTCTCGGTCTCCCCGGCCCGGCTCATGGACGTCATCCGCGAGCGGGTGCCGGCCATTCTTGCGGTTACTTCGCCGACCCCCCTTACGGTGCAGATGTCAGGCCTGCGGGTGAAACTGCCGTACGATACCTATGCCGAGGTGCTCCGGAAGACCGAGATCGAGGACGGCATAAAGATTGGCGACATCGCGGACATCGAACCTTCGCGCATGCGGGATTATATTATCCTGAGGGTCAGGCCGTTCTCGGAGACAAACACGGTGATATAGGAGGATATCATGGGACGCAGACAGGAGGACGAGTTTGAGGACCGGCTGAGGCAGATTGTCGAACAGGGCGCTGACGCCACGGCCGAAAAATGGCTTAAGGTGATCGAGAACGAGTACGGCAGGGTGCCGCTGATCTTCAAGCGCATGGGGGAGCGGCCCGAAGTCCTCATCTCCCATCTCCTCTACAAAGGTACCGTGGCGGAAACCAGCCGGCTCGATCCCAAGTACGTGGAACTCATCAGCATGGCAGTCGGGGCGGCTTTAAAATGTCCTTACTGCACGAGTTATCACATGCAGGCAGCAATAAAAATGGGTGCGACCAGGGAGGAGATCCTTGAAGTGATCCTGCTCTCGGGTATGATCGCAAACTCATCGGTGCTCGCCAATGCCTACCGGGTTGTCGACGAGAAACTGGAGAAATGTTTCCCCTGTGATGTAAAAGCGGTGGAGCAGAAAAAGGCCCCCGGCAAAAAGAAGGCCGGGACTGCCCGTACGAAGAAGTGAGAGACAGTTTTTTTTTCCTTACTGGGTAGTCCCTGAATACTTCAGGGGCTTGCCTTGTTTTTTCCGGGAGACTTCCCGGGATTTTCGATGGTTATCCCAACGGTTTTTTCCGCGTGAACATTCCGGCCCGGTAATTTCCGGGACGGTGGGTACATGAGCCGGGAACATGGTGAACTGGACCCGGTCGGAGGTAACATAAATTTCCCCCTCATACCCTCCAATACCCTGATGGGTATTTCCCCTGCCAGTGAAGATATTTTATCATCGGAAAAATGTCCGATTCCGCACCGGTACCGGGCTAGGACTAGGAGGGGTCGATGGGGGTAAAATCACATTTTCGTTCGGGCGCGGGTCATGAAAATAGGGAAAAATTACAACGGAATATGCTGCGGATCCCTTGTTTATCGCAGAACAAAAATACCCCCACTGACCCATAATAACCCCGAAATGCAATTGTGAAATCGCAGTACAGGCTCCATATTACCTTTTTAATCCTCTACAGACCATAGATCAAACGAATGTGCGGGATCGCAGGGCAGTACTGCTATCAAGGCGGCAGGCCGGATCGCCGGCTCCTCGCGGACATGTCGGAGAGGCTCGCCCACCGGGGGCCTGACGGCGAGGGCACGCATATCAACAGAAGCACCGGTCTTGTCCATCGAAGGCTCGCCATTATCGACCTTTCTCCTGACGGCCTCCAGCCGATGACAAACGAGGACAGCTCGCTCTGGCTGGTCTTCAATGGCGAGATCTATAATTTTGTCGAACTCCGCGAAGAACTGGCGAAAAAAGGGCACACGTTCTACTCGAAATCAGATACCGAAGTGATCCTCCATGCCTACGAGGAATGGGGGCATGACTGCCTCGCACGATTCAACGGCATGTGGGCGTTTGCACTCTGGGACGAGAAAAAACAGGAACTCTTCTGCGCCCGGGACCGGTTCGGGATCAAGCCCTTCTATTACACCACGGCCGGCGGTTCGTTTTTATTCGCATCCGAGATCAAGGCGCTGCTTGCCCACCCGGATACCGGGAATAAACCGGACGACAAAATGCTCTGCACCTACCTCGCGTGGGGCGTGCAGGACCATTGCAGTCATACCATGTTCGATGGCATCCTCCAGCTTGCGCCGGCCCATGCCCTGGTGGTTACCAGGGATGGGATACAATCACCATACCAATACTGGGACGTGAAGGTGAACCCGGAGATTAGAGGAAACGAAAACGATGAAACGGTCGCGGCGCACTTCCGCGAGCTGCTCCTTGAGGCGGCCCGCATTCACCTGAGAAGCGACGTGGCCGTCGGCACCTGCCTCTCGGGAGGGATCGATTCCTCGACCCTCACAGTCCTGATAAATACGCTCATCAGGAGCGAAGCGCCGGAGAGTGTCGGTGCCCGGCAGAAGACCTTCTCGGTCGTCTTCTCTGATACAAAATTTGACGAGAGCCGGTACATCGACGAGGTCGTAGCGGCAACCGGGGTCGATGCGGACCGGACAGAACCCGCACCGGATCAGCTCTGGGATGACATCGACCGGCTCGTGTACCTGCAGGACGAACCCTTCGGTTCGCTCTCCATCTACGCCCAGTACTGCGTCATGCGGCTCGCCGCAAAAAAGGTCAAGGTGGTGCTCGACGGGCAGGGGGCGGACGAACTCATTGCCGGGTACCTGGGCTACCAGGGTAGTTACATCCGGGGACTCCTCCGCACGTATCACTGGGGGACGGCACTCCGTGAGATCGCCGGCAGCCTCAGAGAGCACCGGGATTTCTTCCAGTCCGCACGGCAGCAGCTGCATGTCCGCAGGACCAGAAGGGGTCTCCTGAAGTGTACCCCGGAAACGATCGACCGGTACCAGGGCACTCTCGACGAGGTCCTGCACCGGGAACTCCTCTCCACCAATCTCCCGGCGCTTCTCCACTACGAGGACCGGAACGCGATGGCATTTTCCCTGGAATCCCGGGTGCCGTACCTTGACGTGCGGCTGGTGGAGTACGTCGCATCACTCCCTCTCTCGCAGAAGGTCCGGGCCGGTGTCACAAAAGTTGCATTGCGTACGGCCATCCGTGGCAAGGTTCCTGAATCCGTGCGATGCCGCCGGGACAAAATGGGTTTTGTCACACCGGAAGAGTGCTGGATGAAAAACGAGCTCCGGCCGTTCATGCTTGAGATTTTCTCTTCTGCGAGTTTCAAATCCCGGCCCTACTGGAATGCCGGGGCGGTTACCCAGGATTATCTCGCATTCCTGGAGGGCAGATCAGCGTATTCCCCCGAAATCTGGCGGATCGCCTGCGCCGAGCTGTGGATGCGGAAATTTATCGACGCCCCTGCCGATGTTGGGCAGGCATCATAACCGGTGCCGTGCGGGATCGAGTTTTATAAGTGATAACTCCGGACACAATAAGGTACGAATACCGTACCGGGATCGCACCCGGTACCGATACCAGGCGAATGCATGAAGACAATTATCCTTGCCGGTGGCGTGGGAACGCGGCTGTGGCCCCTTTCACGCGAATATTTCCCCAAGCAGTTTATCCCGCTGGACGGAAAATCCCTGTTCCAGAAGACCTGCGAACGGGCGAAAAAACTCTCGAAGGAAGTCGAGATCTGGGTGGTGACAAACGAGATCCACCGGTATCTCGTGCGCAACCAGATAGACGATCTGGGGTATGCCATACCCGACAGCCATATACTCGCAGAATCCGAAGGAAAGAACACACTGCCCGCCATTGCATGGGCGATGCAGCAAATCAGAAAAGAGGACAAAAACGCTATCGTAGCGGTGTTCCCCAGCGATCATCTGCTTGGGGAGGCTGCGATCAGCCAGATCAGCGACGCAGAACCCCTTGCGCATGAGCATCTTGTCACATTCGGGGTAACTCCCACCTCACCTCACACCGGCTACGGGTACATCAAACCGGGTGAGGCGTTTGCCCAAGGATTTGTCGTCGACCAGTTCAAAGAGAAACCCGACGAAAAGACCGCCGCAGGCTACGTGAAGAAAGGATACCTCTGGAACAGCGGGATCTTCCTCCTTTCTGTCTCCACGTTCTTTGAGGAACTTAAAAAATACCAGCCCGGCCTCTCCGCCGCTTTTAGCGGGAGAAAAATGCCGGAATACGCGAAACTGGACTCCATATCGATCGATTATGGCCTGCTGGAACCGTCAAAGAGGGTGGCAGTGGTGCCGCTCGATACTGACTGGAACGACCTCGGAACGTTTGCGGCGCTCTACGAGGTCGAGGCGCATGATGGCGAGGGAAACGTCGGGACAGCTGAATACCTGTCGGCACGGGACAACTATGTGCATGCACCGGGCAAGCACGTGGGCCTAATCGGCGTGGACAACCTCGTGGTAGTGGACACGGCCGATGCACTCCTCATATGCGATAACCGATGCACGGAGCAGGTCAAGGACCTCGTCGGACGGTTCAAAAAACAAAACGACCCGGTCACCCGGTTCCACCGGCAGGTCCACCGGCCCTGGGGATCCTACACTGTGCTTGAGGATTCGGACAGCCACAAGATCAAGCGTGTGACGGTCAAGCCCGGGCAGAAACTCTCCCTCCAGCTCCACCACCACCGGAGCGAGCACTGGGTGGTCGTGAGCGGGACGGCCGAAGTGGAACTTAACGGCGAAACAAAACTGCTCAGGCAGGGAGAGAGTACGTTTGTCCGGAGCGGGATCCGGCACCGGCTCAAAAATCCCGGTGTGATCCCGCTCGAAGTGATCGAGGTGCAGCTGGGCGAGTATCTTGAAGAAGACGATATCGTCCGGTTCGAGGATGATTACGGCAGGAAGTAAGATCGGGCCCTTTCCTTTTTGAGGGTGGTTTTCATGATCCCGGATTATGACTGCGATCCGGCATTGGCTTATTTCCGTTGTGCTGCCGGCCCGGGCCGGAACCGGTGATCACGGCTCTCCCCGGCCACGAGGCACTTCTTCCCGCTCCCGATGAGATCTTCCCTGCCGGCCATGCGGAGCCCTTCGAGCACGAGGCCCCGGTTCTGTGGTTCCCGGTACTGCATGAGCGCCCGCTGGATCCTCTTCTCCCTCCCTTTGGGCACATGTACCGGTTCGAGCGTGAACGGGTTTAGGCCGGTGTAGTACATGCTCGTGGAGACGCTCATGGGTGTAGGAGTGAAGTCCTGCACCTGCTCGGTATAGAGCCCGCGATCCCGGATATATTCGGCGAGTTCGACCATATCGCTGACCGTGCAGCCCGGATGACCGGACATGAAATAGGGGACGAGATACTGGCGTTTGGGTTTCCCTTTCTGGAGGGCTTCGAACCGGTTAACGAACCGGTCAAATACCGAACCGTCCGGCTTATTCATTGCTTCGGTTACATGGGGCGAGATATGCTCCGGGGCGACCTTGAGATGACCCGAGACATGGCAATCGCAGAGATCGTCAAGGTACCGGGAACCAGAATCGTCGGCAAGCACAAGGTCGTACCGGATGCCGGAGCTGACGAACACCTTCTTTACTCCCGGCACGTCGCTGATCCTTTTGAGGAGATCAGCGAGCTTGCGGTGGCTTGTCCGGAGGGTCGGGCAGGCCGGCGAGCAGGACATGTCCGGGCAGGCCCCCGCAGTCCCCCAGCGATCACACTCCGTGCCGTACATATTCGCTGTGGGGCCGCCCACATCCTTGACGATCCCCTTGAATTCCGGCATCACAGCCATCCGGGTCACCTCCCGGACGATGGATCCGATGCTCCGGCTCTGGATGATCCGGCCCTGGTGATGAGTGAGGGCGCAGAATGAACAGCTCCCGAAGCAGCCCCGGTGGCTCACCACCGAGAACTGTACCGGTTCAAGCGCCGGGACGGGCTCGGGGTACGAGGGGTGTGTCCGGCGCGAGAACGGCAGTTCGTAGATATGGTCGAGTTCGGCGGCAGAAAGGGGCGGGGCCGGGGGGTTCTGGACGATCACGGTTTTCGGGTGGGGCTGGGCAAGTGTCCGCCCCCGGACCGGGTCCTGTTCCCGGTAGTGCAGGGCAAACGCCCGGGCATACGCGGTTTTGTCGGAAGAGACCTCGGAAAAGCCCGGGATCACCACGACACCCTCCGGCCGTGCGACCCGCCATTCGGCCACTTCCATGGTGCAGCAGGTCCCCGGTATATCCCGCAGTGCCCGGGCCGGTTCCCCGGCATCCAGCCGCCGGGCAATTGCTACCATCTGCCGCTCTGCCATACCATAGGCAAGAAGGGTGGCCGGGGCATCGGCAAGGATGGACTGGCGCACCCGGTCCTGCCAGTAATCGTAGTGCGCGAACCTGCGCAGGCTCGCCTCGATGCCCCCGATGACAATCGGTGTACCGGGATATGTTGCATGGACCCGGTTTGCGTACACGATGGTCGCCCGGTCCGGGCGCCGGGGAACCCCGCCGGGCGAGTACACGTCAGAACTCCGGCGTTTCAGGTTGGGGGTGAGGTTATTGACCATCGAGTCGACGTTGCCGGAAGAGATGCCAAAAAAGAGCCGTGGTCTCCCGAGGGCCGTAAAGTCCCGTTCGGTTTTCACGTCCGGCTGGGCGATGATGCCGACAGAAAATCCCGCATCCCAGAGGACCCGGCCGATGAGTGCCGTGCCAAACGAGGGATGATCGATATAAGCGTCTCCCGTGACAAGAATGATATCAAACTGGTCGATACCGCAAGCCCTGCCCTCAGCGGAGGTGAGAGGCAGAAACGGGGGTTGTGGGTTCATGGCGGCGTTCTGTTTTAAAAAATCAGGCCCGGGGGCGCCGGGTCAGGTCGCGGATGATCTCGGCAAGACCCCCCGGCACATCCTCTTCTTCCTTTTCCCCTTTCTCTTCAGGTACAGGTTCAGCGGGTGGTGCCCTGTTCGCTGAAGGCGACGGGGACTGCTGTCCGGTCCCGTCAGGCCTCCCATGGACCGGCAGGGAGACGCCGGTCTTCTCATCAGCCCTGCGGCGGATATCGAGACCGGTAAATTCGAGGATAATAACTTCGGCAACGATATAGGTGACCGCCTTCTCCCGCAGGCACCCGGTCAGTGCATGGCCGGCCCGGCCGACCGAGGCATGATAGTGGATTGCAGGGCCGTCATCGCCCGGATAGATGGTGCCGATACCCACCATTTCCCAGCCACCTTCGAACATGACATAATGAGGCTCCGGGGGAATGACAAGCTCTTCGGGACCGGTTACCATCCGCCCCTGCCTGAGTGCGCCAAGAAAAAGGATGGTGCCGGTCTGTACTGATTTATTCTGTATGAATTCCTTTGTTGCGGCCAGAAAATCTTCGCCGTCATCGATCCTCAGGACAAATATCCGGCCGAGCCGGCCTTCCGAATAGTGCATACACGCGTCCTTATATTGTATCTGGGTATTCATTGGATTGACGCGGATTTATATCTCTTTTCTCCTTTAAAGAGAGAGAAATCCGATTCCCGCCCGGAGGGGATGGGATGGGAAAGGGCGCACTGCCGCGCGAGCTCACCGTCCCCCGGCCCCGCCGCCACCGAACCCTCCTCCTCCGCCAAATCCGCCGCCAAAGCCCCCTCCGCCGAAGCCACCCCGGGGGCCGCCCTGGATCATCGGCATAAAGGTGACGATAGGCATAAAAAATGCATTCATGCCCATGACGCCCATCGGCACCCCGGTTTCAGCAACCGGGATGTTGAGCACCTTCATCGCCTGCTCCACCTTGTCGCCGACCCCCAGCGCCGTGCCATAGACCAGCCAGTCGCCCCACATCGGGAGATCTTCCGGGGCATACTTCCGGATCATGGCAAGGTCAGACAGGAAGTGAGCGAATGCATCCCATTCCAGCTTGTCCTTGTAATGATCCTCTTTCCAGTGCCCGAACAGGGTTGAGGGGGCAACCCAGGCGATAACCAGCTGGATCACGGCAATAATCATGAGCACCACGGCGGGGATCATGCTGGCAGACTGCGCAGGAAGGATAAGGGCGAGCATGAACGTGATGGCACAGGAGACTGCCCCGATCGCGATGAGCGGGGAGATATGATCCCTGCCGTCAACCATGTATTCGTAGGCAATAGTGGTGTCCGCCCGGGTCGTCACGTCGGCGAAACTCTTCTGGTACAGCAGCGCTTTTTCCTCAGCAAGGCTGTTTACCCGCGCATCTTTCACGAGCGTTTCAAGAGTACTGGTCGAGAGCACGTTGTTTTCCGAGAGACGCCCGACAAATGCGAGGACTCTCTGCTCGTAGGGATCTGTTGTCTCCGTGGAAAGAATACGGATCTCCGGGCCATTCCCGCCAGCGGATGGAGTTATTGAGATGAGTTTTCGCCGGTGCAGGTCAAGGAGGGTCGCGTAATAGCCGTCCTGATCGAAATCCAGCGCATCGCCTTTGAAGAGCAGGTTCACCTGCCAGGGTTTGAGTGCGGGGTTGGGGACGGTACTCAGGTAGGTCGTAACGGTGAACTTTTTCTCCCGCCCGTAGTGGTAATAGATAAAGAGCAAAAGGACCGGCACCAGGAGTACGGCCGCTTTCGCGAGGTATCCCAGGAGCATGGCCACTGTGTAGGGCAGGTCGTACCAGAAGTTTGCAGAAACAGTTTTTGCCTGCAGATCTGTTGCATTGGTCCGGAATCCCGGGATCTGGGCAAACCCACCTTCACCGGCAAGCATTTCAACCGCGATGTTCTCGTTTCCTGCAGCACTGCCGGTGATCGTGTAAGTATTCCCGGTCTTTTCTGTATGAAGAGTAGGTGGGTACACGTAGATCTGGTTCACACCGTCCGCCGGTACCGTGATCCTGATATCATTGTACGGGATATGGTCCGACCCGGCGAACTTGAAGTTGAGGTGGGCGGTTGTCCCGTCATCTTCTATAGGAGGGTGAACAACGTACGTGGCCTGGACCGTATAGGTGCCCGCGGCATAGTAGGCCGGGTTGAAAATACCTACCTCGCTGGTATCAGCAAGGCGGCCGATCTCGTCTTTTACGGAAGGGTCGGATGAACCGGTGATCGACACGGCAGAGGCAGCATCCTTTGCATAGCCGATCGAACCGGCGGGAGGGTCGATGGAAACAAACTGGATGTATGGCTCGGTGCTGCCTGCAAAGATCAGGGGAGCTTCCCACGACCGGTACAGCATCCGGTACTCGCCGGAGTACTGCACCTGGTAGATATACTGCTCCTGGAGGGTGCCGTTTTCGTACAGGGTCGCTTCATACGAGCTTACGGCAAGGTCTCCCTGGAGGAGGGGCGGGATGGCGGATACGATGAGCAGCCCGATGACCCCCAGGACGAGCCCGATGATGACAATGACGGCTATCTGCCTGGTTTCGCCCACGACGCATTCCCCCGTCAGAACTCGATCTTCGGCGGGGTCTTGATCTCGTCCTCGAACTGGAGATATTCAAGCTTGGGCATGCCGGTCATGTGGCCGATGAACTTCGAGGGGATAGTATCCATCATCGTGTTGAATTCCTGCGAGATGTTGTTGAAGGTGTACCGGTGCCGGGAGATCTCGTCCTCAAGGCTTTTCACCGAGTCCATGAGAGAGGTGACGGTCTGTGAGGTTTTTAATTCCGGGTAGTTTTCGGCTACGGCAAGCAGGCGCCCGAAGATGGAACGGGACTCTGCCTCAACCTTGTTCAAATCCCCCGGCCCTGCAGTTGCGACGCTTGCCCGCATCGCGGTGACTTTGGTGAACGTCTCCTGCTCGAATTTCGCGTAGCTCTTTACCGCACCGAGCAGCTGGTCGATCATATCCAGGCGCTTCTTCATCGCGACCCGGATCTGCCCGAGGGTTGCCTCTGACGAATTTTTCAGGGAGTAGAACCGGTTGTAAATACCCACGGCCCAGAGGATAAGGCCGATAATGACGATGACGATGACTGCAAGAATGATCCAGCCAATGATATCTCCAAGCATGTGTTATCAGTACACTGATGCATGCGGTACCAGATAATAGGTGAGGTAATATGGCATCAGGTAACCTCTTTTGCAAGACAGGAAAAACAAAAAATAAGGTGAAGAACCAGCGGCTTATTGCAGGGTTAGGGTTCCCACGACCCTGAGTTTACCGCCCTCAAGGTAATGCAGGACTATCCGGGCCCCGGGAGGGTACACCAGTTCTTTCTCACAGGCAAACGTGAGCTCGGGCATCCTCCAGTCCCCTTCAGCGGTTACCTTCGTGAGACGCGAGGGTAAAAACTGCATCCAGTGGCCGAGATAGATCACCATCTCTTCCTTTAAGGGTGCCGGCCAGTATTTTACCAGCTGCGCCTTTCCCATGACAACCAGCGAACTCCTGATCGCCGGATCGTTGGTGAGGACGCACCCCCGGTCAAGATCGTCGGCCTCGACTCCCTTGAGGGCAAGGCCCACACGGTCGCCGGTGACTGCACTCTCAGCATCGTCCTCGTGCTTCTGGATGGAACGGACCTGGGCGATTTTTGCAGTCGGAAGCACCTTTAAGGAGTCATGCTTTCTGATAACACCGTGCGTTACGCACCCGAGGATAACGGTCCCTACACCCTTGACATTGAAATGGTGGTCGATAGGGACCGCACCGTTGCCGGCGCCATCCTTCACTTTCTGGTGTGCCATCATCTTCGCGGCAGCATCGAGCAGCTTTTCCCGGAGACCTATGGGGTCGTTTTCAATAGTTTCGTAGTGTTCGAGCACGGTGCCTTTGATGAGCGGCGCAATCTGGTCCGGTGTCAGGTAATTCCGGAAAATGATATGCCCGTGCGCTTTGCCGGCGCACTGGAGCATCAGGACGATCTCCCCGAACGTCGCAGTGATCTCGTCCACCACGAGAATGACACGATCAGCAAGGGAAATCGCATAAAAGAGTGAGGAAAGTTTTTCCGGGTAGCGCGTGGGCTCGATGAAGGTGACCGTAGACTCTCCTCTCTTGAGGTTGTAAAAGGTGATATCGCTGGTCGTCCCCTTCTTACCCAGTGCATCGGAAAAGCCGTTCGGGGCGAGGACGGCGACGGTGATATTGGACATGATTCAATGTATGGGAGTTCATTGGATATGAAAATGAAGATTCAAAAGGAAACTGGGACTTTTGGGAAAATTTCAGTGTATTTCAATTTAGGTTATGATTTTTTATTATCCAAAAGAGATACCTATCTATTATCTTTACACTTGATCACAGGAGATCATTCGTTATGCATTTGCCGGCAATCAGCCCCAAACATCGGAATTATCTTATCGCAGCATCAGTATCAACAAAGCTTTTTCTTCTCGGTCTTTTGGTATTTGTATTCCATTCATTACCGGATATGTTTGATTACCAGAACTATTATGTGGCGATGCAGAATATTGTGCAGGGACTTGCACCTTGGGCAAATGGAACCAGCGTGATGTTCCCGCCACTCGCATACATTCCGATGGGCATTGCATACATTATCTCTCTCTTCTCGGGATTTTTCGGGTTCGTCCTGACAATGTGGGTAATGGAAGAAATCTGCGATCTTATCATTATCTTCTGCATCTACGAAATCGGGGTAAAATTATACTCGCAACGAACAGCGTTTATAGCCGCATTACTCTATGCAACCTCAATTTCAATTGCATTTTATTCGATGAGCAAGTTCGATGCGTTCCCGACAGCGGTAATGATGATCGCCTTAACAGTAACAGTTTATGGGGATAAGACAAAAGGGTATCTGGCAAGCATCGCCGGTTTTTTTGTAAAGTTGTGGCCGGTTGTCCTCTTCCCGTTCTTATGGATTTACAATTCCCGGAATTCTTCGTTGTTGATTGAAGGAAAAAAACGGGTTGGTTTAATAATCGGCGTATCCGTTATAATATTTATAGGAATGTTGGTTTTAGGATATAATCTCCTCGTAGGGTATGCGAGTCTGGTTTTCTGCAACACGATTCAATACGCATTCTTGCAATATTGCCAAATTGCCGGTATTCCATTCTCACAATCCATTCTAGAAAAAGCATTCTGGGGACTCATGGTATGCGTCATTCTTGCCGGGATGTACACGCTCTATAAAAGTCCAAAAACAATCACAATTCTTTTAAAATGCATTCTGGTTTCAATCATGGCGATAGTATTCCTGATGCAGTATCGATCTCCTCAGTATATCGTATGGTTTATGCCGATTTTGGCAATACTGGTAGCAGATCGGATTGAAAGTATTCTGATATTTATCGTAGTTCAGATTCTTGCATTCATTGAGTTCCCGTTGGCATTCTATTTCCTCTACACCAATACCCAATATACGTCACCCTGGGCATTGGCATTCTTCACAATTTATTTTGCTGCGTTCGGATTATTGTTATGGCAGGCATTAAAATTTAACGGACAAAAAGGAGTACCAGCATAATGGGATTTGTTATAGCGTTTTTGTTTTCGTATCCGTCGATATACAGTACGGTCACATGTTTTCTGCGGGGTAAAAAGAATCTCCAGACCGCGATAGATACTTACGTCCAACCGAAACCCGGGCAGAAAATCTTCGATGTCGGATGCGGCACCGGGGATTTATTACGATTCCTCCCATCGGTTGAATACTGTGGGTTCGATATGGATGAGAAGTATATCCAGTACGCCAAAAAGAAATTCGGGAACCGGGGAAAATTCTTCTGCCGAAAAGCGAGCAAAGATGTAGTTAAAGGAAATGAACTGTTTGATGCGGTTGTAGTTATGGGGGTTATCCACCATCTTGACGATAACGATGCCAAAGCAATCTCACATCTGGCATTTCAGGTTTTAAAACCGGGTGGAAGGTTCGTGATGCTGATGGATGGATGTTATGTACCAGAGATAACACTAATAGAAAAATTCTTCCTGTTCCTTGACCGGGGCGCATATATCAGGACAGAACAATGTTACCGGAACCTTATTACCGATAACTTTTCGCAGGTAAATATAACCGTCCGGCACGACATGTTCTGGATTCCGTATTCAACGATCGTTGTAGAATGCGTCAAATGATTAACATCCATTTTCCCACACTGTTCCGTTTTATGGCAGTTGGAGGAATAGGGGTATTCATCAACGAAGGAATACTCATCGCGGTTCACGGATATCTTGGATTCCCGTTACTTGTTGGTAATATCCTAGCATTTGAATCCGCACTGGTGTGCCAGTTCCAGGTAAATGACCGATGGACATTCAAATCAGCCAGCCATGTGCTCCCGGGATGGAAGCGGTTTTTGAGTTATCAGTGTATGAGTCTCGGGAGTCTGGTTATCAATTTTAGTGTGCTTTATTCGCTCTCATCATATGCGGGCATTGATTACCGGATCGCCAACATCATCGGAATTTTTATTGCGTTTGGATGGAATTTCTGGATGAATTATCATGTTACGTGGAAATCTCATCATCGATAACCCGAGGAGATATTGATTCCTGTTTGGCATTTCCATAGACTCCCGATTTTATAGTTCCGGAACGAACATGATTGGATCATGTCGGTTTTCTACGAAGCCATCAATTTATTCTGACTTTTTCCACGTCACTCGCCGGTTGACCCAGAAATTCCATGCAAACGCGACCAGGATCCCGAGAAGGTTTGCAATCCGGTAATCGATGCCGGCGAATGCCGCAAGAGCGTTGAGAATAATAAAATTGATGGCTGCCCCGCCGATGGAGACCACCTGGAACGAGAGAAGGCGCTGCCACCAGTGCGGCATGGCGTGCTGCTGCTCCGTCTTAAACGTCCAGGTATCGTTTAGGATAAAATTGCTCATGATCGAGAGTTCGATGGCAATAATGCTTGCAACCGGCAGGGAGAACTGGACATATCCCTTGAGATAGATAAGGACCCCTTCATTGACGATGATGCCCGAGAGCCCCACCGCCCCGAATCTGAACAATTTAACCCATTCCTGCCAGACGATACACTCATGGTGGTTCCAGGAAAACCGTGCATTGTCGATTACCTGTTCGGCGTACTCGATGATCGTCCGACCACCCAGCTTGCTTGATCCGGTTGCCCGGTCAACAAATTCAAACGGAATCTCCTTTGCCTTCTGCCAGGTACCTTTGCCCAGCACTTCGAGCAGGATCTTGTAGCCCCGTGGCCTGAGCGGGGCATGTTCCACAACACTCCTTTTCACGGCAAAAAAACCGCTGACCGGATCGTGGATCTCCGGGAAGAGAAGACGGCCAAGGAACGTCGCGCCCATAGAGATGATACGCCGTTTGAGCGGCCATTTTTTTATCCCGCCGCCTTCCATGTACCGGCTGCCAATGACGAGGTCGTTTCCGGCGCGGATCTCTGCAAGCATAACCGGAAGAAGTGCCGGGGGATGGGAGAGATCCGCATCCATGACAAGGAAGATATCAGACCGGGCCCTGCGGAACCCTTCGACCACGGACTGGGAGAGCCCGGGATCATCGGTCCTTACCACAAGGCTGAGATGCGGTTTTGTTTTCTGCAATTCCCTGACCTGTTCAATGGTCCGGTCCGGGGAATTATCATCCACGATGAGGATCTCCCCGGTGATCGAGTTTCGGGAAAAAACCGCATCCACACTCTCTATGATAGTGCCGATGTTGGACTCTTCCTTGAACGTGGGAATAATAACGGTCAGGTCATACATCGGAAGCACCGGAAAAAGTTAAGATCGTGTGAAAAGATAGATTAACTGCGTAGCATCTGAGCCAACATAGGTGGTGTTATTTTTGAGCCACTGAACCGCATCACCGGCCGGATCCGCTGCGCTGATATCACCGGTAACAACATAATAGATCGTGTGGTTGCCGCTCTCAGTGGTAACCCGGTCCAGGTCTGCCGCGGTCGTTGCGCCGTACTCCTTTGTCTGCGCCTTTGTTGAGGAATAGTAATAATCAAGCGGCTGGGAAATGTAGCCGGGGACAGAGATAACAACATCGCCCGGCAGGGTCTTCTGCTGGAGGGTAGCGGAAAATCCTCTCCAATCTTCCTTTGAAAACCCCGAGTAGTACCCGGCAAGGACCGGGGCGCTGATAACAAAGAGCAGGATAATAAACCCATACACAACGGCCCTGGTATTCCATAGCGAGTACACGACCCGGTAGGACACTGCAATACCGAGGAAAAAGACGATGCTCAAAAAGATAAGGTACCGGGGGAGCATCGGCATCTTGAACGAGAGAATGTAGCTGATAACAAAGGTAAGAACGGTAATCAGCACAAGGAAGATCCCCTTGTTTTTCCCGATACGGAATGCCTGGATGATCCCGACAATAAAGAGCGCAACCAGCAGGTACATTGCGATATCGTTCATGCCGGCAACCTGGATGAAGGTTTCAAGGATAATCCCCAGCCCCTGAATCCCGTAGGTGGGTGCCGATGATGTCCGGAGAACAAAAAGCTGGAGGGTGACAATAATGAGGGGGAGCGACAGGACCACAAAGACGATAATACCCGCTACCAGCATCCTGAGGTTGGCAAGTTCGGTCCGGATGCGTGGGGCCCATTCGATAAGCGCATAGAGCACCAGCGCCGCGATCATCACGAACGCGTAGAAGTGCGACCAGAAGGCCAGCGCTGAGAAGACGCCGAAGAGAATCCAGTGGATCAGGCTCCCGGACTTCATGGCCCTGAGGAAAAAGATCGTCGCAAGCGCGACAAAAAAGAGCATCATCATGTATGCCCGTGCTTCCTGCGAGTAATAGATTAAAAACGGGGAGACGGTACACGCAGCAGCAGCGATAATGCCCGCGTTCCGATCGAGGAACTCCTTTCCGATCAGGTAAAAGAGCGGGATCGTAAGGACACCGAGCAGGGCAGGGATGAAACGCAGGATGACCTCGTTATTCCCGAGCATGAGCATGACATGTTCGGCCCAGTAGAAGAGCGGCGGGTTAAACTCTCCGCTGGCGGTTACCTGCCATATACCAGCAAAGGACTTTACGGATATTGTATAGGTGCTGGCTTCGTCAAGCCACAGTGAGTTGAACCCGAGATTGTAGAACCGCAGGAAGAGACCAATGACCATGAGAACAATGAGGCTCTGGAAATAACGGCTCGCGGTAACGAGCGATTGTATGTTTTTGAGAGAAAGGTCACGGACCGTTTTGATGGGAGATACAAACCCACCGTCAAGATCGCACTCCCCGGTAAAATCCTGTTTTTTCCCGGATTCCCGCCCCTCTTTTTTCTTCGCCATCGCACTCACTACCTATTTGTCAGGATTCAGATATAACTTGCCTGTATTATACTTCTGAAAAGTACGTGGTTTTACAAAAAAACAAGGGATGGCCGGGAAATTATGCAGAGATCCTCTCCGGCCGCGGTGGGCTGGCGTGAAGTGCTCCCAGTGCGGCAAGGAGTTCGTTCCTGCTGGTCACCACCCGGGCCTCCTGTTCGAGCATCAGGTTCACCCGTTCATGGCTCCCGGCCCTCCTGAAATCCGTCCTGAGGGCAATCACGGTTTTCCTGAGCCCGGCCGCATAGCCCATCTCCCACGCGGTTCCCGAATCCGCATCTGCACCGTCGATGATGGCAACCACGATGTCCGCATCCCTTACCGCTCTTTTGTTGCAGCGGTAAATCCGGGCATAGTCCTTTTTATCCCTTACTGCGTGATCGTCACCAGTTTCCTGTGGGAGGTATACCTCGTAATAATGGGACCTGAGCAGCTCTGCGATAGCGGAATTATAGGTGCGCTCCGCCTCCGAGAAGAGCGGGGCGGCAAGGTAGATCCGGTATTTCGAAAATTCTGAAACGTCCTGTGCCGGGATATCCGGGAATTTTGCATAAAATACTCCCCGCCCGTCCCGCTTGGGAGGTTTGCCGCTTTCGGCCCCGTAATACGTGCTCGTGACCCCGCAGGTGGGCGATGAGTTCACGCCAAGGATACAGAGCGGCGGCCCCCGCTCTTTGATGATGGCATTCACCTTCCCGCGCAGCTCTTCGAGAAGCGCAGCAAACTCCGGGGTATTGAGGCGTTCAAGGTACGTGCCGGGCGCCCGGTCCGGGCCAAGGTACCGGGTCTCGGGGCAGGGAAGGGGGACGACCTCGATCCCGAACTTCTTGCAGCGCCCGATGGACCGGGCAAACAGGGCGATGTCGGAGGGGTGCGTGATGCCTTTTGCCCGGAGCGACGGGGAAAGAATACAGGGGGAACAGAGCACGTACATTATACAGTGTGTGAACGCACAGAATAATCAATGATTCCGCTGGTTGCCTACCGGGACAACAGCTGTGATCCCCGCAAATGCACGGTAAAAAAACTGGAGCGGGCCGGTTTTTTGCGGATTGTAAAAAAGATCTCGCAGATCCCCCGGAACACCCTGCTCTTAGACCCGACCGCCGAGCAGGCACTCTCACCGGCAGACAGGAATGTAAAATCCATTACCGCCCTCGATTGCTCCTGGGAGGTGCTCGATACCGGAGCGGTCAGCTCGTGGCGGATCCGGCGGGCGCTTCCCTTCCTGATGGCCGCAAACCCGGTCAACTTTGGGAAGCCCTGCAAGCTCACGTCAATTGAGGCGATTGCGGCAGCACTCTATATCCTCGGGGAACAGGAGCGGGCAGCGCAGATCCTCGGCTGCGTCAGCTGGGGGATCCGGTTTCTGGAGGTTAACAAGGAACCGCTGGAGCTCTATGTCACGGCAAAGGACAGCACCGAGGTCGTGAAGTTCCAGGCGCTGTTTCTCTGATTTTTGTACTCTGTCAGGTAATCCTGTTAAAACTGCCGGGCAGCCGGCTCTGACCCTTGATCCGGATAGGCAAACGGATTCGGTTGAAACCCTTCACGGATTTTTCGGCTCTGTAGAAATCCTCTTTTTAAGATATGCCTCCCCCCCTCTTGCGCCACCAGTCCCCCGAGGGGGACGGGGCGCAATTGCGATAGTGTGGGAATTACCTTTACACACAAACACCCCTAAACCCAAATTTGCGGACGGGTAATACATCATCATCGCAACAGGGGGATGCCACAAGCGTGCGGGGGCGGAGGCTTGCCGGAGACCTAAAAGAGCGTTTTATACGAATCTTATCATCGATTGTGGATTTCAACAGAGCTGGTTTTTCCGCACCCGGGTTTTTTAAAGAGACGCAGCAGGATGGCAAACCTGGTGTGCAGTTTTTTTATGAAAGCGAAAAAATCCGGATCTCCACAGTACTTAACCTTACAGTTAAACTGTAATGTTACAGCTCAGCTGTAACATTACAAACTGTCTCACGTCAGAGCGGGGGTGAAAAAAAGCGTGCAAACGCGAACCCGCCATCGGGCGTGATCGTGAAATCTTTGATCGGGCTGCTGCCCGGTTGTTCTTTTGCCGCATCATATCGATGGGAGGGATCGTGAAGATCCGGGATCGGTTCTTTAAATAATCCAGCAGGAGATTACCAGATTCCCGGGATTTCTGACAGCTCCCGGGATACACAAACCCCAAAACAAGCAATCTTTATCTCATCTCGCTCATACAGTTCGTTATATGATCAAGGTTGCCATCAACGGGTACGGTACCATCGGGAAGCGTGTTGCCGATGCAGTTGCAGCCCAGAAGGATATGAAGGTGATCGGCGTCTCAAAGACCCGGCCGAACGCCGAGGCGTTCATAGCAAAACTACGGGGTTACCCCCTCTACATCGCGGATATTTCAAAGAAAGCCGCTTTTGAAAAGGCGGGACTTGCGGTCGCCGGATCCGTAGAGGAAATGTGTAAGGCTGCCGATGTAATCGTAGACGCGACCCCGGGAGGGATTGGTGCATCCAACAAGCCGCTCTATGAGAAACTCGGGAAAAAGGCGCTC
Organism: Methanoregula sp.; assembly: GCF_052325125.1. Classification (GTDB taxonomy): domain Archaea; phylum Halobacteriota; class Methanomicrobia; order Methanomicrobiales; family Methanospirillaceae; genus Methanoregula. Next base: position 28,478 of record NZ_JBKQWO010000001.1, on the reverse strand, counting down.
TGGCAGGGTGGCGAAGATCACGAAATTGCCGGGTTCTCCTTCAACTCGTCCTGCAATTTCAAGGATGCCGTCGGCCGGCAGTTTGTCCGGGTGGTCTCCTGCAACACAACCGGCCTCTGCCGGATCATCCATGAGATCGACAAGGAATTCGGCGTTGCTCACGTCCACGCGATCATGGTGCGCAGGGGATCCGACCCCGGCGAGATCAAGAAAGGGCCGATCGATGCGGTCGTCCTCGACCCGGTAACGGTTCCAAGCCACCACGGCCCTGATGTCCAGACCGTGCTCCCCCACATCTCAATCACGACCATGGCCATGATCGTCCCGACCACGATGATGCACATGCACGCGATCCGGATCACGACCAAAAAAGACGTGAACCGCGAGAAAGTGATCGAACTTATCCGGAACCATCCCCGCATGGGCCTCGTGAAGAAAACTGCAGGGATCAAGAGCACTGCAGAGCTCAAGGAATTTGCCCTGGATCTCGGCCGGCAGCGGGCAGATCTCTACGAGAACTGCATCTTTGAGGAATCCATCTACGCCAATAAGAACGAGCTCTGCTTCTTCCAGGCCATTCATCAGGAGGCGGACGTTGTCGTCGAGAACGTGGATGCGATCCGCGCGATGAACGGCCTCGCCAAGGATGCAGCAACCTCCATAAAACTCACGAACGACGCTCTCGGTTTTACTCCCATCCAGAATAACCATTAACTCCCTCCATCACCCATATTTTTTAATGGACACATTCGAACGGGTTACCCGGAACACCGTTGAAATCGTCACCGAAGACGAACTCCGCGCTCTCCTGGCCAGACCCACAAAGAAGGTATATGCAGGCTACGAGCCGAGCGGCGAGATCCACCTCGGCCACCTGGTCACCATAAATAAGCTTGTCGATCTCCAGGCAGCAGGTTTTGAAGTCACCGTCCTCTTGGCCGACCTGCACGCGTTCCTTAACCGGAAAGGGACCATGGAGCAGGTCGGGGAGCTCGCCAAATACAACCGCCGATGTTTTGAAGGGCTCGGCCTTAAGAATGTTAAATATGTCCTTGGCTCGGACCTCCAGCTCAACCGCGAGTACGAACTGCTCGTCCACCAGCTCTCCCAGCAGATAACCCTCGCCAGGGCGACCCGGAGCATGGACGAGGTGGGTAGGCAGATGGACCACCCGACCGTCTCGCAGATGGTGTACCCGATCATGCAGATGGCGGATATCGCGATGCTCGGCGTTGACGCCGCAGTGGGCGGGATCGACCAGCGGAAGATCCACATGCTCGCCCGGGAGCACCTGCCAAACTTTAACTATCCTTCCCCGGTTTGCATCCACACGCCGATCCTGAATGGTCTTGACGGGAAGAAGATGTCCTCGTCGCAGGGCAATTATATCTCGGTTGCCGACAGCGAAGATGAGATCAGGAAGAAGTGCCAGAAGGCGTTCTGCCCGCCGGAAATTGCCGAGAACCCGATCCTCCAGATCTTCCAGCACCATATCTTCCCCCGCCTCCCGGAGATCACGATAAAGCGGCCGGAAAAATTCGGGGGTGACCGGACCTTTGCCGGTTACACGGATCTCGAAGCTGCCTATGGCAAGGGAGAGATCCATCCGCTCGACCTCAAGAAGGCCTGCGGCGAGGGACTGGTCGAGATCCTTGCACCAGTGCGCGACTATATACGGTAAGGCAGAAAGATACGTGTCAGGTATAGCCGGGAGGACACGTGAGCATCGAAAAAAAAGAGGAGAACTTCGACCAGCGCCTCGCCGAGATGGGGATCCGCATAAAAGATGCGAATAATCTCAAGGTCAGCGAGAACGTCTTTGACGAGGTCACCCTCCTTGCCTTGTACAAGCTTGTCCATAAGAAATGGCTCACTGCGATCGGCGGTTCCATCAGTACCGGGAAAGAAGCCAACGTTTTTCTGGGGGACCGGGGGGATCAGGCCGTTGCCATAAAGATCTACCGGATCCAGTCGGCGAATTTCACCACCATGAGCTCGTACGTCACCGGGGACCGCCGGTTCTCCCATGTAAAAAAGTCCAAAAAGGAGCTCATCTTTGCGTGGACAAGAAAAGAGTTCTCTAATCTTGCCCGGGCAAAAGAGGCGGGGCTTCCCGTGCCGGAGCCGCTTGTGTGGGACCGGAACATCCTTATCATGTCCTTTCTTGGCGAGGGGGAGTGCCCGTTCCCCCAGCTGAGGAGCGTAGAACTGGAAGACCCGGGAGCCATCTACGCATCGGTCATCGGCATGATCGACATACTGTACAAAAAAGCAGAACTCGTGCATGGTGACTTGAGCGAGTTCAATATATTATACCATGACCACCCATATCTCATCGATATGGGCCAGTCGGTCACCCGCGATCACCCGCGTGCCCTCCAGTTCCTGATGCGGGACATCCGCAACATGAACAGGTTCTTTAAAAAGAAGGGCTGCGAAGTAAAAACTGAATATGAGATCTTCAACGCGGTGACCGGTCTCAACGTCTCACAACCATGACACACATCAGCATCATCTCCAGAAAGAACGGTATAACCTGCGATAAGAATGCCGGGCGGTCAGCCGGAAAGGTGACTAAATCATGATACAGGAACTAAAAGTTGCAACAAGCAGGGTGGGTGTCCTCATCGGAAAGGCCGGTGCGACAAAAAAAGAGCTCGAATCAAAGACCCACACGACAATTTCCATCGACAGCAAGGAAGGCCTTGTCAAGGTCGAAGGGGCAGAGGAGAACGCGATCCCGCTGCTGCGGGCTGTCGAGATCATCAACGCCATCAACGCCGGGTTCTCCCCTGAGCGTGCCTTCGAGATGATCGAAGACGAGGATCTCCTTCTCGATATCATCGATCTCTCCAGAGCGGCCGACAATCCCAAGCAGCTCGACCGGCTCCGCGGGCGGATCATCGGAAAAGACGGGCGGGCCCGCGAGCAGATCGAGAACATGACCGATGTGGACCTCTCGGTCTTCGGCCATACCGTGGCCCTCATCGGCTACCCTGAACAGATGAAGGTCGCCCGGGCGGCCATCGACATGCTCATCGAGGGCGTCCCCCACGAGAACGTCTTTGCGTTCCTTGACAAGAAGAAAAAAGAAGCCAAGCAGGACATGATCAGCTATTACTACTAAAACCACTTTCGCCTCCCGCACTCCTTCTTTTTTACGCAGTCCGGTAAAACGGTACCAGGCAGGAACCGGGCAACCTATCCGGAAACCCGCACGCTATCTGGCGCCGGGCTTTGGCTGGGGAGCGCCGTTTGCCGGGTATAATCCGCAAAAAAAATTTAACCGGCAATAAACAATTAACAGGCAGTTTAGAAAAACGCGACACTGATGGGAACCGCCATGCAGATACAGGATCTTGCCATCCCCGACACCCTCAAACAGCAGTACCTTGGGCAGGGTATCAGGGAGCTCTATCCGCCGCAGGCTACCTGTATCGAGAAAGGGCTGCTTGACGGCAGGAACCTCCTCGTCGCAATACCAACTGCAAGCGGGAAGACGCTGATCGCTGAGATGACGATGCACCGCCACATCGCAGCAGGAGGAAAATGCCTGTACATTGTCCCGCTCAAGGCCCTTGCATCGGAAAAATACGACGAGTTTGGCAACAAGGGGGTGCGGGTCGGGATATCCACCGGGGACCTCGACCGGCGCGATGATGCCCTTGGCAGGAACGATATTATTGTTGCGACGAGTGAGAAAGTAGACTCCCTGCTCAGGAACAGCGCACGCTGGATGCCGGAGATCACGCTGGTTGTCGTAGACGAAGTGCACCTGATCGATTCCCCGGACCGCGGCCCGACGCTCGAGATGGTGATCGCAAAGATGCGGTCCAGAAACCCCGGCATGCAGCTCATCGGGCTCTCGGCGACCATCGGGAACCCGAAAATGCTTGCCGGGTGGCTCGATGCGGAGCTGGTCACGAGCTCGTGGCGGCCGGTCGATCTCCGGCAGGGCGTCTTTTACGATAACCGGATCCAGTTTGAAGAGGGGACGCGGCCCATAAAACAGGTTTCAAAGAACTACGATGACCTTAACCTTTGTCTCGATACGATTGCCGAAGGGGGGCAGTGCCTCGTGTTTGTCTCCTCGCGGAGGAACGCCGAGGCATTTGCAAAACGGGCAGCCGGCGCAATAAAAAGCGAGAATCCGGCGCTTGCCGGGTGTGCCGACCGCTTGCAAGCCGGAACGCCGACCGAGATGATAAAAACCCTCGCCGCGTGCGTCGCAAAAGGCGCGGCGTTCCACCATGCAGGCCTGAGCCGGAACGAACGCTCCATCGTGGAAGAAGCGTTCCGCAAAGGCTGGCTCAAGTGCATCTCCTCCACACCGACCCTTGCTGCGGGCCTCAACCTGCCCGCCCGCCGGGTGATCATCCGGGACTACCTCCGGTTCTCCGCCGGTGAGGGCATGCAGCCGATCCCGGTGAGCGAGTACCGGCAGATGGCGGGAAGGGCCGGCCGGCCCCGGCTCGACCCGTACGGCGAGGCCGTACTGATCGCAAAGGAAGCCGAGCAGGTGCCGGAACTCTTCGAATGCTATATCGAAGCGGCCGCTGATGACGTTCATTCCCAGATCGCCGAGCCGACCGCACTCTACACCCATGTCCTCTCCCTTATCGCCTCGGGCTTTGTAGCGACCCGCAGCGAGCTCTCCGAATTCATGAACCGCTCGTTTTACGTCCACGAGCACAAGCAGGGCCGGCTCATCCACCGGGCTGTCGATGAGGCGCTTCAGTTCCTGATCGCCGCAGAGATGGTCGTAGAGGTTGGCGAGCATATCGGGGCGACCGAATTGGGGACGCTTGTCTCCCGGATGTACATCGACCCGCGGAGTGCTTCGGCCATTGTTACAACCCTGCGGGAACAGGAGACATATGCGGATCTCGGCCTTGTCCAGCTCATCTGCAGCACCCCCGATATGCCGACCCTGTACGCGAAGAATGCCGATCTTGCCGCACTCTCCCGGATGCTGGAGGTCCGGGGAGCTGACCTCTGGCTGCCACTGCCAACGGATGAGGATGAGGCCGAAGCCTATTACCGTGGAATAAAGACCGCGATGCTCCTTTCCGACTGGACCGACGAGCTCCCCGAGGAAAAAATCTGCGAGCGGTACGGCGTCGGACCGGGGGACGTGTACGGGATGGTCGAGAGCATCAACTGGCTGCTGCACGCAACAAGCCAGCTGGCCCGGATGTTTGCCCCGAAGTTCTACCCGCAGATAGCGGAATGCGAGATCTGCATGAAGAACGGGATACGGCGCGAGCTGCTCCCGCTCATCCGGCTCCGGGGGATCGGGCGTGTCCGTGCCCGGCGCCTTTTTAACAACGGTATTACATCACCGGAAGATATCCTGAAGCACAAAAAAGAAGAACTGACGATGATCCTCGGTCAGGGCATTGCAGATCAGGTTCTTGAGCAATTGCAGCCCAAAAAAAGAGATTCCGATGAGAAGACATCTATCGACGGGGAAATGCCTGCTGCCGGCCAGTCCACCCTGCTGCGTTTCGGGTGAACTATGAGCGATCCAGAGATATCCTGCCAGATACGGTATGCAGTGGTGACGATCCAGGACCGGGATGCCCTGCTTGGTGTCCTGCGGGAGATCGCCGGGCGCTCTGCCGCCCGCATTGTCTGTTTTGATGCTGAAAAAATGGCCGGTAGGGCACACGCCAAAGCAGCACTCCGGCATGCGAACCGGTCATTTACCCGGGGCAGTGCAATCTCCAATTCGTTTGAGATGGAGGCGCTGCTCTATGCTGCGGGGACCCGGCAGTGCAGCGCTGCAGTCGCGTTTGGCCTTCATGAAGGGGAGAACCATCTTTATATCTGTTGCTGCCCGACACGCCCCGGTATCTGGGACGAGCTTGCGGGATCCGTGCATTTTCTCGATGAGCCTGATGATGGCATCTCCCCACAGAAAGCTGCACGGCTTGCAGCCCTCTTTGGGATTTCCCCGATAGAACTGGATGCGGCGGGAGAGGATCGCATCCGGGACCTGGTGCTTGAGCGTGTTGCGCTCCTGAATGTAAGCAAATAAAGGCAGATTTCTCCCCGCAGCTGCCGTGCTACGCAGCCTGATGATCCCGGTTGTCCTGTCCTCAACAGGATTGGATCCGCTTGTGACTCTGCAGAGTTCCGGCGCGTCACGAAACTACGAGTTTCTTTGCCTGAAAGAGTTTGATGCCCGCTGGTTTGCAGATGGTTTCCTGGTTGTTTTTCAGGTATATAATCCCAAAAGGGGTTATTTACTGGCGTGGGTGAGGATATGGGTGATTTCCGGCACGATCAGCATTCTGGTGGCAAGAGTCACGGCAGCGGTAGACCCGGGTATGCAGAAGATGACACTTCCACGAATAGTACCGGCGATTGCCCGGGAAAGCATGGTGGACGTCCCGATCTCCTCGTAACTTTTGATCCGGAAAAGTTCCCCGAAGCCATCCATTTTCTTTTCAAGAAGCGGGGTGACGGCCTCAATAGTACAGTCATCATGAGTCAGACCGGTACCGCCATTGATGATAATACAGTTACAGGTTTTGAGCGTCTGGTACAGTTCAAATCTGATAGCTTCAATCTGATCAGGAATGATCGCATAATGCAGGACAGGGATTCCTGCTTCTGCCAGAATTGTCCGTATTGTTTTTCCGCTGGAATCCGTTTTCTCTGTCCTTGTTGAAGAGACCGTTATTATTCCGCCGGTGACGGATACGGACTGGACGTGTTCCTGCTTCATGATAATAAATGTGATGGTAACTACTCATTAATAGAAGTATAAGATTAACGAAACGCTCTTTTTTTCAGCCCGTTTTTATAAAAACAGGGTTACCCCTTTGTTTCCAGTGGAAACGCTATTGTCACTTACCCCGGCAAATGTAAAAAGGATGAAAATTACTGTTCTGAAGTCTGGATAAGATCAATGTTTGTTTCTTCCCTGTTTCTGGTCAGGAGCAGATTATAACCTGTCCCGGTATGAGCACGATATCCTTTTACAATCCGTTTTATCTTCGAGATCTGTACCTGGATGCATTTCAATTATCTTAAATAGATCTTAATGCATATTGTTAATGACTATCTCTTTGTTAAAAACTCAACCGACGGCAGGTAACCTTTCCAGAGTTCCACAAGAAACTAAGGGGTGTCCCTGTTTTTTTTGTCTTCTGAAAAGGATTTTTACTATTACTTCTGAATTCTTTATATAAAAGCAAATAAAAGGCAAAAATATAATTTTTTGAATTCTTTTAATTACACGTTGATTTTTATTTCCGCGGTTTTAAACGAAATCTCCACAGGAAGCGAAGGGGTTTATAAAGGAAATAAACCAAGTACTTTTTTAATCTCATCCCGCTAAGACTCAGCTCCACGTGTCACCATGCCAGAAACCGTAGATCCCTCAACCGGCCTATTTATAAAATATCTTTCCAATAACCGGATATTCCGCGACCGGGAAGTACTCAGGCACTCGTACCGACCGCAGATCCTTCCTCACCGCCAACCGCAGATTGATACCATTGCATCCATCCTTGCCCCATCTCTCAGGAACGAAACCCCCTCGAATATTCTGATTTACGGGAAAACAGGTACCGGGAAGACGGCAAGTGTCCGGTATGTCGGTTCGGAGCTGGAAAAAGCCAGCAGCACCATGGGGACTACATGCCGCATTGTCCACCTCAATTGCGAAGTGATAGATACACAGTACCGGGTACTTGCACAGATTGCCAAGTGTATCGACGGGTTCGAAGAAGCATCGAGTGACAAGACCCGCCTTCACATTCCAATGACCGGGTGGCCAACGGACCAGGTGTATGCGGAGCTGAAAAACCAGCTTGATACCGGTGGCGGGGTCCTCGTGATTGTGCTCGACGAGATCGACAAGCTGGTCAAAAAGAGCGGTGATGACACGCTCTACAACCTGACAAGGATCAACTCCGATCTCAAGAACTCCAAGGTCAGCATCATCGGGATCTCGAACGATCTCAGCTTCAAGGATTTCCTCGACCCCCGGGTCCTCTCATCACTTTCAGAAGAGGAGATTGTCTTTCCCCCTTATAACGCGCCCCAGCTCGTAGATATCCTGACCCAGCGTGCCACCGGTGCCTTCCTTGACGGTGCGATTGCCGAAGGTGTGGTACCGCTCTGTGCAGCACTTGCCGCACAGGAGCATGGCGACGCACGACGCGCCCTTGATCTCCTCCGGATCTCCGGTGAACTTGCCGACAGGGACGAGTCAAAACAGGTTACCGAGGAACACGTGAAACAGGCACAGGCCAAGATTGAAACCGACAGCATGATTGAGTGCATCGCGACGCTCCCCTCCCAGAGCAAGCTGATCCTCTTTTCCATGCTGACGCTGGAACACAACAGCAGGACCGTTTTTACCAGCGGGGAGGTCTCCAAGGTCTATCAGACCATCGCGCCCTCCCTCCAGCTGGATGTCCTCACCCACCGCCGTATCACAGATCTCATATCGGAGCTCAACATGCTTGGCGTGATAAACACGCGTGTCGTGAGCCGGGGCCGGTACGGGCGCACGAAAGAGATGTGGTTTGATTCCAATACCGATAAGATCCGGGAAGTTGTGCTCAAGGATCCGCGGCTCAATGGATTAAAAGAGCCCACTATAAATCCGATAGAGACCAAATGGTTTTAAAATAACAGTGGAGTGACTTGAGATGGATGACAAGGATCTCGAACTCCTCCGGATTCTTGAGGAGAACAGCCGGCTGTCTGCACAGGAAATCGGATCGATGACCAACCTTATCCCGGCTGAAGTGGAAGCACGGATCCATGCCCTTGAAGAGAACCGGATTATCCGTAAGTACACCACGGTCATAAACTGGGAAAAGGCGGGAAACGGGGAAGTTTCAGCTATTATCGAGCTGAAAGTGAGTCCCGAGCGGGACTTCGGGTACGACAGGATTGCAGAAAGGCTCTCCCGGTTCAGGCAGGTCCGGTCGCTCCGTCTCATCACCGGTACCTATGACCTTCAGGTTATGGTGAGCGGAAAGAATATGCAGGAGGTTTCCCGGTTTGTCTCGGAGCACGTCGCCCCGATGGACCGGATCCGCGAAACGGCCACCCATATTGTCATGAAGTCCTACAAAGAGAATGGCAACACCCTCTTTGAGCAGCAGGAAACCGAACGCCTCCCGTATTCGTTCTGAGGTGGCCAGATGCGAACATTTGTCTCCGATCGTGCCCTGCAGATACCACCTTCAGGAATCCGGAAATTTTTTGACCTGGCGCTCACGATGAACGACGTGATCTCCCTTGGTGTTGGCGAACCTGACTTCAGGACACCGTGGAATATCTGCGAGTCAGGTATCTATTCGGTAGAGCAGGGTGTGACCTCGTACACTTCAAACCGGGGGCTCCAGACGCTTCGCGATGCGCTTTCGGCGCATCTCGTAAGCCGGTACCAGCTCCGGTATTCGGCCGATGATGAGATGATCATCACCACCGGCGTTTCCGAGGGGCTCGATATAGCGATCCGTGCCATCATCAATCCCGGTGACGAAGTACTGATCGCTGAACCCAGTTACGTTTCCTATGCGCCCTGTGTTACGCTCGCCGGGGGTATCCCTGTACCGGTGGAATGCACAGAAAAAGACCAGTTCCGGCTCACTCCCGAGGCTCTCCAGGCAAAGATCACGCCAAAAACAAAAGCCCTTATTATCAACTTCCCCAACAACCCGACCGGCGCGGTGATGAAAAAGGAGGATCTGGCGCCGATCGCCGATATTGTGACCGACCGGGACCTTATGCTCATCAGTGATGAAGTCTACTCGGAGCTTACCTACGAATCCACCCACACCGCTGCGGCAACGGTAAAGGATCTCTGGCAGCGGACGATCACGCTCAACGGGTTCTCCAAGGCGTACGCGATGACCGGCTGGCGGGTGGGCTTCCTCTGTGCGCCAAAAGAGATCTGCGACGCGGCGCTCAAGATCCACCAGTATGTCATGCTCTGCGCCCCGGTGATGGGACAGATTGGTGCGCTCGAAGCGCTCCGTTCGGCCGAGGATGAGAAGACGAGCATGGTCAACGAGTACCGGCTCCGGCGTAACATGTTTGTTTCCGGTCTCAACAGGATTGGTCTCTCCTGCCACGTGCCCGAGGGGGCATTCTACGCATTCCCCTCGGTGAAAGGTACCGGGCTCTCCGATGTGGAATTTGCAGAACGGCTGCTCCGGGAACAGCGGGTCGCTGTGGTGCCGGGCAGCGTCTTTGGCTGCGGCGGGGACTATCACCTCCGCTGTGCCTATGCGGTCTCCCGGAAGGAGCTGACCGAGGCCCTTGGCCGGATGGAAACGTTCATCAACGGTTTGTAACCAGGAAGCGGGGCCAGAACCCGTTGGCGCCTCTCCACCGGATCCCGGGATCGGTCCAACCCTGGCAGCTCATCAGACCCGTCCTGATTCCCGTGATTTTTGGATTTCAGGGCAGACTTTATTGCCCAACCCGGCCTACACTACATGATACTCCAATGAGCTGTACAATTATCGTAGGTGGATTTTTTGGGGATGAGGGGAAGGGCAAGGTTGTTGCCCACATCGCACATGCGGATGAACCTGTCATCATCTCCCGCGGTGGTGTCGGCCCCAATGCCGGGCACACGGTTCAGGTAGGCAACCATGAATATGGTGTCCGGATGGTGCCGTCCGGTTTTGTGTATGCAAAAGCAAAACTCTGCATCGGCAGCGGGGTGCTTGTTGATCCAAGGATCCTCAAGCACGAGGTCGAGACGCTTGGCGTTAAAGGCCGGATCTTTGTCGACAAGCGCTGCGGTATCATCACCGAGGACCATATCGCCCGTGACAAGGGCAGTGCATATCTCTCAAAGAAGATTGGCAGCACGGGTTCCGGTTGCGGGCCCGCAAATTCCGACCGGGTGATGCGGATCTCCCCGCAGGCTAAGGATGTGCCGGAACTGGCCGAGTACCTGCTGGACGTCCCCCTTGCCATCAACGATGCCTTAAAAGGGGGCCAGACGGTCCTCCTCGAAGGGACCCAGGGCTTCGGGATCTCGCTCTATTACGGTACCTACCCGTTTGTCACGAGCAAGGATACCTCCGCCTCCCAGATCGCCGCCGACAACGGCGTCGGCCCGACAAAAATTGACGACGTGATCGTGGTCTTCAAGGCCTATCCGACCCGGGTGGGCGAAGGACCGTTCTCCACGGAGATGACCGCGGAGAAGTCGGACGCGATGGGTATCCAGGAGTTCGGCACGGTCACCCACCGGAAGCGCCGGATCGGCGGCTGGGACGGCCAGATGGCCCGGTACTCCGCGATGATCAACGGCTGCACGCAGGCAGCGATCACCGGTATCGACCGGGTGGACAAGACCTGTTTCGGGCTCACCGAGTACAGCAGGCTTACGAAAAAGGCAAAGGACTTCTTAAAAACCGCCGAAGACGATATCGGCTGTCCGATTACGCTCATCTCCACCGGCCCCGAGCTCTCCCAGATTATCGATATCAGGAAAGAATACGCATGAAACGTTCGCTCATGGACATCCTCTGCTGCCCTGTGTGCAAGGGTGATCTCGGGCTCCGCGTGGATGCAGAGGATGAAATGGAGATCCTTGAAGGGATCCTTCACTGCGCTGCCTGCGATGTGGACTATCCCATCCACGAAGGGATTCCCAACCTCCTTCCCCAGACCTCCAGATGACCGGTGAACGTCATGCCTCTCCTGCTGCCTGTTGGATTCCTTATGGTTGCGGACAACCCCCCGGCAGGGGAGATAATAACCGAGATATATCTCAACCGGTCGGGCATCAATACCATCGAAGTTCCCCCGCAGAATGCACATGTCGAGTGCGGGAGCACCCTTAAGATCCGGTTTGTGAACCGGGGGGCCCCCATTCATATTACGGCAACGACATCCAATGCCGGGATGTTTACCGATTTTTTCCATGAGAACATGTACGTTATCGATGAAATCATGCTGGGGGTACCCTTGCGGAAAGAATGCGCCCCGGGCTTTTTTGACATTGACATCATCGCCGGTTACGGCGCAATGAAGGCCGCCCTGCGGGTCGAGATCATGGTAAAACCCAGCCGGGGAGAACAGGCGCTGGAGAAAGAACTTCCCGTCCAGCCCCAAGCCCATGGCCGGCCGCATCTCCTTATGGTGGCGATGGCCATCGGTCTTGTCCTGTACAGCACCTGGTACTATACCAAAATCGAGATCTTCAACATCGCCGCATTCATCGCTCTTATTGTCGGTGCACTGTTCGTATGGTACCGACAGACCTGATCCTTGCCTGCGCAGTCCTTTTTCTCGCGCTTGCGGTAGATCGGTTGGCCGGCGATCCGCATTCGTCCTATCACCCGGTTGCGCTCCTGGGCCGGTTCATCGGCTGGTGGGGCCAGCCGGCGCGGTATCCCCCCGGACTGCAGCGCGCGGCCGGTACCATATTCTGGATGGCGACAGTCTGCATTTTTGCTCTCCCGTTCTTCCTTTTCGGCCGGTATGCCCCGTGGCTGGTATTTCTCGTCGGCGCACCCTTTCTCCTCAAATGCTGCTTTGCGTGGCGCTCGCTCGAGGAGCATGCGCTTGGCGTCGTGGCAGCACTGGAAAGCAGCGTGGACGCGGGCCGGAATCGCGTGAAACTGATGGTCTCCCGTGAGACGGCACAGCTCGATGATGAGCAGATCCGGTCGGCCGCGTACGAGTCCATGACCGAGAACCTCACTGACAGCATCGTGTCCCCCCTCTTTTACTTCGCGCTGTTCTCACCGTTTGGCCTCGGGCTTGCCGGGGCTGCGGTATTCCGTGCGGCAAACACGATGGACGCGATGCTCGGGTACAGGGACGAGCGGGCACGGCTCGGCTGGTGCTCAGCACGGATGGATGACGTGCTCAACTTTATCCCCGCCCGGATCACCACGTTCTTTCTCCTGGCCTGGTTCCTTACCCGGGGTACTGCTGCCCGGGCGTGGCGGGTGATGCGCCGGGACGGGAAGAAACGCCCGGGTTTCAACGGCGGTATCGTGATGGCTGCCATGGCCGGGGGCTGTGGTATCCGGTTTGACAAGCCGGGGGTTTATACGATCGGGATCGGGGAGCGGTCGCTTGAATCGGGCGGCCCGGCTATCGTGCAGGCGGTACGGGCGGTCACCCTGTCGTTTGCGGCAATTATGGCAGGTACACTTATTTTATTGGCATGGTTGATCCATAGTACTGGTATATGAAACTGGAAGAACTGAGATTTGGCACTGAGCTTCTTAAGCGCGGCTTTGCATCCATGCAGAAAGGGGGCGTGATCATGGATGTGGTAAATGCCGAGCAGGCAAAAATAGCCGAGGCAGCCGGGGCCGTCGCAGTCATGTCGCTGGAACGGGTCCCGTCAGATATAAGGAAGCAGGGCGGTGTCGCCCGTATGGCAGATCCGGAAAAAGTTCTGGAGATTATCGACGCAGTTTCTATCCCCGTGATGGGGAAGGTCAGGATCGGCCACTTTGTCGAGGCACAGGTGCTCGAGGTGCTCGGCGTCGACATGATCGATGAGAGCGAAGTGCTTACCCCCGCCGACGAGGAATACCATATCGACAAGAAACAGTTCAAGATCCCGTTTGTCTGCGGGGCTCGCAACCTCGGCGAGGCGTTGCGCCGGGTCAACGAGGGTGCTGCGATGATCCGTACCAAAGGGGAGGCAGGGACCGGCAACGTCGTTGAAGCCGTGCGCCATATGCGGGCGATCATGGGCGACATCCGCAAGGTGCAGGGCATGGACGAACAGGAGCGCATCAGCTATGCCCGGAGCATTGAGGCACCCGCTGAACTTGTCATCGAGTGCGCACAGCGCGGTCGTCTCCCTGTCGTGAACTTCTCGGCCGGCGGTATTGCCACGCCTTCGGATGCTGCCCTGATGATGCAGCTCGGGGCTGACGGGGTCTTTGTCGGGTCCGGGATCTTCAAGTCCTCGAATCCTGAGATGATGGCAAAGGCTATCGTGGAAGCGGTCAACCACTTCAACGATGCGAAGGTGATCGCGCAGGTCAGCACGGGCCTTGGCGACGCCATGCCGGGCCTGGATGTCCACACCTTAAAACCCGACGAGGTGTTGCAGACCCGTGGGCGGTAAGTCCGTCACCGTTGGCGTGCTCGCGCTTCAGGGAAACGTGAGCGAACATATCGATGCTTTTGCCGCTGCATTCCGCCAGCGGGGCAGCGGCGAGGCCTCTGTTATTGAAGTCAGGAGTCCCGCGGATCTTTCCGGTTGCGCAGCGCTTGCAATCCCGGGTGGCGAGTCGACGACCATATCCCGGCTGATCGACAGGAACGGGCTCTACGAACCGATCCGCACCTTCCCCGGCGGGATCTTTGCGACCTGTGCCGGCATGGTGCTGATGGCGACCCTTGTGGCCGACCCCCGGGTGCATACCCTCGGGCTCATGGACATGACCGTGGACCGGAACGCGTTCGGCCGGCAGAAGGAGTCGTTTGAGGCGGATATCACGGTTGCGGGGCTCGATGGCGGCCCCTTCCATGCAATCTTTATCCGGGCCCCGGTGGTAACTTCTGCCGGAACCGGCGTGCGGGTGCTCTCGTCCCTCGATCAGGGTATCGTCGCAGCAGAGAAGGGCAGGTACATGGCTCTTGCCTTTCACCCGGAGCTTGGCGGGGATCTCCGGCTCCACGAGCGGTTTTTGCGGAACCTCGGGATCTGACCGCTTCATGGGACGAATATGACACAGGATACCGCAGGAATCAGGGAGCAGGCCCGCCGGCTCGGGGCGGATTTTGTCGGTGTTGCCGATGTCGCGGGATTCCTGAGCCCGGACTATACCGGGAACAGGCCGCAGGATCTCATGCCCGGGATCCGCTCCGTAATCGTCATCGGTGTCGTGATCCCGAAGGGATGCATCCAGCCCCTTCCCAAAGGCAGGCCGGAATACACCAACACGCTGATGGCAGGAACCGCGACGCTGCGGGTGATCGCTTTCCGCCTCGCCCGGGACCTTGAACGAAAAGGGTACCAGGCCGCGCTGGTTCCCACGGAGGGAAGTGAATTCGGGATGTGGTACGCTGACAAGGAAACGCTGAGGGCGGACATTTCCCTGAAGTACGCCGCATGGCTTGCCGGCCTTGGGACGTACGGCCTCAACCAGCTGCTGATCACCCGCGAGACCGGCCCCCGGATCAGGATGACGGCAATCCTGACCGATGCGCCACTGGACGCGGATCACCCGGTGGAAGAAACGTTTGTCAGACCCGAATGTGCCGCATGCCAGAAGTGCGTAAAGGCCTGCCCGGTCGGTGCAATCAATGCCGACGGGACCATCCGGGCCCAAGCCTGCCGGGACTATATGTTCTCGACGCTTGGCGGCCTCCGGTGTGGCATGTGCATCCGGGTCTGCCCTCTGTAAACCCCATTTTGAGGTACTATCCTTATCAGCCTCCGGCGCAGTATGTTCGTGTATATGGCAAAAAGAGGCTATCCCTCCACCACAATACCGGGATTACCGCGGGAGGAACTCGTGGCGATGCTCTCTGCAGCGGTTACAAACCACGACGATTTTGTCCTCGCATGGGAAGTGCGGCACCGGGGACAGAGCCGGTGGTCCACGTCATGACCGTGAACCTGGTCACACCTTTCTCATCGCTTCTGCCCTCATCTCTTTTGGCATCAGCTCGATCGCATACCGCAGGGCTGTCCGGGGCATGACCTGCCGGTTCTTCACTACGTATGCGAACACCTCTCTTTGGTGGTGCCGGCCCGCCTCCTTTAAGAGCCAGCCATAACCTTTCTGTACCATGTCGTCCTTATCGGTCAGGAGCAGGTCGGCGATTCCAAGAGCCTCGTCAAGGAATTTGCCGTGCTTTGCCGGGACGATCAGCGAGACCGCGGCAGCCCGCCGCATCCACCGGTTGTTTGACTGCGCCCATCGTTTCAGTTCGGCGATACATTCGGGATACTGCTCGATAAAATCCCCCACAGTGTGATTGCAGAATCCGTCGCACGAGGCCCAGTTGGTGATGAACGTATCAATCCAGCGCCTGAACACCGCAAGATCCTCCTTATCATAACGGCCGGAGAGGGCATGGGCCCAGTTCGAGACGACAAAGGATTCCTCCAGGTATCCCGAATGGTAGAGCTCTTCGCAGAGCGCGAAGATCTCCTGTTTTTCCTGGTGTTTGATCTCTTTCCAGTATTTTTTTGCAATCGCCATGACGGTCGCCGTTTTCAGGCCGTAGCACCTGATCTCTTCCCTGAAAAACCGCCGGGATGTCTTCTGGATCTGCGGATCTGCCTGCGCTTCGAGTTCCTGCCGGATACGTACGATCACCGTGTCCATGAATCAGCGTTGGGTGGGAGGAAGGATAAGTGATAGGTGTGGCCAGGCGTACCCGTCCCGATTCCACCGGATGGCGTCATGACATCCGGCTCGCCAGTCATTACCGATAATAAGAGTGGTAAAAATTGCGGCACGGGACCATCCCGCTTTTTAGCCGGCCACTTCTTTTTTCTTTCCTGTTTTTGCCGGGCACTGGCCGGCAGAGCCGCCCGTGCCGCCATTTTCAGTATCGAGGTACAGTGCTCCCCATGTACAGAGGGCCTGCAGGATCGGGATCAGGGTCTTGCCAAACTCTGTTATCGCGTATTCCACCCGGGGCGGCACCTCAGGGTAGACCTTCCGTCGGATCACACCGTCTTCCTCAAGCTCGCGGAGCTGTTTGGTGAGCATCTTGCCGTTTACCCCGGGCAATGCTCGCTGCAGTTCGCCGAAACGCATCACATTGTCGCCGAGGTGCCAGAGGATGAGGGGTTTCCACTTACCGCCGATCACATCCAGTGTGGCCTCAACAGTGCAGTGGTAAGTCTTGCCGTTCTTCGTATAGGTCATAGTTACTCCAAAGAAAGTCTGTTACCGGATTAATGGTATTTCCTATTTATTTTGTTGAGGCACATTTTATCTTAATGGTTCAGATTGGCACCTGCGAAAAATTTTTCACTAGCATGGCGGAACAGGGTGTTTTGTCTGGACACACCACGCTCCGCGGTGAGTGAGGAGGACAGGTATGGAAAAGGTACAGATCGGAAACAATTTTTTCATCCCGATGCCGGTGGTCCTCGTAGGGACGCAGGTAAAGGGAAAAGCGAATTTTATGACCGTGGGCTGGTGTGCCCGGGCAAACGCGAATCCCCCGATGATTCTCTGCGGGATAGGGAACCACCATTACACTCCGCAGGGAATTTTTGAGACAAAGACCTTCTCGGTGAACATTCCCTCTTCGGCTCTTCTGGAGAAGACCGACTACTGCGGGCTCGTCTCCGGTGAAAAGACCGATAAATCCCGTGTTTTTGATGTGTTTTATGGATCGCTCGGAACCGCACCGATGATCCGCGAGTGCCCGGTTTCGCTTGAGTGCCGGCTTGAAACGGCCGTCCCGCTCCCGACCAACACGCTTTTTGTAGGCGAGATCATGGGAGTCTATGCGGACGGGAATGCGATCAAGGACGGGAAACCGGACTTTACCGCCATCGACCCGCTCTTTCTGACCATGCCGGATAACCGGTACTGGACGCTCGGAAAGCGCGCAGGGGACGCGTGGAGCGCCGGGAAGAATCTGGTACCACCCTTCCACAAAAGTACACAAAAAGGACGGTGAAAAATGGCAGCCCTTCTCGTTAACCAGGATCTCTGCACCCGGTGCGGGATCTGCTCTGCGGTCTGCCCGATGTCGATTGTCGACCCGGCGGACGAGAATACCCTGCCGATGGTGCAGGATGCGAACGCCGGTCTCTGCATCCGGTGCGGGCACTGCGAGGTTTCCTGCCCGTCGCAGGCGCTCCTCTTAAATTACCTTCCGGATGAGAAAGCCACCCTGCCGGCAGGGACGGGGACGATCTCTCCTGAAGATCTCGGGGTCTACCTGAAAAAGCGCCGGTCAGTCCGGCATTTCACCAGGGAGCCGGTGCCGAGGGAAAAAATCCTGCAGATCCTCGATATTGCCCGGTACGCAGCTTCGGGCGGCAACGGCCAGCCGGTCCAGTGGCTTATCGTTCACGATCCAAAGGAAGTCCGGTGGCTTGCCGGCCTTACCATCGACTGGATGAAGACGTTAAAAGGCAGCGGCCACCCGATGAGCGGGTATATTCCCTCGCTCGTTGCCGCATGGGAAGCCGGGGATGACCCGGTCTGCCGCGGGGCGCCCCACCTCGTGATAGCCCACATCCCGGAGGGCAACCCGGTCGCCACTGTCGATGCACTGATCGCGCTGACCCATTTCGATATCGCCGCGCCGGCATTCGGGGTCGGAACCTGCTGGGCAGGATTCCTCTCGATGGCCGCTGCCGCGTACGAGCCCCTGCAGGAAGCGCTCGCACTACCGGCGGGCCGCACGTACGCCTGCAGCCTGATGTTCGGCCACCCGCAGTACAAGACCTATGGTATTCCGCGCCGCAACCCGGTACAGGTTACGTGGCGGTAAGGAATGGCGCCGTACGCAGGAATTTTTAATACAACGAACGATCAGGAGGACGTATGACTGACTATGCAACTATCGGAAGGAAAAAATTGCTCGAGATCGATGGGGAGGCCGGTGTCAGGGTCGAAGAGACGCTAAACGGCATCTGCCCGGACCTTGCCCGGTACCTCATCGAATATTCGTTCGGGGAGATCTATGCCCGGGAGATCCTCGATAATACGACAAAAGAACAGGCGGTCGTCGCCGCCCTCACCGCCATGGGTACGGCCGCCCCCCAGCTGAAGGTTCACATCCACGCAGCTCTCCATGTTGGCTGTTCTCCCGAAGAGATCCGGGAGATCATCATCCAGATGTGCGGGTACGCCGGGTTCCCGGCGACCCTGAACGCGATGGGCACACTCATGGAGGTTTTGAAAGAGACCGGGCGGACGCTCTCCAAAGAATCGGTCCATGCCGGATCTGAGAACAGGTACGGGCGCGGGAAGGAGCTGCTCGCACAGATCGCACCGGACCAGGAACGGGTGCTCAGGGAAACCTTCGACACGATCAACCCCGATATCACGCGGTACGTTGTCGAATTCGGGTACGGGGACATCTACGCCCGGGGTATCCTGCCTATCCGGAGCCGGCAGGTGGCGACGATTGCGGCGCTTGCTGCAAAAGGCACGGCCCCCTCGCAGCTCCGGTTCCATATCGGCGGCGGGCTCCGGGCCGGCCTCTCCGAGGCAGAGATCGTGGAGATCATGCTGCTGGTATCCGTGTACGCGGGATTCCCGGCGGCATTGAATGGCATTCTCGCCACCCGCGAGGTGGCAGAGGCCTTAAAAGATGAAAAACAGTAAGCGGGGGAAATACCCGGGGTGCCTCCCCGAACCGGGAAAAGAAAGGAAGATCTGGTGATCGAATATGGCAAAAGTCGTTGCATTCAATGGAAGCCCGCGGAATGACGGGAACACATCCATCCTTATAGGGCATATGTTTGAGGAACTGGAGAACGAAGGGATCGCAACCGAGCTCGTGCAGGTCGGCAAAAAGAAGGTCCGGGGCTGTACCGCCTGCATGAAGTGTTTCGAGAACAAGGACGGGCACTGCGTCTTTGACGATGACATCGTCAATGGCTGCATCGACAAGATGGTCGAAGCGGACGGCATCATCCTCGGATCGCCGGTGTACTTCCTGGACGTGACCGCGGAGATGAAGGGACTGATCGAACGGGCAGGATTTGTGTCCATGGCAAACGGGGGCCTGTACCGCCTCAGGGTGGGTATGGCCGTAGCAGCAGTCCGGCGGTCCGGGGGCAGTCGCACGATCGATACCATGCTCCACTTCCTGCTTGCCGGCGGCATGGTTGTCCCGGGATTCCCGGTCCTCGGAGTGGGAAGAGAGATCGGGGACGTGAACAAAGACGAGGAAGGCATCGGCCGTGCCCGGGATGCCGCAAAGAACATGGCCTGGCTGATCAAGACGATAAAAAAGGCACAGGAATCCTGAAGGAACCGGCACGGCCGGACATACCTGATACCCAAAAATCCTGCACAGAACCTTACAAAACGGTGAACCCATGACACAGGTTATCGCAATCAACGGAAGCCCGCGCACAACGTGGAATACCGCAACGCTGCTTGAACACGCCCTCGAAGGGGCGGCATCGGAAGGGGCAGAGATAGAGATCGTGCACCTGTACGATCTGGACTACAAGGGATGTACCAGCTGCTTCTCCTGCAAGCTCGTGGGCGGGAAGAGCTACGGGAAATGCGCTGTGAAGGACGGGCTCACTCCCCTCCTTGAAAAGGTCGCCAACGCTGATGCCCTCATCCTCGGCTCGCCGATCTATGTCGGAACGGCGACCGGCGAGATGAGGTCCTTTTTGGAACGGCTGGCATTCCCGTACATTGTCTACGACGCGGCGCGATCCTCCCTGTTTCCGAAAAAGATGCCCACCGGTTTTATCTACACGATGGGCGCTGACGAAGGCCGGGTAAAGGATATGGGGTACGAAGCACAGTTCCGGCTGACCTCGTCGCTGCTGGAACGGATCTTCGGCTCCTCCGAGTGGATCATGGTGACTGACACCCTGCAGTTTGACGATTATTCAAAATATGTCTCGTCAGGGTTTGACCCGGAGGCAAAGGCCCGCAGGCGCCGTGAGGTCTTCCCGGAGGACTGTAAGAAAGCGTTTGAGATGGGCAAAAGGCTCGGACAGGCCGGCCGGTAAACGGTCCCCCGTGCGACGCAGGGAAAAACCCTGCCGGTATCCGGCCGGCAACGGGAAAAACGGAGGAAAACCATGGAAGCACTTGACGCAATCATGACACGCCGCAGTGTCAGGAAGTTTGAGAAGCGGCAGATCCCCGACAAGGATCTTGAGAAGATCATCCGGGCAGGCACCTATGCCCCCTCAGCCCTTGCCCTTCAGCCGTGGGCATTCGTTGTGGTGCAGGACCAGACGTTCTTAAACAAGGTCTCAGACTACTGCAAACCCCGCATGATCTCGCTTATGAAGGATGCGCATGACGGGATGTCCGATGCATTCCGGGCGATGCTGGAGAGCCCCGGATACTCGATTTATTACGATGCACCGACGGTCATCATGATCGTCGGGAAGACTGCGAGCCGGTTCCGGGAGATCGACTGTTCGCTGTGTGCTGAGAATATGATGCTTGCCGCCCATGCGCTCGGCATCGGCAGTTGCTGGGTAGGATCGACGGAAGTTGCATATGAGAACAAGGAGCTCATGGCAGGATTCCGGATTCCCGAAGGATACAGCCCGGTCGGGACAATTGTGTTCGGGTACCCGACCGAGTCCCCGGAAGCCCATGACAAGCATGCACCAAAAGTGACCTGGGTCAGGTAGCGCGGGTTACTGCACCTTCCCAAAATCCAGAAATTACAGTGAACTTTTGACTATCAGCGTACCCTTTCGTGACAGGTCCTGGGGGTCTCATCCTTTTTAAAAAAAATTTGGTCGGCCCGGACTTTTTCAAAAGAGGGGACCCCCCCACCCCCTCCGGCCCGGCCGTCCGGCGTGAAAAGAAAAAATTTTATCAGATGTACAATTGATAATAAAGTGTACATCTGATAATCAAATGATCAACTGACAACCGGTTTCCGGGATTTTTTCACGCGAGCTGCATTGCCAGGGTGCCTGATGCCGTAATCCGGTAATATTTTTCCTTCCGGTTTCCGGCCGGGCCCGGCACTTCCTGTACCAGATCAGCGCTGGCAAGCGTGTTCATCATGCTCGAAAACGTCCCTTGGCTGAGAACAGGGATCACCGCCCGCTTCCCGGTGGTGGCATCCGTTTTTGTCGTCGAAGTATTCGTTTTCACGCCCTTTGTCCGGACCGGCACATAGAACGGTTCCAGCTGGGTAAACAGGTACGACCGGGGCAGGATCCGGGGAGCAGTCTCCGCTTTCCCGGGGGGATCGGAAAGCACTGTGAGGATCCTCAGGTAATTCGGGTTTGCCGCGATGTCCCGGAGCGGGATCTTCGGGACTGCCAGTTTTTCCGACGGACCCGCCCCCCTCGGCCCGGCATACGCATAGTACGCATCGCCTTCCAGCCAGAGCGAGACCTGGAAGAGAGCAAGGGAGAGATCCTTTGAGCCGCCGGAAAGATCGAAGGTGCAGCGTGCGCCGGGATACCCGCTTTTGATCTTCTGTACCGCTGCGGCCACCGTTCCGGATGCCGGCGGATCGATATACACAAGCGATGCAGGTATTTTCAGGGATGCGGCAAGGGCTTTTGTGCCATTGACCGCCACCCGGACCGCCGTCTTGTGCGCTTTTGTCCGCTCGTCGTCGCGGGAAGAATTGGAATAGAGTTCGCTGTCCGCAAAGACAAATATCCGGGTGATATCCTGCAAATCCCGGATGGCTGCCGCACAGGCCGCTCCGATCTCCTCCCCCGCGCCGATGATATGGATGTGCTCCTGCCGGTCCATGACAAGTCAGAGGACGCCGGATGAGAAAGTCCTGTTTGTCCCACCATCCGTTTCCACACCTTTATCTGGAAGGTATGCCAGATGGAAAGGTACGAACAAGGAGAACGTGTTATGGCCACCGATCCGGTCTGTTTTATGATAATCGACGAAGACACCGCCCAGTTCAGGAGCACGTACAGGGATACCGAATACTATTTCTGCTGTAACTACTGCAAGAAACAGTTCGATGCTAACCCGAAGCGGTACAGCCGGCTCGCAAACGATATGACGGTAGATCTGGGATCCGGCTGCTGAAGGATACGAGTGTATACCGGCGCGTAATGTGCGGCCGGAAAAACAGGTTTTTTGCCGGGCACGACAACAGACGTACCCGGACTTTTTACAGGATACCTGACATGACCTTACCAGATACGATCACAAGAACGCTCGCAACCGACAGCCGGTTCTCCCTAATGGCGCAGGCCCTCCGGGCCGCCGGCCTTGACACGGTGCTTGCCGGGAAAGGGCCGTTTACGGTCTGTGTGCCCACCGATGAAGCATTCCGGGTGCTGCCTCCGGCAACCCTTGCCGCGCTCATGGCCGATCCTCAGGGGCAGCTGCTCCGGGTCCTCCAGTACCATATCCTCTTTGGCAACCTCTCGTGCAGCACGATAAAGAAACTGAACTTCCCCAAGACCCGTCTCGGCATCACCGTCGAGATAACAGAAAAAGACGGTGTCGTGATCTTCGGCGGCGCTGCCGTAACCATCCCGGATATTTCCTGCACAAACGGGATGATCCATGGCATCGACCGGGTGGTTATTCCCCGGTAAGACCGGGTTCGCGGACGGGACGAGATACTGGCCGCGTACCGGATGCACCTTGGACACCCCGCGGTTCCCCTGGACAGGTATATTCTCCTGACCGGAAGAACCGCCGGTTCCCGATTACATCGCGGACAACAACCTATAACTTATTCCATGAGCAATATTTCATCCGTTAAATTAGTCCTTTTCATCCTTTACACCACAGCACAGGTCCAGCCATGAACCCACCATCAGTCGTCGACAGCATCCTCTCTGCCCGCTACCTGCGGAAAGGGGAGAAGGATTTTTGTGATATCTGCCGCCGCGTAGCCTCGGCCCTGGCAGAAAATGAAACCGAAAGAGCCCGTTTTTATGAGGCGATGATCTCGCTGCGCTTCCTTCCCAACTCCCCCACCCTCATGAACGCGGGAACCGAGATCGGGCAGCTCTCCGCCTGCTTCACCCTCCCGGTCCCGGACTCCATCGACGGGATCTTTGATGCGATGAAGGAAGGGGCGATCATCCACAAGACCGGTGGGGGGACCGGGTACAACTTCTCGCACATCCGGCCGGAAGGCTCGCCCGTCCAGTCCACTGACGGTGTCGCATCGGGCCCCATCTCGTTCATGCGGGTCTTCAACGCGGCTACCGACGTGATCAAGCAGGGCGGGCGCAGGCGTGGGGCCAACATGGGGATCCTCAACGTCTGGCACCCGGACATCCTCGCATTTATTGCCGCGAAGAAAAAAGAGGGTGAGATCGCCAACTTCAACATCTCCGTGATGGTGAACGACAGGTTCATGGACCTTGTTGCGGGGAAGCAGTTTGACACGGTCTGGCTCACCCGCGAGGGCTCTGGCGAGAAGATCACGGTCGGGCAGATCTGGACCGGCATTGTGGAGGGGATCTGGAAGAATGGCGAGCCCGGCATCCTCTTCTACGACGAGATCAACCGGCACAACCCGACGCCCTTAATCGGCGATATCGACACCACGAACCCCTGCGGCGAGCAACCGCTCCTTCCTTACGAGAGCTGCGTTCTTGGGAGCATCAACCTTGCCGCCTGCGTTCACGATCGTTTGCTCGATGGAAACCTGCTCGGGGAGACGGCACGGATGGCGACCCGGTTCCTCGATACCGTGATCGATAAGAATGTTTTTCCCATCCCGCAGATCGGTGAAGCGACACGGAAAACCCGCAAGATCGGCCTCGGCGTCATGGGCGTCCATGATGCGATGCTCATGATCGGCCTTGCCTACGATTCGACGGAAGGACGGGCGTGGTGCGAGCAGGTCATGAAACTCGTGACGGATACCGCCGTGGATGAATCGCACAGGCTGGCCGAAGCAAAGGGGCCCTTCCCCGCGTGGAAAGGAAGCACCTGGAAGGATTTCACCGTCCGGAACGCTGCGATGACCACAGTCGCCCCTACGGGGACGATCTCGCTCCTGGCCGGGTGTTCGAGCGGTATCGAACCGGTCTTCTCGTTTGCCTACACGAGGAAGAACACGGTAGGCAAGACCTTTGTTATTGTCAACCCGGTGTTCAGGGAGGCGCTCGTCCGCACCGTCTCCGACATGGGTTTTGCCGGGGAGGAGCGGGAAAAGAAGGCAGAAGAGGTTATCGCCCATGTCCACGAGACCGGGACGATCCAGGACCTGCACTGGCTTCCGGAGGGGTTTCTCGCACTCTTCAAGACGGCGCTCGATATCCCGTGGCGGGACCATATCCTGATGCAGGCCAGTTTCCAGAAGCATGTCCATGCCTCGATCAGCAAGACCATCAACATGCCCTGCTCGGCCACAAAGGAGGACTGCGAGGAGGCGCTTCTCATGGCGTGGAAGCTCGGCCTCAAGGGGATCACCATTTACCGTACCGGGAGCAGGGACGATGTCGTGCTTGCCCTTAAAGAGAAGAGCCCTGCCGCCCCGACCGTTCAGGGACTAGGCGAACCAGCCACGGCCGCGGCGGCCATGCGGGCGGTGCCGGAGAAGATCCCGTCGCTTTCCATCGACCGGCCAAAAGAGCTGGCCGGCCGGACGTACCTCTGCCAGTCCGGGTGCTGCCGTCTCTACGTGACGGTAAACCTGCTGGAGGGAAAACCCATGGAGGTCTTTATCCGGACGGTCGGGAGCGGGGGGTGCGACGCGAACAGCAGTGCGCTTGGCCGTGCGATCAGCACCGGCCTCCAGAATGGCGTGCCCTACGGGAAATTTGTCAAACAGTTCGCAAAAGTGAACTGCATCTCCGCGATCAAGAACCCCTCCTCGGAAGGCCACTCCTGTGCGGACGTGGTCGGGCGGTGCATCGAGCTTTCGGCCAAAAACCAGAGCGTCGCCACGCTCAGCGACTGGAATATCAGAAAGACCGGGGAGCAGCGGCTCTGCCCCGAGTGCCACAACCCGCTGGACTTCGGCGAGGGCTGCAACCAGGGGATCTGCAAGCACTGCGGCTGGACCGGGTGCAGCTAAAAACAATCTCCCTTGTTTTTCCCTCCGTTACCTGCCGTTTCCCTGCCCCTTCCCGGCATCCCGGAGTATCGTTTCTGACCGGGAAGCTTGCGGTTTTTCATCAGGTATCCCGGGGGCACCACGGTCCTGCGCGGCGGTCTTTTCTCACGGTCACAACACTGGGGATCTTAGGATTGGGGGGGGTTACCGGGCGTGCAAAATTTTTTTGCAGGATCAAATCGGTTGGCATTTATTCAGTGGAGTAATAATAATAATCCACTCTGCAAAATGAGGTAACGCGTATGCTCTCAGTGCTGTATGTCGATGATGATCCCTCACTCCTCAATCTCGGGAAGATCTTTCTTGAGATGTCAGGAAAACTCCGTATCGATACGGCCGCGTCCGTGGGGGAGGCTCTCGACAAGGTACAGCGGAGGAAGTACGATGGCATCATTTCAGATTATGAGATGCCCGGCATCAATGGCCTTGAATTTCTCCGGCATGTCCGGTGTCACTACCGCGATCTCCCTTTTATCCTCTTTACCGGGAAGGGCCGGGAAGAGATTGCCATTGAAGCCCTCAACAGCGGTGCCGATTTCTACCTCCAGAAAGGCGGGGAGCAGAAGCCCCAGTTCGTCGAACTTGAACACAAACTCCTGACGGCTATCGATCGGAACCGGATGCGGGACGATCTCAAGGAATCCCGTCAGCAGTTGTCTGATCTTATCGATTTTCTCCCGGATGCGACATTTGCGATCAACCGCGAGAATAAAGTGATCTCCTGGAACCGTATGATGGAGAAGATGACCGGGGTGCCTCCCGATGCAATCCTTGGCACCGGCAAGTACCTGGATGCGCTTTCGGTAATAAACGAGGAGCCTGTCCCCCTGGTGGATATCGTCCTCAATAACGATAAAACATGTGAGGACGCACACCCGAATCTGGTTTGGAACGGCGATAAACTTACCTCCGAATTGTACAGTCCGAAAGTCTATGAGGGCAAAGGCGCGTTTCTCTGGAGGATTGCATCCCCCCTCTATGATTCGGGTGGCACCGTGATTGGTGCGATTGAGACAATCCGTGATGTCACGGGCAGGAAAGAGGCCGAAGAGAAACTGAGATCGACGCACGAGGAGCTGAATGCGGCCTACGAGCAATTGACGGCGACCGAGGAGGAACTGCGCCAGAACTATGACGAGCTGACCCGGAACCAGCAGGCGCTCGTCCAGAGCGAGGAGCGGTACCGGAATGTGGTGGAGGACCAGACGGAGTTTATCTGCCGGTTTTCCCCGGATGGCAGGCTCACGTTTGTCAACGGGGCGTACTGCCGGTATTTTGGCCTCGACGCAAAAACCTGTCTCGGGAAGCCGCACACGGTCGTAATCCCCCCGGACGACCTGGCCCGGGTAAAACAGCACCTTTCGGCGCTGACCCCGGAAAATCCTGTCGGGATCATCGAGCACCGGATTACCATGCCCTCGGGGGATGTGCGGTGGCAGCGCTGGAGCGACCGGGCGGTCTTCGATAAGAACGGCAGCATTGCCGAATACCAGTCGGTCGGCATGGATATTACCGGGCAAAAGACCGCGGAAGAGAAACTGATATCCACACATGAGGAGCTGAATGCGGCCTACGAGCAGCTGACGGCGACCGAGGAGGAACTGCGCCAGAACTACGACGAGCTGACCCGGAACCAGCAGGCGCTCGTCCAGAGCGAGGAACGGTACCGGAACGTGGTGGAAGACCAGACGGAGTTTATCTGCCGGTTTTCGCCGGATGGGAGGCACATTTTCGTTAACAATGCGTATTGCCGGTATTTCGGGAAAACCCGCGAGGAACTTATCGGGCACAAATTTGTCCCGGATATCCCAAAAGAAGATCATCCGCTCATTGCCGCTCACTTTGTATCGATTCGCCCCGATCATCCGGTACAGACGGTCGAACACCGCATCCGTATGCCGTCAGGAGAGATCCGGTGGCAGCAGTGGTCGGACCGGGCGATTTTTGAAAAGGACGGGCGGGTGACGGAGTACCAGTCCGTGGGCCGGGATATCACGGACCGCAGGCACAAGGATCAGGCACTACACGAAGCAAACAAAAAACTCAACCTTTTGTCCTCGATTACCCGGCATGATATCATCAACCAGCTGACGGCACTCCAGGGCTATTTCGCGTTACTGGAAGGCAGGATCACGGATCCCGGGGTCCGGGACCTGCTCAAACGGGCGATGCAGACGGGTGAGGTGATCCGGGGCCAGATCCTGTTTACCCAGCAGTATGAGGATATGGGGCTGCAGAACCCCTCCTGGCAGGACATCCCCACAACCATTGCGGCAGTACTCGGGGATGGGGGCTTTTCTCCTGTAAACGTTGATGCATCCCTCAACGGTATCGAAGTCTTTGCCGATCCGCTGTTAAAACAGGTGTTTTACAATCTTTTTGAGAATGCCTTCATGCACGGGGAACATGTAACGCGGATAGAGGTACTGGGGCACGAGGTTCCCGGCGGTTTTGACCTTGTTGTTGCCGATGACGGGTGTGGCATCCCGCCTGCCGACAAACAGAACATTTTTGTCAAGGGTTTTGGTTCGCATACGGGTCTTGGCCTGTTCCTCACTCAGGAGATCCTCACCATCACCAGCCTGACCATACGCGAGACCGGTGAGTATGGCCGGGGGGCCCGTTTCGAGATCCATATTCCGGCCGCGAGGCTGCGTAAGGCGTCTGGTCGGGCGCTTTTTTAGTCTTTGTATTCCTTTTGCATAGACGGGGTTGTGCAGGGATCTGCCCGGATGTATGATGGTCCGGGAACCGGAAGATCCGGTCACCGGATCGGGGAAGTTCCGGCATGGCGTGCA